>UQLN01000046.1 GCA_900541965.1 uncultured Parabacteroides sp. | reverse complement strand
ATCAAACAGTGCTGTATCCTGCTTTCGCTCGCAAGCGGAACTATTTCTTTTATTAAATATCCACTTAAAACATGATTCACATGGCAAAAATTCAAACGATTAACAAATCAAGGTTACGAAACAACGAATGGTTGGCGGCAGGACGTGCCATCGAACAGCAAATCCAAACAGCAGGCGCCTCCGCTTTAGGCGTAACCGCCCCTTTTGAAAACTTTCAAAAGGCATTGCAGGCTTACGACGACAGCCTCGTAAAACTCACCAAAAGCGTACTGACCGCCGAAATGGAAGCAGCCGACAAAAAACGAGACTCCCTGCAAACCGCCATCCTCGACCAGATACGTACCTTCACCAACCATTTCGATGCGGACAAGCAAACGGCTGCTGAACATTTGATTCCACTGGTAAACATGTATAAAAACACCACCCGCCTCACCTTCAACGACCAGACAGGTATGACAGAAAACTTCATTCAGGCAGCCGAATCGGATGCTATGAAAGCGGACTTCGCCACCCTCGGCCTAACCGCGTGGGTAGACGAACTCAAAAAAGCAAACGCCGAATGCGCCGCCCTGTCTGATGCACGCCGCATAGAGTCCGGCCAGCGCAACACCCCGCAGAAATCAACGGAAACCCGCCCCGCATTCGATGCCGCCTACGATGCGCTGGTTGAAGCCTTGAACGCACTTGCGCTGGTGAACGGCGACAGCAAATATCTGGAACTTTTCACCTGGTGGAACGCCATGATAGACGAATTCCGCGTTTCCGTCTCCCTCCGTCATGGAAAAGGCAAAGGCGGCAAAACCGATGGCGGCAACAGCAATCGACCCAATCCGGATGCCGGAGGAGGCAACGGGGAAAGTGACGGCGACAAACCGACGGAACTGTGAATCAGGTGACAATTGACAGGTGACAGTTGACAGTTGGGCTTCGCGCTCGGTATACAAATCGGCTGAAAGCCGAAATAACTGTCAACTGTCACTTGTCAACTGTCAACTGAATATTATTTTTGCAGCCTAAAACAAGACGTATGCAGCAAATAATTGAATTAGCAAAAAGGAACCAGGAAAAAGCATGGGAAGTGATCCGCCGGACAGATATAATAAATATCTGGCAATCCGTCGGGGCTGAAATCAATCTGGTGGGTTCGTTAAAGACCGGACTGTTGATGAAACACCGGGACATCGATTTTCATATTTATTCCTCTCCCCTTACGCTGGCGGATAGCTTTCAGGCAATGGCCAAGCTGGCGGAAAATACATCCATCAAGAAGATAGAATGCACCAATCTGCTCCACACCATCGAGGCTTGCGTGGAATGGCATGCCTGGTATCAGGATGCAGAAGGCGAACTCTGGCAAATGGATATGATACATATCCGGAAAGGCTCCCGGTATGACGGGTATTTTGAACATGTGGCGGAACGTATTTCCGCAGTGCTAACCGAAGAGACAAGAAATACAATCCTCCAACTTAAATATGAAACGCCTGAAACGGAAAAGATTATGGGAGTTGAATATTATCAGGCAGTTCTTCAGGATGGTGTACGCGACTATGCGGAATTTAAGGCATGGAGGGAAGCACATCCGGTAACGGGAGTTTTGGAGTGGATACCGTGATTCAGGTGACAAGTAACAGGTGACAGGTGACAAGTGACAGGTGACAGTTAATGGGGCAATAAGCCTAATTGCTGTGCTTGGTTATCCCGCGAGCTTTGCGAACTCCGCTTGCTGGAAAAAAGGGACAAAGTCTTGTCTGCCCGACTGATAGCTGAAAAGATGAATATAGGACGACGCCCAAATTCTATTTTTTTTATGAAATCTCTTGACTCGTACCTTAGGGCAGGATTTATCTTTGCATCATAAACCAACTGCGCAGGAGTTTATGAAAAGTAAAATGAAATTTAAAATCGGAGAATTTTCCAAACTTTGTCAGGTGACAGTCAAAACACTCCGTCATTATGAGGAGATAGGGCTACTGATCCCTATCGAAGTGGATGAGTGGACCGGCTATCGGTATTACGATATCAGCCAGCTTCGGCGGATGAACCGGATTGTCTATCTGAAACAGTTAGGATTTAGCCTTGAGGAAATTACCGAATTGTTCGAAGAAGGCAAAGAATGCCCCGACACCGAACAAATAAAGGAAAAAGTCGAACGTTGCAAGAATGATATGGCACATTTGATGTGGCGACAAACCGAACTGGCAAAGCTGGAAACCCTGCTCCAAAAACAAGAAAACATTATGGAAAAAGTATTTGAAAAATCGCTTCCGTCAAGAATTTTTGCTACGCACCGTCGTAAAATAGAGTCATATCAGGAACTATTCCACCTCTGCCCCAATATCATCGGTCCGGAAATGCACCGTTTAGGTTGCGAGTGTCCTGCTCCTGAATATTGTTTCACGGTAGAATATAATGATGAGTATGGTGTCGATATCGACATCGAATATTTTGAAGCGGTAGCAGAGCGCAAGGAAGACTCTGAACTGATAAAATTCAAAGAACTGCCGGAAGTTCCCGTAGCTCTTTGTATCAATCATTACGGGGCCTACGATAAAATGCCGGAAACTTTTGCCGAACTATATGCCTATGCAGAAGCAAACGGCTATGAAGTAAGCAAGCGACCCCGTTTCTGCTACATCGATGGTATCTGGAACAAAGAATCGGTAGATGAATGGCTGACAGAAATTCAATTACCGGTAAAACATGAGTAAACCTGTATTGTTCAACAAATGAAATCTCAACTCTGTATATAGCTACGCTCAATGAATAACCTTTCCCGATAGAGTTATTCAGCTATTTGACAAATAACGATTATTTGCCACGGAGGTTTTATATCCTTTTATTTATGGATTTATGAGATAGCACACTGTTTCCCGACAGTGTGCTGTACCATTCTATTATACAGTTGAACAATGCAAAAGTTATGATGACAAAAATATATCCACGTACAGGTGATAAACAAACGGTTTACCTGAATGCAGTAGTAAAAGACCCTCAAATTGAAATTGGAGATTATACGATTTATAATGATTTCGTCTCGAACCCGTTGCTCTTTGAGCTGTAATTATGGCAGGAGTCCATATAGGGGACGGGGCAATCATAGCCGCCCGTGCCGTTGTCACAAAAAATGTTCCCCTTTATACGATTGTAGGTGGTACGCCTGCCAAAGAAATACGGAAACGGTTTGACTGGGATATAATAGAACAATTAAAAGAAGTATCTTTGGAACTGAAAATGAATTAAAATGTTGCATGGCAGGCACAGTAAAAAAGAACAATTCAATCATATGGAGACAAAATTTATCACCCTAAACAAGGAAAATATTGAAAAGGAACATATTTGCTGTGCCTTTTCCGATAAAAAATGCAAAGACAGCTACATGTTGAAAAAAGAATGGCTGAAAAATGAGTTTGATAACGGATATATATTCAGGCGCTTGGACGAACGCGCCAAAGTTTTTATCGAATATGTACCTGCCGAAAAAGCATGGGTTCCTGTCAATGCCCCCAATTACCTGATGATAAATTGTCTTTGGGTATCGGGACAATTCAAAGGAAAAGGTTATGCAAAAGCATTGCTTCAAACAGCAATTGACGATGCAAAGCGGCAGAGAAAAGACGGTTTGGCAACTGTAGTGGGGACAAAGAAATTTCATTTCATGAGTGATGGGAAATGGCTTATCGGGCAAGGCTTCGAAACAGTTCAAACACTCCCTTATGGGTTCAGCCTGCTTGCACTGAAATTAAATCCGGATGCAGAAAACCCGTCATTCAATAAAGCAACTTTAAGTGGAGAATGTCCCGATAAAGAAGATATCGTTGTCTATTATTCCAATCGTTGTCCGTTTACCGAATATCATATTCAAAATTCATTGCAAGAAACAGTTCTAAAAAGGAATCTTTCATTAAAGATAATCAAACTTACAACAATGGAAGAAGCAAAAGCTGCCCCAACTCCGGCAACCATATTCAGCTTGTATCACAAGGGAAAGTTTGTCACCACCGATCTTAGTGTTTGCATGGATAGCCGATTTGATAAAGTGTTTCGGGATCACATTTAAGGTCTGCCTTGAATATACAGTCTTTAGATTCCAATAGTATATAAGTAAACATATTATCCAACACTTTTAGTAGTTTTCATCTCTTCCCGTCAAATTATAAAGCTATTGTATTATTCACAAATGACGGATAATAAACCGTTCATATATACAAGTTATAGATGAAAAAGCCGAAGAAAAGAATATATTCATCTTTTCTTCGGCATAAATACAATAAGTAAAAGAATCTTTACTTAAGGTCCCTCACGCAACGTACGTATCCTTTTTTGTCATTAATAAGCCTATCTTTATCACCTCCCCACTGTGTGTCCACAGTCGTGACAAACCTGAGATAACCATCAAAATACATCTGATAGCCGGCACTAAATGACCTTGCTCCGTTCATATCCCGTTTGGAAAATCCTGTCCGAGAGTGGATAACTTGTCCATCTTTCATACTTAAAGAAGATAAATTCCCTCCAAAATCATAGACTTTAGGCTTCTCACGGTCGTCCCAGTCAAACAGACTTCCAGCCATTATCATCAGTTCGGCTTCATTGGGCAGGCGCCATGTCCCCAAATCGCTCTTATCCAGATTCTGATGATAATAAGCACACGGGGAGTTTCCTTTCTCTATATCGCTCATCAAGGTAGTCCAGGTTTCGTAGTAATATTCACTACTCCTGTTCGGATTATTCAAATTTTTCGGCTTGTCTTTTGTATTGGCTATATATTTGGCAACTTCGAACCCTTTCTGATAAATCGTATTAATCTGTGAGGTCTCGTTATGTGCCGGAAGTTCATAAATAGCCCTTGCAGCCCTGGTAGTGCTGGATGGTAAATTGTCAGCCCTGAAAATCAGATACTCATCCTCAGTCCATTTGTTAACCAATGTCTTACTCAATTCCTTATTTATTTCATCAAGATGGTAACTATGATCCTCCGATGTTTCCAGGATTCCCAGATCCCTGATCAGTCTCACATCCGAATAAGGAGTTCTTTCTCCAGGACTTGCTGTTTTCTGGTAATCAAAATTATATAAAGGAGTCATACTATGCGATTCTTCTACAAAGATAATGGCATTAGGGCTATTCAATGTCAAGTTAGTACTTCCCATGAAAGCTCTTGAGGTGAATAATGCTGTAGCATTATCCGACGGAGCGTGCCCGACAAGCCTGCTCTTTAACGGCAATACCCGTTCTGCCACATACAACATGTTTGTTTCACAAACAGAAGGAATATACCATTGCATTTCATTTGCTTGCATCTGTCCGTCACGGTTGTTGTCTCTGTTTCTTAAGAACGGGGTGAAGCAGGCATATGTAGCATGATAATTCTTCATAGCCAGGTTAGTGTGATCTTTACTTAGTGTCAACTCCGCATTATTGACCTTTGTCATAACTTGCCATAAAGTTTTCTCTTTTCCTCTCAACATTGGGTCAGGCATTACATTATCAGTTGCATCTAATCCTCCGGTACGTCTGCTCATCAAAAACCATGTGTTTGCCCAACCATTGGAATAGGATTGATTATAAAAAGCATCCGGTTCACTGGGAGCTCTTACCGACCAATCCAAATCAGGGGTTTCATTCACATTCTCCACACCCCAAACGCGCATGCCGTCAGGACTGTTGACAAACACCGTTTTTATGGACATCTGCCGAATGGTAACAATGGCTTGATGGTAGCGTGACTGTCCGTCAGGAGAAATTTCATGTGACGTGTTCACCAGCAGGTCGAATGTCCGGTCCTGAGTGTTTGCAAAGGTTTTCCACAAATCCTTGTCCTTGGGAGCGTTTTCCTGCATGGGATTTTGCTCGTAGAAATATTCATTGGCATAAACAGTTACTTTACAAAGCCCCGAAGTCGCATTGAATACATAGTCGGGTTCATTCATCAGTCTGTAAAGGAACTGTTCCAGCGAAAGCAGATTCGCACCCGTATCGGAGAAGTATTGCATATCTTCATTTCCATTGTCGGCCAAAGTGCTTGGGTGAATATAGAATTTGAGCCAATCTGTATCAGCCTTTTTTTCATTGGAAGGAATATAGTTGTTATTTTTCAGCTGTTCCAATTCCGCTTTCGTATAAGAAACAATTTTGTCACAGAACGGTGTGTATATAGCAAAAGAAATCATGGCGTCATCTTTCAGAGTACCGTCCGGATTGAAGATGGCGAGCTCGTCTTTCTTAAAACGCATCAGACCTTGCTCGTAATGACAGTCAAAACTGAATGACCGGTGTGCGTCATACACCAACCCCTCTACCCCGGGAGCGGGTTCCTCCTCTTTCGCCTTGTCCGATTTTGCCTCCACAACCAAATCATTCATGCCTTTGATGGTCACATTATAGGTATAATGTACGTTACGTTCTATATCATAATCATTGGCCGGATCGTTTTCTGCCGTATACCCCAGATAAATGCGGTAGGTCACCCTCCCGAAACGCTCGGTAGGAGTATCTCCAGCTGCAAGATTCTGACGCAACTCACCTGAAAATTCAATATAGGGAGCCAGATCCGGGGCATATTCCGTCTCACCGTTCTGCAGATTAGGTTTGTCAGTTGCACCTGCAACGGGAGATTTCAGTTGTTTCTGCCTTAGGTCATACCCCTTCCTTTCCACATTATAGCCGGGAGAAGCCGGGGAAATAGCCTTCTTCGCGACCTTCCGGCTTTCGGGCATGTAGAATGAGGCGGTGACATTGGAGGCATCTCCCTCAAACTGGAAATATTCCGAGTTCCAGTATGATTTTTTGTCTACCCCGTCAGCATCCCATGAAGCGGTCTGGTCGGTTCCTTTTGCATGTTCCGCAATGAAGGTTGCTCCCGGCACATTACCAAGCCTGTATGATCCGGGGGCAAATGTGAGCCCGGCAATTGTCTGCAGGTTCAACGTGATTTTGGCCTCTGAGCGTTTCAAGGAGACTTCGATCTGTTTTGTGGCGGTGGAAACCGTTACCGCTTGGGTAACTGACATCAACAGGTTGCCGTTTGGACGGAACAGAGTATGGACAGTCATAGCCACCTTTATTTTCTCCAGGTCTGAATATTTTGAAATTCCGTTCAATACTTCAGGCTCCACATGAAACAGCCCGTCACCGTCCGATTTATAGTTCGCCAGAAGAAACAGTGTCTTTTCTCCCGTGGTAAGACTGATATTTTTCAACAGCCCCATGCTCGTGGGCGCACCTGCATCCGCTTCACCCGTGGATGCTTCAAGATCAGTTGCAGCCTGATAAAGGTCCCCCCTTGAATATTCACGAGAGAATTCCATGTTACCGGAAGAGTTGAAAACCCACAGGTAAAGGTCGTAAATTTTTCTCTCTTCACTTTCCAGTAAGGCGGAACGTGTCTTGGCCGCATTGGCTGCCGTACCGACACTTATGTCCACCGTTGTGGGAATTCCCTCCGCAACGCCGCTCCTTTGAAGGATATCCTCATCCGTACAGGAAGCAAGAAGGGGCAGTAACAACAGAATAAAATAAGTTATTTTCAGCTTGTATCGTTTCATAAATAATAAAATTTATCATGATAAATTCTCGTGTACATCATTGGAACGGAGGAAGATCTACTTTTTTACCATTCCATGGCTCAACCCGGTAAATAATCTCTTTATCTGAAGATTCCGGCAGGACTATGAATACTTTATAATCCCGATTCGGGTAAATAGGCCCGGAATACACCCCGGGAGAACTCTCTTCACCAACGTCAAATACCCAAGTTTTACTTCCTAATTCATCTATATATGGGCGATCTACAGCATTACACCATCCCACTTCCAATAAGATTTTCGGATGTTCTTGTTTTTTCTGCCATGAATTAGTATCCGGCAGATAGGGGGCCACGTATTGGGGATAACACATTGGAATAAATGTATTATAATTTCTCAACGCTTCATAATCAAATTCTCCTCCAGCAGTAAGAGGAATTGAATGTATAAAATAAGACCATTGCTTTATATGAGGTCCATACGAAAACACACCGGTGTATTCCATATTTTTTTCATTAGGAGTAGAAAGTGATAATTGCACTTTATCCGAATCATTCTCCCTAAAAGACGGGGACATCATTACCGGAAAATTTAAAAAAGCAATCTTTTTAGGATAAAGGTAAAACTTAACAGATTGATCTGCCTTGGCAATATAAATCTGAATACGAGAAAAATCCCGGAATAAAGGAATTGTTATATCCTGCACTGTACTTCCTGAAGACGGCACAACCGTGACCGTAGTCTTGCCTGAGAGCATTCCAATATGCATATTGTTTCCATATGGTGCCGATTCAGTAATATCATATGTTAACCATTTTATGATTTTTTCATCAGACGGGGAAGGATGTTCCCCGTCGTATGGGTTGTTTTCCGGAAGTGTCGGTATCGATTTTTCATCCCATGGTCCACCATTTTTCAAATCGATAATGGCAGGCAATGCGGAACCTTGAATATCCTCCATGGAAACATCCTCTTCCTCTTTTTCTGAAAAATCCCATGGGATATTATTCTTAAGAACACCTTCTGGAGTATAGTAGGGTACATCTTTAGGAGTCCCCCCGTAGGCCCAACCTGTTCGATTCGGGGCATAAAAAGCATAAAGTTCACTCTCTCCTTTTGGAATTCGTATCTTTGTCTGATATTCTCCTTTTCCAATCCCGGTTTGAAAAGTCACTAATTTACTATACACATACCGATTTTGCCCTTTGTTAAAAACCATCAGGGCTATTCTCGGAAGAGCCGGTGGATTAAACAGGTTACCGGTTATATACCAAGTATCAAGGTGATCCCCAAAAAATCCAGTTATATCATCATCTGAAGGATCTGTAGCCCTTGTTGTAAGATTTAGTCTGACAGTCACAGCATCCTCATCGGCAAACTGTTCCGGAATAGTCTCCTCGTTCTGGCAGGATACCAGAACAGGACAAAGGAGCAGTGACATTGTTCTCATAAAGTACCCCACAGCCTTTATCTTCTGAATATATTTAATATTTTTCAGCATAATCTTCATCAATCTGTTATGGGAACCACGTCAACAGTTTCCCATGGTTTTACACTTATACTCAGTGAGAGGGGATTCTGGCGAAAGAACAGTGGAAGCTCTGCTTCCTGCCGCCCCGTTATATGTATCTGCTCGGGATACTGTGCGATATATTGTGCCACATCTACGGAACAAAGGACCTTTTCCCCTTGCATAAGGCAGATCGTTAGCGGGTCTCCGTCCTCGAAGCGCAGGGCATTGAAGTCAAGCATGAAGTGGTCGTTTTTCTCGTCCGTGGTGAACGCGAGATCGAAGGAAGTTTCCCCGGCCCGCTGCCCGGAAAAGGAGAAACGGGCGGATGGTGATTCCATTGTCAGGTGGAAGCCTGCCTCCTTGTTCTGTTCAAACCAGGTCTGTGCATCGTTACCACCTTCGGAAAGAACTACTGCATGGATTTTCACATGCTGGGAATAAAGGCGGACCACGTCACGGGACTCGTTCATAACTTTAGATGTGATGGTCGTCTCACCCAGGTACAGCCTGTCAAACGTACCAGATGCCCGTCCGTCCTTCTTCATCAGTTCGGGGCGGGAAACCAACGAACCTTTGTAGCCACCCTCTTCACCGATAATCGTTTCTGTCAAAACGTTGCCTACAGCCACCACTTTATAATCCCCTTCCGGAAGCGTGACCTCCAGCGGCGAAAGCAGCTGTTCCCTCTCTAGGTGATGCCTGTCCACAAGAACTTCATCTTTAGCATCAAAAATAAAGACATCAATGCCATCCACATATTCCAGTAGATGTTCCTGATTGTCATCAGCCAGATAGGAAAAGACAATCGTGTTACCAAGACAGCCGCTCAAATCGTCATATACCCGGTCACAGGCGGTCACGAGGTATAAAGTGAGCAGCAGACCCAGCCAGGTAGGTATGTATCTTATGTTCATACTTTACACTAATTATTATGAATCACTACAGATAATTTTCCCGGAAGAGAAGATATGTGTTTCTTACGGGAGTAATAAAAAGGGAGGAGAGAACCTTTCCCCTCCCCGAGAGTGCAGGGCGGATTCCGGTACCAGCCAGCCAGAGCCAACATGGAAAGACCGCTCCGTAAAGTAGCTATTACTCTCTATTTATCAGTCAAGTATAGGGAAAACATTTACAGCAGTCCAAGCCTGTACCTGAACACGGACAATCACATTCACATTTTCATCTTCCAAATCTACCTGACCGCCCGGTTCGGGAGTCACCCCTTCCGGAATGGTCGGATCTGTATCCACAAGGATACCCTGTCCGTTGTTCAATGTGCTAAGATTCAAATTGATCAGGTAACCACCCTTACCGGCCGGAATATCAGTTGTACCGTCTGTCGCACCTTCTGTCTTCGCGTAACCGGAGATGACCACGAAACGTCTGTCGGCGGATACACCGTCGTCACCTGTCTTGAAAACGAAAGCAAGTTTGGGCGCATTGTTGTCTTTTCCGTAACCGGTAATTCCATTTGCGAAGAAATTGAACGCTGCAGCCTTCTTGCCAGATTCGAAATCAAAGGATGTTGTACTGAAATAGGATGCCACGTCCGACAGGTCAGTCTGGCCGTCTGGTTTGAATGTACCACTGGCAAAGTCATATCTGTCACCCGCATAAGTTTTGGCCCAGAACCAGTTTGCCTCTTCTTCCACTGTAAGTGAGGGAATAGCAAGTGTTCTGCTGAAACGGTTCATCAGGATACCCTGGTTCGCTGAGGTCACGTCAACCGCTTGCAACCATTGGCCCAAAGCGGCCATTTGAGAAAGGTCGGACTTGCCGTCCCATACTTCGTTATTGAAGCCGTCGGCGGCTGCCTTGAAGGCGTTCCATGCGTCGGCACTCGTCTTGCCCTGATTGTTACCCAGCCAAGTCTTGCACCACTGTTCCGCCTCGGCCTTTTTTCCATCTTTCCAAGTAACCTTGATAAATTTGGTTCCAATCACTTGGAAGCGGTTCATACCTGCGGTTAAGGTAAGCTCCGCTTTTTTTACAGTACGCTTGTCTTGCTGGGGGCTGACGCCATAAGGTTCAGAGCCGACAGCAGTAAGAGGTTCAGAAGCGGCATAAATCACTTCATTGATTTTTGCTTTCAACTCTTGTTTGCTAATTTCAGACACAGGCTTGTTCTCAACCAACGCTCCCTGAGGGTTTGCAATGACAAGTGCCTTTGTCGCCCCCTTGTCCACGTCTAAAAATTTATAGCCTCCTGTCGTTTCAGCAGCTCCTACTGGAGTTGTTGAAGTCAGCTTGGTAAAATCATCGGACCCCTTTGCAAATTCCTTCGCTAAGACAATATTATCTCCATTTAACAAGTATACATGCAATTTTTCAACCGTTGCCGGATCACCGTTGTTGGCTATGTTCTGTAGGTCACCCATGGCGGCACGTGTGCTTGGACCGGGTAATACCACTGACATTACCACATCAACCGGCTGGTTAGCACTCTCCGGTACGATCGGATTTTCTTCATTGTTACATGCAGCAAACAACGCAAGCGAAGCCACTGCAAAATACTTCATCACTTTCATGATTTGAATTGTTTTTAATTTAAATTACTAATACTATATATGTCTGAGTTACATATGTATCCCTTGATTGTTTTCCCATCCTTCGGCTATTCGGGAAGTTTTTGTTTGGAGCCCCCGCCTACACCGGCTTTCTTCAGCAATTCTTCCGCCTTCCTCCAATCACCCTTCATATTATAGGCGACGGCCATGGGGAAAAGGGCACGACCGTCATTTTTTACAGGTTCCAACACCCGCAACGCACCGTCCGCATCCTTCCCGTACTTCAACAGGGCGTTGGCATAGTTAAGGATTGCCACGGCATCATCCGGGAACTGCCCGTAGGCCCTCTTGTACACCGGAAGAGGAGTCTCTCCTTGGGAAGCGTACAATTCGGCTAACTGGTACATCTCGTGCTGACTGAGACATTCGGGGCTCGTCTCAAAAATTCCCTGGAGTTCCTCTACTGTATAGGGTTTCACGTCAAAGCTGAGACTGAAAGTCGTACGTCGCAGGGACGGGTAAAGCTCTTTCAGGAGGACGTGATAGCTCCTGCCGTTATCCAGAGCGCGGATAGCCGCCTCACATTCCGTGTCACGTTGGTTATGTTCGATGACAAAAAGAATCTCCCCTTTGTTAGCGAGAGTGGAGCTACTGACCGCCGCCTTAAGGCCCTCCCAGTCCTCCCCGACACCTTCGGTACGATAAACCGGTGCTTTCTTCAAGGCGGGATATTGGCTGGAAATATATTCTGAAAGGGTTTGAGTTCGTTGTTGTGCGAGGGACTTGTTGTAGTCGAAACCTCCTTCAGGAGAGGCATAGCCTTTTATATTCACCTCTTTGAGTTCCACTCCCTGAATGTTTAGGTTTTCTGAAAGGAACTCCTTCAGTCTGTCAAGTTCCCGAGCGTTGCCCGCAAACTGTTCTTGCAGGTCGTGGCGTGCCACGGGAAAAGCCACCTTGCAGTCAAAGGAACCCTTGTTGCACTTGACCAGTACCTTCTCCGGTTCAATAAAATTGTAGACATAATCCTTCTCCCCAAAAAGGGGGATGCCAGCTTGAAAGGCGATCTCCTCGCTCTCGTTCGTGCCGCACTCGGCACAGCCATACGACGCCTCCCTAACGACAAGATGCCCGTCCGCCATCCACCGCTCAAAGAGGATGCTCCTTTTCACCGTCAGGCCCGAACTTTTTAGCTCCTTGACGGAGTGGACCTCGCAGGCTCCCGGGTCACCGGGTTTCAAGTTGCCTAACGTCTTGCGGCGCTTGATCACCTTGTACCTCCTCTTACCCGACACGCATACGGGTTCCAGACGGACGCTATCGCGCCCGTCCGCTGAAATATAAACGGGAAACAGGTAAGCGACTTCTTGGCTATCAAGTCCTGCCAGGAGAGAGACACTGAAGATAATATCCAGCACGTCTCCACCCGCGTCACGTTCCACACGACTGTTTGAATAATCCCAGCGCGAGGTACCCAACGTTGATAAAATGTCCTGGGCGGAAGACAACAAGGGAAACATTCCCAAGCAGCCAATGATAAGGATTTGCTTTTTATAATATTGTAACGGTTTCATTGATATTACTTTTTTTAGCGTGATAAAATAAAAAAATGTCTCTGCGGGATGCAGGGGGTTATTTCAACATGTAAATGATTGAAATGGCGGCTCTGGTGGGACCAATGTAGTCTGCGTCTCCCTTGCCAAGCGTTTGGCCGCAGGTGGTACACTTGTACTTCTCATAACGGGTGTGTACGTAACCGATACCCAGGGAGGCCTCGATATTGAAACGGTTGGATAGGACCCACTGATAACCGACACTCAACCCGCCTCCCCAGAAATAACCCTCGTAACGGTGATCCTTCATTTTTCCATCCCTTTTTTCAAGGACGAAGGGAACATCGATGCCCCCGATATTCATCTGGCCGCCATGAGCATGCAATCCAAAGAACCAACCGTTGAAAACATCACACGTCCAGTAACGGAGTTCAGGCTGTACCAGCCAGTGGCTGAACTTCTTTGTCTTGTACCGTGGGGAAGTGGCGTCTTTCGTATAAAAGAAAAAATTCATACCCACCTGAGTGTCAAGAGTCCATTTCCTCCCCATCGAGAACTCAAGGGAAAGATTCGGAGTCTTCAGGGCGTCATACGCCAGATTATTTTTTATCGCCACCTTCTGTGCGAAGGAATGGGAGCAAAAAAATAAAAAGAAAAGAAAAATAGATATCTTCATACTAAAGATTTTTGTCATTTTTATTAATACTCTGCATCTCTTTTTTTGATGCTGCAAAGTTACTCTGCCACTCTTGTAGCCATGTTATATAAAAAAGACATAAATTAATAGATTAGTGACTGTTTTAGAAAAAGGCCGTCCTGTACAAGACGGCCTTACAGTTTCTATACCGGAGGCTAACTGATTAAAGACTTTTCCTTCATGCTTGCTTTTTGCCTAAAAGAATCCATATAACTTAACATTGTATTAAAAAAGTCAGGTGCTCCTTGTACGGTCAGGTTTTATCTTTTTTGCTTTCCACCCTCAACTCTGTCGGAGTCAAACCGAACAGCCTTTTGCAATAACAGGTCAGATGGGCAGGAGAGCTGAATCCAAATTCCATGGCTATCTCCCGGAAAGCGACATCCGGATCGCAGACTTTCTCACGAATGATTTCGGCCTTCCGTTCCTGCATCCACTGATAAGGACTCTGATTAAAGCAGTCTTGGAACTTGCGGTTGAAAGAACGTTCCGACATACAGCACAGACCGGCAAATTCTTTCACGGATTTCACTTTCCGATAATTTTCCAGAACAAAATCCTCAAATTTTCTTCCTATTCCAGATGTTCCGGAAAAGAAGGAGGCGAGTTCCGACTTGGTATATCCCCCCCTCAGCACAAGCATTATTTCCTGTTGTTTAAGAATATGCATATGCCTGCACAACAATCCCGCATCCAGATAAAAAAACAGCTGCCTTAAAACATGCAATAACGATTTACGAATTAGAAGAACACTGTTACTTCCCTCCCCCATCTTTTCACGGGAAATGGAATCAAAATACATCTTATCACAAGCCGTAATCTGTTTGTTCCAAAATAATACAAGACATTCTGCCGGCACGATACATTCGATCCGGTTTTTCTCCCGTTGTGGTATAAGAAGCATCCTGTTTCTAAGAAGGGAAATATGATGTTCGTGTCCTATATCAACCGACAGTTCTCCCTTCAACAGGAATAAAATACAAAAACATCTGTCATTATCAACCTGACCGCAGTCTTGGGCTGCCAGTTTGTATCGGGTAAATCCACTTTCAAAATCAAGCTGATAATTAAAGCAGGAGCGATGCTCGGACAAATAAAGTAGTTTCATGTTATATCTTTAATAGTTCTATTTTGAAACGCAACAAGTAACATGTTTGTTTTTTACAAAAAAGACAGATATTTACAAATAACAGACAATCTTGTTCTGCGATAATAAAAGCCGCACGCCCTTACCTGTTTGTATTAGAAGTTCATTTTCTTGATATCCTATGATTTAATTTATCTTTCGTAATGTATATTATTGTCTTATAAATGGACCCGCCTCTTTTAATTACACTCAACAAATCACCCAAAAAACGAAGTGATCTATAGATTTTCCACAAACCATAGATCACTTCGTTTTCAGGTATATGTCAAATGCACGGATGAACTCAGGTGTCAACTCGTGGAACATATTCTAAAAATTAATCTTTAAAGTTACTGAATCGTACAGAATAGCAAGAATAAAACAACAAGATAATCAACATCTTACATTACAATTCTAGACATTTTTTTCGAGACTAAAATTGCCCACGATTTAGCACAGCGGAAGTGCGTAATTTTACCAAAAATATGGGGATTAGGAGAGAAAAGAAAATCCCTGAAATATTTAAATTTCAGGGATTTACCAAATTTGGAGTCTTTTAAGAGTGGTGCCACCAGAAATCGTCATTTTGACTTAAGTGGCTGTATCTTTTATAGATATGTTTTCAAAAAAGAAGTAATCTCCCGCTATTGCTCCACCAAATTTTTGCACTGCTTTGCGGCGAAATTCTTCACTACACATTTCCTTTTACAAAAATACGAGGAATCGTCATAATTTGGAAATTTTGGAGACTATTTTATGTGTTAATTCTTCATTGAAATATTGATAAAGGCACTACATGTTATCAGCAATCAAAAAATGAATGATTATTTGAAAGAAATTGCCGTTCTATGTGGTATCGACAAAAATATCACGTTCCATTACTTTCCTCATAGAAAATTCATACATATAGGCACATATCAGCCGCAAGCCTTCTGTTAAAATTTATTGCGGCTGAACTTATTTGCAATAGGCCGTGTATTTATCTAAATGAATTACAAAATCCCTTTTTAAGTATTGTTTGAATGTCACTCTCCCGAAAGACCATTTTACCGCCTATTCGAAAATAAGTAATCTGTCCACTATATCGCCACTCTTGTAATGTTCGACGGCTTACCTTTAATCTCACTGATAATTCTTTATCTGTAAGGTAGAATTCGTTGTTCAGTGGTCGTCTCATTATGCTTTGTCTTACATCGAACAAAGTACTACTTAACGTTTCAATAATTTTAATCAATGAATTAACCCGTTCATCTGATTGATCCATCTTAGTATGTTTCATAAGGCTGTCATCTTTTTTTAATATAGTTATTAAAGGCGATTTGTTCACATTTTGGTCAATAATAGACCTAGTATGCATTTTTATTCCAGAAGCAATGACACTTAACCTTTCAACTAATTCCAGTAGAGAAATTAGCTGTTCGTCTAACTGATTTTTCATAAGCTTCTTTTCTTAATAGAGTTATCAAGGAAAATCTGTACATCTTTAGGACGGTAACAGGTTTTGTGCTTCACCATTGTATAGGCTATTTTCCCTGTTTCACGTAGTGTTTGCAATGTACGTTTGGTGACGCCTAGGATTTCACAAACCTCTTGGCCGTCTAACCACTGTTCCAAGATAGCATCTTTACTGTTGTTACGTATCTTATTGGCTTCATCAACTAACTTATTTAGCTTTTCGACTAGTGAATCAAATAAAGCTGTGTCAATCATTATAAATTTCATATTGTTGTTTGTTTTTATGTGCTTTAAGCTGGCATTTAGAACCAGGCATTACTAACACGAATCATTACTTTATGATTTAATTTAAGCCGACTTAAGTATGCTCGCTATGCCCAGTATGACACTATCATTCATCACTGGTCTCTAATTCTATGCGTTTTTCCCATAGCTCCATTTCGTCGGAGGATATGCCTTGTGTGACCATACACAAATGACAGTTCCGAGCTATTTGCGAAATTACAGTTGAATATAGCAGCCAGCTTAATGTGCGGAAGACGAGTAAAACCAGTGGAGAAAAATCGGATAAAAAATTTAGTTTATTTTTGTAATCTAAGAATTTTGAGTAAATTTGCTTGTAGTATTGAGTAAATTATTTCAGAATGTACGAACGTTCTTATTTGAAACAAGTTAAATCAAGGATAGAAGAGCCAAGAAAGTTCATTCAGGTAATTCTTGGGCCTCGCCAGGTAGGTAAAACTACTATGGTAAATCAGCTATTGTCTCAATTGTCTATATCATATGTATCTGGGTCGGCTGATGCTATCTCGGCAACTAACTCGGCTTGGCTGATGCAAGCCTGGGAGACGGCCAGGCTGAAAATGAAAACCTCCGGCGCTTCGGAATATCTCCTTGTAATCGATGAGATACAAAAGATAGATAACTGGAGCGAAGTTGTCAAGCAGCAATGGGATAAAGATACTCGCGAACAAGTAAATATCAAGGTTATTCTATTAGGCTCATCTCGTTTCTTTATTCAGAAAGGATTAACGGAATCGCTAGCCGGGCGTTTCGAGACATTTTATCTTGGGCATTGGTCGTTTGCTGAAATGGAAGCCGCTTTTGGCTGGTCAAGCGAGCAGTATATCTATTTTGGAGGTTATCCGGGTTCTGCGTCATTGATCAATGATGAAGAGCGCTGGAAAAACTATATAAAAGATTCGCTAATAGAGACCAGCATTTCCAAAGACATTTTAATGCTGACCCGTGTGGATAAACCTGCATTGCTAAAACGGCTATTTGAGCTTGGCTGCCTGTATTCAGGACAGATTTTGTCTTATACTAAAATCACAGGGCAGTTACAGGATGCCGGCAACACAACAACTTTAGCAAATTACCTCAGATCGTTATCCGATTGTGGTTTGTTAGGTGGATTAGAAAAATATACAGGAAGTGTAATCCGTCAACGGTCATCCAGCCCGAAATTTCAGGTATATAATAACGCATTGCTAACATCGCAAGATGACGAAACCTACCCGACAGCCATTGTAAACCCAAAACTATGGGGGAGATTAGTTGAATCGTCTGTGGGTGCTCATTTGCTCAATCATTCGATATCCGAGAGATATAATCTCCATTATTGGCGAGAAGGTAATAATGAAGTAGATTTTATACTTGAAAAAGGGAATAAGGTAATTGGACTGGCAGTAAAAAGCGGTGCCAGCGCAGATAATGAAGGGATGGGCATATTTAATGAAAAATTTCATCCTGATAAAATGCTGCTGGTCGGTACAGGGGGGATTCCGTATGCGGAATTTTTGAAGATTAACCCGAAAGAGTTGTTTTCTTAACACTTTGGACAAAGAATAAGTAAATTAGTTCATGAACAAATAGACAATAAATACAAATTAGAAAATGTCGAACCATCAAAATCATATAAACTTCATCTGGCAGATTGCAGATTTACTACGTGGTCCATATAGGCCGCCACAGTACGAACGTGTGATGTTGCCAATGACTGTACTTCGTCGATTCGATTGTGTGTTATATCAGACGAAAGATGAAGTTCTCAACAAATGCGAAAAACTGAAAGGCAAACTTGATGGAGAGGCATTAGATGCTATGCTCAATAAAGTTTCCGGGCAAAAATTTCACAATCATTCTCCCTTCACCTTTGAAAAATTAAAAGGAGCTCCGGATACCATTGCAAAAGACTTAGTTAGCTATATTCAGGGATTTTCGTCCAACGTGCGGCGTATTTTTGAATATTTTGAATTTGAGAAGGAAATCGAGATAATGAACGAGGCAAATATATTATACCTCGTTGTTTCTCAGTTTAGCAAAGTAGATTTACATCCTACTCAAGTTTCAAATATAGAAATGGGACTCATTTTCGAGAACCTTATCCGGCGATTCAATGAGTTGGCGAATGAAACAGCAGGAGATCACTTTACGCCTCGTGAGGTTATCAAACTGATGGTGAATTTGCTATTTATTAATGATGATAATTTATTACGAACTCCGGGTACAGTTCGAAAAATGCTCGATCCTACCTGCGGAACAGGCGGTATGTTAGCGGAAGCACAAGCGTATTTAAAAGAACATCACCCGCAAGCCCAGCTATATGCTTACGGCCAAGACTACAACAAGAGAGCCTTTGCTACCGCAGCATCCGATATGCTCATTAAAGAGGTCGCCCACAATGGTACGGGAGAAAATATCCGCTATGGAGACAGTTTAATTGATGATCAATTTGAATACGAAACATTTGACTATCTCATTGCTAACCCTCCTTTTGGTGTAGATTGGAAAAAGCAACAAAAAGAGGTGACGAGAGAACATGAAAAACAAGGCTTTACTGGTCGTTTTGGAGCGGGACTTCCGCGAGTAAATGATGGAGCTTTGTTGTTTTTGCAGCATATGATCAGCAAGTTTGAAAAGGTTGACGAAAAAAATAAAAAATATGGTTCCCGTTTGGCTGTAGTATTTAGCGGTTCTCCTCTATTTTCGGGAGGCGCCGGTTCCGGAGAAAGTAATATACGCCGTTGGATTATTGAAAATGATTGGTTAGAGGCTATTGTGGCTCTACCGGAACAGATGTATTACAATACAGGCATTGGTACCTATATCTGGATCGTAACGAATAGGAAAGAAAAAGAACGCAAAGGTAAAATACAGCTTGTGGATGCTCGGGAATACTATGTACAAATGCGCAAAAGCATGGGGAGTAAAAGACGTAAGCTGGGAGAAGTTGAAGAAAACGAGCCGGATCATATCGGCGAACTGGTAAAGCTATATGGAAAATTTGAAGAATGCGGCAACTCAAAGCTTTTCCGCAATGTGCAGTTTGGATATACTCGAGTAACGGTTGAGCGACCTTTGAGACTACGCTACCAAATGACTTTTGAGGACAAAGCTCGTTTCTTGGACGCGCTGCCTCATTTACTGGATGATATAGAGATTATCGACAAGGAATTAGGCCGAGAACCTTTGTTGGACTGGAATACAGTGGAGAAAAAGATACGTGCCATCCTGAAGAAAAACGATTCCCGTTGGAAGGCTACGGAGTTCAAATTATTCAGGGATGTATTTACACATAAAGATCCCGAAGCGGCAAAGGTAGAAAAAGGTAAAAACGAATATGAGCCGGATCCAGATTTACGGGATTTTGAAAATGTTCCGCTGGAGCAAAATATAGAGGAGTATTTTCGGGCAGAAGTATTACCTCATGTTCCTGATGCCTGGATGGACAGAACAAAAGACAAAGTCGGGTATGAGATTAATTTTAACAGGTATTTCTACAAGGCTCCTCCTTTAAGGTCCTTAAGCAAAATTGACGAAGAGTTGAAAGAGGTAGAAAAAGAAATTTTGAAATTGCTAAATGATATTGCGCAATGAGAAATGAGTTAAACTGGATACAGGATCTGCCTGGTGGCTGGGAATCTATGCCTTTAAAGGCTATAGCTAACTATTCAGTAAGCAATGTAGATAAGATTTCAAAAAAAGATGAAATACTTGTAGAATTATGTAATTATACAGACGTATATAACAATGATTTTATCACTTCTGATCTCGAATTCATGTTAGCATCTGCCACAGAGGAAGAAATTCGAAAATTTCAACTGAACATTGGAGATGTATTAATTACTAAGGATTCTGAATCATGGGATGATATTGGTATACCTGCTTTAGTAATTGAAACAAAAGAAAAATTGCTTTGTGGATATCACTTGGCCATTATTAAGGCAAATCAGACTAAAATTATTCCTGAATATTTATTTCGTTGTATTGAAGCTAAAATCATAAGAATTCAACTAGAACTAGCTTCTACTGGTGTTACAAGATTTGGTTTACCGAAAGATGAAATAGGTCGATTAAAATTACCTATACCTAATTTATCCATTCAAGAAAAGATCATTTCTTTTTTGAAAACCGAATTGCTCTTTATTGACAGATTAATTGCCCAAAAAGAACAACTCATCCACCTTCTTTCCGAAAAACGTCAGGCTCTCATTACACAAGCGGTAACCCGAGGACTCGACCCAAATGTGAAATTGAAGAGTTCGGGTGTAGATTGGTTGGGAGATGTGCCGGAGCATTGGGATGTTATTCAAATGAAATATCTTGCTTCAGAACCTTTAATGTATGGAGCCAATGAGGCTGCATTAGATGACAACCCTAATAATCCAAGATTCATTAGAATTACAGATATAAATAATGATGGTTCTCTAAGAGACGATACATTCAAGTCCTTAGAAATGGATATTGCTAAAGATTATTTACTTGATGATGGCGATCTTTTGTTTGTAAGAAGTGGCGATAAGAAAGGGAAAGATTTCCTGTATAAAAAAGAATGGGGAATTTGCTGCTTTGCTGGTTATTTAATCAGAATGCGATCTAATCGTAAGAGAATTCTTCCGGAATTTTTAATACTTATCACAGAGTCATCATACTACTGGAACCAAATCTATACGGAATTAATTCAAGCGACAATTCAAAATTTTAGTGGAGAAAAATATTCATCAATGAAAATTATTCTTCCTGATATGAATGAACAAAATGCAATTGTAACCTTTCTAAAAATTGAATTAAATAAAATTGATGAATTGAGCAAGTTAACAGAGAAAACAATTTTATTATTAAAAGAACGTCGCACTGCACTGATCTCAGCAGCCGTAACAGGACAAATCGAAATACCGGAAATATCATGATCATAAAAAAATTACATATTACGAATCTCCGGGCTTACAAAGAAGCCGAGTTTGAATTTCAACCGGGCATGAATCTGTTGGTTGGAATAAATGGGGTAGGTAAAACTACTGCATTGGAGGCCTTACAGATTTGCTTATCCCAGATACTCCCTGAGATAACGGTATCAAAAAATCGCAAGGAAAATTTCTCGTTGAATGACATAAAAATAGGTAGTGCTAATCTTCAGGTTTCCTGTGACTTTGAGATTGATGACCATGAATTCAACCTCCTTATACATCGTCAAAAAGAAACTATTAAACCGAAGGCTATAGGTGCTGTACGCGACCAGGTAGAAGAAACTCCGGACATTGAAAAAATTTCACCTTCACTAAAGGCTACTTTTTCCCAGACAGACAAACAAAAAAATCAACCTGTCGGTATTTTCTTTTCTACAAGGCGCTCTTTGATGATAGATCGGGAACCGGCAAAAGCAATGAGTGTTGGAGGACAAGCTGCCGCTTTTGCGGAGGCTTTATCGATTAATCGGGAGTTTAATCTGAGAATATTTACTGATTGGATTAGAACCCAGATAGCGCTTGGCAAGGAAAATCCGCTTATCCTTAAAAGCGTAGAAGTATTGGGCGAAGCTGTTTATCGGTTCTTACCCGGATTTTCTAATCTTCAATTAAAAAATGAGGATGGTAAATATACATTGACCATTGATAAAGGGGAGACAACGTTGCATATTAATCAATTATCTGATGGTGAACGTGGTATCCTTGCTTTGGTTATGGACATTGCACGCCGCTTATACCAGGCTAATCCGAGGTTAAAAGATCCATTGAAAGAAGGTAAAGCTGTCGTACTAATAGATGAACTGGACCTGCATTTACATCCAAAATGGCAACGTTCTATTGTTGAAAATCTTACGCGGGTTTTTCCTAATTGTCAGTTTATTGCCACGTCTCATTCTCCTCAGATAATTCCGGCGTTGGAACCTGAAAAAATACACATAATCAACAGGAATGAAATTATCCGTCCCAATAAAAGTCGAGGGTTGGATACCAATTGGATTCTGAAACACTTAATGGAATCGGACGATAGACCGGAAATAAGTGTAAGGGCTATAGAAGAAGTGGAGCGACTAATCGACGATATTGAGTTTGATCAAGCCCGGGAGTTAATCGATAAGTATAAATCAGAAGGATTGGATATTTCAGAATGGGTGATATTTGAAGCTCGCATGTCTAACCTTGAAATTTTGGGCGAAGACGATGAAGAGGATAGTTAAGCAGGGAGAACCTAAAGAGCTAATTGATTTCAGGCTTGATAATAAGAATGTAAAAGAGAATTTAGACTATAGGAATCTCGGTTCAAAAGAAAGAATAGCAATCATAAAGGCATTACTTATTGAACAAGGGTATTTATGTGCCTATACAATGAAGAGAATATCAAATAGTAGTTCTCATATCGAACATATTAAACCGGAGAGCCTTTGCAGAAAACATACGGAAGAAGGAATTGATACGGTTTCGGATCTCGATTATATAAATATGATAGCTTGTTTTCCAAAGGATGGGATGAAAGCAAAAATAAGATATGGAGCTCAAAAGAAAGATGATTGGTGGGAAAATGATGGAAGAGAATTTATTTCTCCTTTGACAGCTAACTGTGAAAGTCATTTCTCCTTTAATGGGAAAGGAGAAATTTCCGGAAAATCAGATTCAGGCAACAAAACAATCCAAGTTCTAAGACTTGATCATAATGATTTAACAGCAGACAGGAAAAGGGCGATAGATGCTTTTATTTATAATAAAAATCAAAAACCTATTTCCAAATCAAAAGCTCAAACTGCTATTGAGGAAATAACTAAATTGCATGGAGACAAGTATCCGGAATACTGCGTGTGTATTAGATTTGCATTACAAGAATATGTAATGAAGCTGGAAAAATTAGCTAAGAAAAAGAAATACTTTAAGTCTGCTGAAAATAATACCTAATCATGAGTCATCTATATACAAAAGAAGCAGCCTTTGAAACCGTTATTGAAAGTTCGTTACTGAATAATGGGTATCAATCCGTTGATCGCAAAGATTTCAATCCGGAGGTTGCGTTATTCCCCAAAGTGGTACTCGATTTTATTAAGACCACGCAACCCAAAGAGTGGGCAAAACTGGAGACGCTCTTAGGGAAAAATATGGAAACTCAGATCATACAAGACTTGTGTAAATGGATGGATCTGTATGGTTCTTTAGCCACTTTGCGACATGGGTTTAAATGTTACGGGCGGTTGTTGCACGTGGCATTCTTTAAGGCTGCACATACCATGAATCCCGAATTAGAGAAGCAGTATGCAAATAATATTTTAGGGATTACCCGCCAATTGCGATACTCTACCCGTAATACTAATTCACTGGATACGGTACTCAGCTTAAACGGTATTCCGATAGTCACAATGGAGCTTAAAAACCCCATGACATTACAGACGGTAGAGCATGCCCAAAAGCAATACCAACAGGAAAGGGATTCAAGGGAGTTGTTATTTGAATTTAAAAAACGGACCTTAGTTCATTTCGCCGTAGATACGGAACAAGTATATATGACTACTCGACTAGCCGGAGATGCTACGTATTTTCTGCCGTTCAACAAGGGAGATAACGGAGGTGCAGGTAACCCTGTTGACCCGGCGGGCAGAACTTATCGCACAGCTTACCTCTGGGAAAATATCTTGAAACGCGACAGTTTTTTAGACATATTGGCCCGTTTTATACATCTTCAAGTGGAAGAAAAACTAACGGATGAAGGGCGGAAAATAAAAAAAGAAACTTTAATTTTTCCTCGTTATCATCAGTTAGAAGCTGTGCGTAAACTTATAGCTGATTCTTTACAAAATGGCGTTGGAAATAATTACCTGATTGAGCACTCTGCCGGAAGTGGAAAAAGCAATACTATTGCCTGGCTAGCTCATCGGTTGGCGTCCCTGCATCATAACAATAATACCAAAGTATTCGATTCGGTTGTTGTCATTACAGACCGTATTGTTTTAGATAAACAGTTGCAAGACAACATCTACGAATTTGAGCACAAACGGGGAGTCGTAGAAAAAATAGATAAGAACTCACGGCAACTGGCAGAAGCCTTAGAAAGCGGAGTGCCTATTATTATCACTACATTACAGAAATTTCCTTTTGTTTCGCAGCAACTTATAAAATTAGCGGAAGAAAGAGGCGAACAGAGTTCGGGAGTACTAACTACCCGAAAGTTTGCTGTTATTATTGACGAGGCCCATAGCTCGCAAAGCGGAGAAACAGCCACGGATTTGAAAGAAGTATTAGGCGGCGATCAATTGGCAGAAGAAGCCAAAAGGAAAGCGGTTGAAGAAGGTGCAGATAACATGGAACGCTTATATCGCAGCATGGCGAAACGGGGCAAACAAAGCAACATAAGCTTTTTTGCATTCACAGCCACCCCAAAACATAAAACGTTGAAGATATTCGGAACAAACAATGAGCCTTTTCATCGCTACACCATGCGTCAGGCCATTGAAGAGAAATTTATTCTGGATGTATTGAAAAACTATACCACGTATGCAACCTATTATAAGCTTATAAAGGATAGTGAAGACGATCCTCAGGTAGAACGCAAGAAAGCGGTGAAATCATTGGCCCGTTTCTTACGGCTGCATCCGCACAACATAGCCCAGAAAACGGAAATTATGATTGAACATTTCCAACTGGCTACGCGGCATAAAATTGGTGGACATGCCAAAGCGATGGTAGTTACAGGTTCCAGACTGGAAGCAGTTCGTTATAAACAAAGCTTTGATCTGTATATAAAAAGTAAGGGGTATGATATTAAATCGTTAGTGGCTTTCTCGGGAGTAGTGACCGATGATAAAATACAAGAGGTCACCTATACGGAAGAAGGGATGAATAAGGGAATAAAGGAAAAAGAACTACCCGAAAAATTCGGTACTCCTGAATATCATGTGCTATTGGTTGCCGAAAAATATCAGACCGGATTCGACCAACCTTTATTGCATACTATGTATGTAGACAAACGTTTATCAGGAATACAGGCTGTGCAGTCGCTTTCCCGACTAAATCGTACACATCCTCTAAAGGAAGATACTTTTGTTTTGGATTTTGTAAATGACAGAGAGGAAATAAAAGCAGCTTTTAAAGCGTATTATGATGGATCTGAAATTGGAGAAGAAGTTGACCCCGCCAGCTTATATCGTTTACAACAAGAACTAGATATGTCGGAAATATATATGAAAGAAGATGTGGAGCGTTTTTGTGCAGTATATTTCAAACCCAAACAAAAACAAAGTTCGGCAGATCATGAAGCCATGAACGCGGCATTAGATCCGACGGTTTCACGTTTTAAGGTATTGTTACAGGAGAATGAGGAGGAAGCCGAACTATGGCGAGGAAAGCTGAATTCATACCGAAATTTATACGCTTTTCTCAGTCAAATCATTCCCTACCAAGATTCAGATTTGGAGAAGCTATTTATTTTCTTACGCTACCTTTCATCCAAATTACCTAAACGTAACGCAGGTATTGACTATAACTTTGACGATGCTGTCCGTTTAGAATATTATCGTTTACAAAAAATAAGTGAAGGTTCTATCAATCTGGATCAAGGGAACAAATATACTTTGGATGGCCCATCCGAGGTAGGAACCAGAGTTGTTCGAGAAGCAGAATCTGTATATTTTTCTACACTCATCGATATTATAAATGACCGTTTTGGGACAGACTTTAATCAAGCAGACCAATACTTCTTTGACCAGATGGTTGAAACTGCGATTAGAGATGAATCTATCATCAAAGCTGCCGAGGTGAATCCGGAAGAAAAATTCGAATTGGTATTTAAAAACTTACTTCAAAACCTTTTCATTGAGAGGATTGATCAGAATGAGGAGATATTTGCTCGTTTTATGAACGATCCCTCTTTCCAGAAAATTGTGACGAATTGGTTGTCAGCACGAGCCTACCAAAAAATAAAAACAAACAAATTGGATGATAATTTCTAAACAATATATAAATCAAAATTAATATGGCAAGACCTCAAACCATACAAATATTTCTACCTGATGGTAATCCGAGAGGAGTTCGAATTGCAGAAATAACCAATCGGACAGTAAAAGCGATATTATTTCCTCGTAATCAGTTTGATCAAGTTCTTGCACGGAAAGAACTGTCGAATGTCGGTTTTTATTTCCTATTCGGAGAGTCAGAGACAGGAAAACCACTGGTTTATATAGGTGAAGCTGAGGAATGTGCCGTAAGATTATCCCAACACCAGCGTAGTAAAGACTTTTGGAATTATGGAATAGTCATTATTTCTAAGATAAACGCTTTTACTAAAACTCATGTTAAATTCCTGGAACACAACTCTATAAAAATAGCACAAGGAGCCAATCGCTGGCAGTTGGAGAATGGCGTAAATTCAAATATGCCCTTTGTTACTGAAAGCATGGAGGCTGATTTGTTAGATTGCTTTGAAACTACTAAAATTCTTTTGTCTACATTAGGATTTCCCTTATTCGATTCCATAGCACGAAACAACAATAGGACATCTGACGATATATACAAAATGAAAAGTAAAGAGGCTCTTGCTGAAGGCACCTTAATTGATGAAGGGTTTGTTGTTTACAAAGGTTCTAAGGCTGTAAAAGATATCTTGCCTTCTTGTCATAAATACATGAGAGACCTACGTAATAAGCTAATTGATAGTGGAACTCTATCTTTAAACGGAAATGTTTATGTATTTACCGAAGACTATATATTCTCCTCTCCAAGTACAGCCGGAGGTGTTATTTCGGGTCGCCCAACAAATGGCTGGACACAATGGAAGAATTATCAAAATAAAACACTGGATGAAATAAAGAGGCAAAGCATAGAATAATGCTGATCTTATGGCTTGACAAGTCAACCTCAAAATCGATATTGCTATCTTTAATAGAAACAATAAGGTTTTACAGCCTAAAGCAATAAAAGATTTGTTAGTCAGTTTCAGGTGTTTTTTGTATCTGAATCCCAATATTTCTGCTCTGTTTTTCCTGTCTAAATTTTGGTTGATTTTCTTTGTCTATTAAATTACCGTTAGCTTTCGGCGATTCAAATTTACGCCTCTTTCCCATCTATTTACTCACAAGATTTTTATAAACCACCGAATTAAGAAAGGCATCTCTCCGATGTTTAGAGATAGGTATTTCATTACCATTGACAAATAAACGCCCACCGTTGATCTTGTCTATCTGACTGACATTTACCAGGTATGAATTATGTACCCTGAAAAAATGGTCTTTAGGTAGGATTTCTTCTAATGAAACCATTGTCTGATGAATAACAAAGGTCTTTTCTTTCAGACAAAGTTTGAGGTAATTTTGCATTGCCTCAACGTATAATATATCGTTCCAGTGAAGCCGCTGAAAGGAATCGCCCTGCCGGATATACATATCAAGTATTCGCCCATTATCTTTTTCATCCCAAACGATACGTGACTTATATAAATCTATAGCTTTTTGTGTTGCCTGAAAGAAACGCTGAAAGGTGTATGGTTTCAGCAGATAATCAACCACATTTAACCTGAATCCGTCCAGCGCAAATTCAGAGTATGCAGTAGTCAGTATCGTTAAAGGCGGGTTCTGCATGGATTCTAACAGTTCCAAGCCTGTCAAACGAGGCATATTTATATCGAGAAACATTAAGTCTATATCCTGTTTCTTCAAAACTTCTATTGCTTCTATCGCAGACAGGCAAGTCTCAACGACTTCGAGAGAATCTATGTCTCCAAGATAATCAACAACCCCGTCAATGGCATTTTCTTCATCATCGACAATCAGGCACTTTAACCTTAACTCCGGTTGCTTTGAAATGAAATTTGCCATAGTTATAATTTTATAGATAGTGAAGTTGAATATGTTGTATCTGTTTTTCTTATATGCAAATCAAACCTGTCCGGATACAGAATTTCCAACCGTTTTTTTATGTTCTCCAAGCCAATCCCCGATGCTTCTTTCTTTTCAATAGGCGGGATGTCGGCATATTTAGAGTTTTCAACGAACAATGTAAGTTCTCCATTTCTTTGCTTCAAATCAATACGAACATACCCTTTTTCTGTTTTTGAACGGGAAACATGCTTAAATGCGTTTTCCACAAACGTAATCAACATTAAAGGAGAAAGTGTAGTGTTATCATCTTCTATGTCCCAAAGACACTTTACCTCTAAGTTGTTTTTCCACCTGACTTTCTCAACTTCAATAAAATCTTTCAGAAACTCTATCTCCTGTTTAATACTCACAACTTCTTTTTTTCCATTGTATAGCTGGTAACGAAGAATATTTGTGTACTGAACAAGTAACGAAGATGCCAAATCGGGTTCTTTCCTTATCAAAACATTTACATGATTCAGCACATTGAACATGAAATGAGGGTTGATTTGCACCTGAAGTATCTGCATTTGGGAATCGGACAACTCGTCCTGCAATTTCAGGTTAACTTCAAAAAAACGCAATCCGCAGAAGCCGAAGTTCAAAACTAAAGAGACCAAAAAAGCAGATATATAGTCATACAACAGCGTTTGTCCCGTTTCGAAAAAACCGGAATCGGGGAGTATGCCGTTATGCTCCAAGTGGTAAAACAGGAGCGAGAACAGGGGTATGAATAGCGAATACAGCAAGCAGACAAGGAAAAACTGGAACACAAATTTCAGCATATTTTTTTTCTCTATTGCTCTTGGCAGTAGAGCTTTACTTAAATAAGTCGTAAACGGATACGCCGAAGCAACGATACAAGCAGAGAGTAAAAACGCCTCTAACAGACCAATTGCGGGGATATACTGCAACCAGAATACGCAAAATATAAAGACCCACATAAACAGCACAAAGCGGTCGTAGTATTTCAGATAATATTTTTTCATACTACAAAGATAAGGGTTTAATTGATAGCATATTTCCCAACCGTCAAAGGATAATGCCCAACCATCAAAAATATTTTCTTGACCGATAAAAGCCGCTCACTTTTGTAGCAGTTTTTAATGTCAAATATAACTTTTAAAAGATGAAAGCATTATCTGTTTTTCTACTTACCGCTTTTATTAGCATTTCGGCTAAAGCACAAGTTTCAATCAGTACAGATTACATCGCTCCTTCAAAGTACAGGGATGTAAATAACAACAAAACAGGAGCCGAGGGAGATGCCAACCATTATCAGTTGAGTTTTCAGATACCCGTTTCCATGAAGATGGATGAAAAGGAACGACCTACCATGTGGTCTGTTGGATTACAGAGTTCCTATACTTCATTGGGAACTAAAAACTCATTGACCGACATCGGTCCGTCTGAAATTGGCAATTTGATAGTGTCTGTTGACCATCTACGACCTATCAGCAAAAATTGGTTGATTTACGCATCTTTAGGTGTAGGCGTATTTGCAGACCATGTGGATTTCAGCAAAATCGAAGGTCAAAACATCATGGGTGTAGGTAACTTGATTTTCATCCGTCCGATTTTCGACAACCTGAAAGTCGGAATAGGTGTAGCCCTTGATACCGAATTTGGCTACCCGATGCTTTATCCCGCCTTCCTGATTAACTGGAATTTGGACGGGAAATATTTTATCAATTTCAATCCGAGCGGTTTGAAGATGGGTGTAAAAGCGTCCGACCACTTCAATTTTAATGTTTATGGCACAATGAAAGGTTCGACAGCTTTTATGAAGAAAGACGGCAAGCGAATGCAATTTAGCCACATGTATGTTCTTGCTGGCATTCAACCCGAATTTGTTTTTGGAAAAGTCTCTATACCTATAACCATTGGTGTTTCATGCGTCCGCCCTGCTTATTATGAAGAAAGGACTATAAAAGGCTTTTGGGATGTCTATACCAGAGAATATGACCCATACTATTCCATAAGTCCTGCTATTTCGGTGGCATTGCAATATGGTTTCTAAATACGGTTTCATGAAAATGCGGCATCCTGTTACGCTCTTTTGCACAGCCAATCTGTTATTGGTTGTTCTAATCGCAGTTATTTTTTCTCTTGATTATGTACCTTTTCAATTAGCTCCGGCAATTTTAGCCTTGCTGATTACAGGGGTCTCAAAAGGGAGAAGTGGAATATGCAGCCTGTGCAAAAAAGTAAAATACGAACGGACTTGTGCAAAGTGGTATCTATTTGCTTTGTTTGCGCCCTTTGTTTTTTGTGCTATATCTTATGCGATTTTTTCTCTTGCTGAATATGGAAGTTTATCTTTCCCAAGTTTTGACAGACCATTATCATCTTTTGCATTGGAATGTTTTATCATCACTATGGGAAGTTACGAAGAAGAAATAGGCTGGAGGGGATATTTATTACCTGAATTAAGGCAGAAACATTCTTTTTTTTCAAGCACCCTCATAGTAGGCATAATTTGGGGTATTTGGCATTTGCGGATAGGATTCGGATTACCTGTATTTGTAGTTTATTTGACAATGGTAATCGAACTGTCATTGATTTTTTCATGGTTAAGTCAAAAAACGGAAAATAATATATAATCTGTCATAATTTTACACGGTTCGTTTAATCTATGCACGTTATTTTTTTCCAGCCATATTTTCATGTCAGACTCCCCGAAGAATGACCTTATGTTATTGATATACGGAAGCATGGCAATCATACTTATTCTTCCATGCCTATTTATAATGAAAGGGATGTTATTTCCCAAAGCAAGATAACTTCTAATATAAAAGCTACGGTTATGTCAAATTGGGAATTAACAGATAAGCGAATATACCAACTGCTGAAACACCCTTATCAGGTTGATAAATCGGTTGTAGAAGAAATGACTTCCGCATATTTGGATTTTGTAGAAGATTTACTTGTTTATTTGAATGAAGGCAAAGATAATAAGAGCATAATTCGAAAATTAAACACGACTCAAATAGAATTTGCCACCATAAAGGCATTTGAAGAATCTATCCCTACCGAAAACAGTAAACTGAAAATCGTATTCTTAGATAAACTGATAGCTTTAACCGAAAAGGAATTGGAACTACTATACCGCCAAATGGAGTACCCCAAATTCTTTATCAATATAGAATCGGAATGGAAATCACCCATCGGCATAAATCTTGAAAAAATCAAACTCATTGATATTATGGAATTGGCTTGCGGCTTCTTTTACATTATTGACGGAGTCCAACGGCTTGACAACAAGGAACTACACTTGATAGATGTTACACGCATTTTTGAAAAGATGTTCAATGTTAATTTGGGAGATATTTATAAGAAAGAAGAAGCGGTAATTAAACGCAAGCCGATTAAAATCACAGAGTTTTTAGATAGACTGAAAGCTGCTATTATACAAAAAAGCAAGGACGAAGGCTATTATCAGCCGTAAAAAACAAAAATATTCTATCTTGTCTATCAGCAAGATAGCAATTATTTGTGGGGGAGTACCAGTGGTATTCCCCTAACTTATTTGCGTCTGTTTGCCGAATTTTGCTTCATCAATCGATTGAAAACAATAATGTTAAACTAAAAAATGAAGCAAAATGTATATAGACAACGAAAATTTCGACAAGTGGATGGAATGGTTATCAAAAAAGCTCTCCGAAATCGGGCAAGACCTGAAATCCCTTATCAATACCGACAAGGTACTGGACGAGAATGATAAGATACTCGACAATCAAGATTTGGCTTTTCTGCTGAAAGTATCTTTCCGAACCCTGCAACGGTATCGGGCAAGTGGCAAACTTCCTTACTTTACGATAAGTCATAAGACCTATTATCGTGCAGCCGACATCCGGACATTTATTCAAGAAAATGCCGATAGTAAGACCTACGAACGGTTCAAACAGGAAAACCAACTTGATAGGCAAACTACTGCAAAACAAGGTGGGTAATGTTACCACCTGATGAAGTGCTAACAATCCCCATTTAGCAGAAATCGCCTCGCCCAGTGGCTCGGCTCATTTCGCTAAATGAAGCAAGAGGGAACTGGACTTTGTCCTGTTCTCCCTCTTGCCCTGCGGGGCAAAGCCTTCGGCTTTAATAGGTTACGTTCGTAACCATTTATAACAGTGATTATAAGTCGGAAATGTATTTCGCTTATAATCAACTGAATGAATCTCACTTTCTTTATAAAAAAGTTATAATCATGGATAAAACCAGTAATATATCCACACTCACCACTATCGGGATAGACCGACAAACGGGAAAGCTAATAGATAAGCTCTGCAAACGCTATTCGCTGAAAAAAGGGGAAATAGTCAGGTTGGCATTTGTCTATATTGATAAAGCATGTATCAACCCATCGGAAGCACCTGAATCCGTAAAATCAGAACTGGCGAAGATAAACAAACGACAAGACGATATAATCCGCTTCATCCGTCACTACGAAGAAGAACAACTGAATCCAATGGTACGAACGGCAAATTCTATTGCCGTTCGCTTCGATGCTATCGGCAAGGAATTGGAAAACCTTATCCTTTCACAACTGGCAGCCAGTCAAGAAAGGCAAACAGCCGTACTGCAAAAGGTAAGTGAACAGTTCGGCAAGCACGCCGATGTAATCAACCAGCAGGGGAAACAACTCACAGCCTTGTATCAGATACACCAACGGGATTATAAGAAATTGCTCCAACTGATACAACTCTATTCGGAATTATCAACTTGTGGAGTGATGGACGGCAAACGGAAAGAGAATCTAAAAGCGGAAATCATTAATCTGATAAACACATAGAGCCATGCACATAGATTTTGCCCCGCCATCGGGAGGAACATATAATAATGCGGGTAGTTGTCGGCAATTAGCTTCATACGTGGAGCATGAAGACTTGGAACGGATGGAGAAAGGAATCTATACCGATGGCTTTTTCAATCTGACAGAGGATAATATCTATAAATCAAAGGTTATTAAGGATATAGATAGTAATATCGGGCAACTTTTGAAAATGGATGCTAAGTTTTACGCTATTCATGTCAGCCCATCGGAAAACGAACTACGGATAATGGGTAACACCGAGCAGGAAAAAGCCGAAGCCATGAAACGGTATATCCGTGAGGTATTTATCCCTGAATATGCCAAGAACTTCAACAAAGGACTATCCGAAGCGGATATAAAGTTTTACGGGAAGATACATTTCGACCGTAGCCGTTCCGACAATGAACTGAATATGCACTGCCATTTGATTGTGAGCCGGAAAGACCAAGCTAATAAAAAGAAGCTATCTCCGCTAACTAACCACAAGAATACCAAGAACGGGGTAATCAAAGGTGGTTTTGACCGTGTGAACCTGTTCCAGCAGGCAGAGCAAGGATTTGATAAACTGTTCGGCTATAACCGCCAATTATCAGAATCATTTGAGTATGCCAATACCATGAAGAACGGTTCTGTTTCCAAGCAGATTGAATTACAGGAACAGGATTTGAAAGAACCAAAACAATATTTCACTGGCGAAAATAAAAAAGAAGTATTCCAATCCAGTGAAAAAGAAAATATGATTCCTTGCAATATTGATAGCAAGCAAAACAATAAACACGCTTTCAATCAGGGGGATAATAGAAGCGGTGATTCTCTGTTATCTATCTTTTCACTGGGAGATGGCAACAATTATGATGCAACATTGGCAGAAAACTTACGGGCACAAAAGCGCAAGAAGAAAAGGAAGAAAGGGATAAGAAGATGATTGAATATGAGGAACTAAGAAACGATATAGACCGCTACCTGATGGAACGTTTCAAGTATAGTAAATCGCTCGTTTACCTGACGGTAGATAATATTATCACCACCCGGAGAAACAGCCGGATAGATTTATATTTGCGTATCAGGAGAGTAGAAAGCCGATTTCCACCCGATTGTCTGATTATCGCCCGATTAGGTTTTAGTAAAGAACGGATAGGACACGGAACACACTTTCTTAGGTTCTTGACCAAAGTAGCCCGAAAATATAGTTTCAATTATATTGGTATTGAGTGCGCCAACATCAAAAGTAGTGCATTTGCCAATAAATTAGGCTTTTATTCCATAAATGACGAGAATTACGCAATAGCAGTAACCAATCTAATATCTTATTCGCCAATGGAATAACTTTAATTAATCCTTTCTTTATCTGAACACAAAGGTATATTGCAAGGATAAAACGGCAACACTTTTTGTAAATTTCTTCCTTTTTCGTCCCGAAAAAGAGTAAATTTACAAAAAGTGTTGCCTTATTTATTCTTTCCATATGTAGGATGTTTATCAGAGAAAAAAAGGAAAAATATGTTGGTTGGAGTGAGCGTCACGGACATCGGCTGCCAATTCAGTCCACTGCATACCGTTTATTCAGATTAAAGGGAAGATTCTGTATAAGTAATCGGATGTTATTAAATGGGTGGAAGCCCACATTTGTATATAAATGAAAAATCCTGATTGAGTATTCTAGCTCTCAATCAGGACTATTTCACATCATTATTTTTATTCTTAAATATCTGATACAAACAAATTATTACCTACTTTCTGCATATCATTTAGAATGCTTTGGTCTAATACACGTGCGTATCGTTTTGTCATGTTGATATTGGAATGTCCTAACATTTTTGCGACATTCTCAATGCTAACACCATTGGCTAAGCACACAGAAGTGGCATAAGTATAAACGAAAAAGATAATTAATAGCAATCAGACGTAAACTGCAGATTATCAAATCTATCTGTCACTAACAGTCTTTAGTTGTCTACCATTGAAAAAGAAGAAAAGAGCATTTCTAAGTAGTAGTTCCGTTGCTTATCCGTTACCCTTTTTAGA
>UQLN01000045.1 GCA_900541965.1 uncultured Parabacteroides sp. | reverse complement strand
CGCGGATAGGGCGGATTGGAACGGATTTTTTATTTGAAAGATTATTCTTATCCGTTTTAATCTGCTCAATCCGCGTTATCCGTAAACCTCGTTCTTCGAAAATATAGTTATTCCTATGATTGAATATCCGGTAAGATATTTATCTTCGTGATTTAAATAAGATATTTTGTAAGACATGAGGAGAAGAACATTTCTTAAATCATCCCTATTAATTGGTACAGGCACTGGTTTAAATCGGCTTGTATATGCTGAGAATCCACTTGAAAAGAAACGAGTAAAAAAGCCTCATGTCATTTTTATAATGACAGACCAACATCGTGGGGATGCTTTGGGATGTATGGGTAATCGATCTGTAATCACTCCTAATATTGATAAACTGGCGGAAGAAGGAACTTTGTTTGTTTGTGGTTATTCTTCTTCCCCGAGTAGTACTCCGGCACGTGCAGGGCTGTTAACCGGAATGTCTCCCTGGAAACATGGTATGTTAGGATATGGGCGAATAGCGGAAAAGTATACTTATGAAATGCCTCAAATGCTAAGGAACCTGGGATATTATACTTTTGGTATTGGGAAAATGCACTGGTTTCCACAGAAAGCTCTTCATGGTTTTCATGCGACATTAATAGATGAAAGTGGTCGTGCCGAGACTAAAGATTTTATCAGTGATTATCGGGAATGGTTTCAATTGCAGGTTCCGGGAGAAAATCCGGATCTTACAGGTATCGGCTGGAATGCACATAAAGCTGGTACTTATAAATTGGATGAACATTTGCATCCTACTTCATGGACGGGGCAGACCGCTTGTGAATTAATACAGAATTATAAAAGTGACAAACCTCTTTTTTTGAAAGTGTCTTTTGCACGTCCTCATAGCCCTTATGATCCTCCTAAACGTTATCTGGATATGTATCGTGATGTAGAAATCCCATCTCCGGCAATTGGAGATTGGTGTAGTCTGTATGCCGAAAAAGTAGATCCTTTGAAAGCCTCTCCGGATGCCGCTTTTGGAAATTTTGGAGAAGACTATGCAGTGAATTCACGTCGGCATTATTATGCAAATATAACGTTCATAGATGATCAGATAGGACAAATAATAACAGCATTGAAAGAGAAGGATATGTATGATGATACTATTATCTGTTTTACTGCAGATCATGGAGACATGTTAGGCGACCATTATCATTGGAGGAAAACGTATCCTTATGAAGGCTCTTCACATATTCCTTTTGTCGTAAAATGGCCATTAGGAGTTTCTAACCTGCTTCCTGCGGGAACAAAAGTGGACAAACCTGTAGAGTTAAGGGATTTTCTGCCGACATTTATAGAGTTGGCTGGAGGTTCTGTTCCTCCGGATATGGATGGTATGTCTTTATTAAAGTTGGTTCAGGGAAAGCAAAAAGAATGGCGTCAATATATAGATATGGAGCATGCTACCTGTTACAGTGAAGATAATTACTGGTGTGGATTAACGGATGGTAAAATTAAATATATCTGGAATTTCCATACAGGGAAATAGCAATTGTTTGACTTGGAGAAGGATCCGTTGGAATTAAAAGAATGTTCCGGAAGACCTGCTTATTCTAAAAGATTGAACGCTATGCGGCAGGCTATGATTTTGCATTTATCGGAACGTGGAGAAAAATTTGTAAAGGATGGTTGGTTGGTTATCCGCAAAAGTACCATGATCTATAGCCCGAATTATCCCCGGATAAAAAATGTATAACCTGATTAAACAGTGAATAATATGACAAGAAAATGTATGCTCCTGTTGATAGGAGTTTGTTGTGTGATGAGCTCTGCAATGGCTCAGAAGAGTTCGATTTTACTATTTCCGAAGGGAGCACCGGGAGAGGTGGCTAAACTGACAGAGAAAAGTAGTTCCGAAGGAGATAAAATAGGAGGTGAGCCAGTGTTGCGTATGACCGATGTAAGTGAGCCGACTATCACAATTTATCGTGCTCCGGATGAAGTTGCCAGTGGAGCTGCTATGGTTGTTTGTCCGGGAGGCGGATATAACATATTAGCATACGACCTGGAAGGAACCGAAATCTGCGAATGGTTAAATAATATAGGTGTAACGGCTGTCCTTTTGAAATATCGTGTTCCACGCAGAGAAGGCAGAGAAAAGCATGCGGCTCCTTTACAAGATGTACAAAGGGCAATAGGTTACGTTCGTGCTCATGCTGAAAAATTGGATGTAGACCCTAATCGAATTGGGGTTATGGGCTTTTCTGCCGGTGGACATCTATCCGCAATGGTAAGTAATAATTTTGCAGAACGAACTTATCCGGCTGTGGATGCTGCAGACAAAGTGAGTTGCCGTCCTGATTTCTGCTTGTTGGTTTATCCGGCCTATTTGAGTGGAGATAAATTTCAGTTGTCACCAGAGTTAAAAGTATCCTCTGCGACACCTCCGACCATGCTTATTCAGGCAGAAGATGATAATCCGCATATATATAGCAGCCTGTTTTATTATTATGCTTTGAAAGAAGCAGGTGTTCCGGCATGGATGCATCTCTATAGTAAAGGCGGTCATGGGTATGGTCTGCGCGATACGGGAGCTGCTGTGAATGAATGGCCGGATAGAGTGGAAGACTGGTTCCGGGAGATTGGTGTGATAGAATAAAAAAGTTAATAGAGTACAGAGATACCTGTTTTTTGACTATCTTTGTACTCACAAATCATGGGGCTGACCGGTTTTGACAGCGGGTAGAAGTGGTTTGTAAGCATGTAGTGCGTGGTTGGCTTGCACTTAAATCTCAGACAACAAACAATTAACTGGCGAAAGAGAATACGCTTACGCTGCTTAATCGAAGTATAGTAGATTGAAGCTTAATCCCTGCAAAAGTTGCGGGGACGTGACATCACCCGGATGCTGTGGCTCCGAAGCGGTCCGATCAGGTGGTGCAGCAATATCGGAGATAGTCTGAAATAAGCCTCGGGTTTCAGGCGAAAATTTAGAGGATAAGGGTCAAGTGGGTGGCTTCGGTCTTGCTCGGCTCCGACAATCGAAGGCGAAGATAAACATGTAGAAAGCAGATTAGTTCCTCGTTTGGACGAGAGTTCGAATCTCTCCAGCTCCACAAATAAGGCTGATAGTCAACTGACTATCAGCCTTATTTGTCTTATCGCATCTTATTTCACATCCGTCTTATGAAAATTGAAAGTTGAAAATGCTATAATTTACAGTTTTATGTTTCTTTAGAGCTGGGATAGATACCTTTCTCCCTATGGGGAAGAAACATATTAGAAGAACCTGATTAACAATAACCCCAAACCAACAGAAACCGCGGTAGCAATCAATCCCGGCATCATGAATGAATGGTTCAGTATGTATTTACCGATATGTGTAGTTCCAGTACGGTCGAAGTTGATGGCAGCAACGACTGTAGGATAATTAGGAATAAAGAAATATCCATTTACCGTAGGGAATAGAGCGATCAGCATATAAGGAGAAATACCCAAAGCAATCCCCAGAGGGAGCAAGGCCCGGATTGTGGCAGCCTGGCTAAATAAAAGAATAGACATCAGGAACAATGCGATACCGAATAACCAGGGCATTTCGGTCACAATATGTTCGATAGACCCTTTTAATTCAGTCATATTTCCACCCAGGAAAGTATCGCCCATCCAGGCAATACCGAAGATTGCAACTACCGCCTGCATACCTGCAGAAAATACAGAGCCCTGAACTGCTTTGATACCATCTGTCTTAGTTGCCAGTAAAATGATAGCAGCGGCAGAGAGCATTAATATTTCAATAATGTAGCTCATGGAAAGAGATGTACCATCAAATACGGGGCGAAGACTCTCAACCGAACCAAACAGAATGATACCGACTGTTGCTAAAATAAATATGCCGACGGATAATCCTGCCGCCTTTTTATTCTTTAATTCTGCCGATTTATATGCATGATTTGTGAAATCCCCGTTGGCTAATCTTCTTTGGTATTCCGGATCATCAACCAACTCTTTTCCTATCCGGAGAGAGTAGAAAGCCCCTGCTAATACACCGGCTAATGTACACGGGACAGAGATGATTAATATATCGAATAAGCTGATATTAAACCCTTGTGCGGTAAGCATGCTTAATAATGCCACAGTCGCGGCAGATATAGGACTGGCAGTAATTGCCTGCTGGGAAGCAATAACTGCAATACCCAAAGGACGTTCCGGACGAATCTTTGTTTCGGTTGCCACTTCGGCAATCACTGGGAGAACGGAATAAGCCACATGCCCTGTTCCGGCTATAAAAGTAAAGATATAAGTTACCAAAGGGCTCAATATGGTAATTTTGGAAGGGTTCTTCCGTAAAAGTTTTTCCGCCCACTTAACCATCAGATCCAATCCACCGGCTGCTTGCATACAACTGGCTGCTGCAATAACGGCAACAATCATCAGCATCACATCTATAGGGGGAGAGGTCGGTTCCAGTCCGAAGACAAAGGTCAGAATAGCTAATCCCAGCCCACCTAATACTCCTAATCCGATACCCCCAAGACGGGCTCCGATAATGATTGCGATTAAAACAAAGGCTAATTGTAACAGCATAAATAAGTGATGTATTTTGTTGGTTTAGTTTGTAAAAGTCGCAAAAATAATTATTTTTGTTGGGCTAAATACTATAAAAACATTAAATACGAATGAAAAGAAGCTATTTCGTAACCCTGTTAGGACTATTAGGGTGTATCTCTACTTTGGTTGCTCAGGTCCGGAGCGAATTCCTGCTGGAAAAAAATTGGAAATTCACGCGTGAAGACAGTGATGAGTTTATAAAACCTGCATTTAATGATGCTAAATGGCAAAACGTAGTTGTCCCGCACGACTGGGCTATTTACGGTCCTTTCAGTGCTCAGAACGACAAACAAGAAGTCGCTATTGCGCAAGACGGTCAGACCGATGCAATGGAGCATGCCGGACGTACCGGAGGGCTACCCTTTGTTGGAGTAGGTTGGTACCGTACGGAATTTGAAGTACCTCAGTTTACTGCAGGCAAGAAAGCTACCATTTTGTTTGACGGCGCAATGAGCCATGCAAATGTGTATATCAACGGCCAGAAAGTCGGATACTGGCCTTATGGATACAATTCTTTCCATTTTGATATTACCAAGTATCTGAAACCAGGTGAAAAGAACCTGTTGGCCGTACGTCTGGAAAACTTGCCGGAGTCGTCCCGCTGGTATCCCGGTGCCGGATTATACCGGAATGTACATATTATCGTGACGGAAGATGCCCATATCCCGGTTTGGGGAACCTATGTAAAGACTCCGATTGTAAATAAAGACCATGCCAAAGTCACCGTCCATACCAAAGTATCCCTTCCCGAAGGAGCTAATCCGGATAATTATACGGTAGAAACAAGCCTGTGGAACCCGAATAAACAACGCATCGTAGGACTTCGTACTTCCTTGTCGCAAATGAAGTATAATAACGGTCAGATAGACCAGGAGTTCTTTGTGCAGACCCCTACTTTATGGTCGCCCGACATGCCTGCCCTTTATTCCGTAGAAACCCGTTTGTTTGAAGGCGATAAACTGAAAGACGTTTATACCACTCCGTTCGGTATCCGTTCCATCGAGATTATACCGGATAAAGGCTTTTTCCTGAACGGAGAGAAAACCGTGTTTAAGGGCGTTTGCAACCATCATGACCTGGGTCCGTTAGGAGCAGCCGTGAATGATGCAGCTATCCGCCGTCAAATCCGGATTTTGAAAGATATGGGCTGTAATGCAATCCGTACCTCCCATAACATGCCAGCACCGGAACTGGTTCGTGCCTGTGATGAAATGGGTATGATGCTTATGGCAGAAAGTTTCGACGAATGGAATGTGGCTAAGTGTAAGAACGGATATAACCTTTTCTTTGACGAATGGGTAGAAAAAGATTTAGTCAACCTGATACATAATTTCCGGAACAATCCGAGCGTTGTCATGTGGTGCATCGGCAATGAAGTGCCTAATCAATGGAATGAGGGCGATTGCAAGATTGCCAAAAGATTACAGGACATCTGCCACCGCGAAGACCCGACCCGCCCTGTCACTCAGGGAATGGATGCCCCGGATGCAGTTGTAAATAATAACTTCGCCGCAGTAATGGATGTGGCAGGTTTCAATTACCGCCCGTTCAGATACCAGGTAAATTATAAGAAGTTACCCCAGCGGATTATTCTTGGAAGCGAGACCGCATCAACCGTAAGTTCACGCGGGGTATATAAATTTCCGGTAGAGCGTAAAGCGATGGCAAAATACGACGACCACCAAAGTTCATCTTACGATGTGGAACATTGCGGCTGGTCGAACCTCCCCGAAGATGATTTTATCCAGCACGAAGACCTGCCTTATTGCATAGGAGAGTTTGTATGGACCGGATTTGATTATCTGGGCGAACCGACTCCCTACTATACCGATTGGCCAAGCCACAGTTCCCTGTTCGGTATTATCGACCTGGCAGGTATACCTAAAGACCGCTATTATTTATACCGGAGCCACTGGAATAAAACAGAACGCACTTTGCATGTCTTGCCTCACTGGACCTGGCCGGGACGCGAAGGAGAAGTAACCCCCGTATTTGTCTACACCAATTACCCAACGGCAGAGCTTTTCATTAACGGAAAGAGCCAAGGCAAACGTACAAAAGACTTGAGCATCGGTATCGACAGCAGCTATACGGAAGCTGCACAAAAGAGTTTTGAACGTCAGAAACGTTACCGTTTGATGTGGATGGATACTAAATATGAGCCGGGAACGCTCAAAGTCGTAGCCTACGATAAAGACGGTAATGCCGTAGCAGAAGAGATTGTCCATACTGCCGGCAAACCGCATCATATCGAATTGTCGGTAGACCGTAACCGCCTGTCGGCAGACGGAAAAGATTTGGCCTTCATCAATGTCCGTGTTGTGGATAAGAACGGCAATTTCTGTCCGAATGCAACCAACCTCATTAAGTTCAATGTCCGCGGAGTCGGTTCTTTCCGTGCTGCAGCAAATGGCGACCCTGCCAGTCTGGAATCCTTCCAGGCTCCTGCGATGAAGCTGTTCAGCGGTCAATTGACTGCTATAGTAGAGGCAGGCGAGCAACCCGGAGCAATTTACTTTGAAGCCACTTCATCCGGTTTGAAAGGAGCAACGATTGAAATATTGAGCGAATAAGTTGTAGATATAGTTTAAGTAAAAACAGGATGTTCCACTCACGGAGCATCCTGTTTTTATTTCATATGAGAATGAATAGGAGCGGGTATGCATTCTTATTGGTACGGAGTTTCAAAAAAAATACAAGCCTTGAAACTTTTGTTTCCACGGCTGAAACTAAAAATTTCAACGGGTAGAACTTTTAGTTTCAACGGGTGAAACTTTTAGTTGATAGCTTGACACTTTGTACGGACTTGGTAGCAAAGGAAAAATCCCCTGACTTGTTTAATGAAAAGGAAGGCTCTCCTTTTCCGCATACTCACTCAACAATATTCCCTATCGCATCAAACTTCACTGTCGTAAATACCCCGTTATGAATCAGGTTAAACAGGAAGAACGTGCCATTCGCATTTAATAGCGTGTAAATGGAACTGACCGGGTCGTTGCTGTAGGCCGAGTTTTCAAAAGCCTGCGTAACAATCTCCGGAACTTCCTGTAGCGATAACTTCCACGTTGTGCTCTGCCATCTGTAATCTTTGTTCAGTTGAGCGATCTTAAATACCGTTTCATCCAGCATGTATAAAGTATATCCCTGAGCACTCGATTCCATATCCAGTAACTGGGCCCCGTTGAATGTAAGATTTACCATATCGATAACCTCTTTCGGTACAACAATGGGTACATCCGCATCATCTTTATTGTCCACCGCTTTTATCAGGTCCCCGTATACGGAATAGTATAAATCCGTATCCTCGTCATTTTTCTCTATTTCCACTTTGTAGACCGTACCCATGTTGGCACGTCCGATGGTGTCGGCATCCTGGATTACCCAGTCCGAATAGCTCTGTTTTACGGCGGAACGTACAGCCTGCGGTAAGAGTCCCGAAGGTATTTCCGTCTTAATCATTGCCCATGTGGCTTCGTGGTCGAACCAAGCGGTATTGTCGAGGGTATTATTCTCGAACGTAGCTACATAGTAATCATTCTTTACTGTCCATTTCGTGTCTTTTGCTTCCGGGTAAATAGCGTTGAAAGCATCGGTCACTGTCTGAGGCACTTGGACATCATCCGGGGAAAAGTCGTCATTCTTGCTGCAACCTGCAAATATCATAGAGAAGCCGGCAAGAATCGTTAAGATTGAAATTTTAGCGTTCATTGTTACTCTTGTTTAAGTTGTAAGCGAAAAACAAGGAAACCTGCGAAAAAGTTTTGCGTAAAAACGAACAGAGTGTTCGGAATCGGACAGTTTCAAACCGGAGTATCTGCACGAAATCAGGCTTTTATGTTTTTGGCACGGAGTTTGCCTTTACGGGGGCAAATCAAACAATGCATTAAATAAAAACAAATAAAATGGACAGAGAGATATCGAAAGAGGTTCAAAGAAAAGAACAGCGGAAGCAGATAGTCAAGATAGGCTCTATCGCAGGAGCCCTTATCGCTTTGGTCATATGTATCATTTCCTTGCTGCAAACCAGCCTGAACAGGAAAGACATACATATATCCAAAGTAGATAAAGGAGCGATAGAAGTATCTGTCAGCGCTTCCGGCAAAGTGATTCCCGCCTTCGAAGAAATCATCAACTCACCGATCAACTCCCGTATCATGGAGATTTATAAGAAGGGAGGAGATTCTGTGGACGTAGGCACTCCGATTTTAAAACTGGACTTGCAGAGTGCCGAAACCGATTATAACAAACAGTTGGATGAAGAACATATGAAACGTCTCCAGCTCGAACAACAACGTGTAATCAACCACAACAAACTCTCGGAGATGGAAATGAACCTGAAAGTTTCCCGTATGGAACTGGACCGTAAGGAAGTGGAGCTCCGCAACGAACGTTACCTCGACAGCCTCGGCGCCGGAACCACCGATAAAGTCCGCCAAGTGGAACTCGACTATAACGTCAGCCGCCTCAAGCTGGAAGAAGACCAACAGAAATACAAAAACGAACAAGCCCTTGCTGAAGCCGACCTGAAAGTGAAGGAACTCGAGCTGAACATTTTCCGCAAGAGTCTTGCCGAGACCAAACGAATCCTCGACGACGCCCGTATCTGTTCCCCACGTAAAGCGATACTTACCTATGTGAACAACGAGATAGGCGTACAAATCAACCAGGGCTCTAAAGTAGCCATCGTTTCCGACCTGTCCCATTTCAAGATAGAAGGCGAGATAGCCGATACCTACGGCGACCGCATTGCAGCTGGAAGCAAAGCCGTAGTCAAAATAGGAAACGATAAACTGAACGGCGTAGTAAGCGATGTCACCCCCCTGTCTAAAAACGGCGTCATCTCCTTTACTGTCCAGTTGGAAGAAGACAACCACAAACGCCTCCGCTCCGGCCTGAAAACCGATGTCTACGTAATGAATGCCGTCAAAGACGACGTGCTCCGCATAGCCAACAGCTCCTATTATGTCGGGAAAGGCGAATACGAACTTTTTGTCGTAAATGGCGACCAAGTGCAAAAGCGTAAGGTACGTTTGGGTGACAGCAACTTTGAGTACGTGGAAGTAGTAAGCGGCCTGGAAGAAGGCGACGAAGTCATCATCTCCGATATGAGCCCGTATAAAGACAAGAACAAACTGAAGATAAAATAACAAGATACGATATGATTAAGCAATACTTCAAGCAGGCATTTTACATGCTGAAAGAGAACCGCCTCGTCAGCGTTATATCCATCGCCGGAACAGCCATTTCGATTGCGATGGTTATGATTGTCGTCCTGATATTTCAGATACAGTTCGCCAGCTTCTCGCCGGAAGTGAACCGCGACCGTATGCTGTATGTGGAAAATGGCACCGAAGTACGTAGTGATAGAGGCTGGAGCCGTGGCAACATGTCTGTCCAGACCCTTAAGGAGTGTTTTTATTCTTTGAAAACGCCGGAGGTAGTTTGTGGGTATACAACGATGGACAAACCCTTGTCCATACCCGGCAAACGGATGTATAAGGCCTATACGGTTAAGTACACCGATACCGGCTTCTGGAAGATATTCGCTTTTCGTTTCCTGGAAGGCAAGCCGTTTACACAAGCCGATTTCGATTCGGCAATCCCTCAGGCTGTCGTTTCACGTACAGTAGCACAACAACTTTACGGCACAACCGACGTAGTAGGCAAACCGGTTATCATCGATTTGGATACCTACACGATTTGCGGGGTGGTGGAAGATGTAAGCCGTGCTGCCGATACCGCCTTCGGGAATGTCTGGGTAGCCTACACAACCAACCAGATTATATTAAGCAATACGGATTTGGAAAATATGAGCGGCGCCTTTTCCACCTGCATCCTTGCAAAGAGCAGCAACGATTTCGAATCTATCCGTACCGAACTGCAAGGACTGATTGCCCGTTACAACTCTACGAAAAAGGAATATGAAATCAACTTCTTCCACAACCCCATTACCCGCTTTGACATGGCGATAGGCACTATCGGACAAATCAAGGTGGAGTTGAAGGACTACTTGGCTGAGACCGGCGGATTATTGCTGTTCTTGCTGCTTGTCCCTGCGTTGAACTTGCTGGGAGTAACCTATTCTGCCGTTCAGAAACGCCGTGCCGAGATGGGGGTACGCAAAGCTTTCGGGGCAACATTCGGAGTCTTGTTGCGCCAGGTCTTGTGTGAGAACTGTCTTATATCCCTTTTGGGCGGAGTGTTGGGATTGGTACTTTCTTTCATCTTTATGCCCCTGTGCAAGGATTTCCTGCTGAGGGACAGCGATACGATGTTGAGTGGCGACATGCTGTTCCAGCCCGCCATCTTTCTGGCAGCCCTTTTGTTCAGCTTGTTGCTCAACCTGCTTTCTGCCGGTATCCCCGCTGTCCGCATTGCCCGCCAACAGATTGTTTCATCCTTAAAAGACAACGAAGAGCATGATTAAGCAAATACTGAATATCATTTGGAACCAGCGTCGCAGCAACGGCTGGATATTTACCGAGCTATTGGTCGTAGTAGCCGTCTTATGGGTGATGATGGACTCGCTGCTGGTCGACACCTATACTTACTATTCCCCAATGGGCTTCGATATAGAGAATGTCTATAAGGTAAACTTAGGGAAGATGTCGCCCACAACCCCCGGCTACGTTCCCGATTCGCTTCATGCTACGACAGACGGAGAGGATTTAGTCCGCCTGGCAGAGAATATCCGCCAGGTACCCGAAGTAGAGGAAGTCGCCCTCGGTGCTTATGTTTGTCCCTATACGTGGAACAATTCTTATTCCAACCTCGTACCGGCAGATGCAGATACGACCCTTAAGTCCGTGAATTACCACCGTTACGATATGACGGTATCCTATTTTGATGTTTTCCGGATGAAGACTTCCTCCGGCGAGCCGTTAAGCAAAGCCGTCGGGAATAACAGCGGGAAGATAGTCATCACCGCAGACATGGAGGACAAGTTCTTTGAAGGCCGTCCCGCTACCGGCCAGAAAGTAAAATGGAGCGCCACCAGCACGAACACTATGGATATCGCTGCTGTCAGTACCCCAGTCCGCCGTACCGAATACGAAAAGAGCCAACCCTCTTTCTTCCTCCTTGAGCGTACGGACCAGGATATTGCGGAAACTGCCAATAACACCCGTGCCCAGAACATGGACTGTATCATACGTATGAAAGACGGCTTCCGTGCCGAAGATATGGAACGCTTCCTGCAAGACATGAGCGACCGCTTGACCGTAAATAACATCTACGTATCCAGCGTCACTTCCCTCAAAGACCTGCGCTCTGAAATGTTGAAGAGACGTCAGGATAATATGAAGAAGAAACTCGCCCTTGTCGCCTTCATGCTGGTAAACGTCTTTTTCGGCATTATCGGAACCTTCTGGCTCCGCACGCAATACCGCAGGGGCGAGATGGGGCTGCGTACCGCCCTCGGCTCTTCACGCAGCCAGTTGAAACGTTTTCTGGATGTGGAAGGACTTTGCCTGCTGGCATTCACCATCCCCTTTGTCCTGCTGTTCATCGCTAACATGCTCTACTTCGACTTGCCTGATACCGTGCGCCTGCCTTTCACGTGGTGGCGGTTTACGATAGCCTTCGGTGGCGCCTACCTGCTGATGGCGGTTATGATATGGATAGGCATCTGGTTTCCGGCAAAGCGAATAGCAAAGATGAATCCGGCCGACGCGTTGCATTACGAATAGCCGGCGCACTCCATTACGAATAAATTAATAATATCGAGAAATGATAAAGCAATACATCAAACAAGCCCTGGGCACCCTCCGTGAGACACCGTTGGTAAGTGCCATCTCCATCCTCGGGACCGCCCTCTCCATAGCCATGGTTATGGTAGTGGTGCTTATGTTCCAGATAAAACTGACGGGTTACAGCCCCGAGTCCAACCGCGGACGCATGCTGTACGTCTACGGGACAAGTGCCAAATCCATCTCGGGGACAGACAGCAACAACAACGGCCAGATGTCGCCCCGCGTACTGAAGGAGTGCTATTACACCCTGAAGACACCGGAAGCCGTAACCGGCTTCGGCAGCGAAATCCGCCCGGTATCCCTGCCCGGAAAACGCCTGTTCGAAGAGTATACGATTAAATACACAGACCCCGGTTTCTGGAAAGTATTCGACTTCTCGTTCGTGGCGGGACACCCGTTTACGGAAGCCGATTTCCAGTCGGCCATCCCCGTAGTCGTTATCTCCGACCGTTTGGCGGCAAGCCTGTTCGGCTCGGAAGAGCCGGTGGGAAAGTACATCGTTGTCGATTATGTAGACTATAAAGTGGTAGGCGTGGTGAAGGAAGTAACCACCGCAGCCTCGGATGCCTATGCCGAAATCTGGATGCCTTATACGGTAAATGCAGATATGCAAAGGGGCGTATGCGAGGATGTAGCCGGAGATTTTAGCGCCATCATGCTGGCACACAGTTCCTCCGAACTGGATGCAATCCGTGCAGAGTTGGCAGAGAATATCAAGCGTTTCAATGCCGGACAGAAAGAATACGAACTACAGATAGCCGGTTCAGGCGCATTGGACCGCCTGGACATCGCCATTGGCAACAACGGTTTCTGGCAGACCGTAACCCTGACAGATTACCTGCTCGACACCGGTGCCCTGCTGCTCTTCCTGTTGCTGGTGCCTGCGCTGAACCTGATAAGCGTTGTGCAGTCGTCCGTACAGAAACGGTCGGACGAGTTAGGCCTCCGCCGTGCCTTCGGCGCTTCCCGGCTGAAGCTTATCACACAGGTATTGTCGGAGAATATGGTCGTGACCCTTATCGGTAGTGTCCTCGGGTTGTTGCTATCCATCGTCTTCCTCCAACTATTCAAAGCGTTTCTGATATCACCGGATGTCTCCATCAACGCTTCCATGCTGCTGAAGCCCGTCTTCTTCATCTCCGCGCTCTGCTTCGCCACCCTGCTGAATCTGTTCAGCGCATCGATACCGGCATGGCGGGTATCCCGGCAAGAGATCGTATCGGCCATTAACAGCAAGTAACCAGAAATAAATAAAAGACTGACAATGATAAAGCACTTATTAAAAATCATCTGGCACCAGCGCCGCAGCAACGGTTGGATATTCGCCGAACTGCTGGTCGTGCTCGCCACGGTATGGACCATGCTGGATGCCTACTGGGTGGACTTTCGTACCTACCATGCCCCTATGGGAGTAGATATCACAAACGTCTGGCGCTTCAAGCTCAGTTCGCTGAACGAGCACGCCCCTAATTACGTGCCCGCTTCCGAGTACACCTCTTCGGAACCCGAAGACCTGTTGAAGCTGATGGACCAGATACGCCGCTATCCGATGGTAGACGGGGTTTGCGTCACTTACTACTCCTGCCCGTATTCGAACGGCAATTCGTGGTGGGGACTTCGCCCGCTCGACGGGGACACTGCTGTTGCATCGCAGCAAAGTTTCCAGGTACGCCGTGTTACACCCGAGTACTTCGACGTCTTCCGCATCAAAGATACCGACGGCAATCCCATCACCCCGGCTTTGGAGGATGTGCACAACCCGATCGTCATCACCCAAACGATGGAAGACATCTTCTACCACGGCGAGAGTGGCAAAGGGCGGCGTGTCATTATGGACAACTCGACCCAGGAGGAACTGAAGATAGCCGCTGTCTGTCCCGCTGTCCGTGCAACGGAATACCAGCGTGCCGAACCCTGCTATTACCAAGTACTGAAAGGCGCTACCTTTAATGCTTTTGTGGAGTATTTCAACGCCCCCAGCGCCGAACTTTGCGTACGCATGAAAAAGGAGTATACCAAAGAGGAAATGAATGAAATCCTCAGCGACATGGGCGATTTGCTGACGGTGAACAACCTGAATGTCTACGGCGTCCAGTCCTTGAAAGAGAGACGCAGCACTATGCTCTCTTATCGGGAAGACGAATCCCGCCAGAAACTATCCGTCATGCTCTTCCTCCTTGCCAACGTCTTTTTCGGCGTCATCGGGACCTTCTGGCTCCGTACGCAGAGCCGCCGTGGCGAAATAGGGCTGCGGGTGGCATTGGGGGCAACGCGGGTATCCATCCGCCGCTTTATGTACCTCGAAGGGCTGTGCCTGCTGATGCTGACTGTCGTCCCAGTGCTTGTTTATGCATTCAACATGATGTATCTCGATAGGCTGGACAGCTACCGTATCCCGCTGGGCGTGGGGCGTTTCCTGATCACCTTCGGCGCTACCTACCTGCTGATGGCGGGCATGGTTTGCCTCGGCATCTGGTATCCGGTAAAGAAAGCATCCAAGATGGCCCCGGCCGAATCCCTGCATTACGAATAAACCATACGATAACGAATAAACAACATATAAATAAAGACTGATATGATTACACTTACAAATCTGGAGAAAATCTATCGTACGAAAGAGATAGAAACCGTAGCATTGGAAAACGTCAACCTGACTGTTCAAAAAGGAGAATTCCTCAGTATCATGGGCCCTTCCGGATGCGGAAAGTCCACACTGCTCAATATCATGGGACTGCTCGATGCCCCCACCTCGGGAACGGTCGAAATAAACGGAGTGAATACGGTAAACATGAACGACAAGGAACTGGCCGCTTTCCGTAACAAGCAGTTGGGCTTCGTCTTCCAGTCGTTCCACCTGATAAACTCGCTGAATGTGCTGGACAACGTGGAGCTGCCGCTTCTGTACCGCAAGGTCAGCGCCAAGGAACGCCGCGAGGCCGCTGTTGCCGTACTCGAAAAGGTAGGCCTGAGCCACCGTATGCGCCATTTCCCGACACAGCTATCCGGCGGTCAGTGCCAGCGCGTAGCCATCGCCCGTGCCATTGTAGGCAACCCGGAGATAATCCTCGCCGATGAGCCTACCGGTAACCTGGACTCGAAGATGGGTATCGAAGTCATGGAACTGCTCCATAAGCTGAACAAGGAAGACGGCCGCACCATCGTAATGGTAACCCACAACGAAGCGCAGGCGCAGCAGACCAGCCGCACCATCCGCTTCTTCGACGGGCGGCAGGTGCAGTGAGGCTGTCTCTCCCTCCCGTGTGCGGACGTTTACCCTTATCGTGTGCGGGTGTGCAGCATTGCTATGCTGCATCATGTAGCATACGAATACTGCGATATGCAGCATAACAATGCTGCACTCATGTAACAGAGGGGGTGACAGACTCCCGTACGGTAAAGGTTAGCGAACCTTTACGGGGCTGCTTGTAGGGGCGGTACGAACGGTTGTATTGCGTGGCTATTTCAATTTCCCATTCACCGGCCACGAACGGGTGGGAAGGTAGAAAGCAGAGGCGGGTGGACTGGTTGATTATCAGCATGGAAGGGGGTACGGTATAGGTTAGGCCGCTATCCAGATGGACGATGGTGATGCCTACTTCGGGATGGTCGCCCGATATCTTCATCAGCTTTCCGTGGATAAACACCGGTCGGTCGTATCCTTCGGGCAACGTATTGAAGAGGTTAACCTCCGTCTGTTCCTTTTCGACCGTCCCCACACTACCCGGCCGGGGTGCGTTAGGGAAGAAGTCGCATACCTTGACGGGGATATGCCCTGCCACTTGCCGCAAACGGGGGGAGGGGCGGAATCCTGCCACCAGAGGGTATCTTTCCCCTATGGGAAGTTTGATGCCGGGATTGAAATCGAAGCTGCCGCTTACGTTGAGTTCCACCTTGCCAAGCCCGATGTCTACGTTGTAATCATCTTCCAGAGCGTTGTATATCTCGCTGGTCATCATCTCGTAAGCCATCACAAGCGTCTCTTTGCGCACCGGACAGCCGCGTTCGGCAAGCCGCTGGGCAAGGTCTTCTACAGTGATGAGGCGGCGGAAGGGGATGGTTGCCCGGAAGGTGTTACCTGAACCGGGGAGATTGCATTTGCTGAGGCGAATCAGGACAGTGCGTGAGGCAGGTCTGTCGTCTGGTTTTGCTTTATCCATGGGATATGATAGATTTAGTTTAGAATGAAGTACAAAGATAACAGAATAAACATATGATTAGACTCTATTTCAAACAAGCATGGAACCTGATACGGCAGGAACGCCTTTTCAGCTTGATATATATAGTCGGGACGGGGCTGTCGGTCACGATGGTGATGGTGCTTTCCATCATTATCTACCTGAAGGTGGCACCGGTTTATCCGGAGACGAACAGAAGCCGTACATTGGTGGCGGCGAGCGGTTCGGTTGTAAAGCTGAAGGAGAAAGGCAGCAGTTCGGGACAACTCTCCCTGCATATGCTGCAATCTACCTTCGGAGACTTGAAAGGCATGGAGGCATTGGCGATAACCTACGACGACTACGGCTCTGCTTATTTTATCCAGCCGGAGAACAGCAAGGAGGATATGCCGGTGACTGCCGGGTTTGTTAATCAGGCATTCTGGACGGTGTTCCCGTTCCGTTTTATCGAAGGCAAGCCTTTCACCGAAGCCGACCTGCAATCGGGGATAAAGACGGTGGTCCTTTCCCGCTCGACGGCTACGCGGCTGTTTGGGGATGAGAAAGCGGAAGGGCGGTATATCAGCCTGAACTTTGACAGTTACCGCGTTTGCGGTGTTGTGGAAGATGCCTCGCAGATTACGCCGGTATCCTATGCACAACTGTGGATGCCCTACACCGCGTGCCCGAATTATTCGGCGAAGGGCTGGGATAGCACCGGCATGCTGGGACGTTTCAAAGGCTATATCCTTGTTGAAAAAGGAACGGATATAGACCGGGTGAAACAGGAGGCGGAGGAGTGCGTGGCGCGTCAGGACCGGAGTATGCCGGATGTGACTTTTACCCTATTTGGTCAGCCGGACAAGCACTGGCAGTCAATCTTCCGTCGGTGGAGCAGTTCGCCTGTCGATTTCACGAAGGTGTTGTTGCAATACAGTCTGATATTCTTCCTTTTGCTTTTTGTTCCGGCTGTCAGTCTTTCCGGAATGGCGGATTCGCGCATGGAACGGCGGTTGGCGGAAATGGGCGTAAGGAGGGCTTTCGGCGCACCGTCGTTGTCGCTGATGAAACAGGTGCTTGTGGAGAACTTCCTTTTCACCCTGCTTGGAGGGTTCTTCGGGCTGCTGCTTTCCTATTCGATAGTGGTCGTGTCGCGCAACTGGATTATGCAGGTTATAGCTTCCGGCTTTAGCAATGGGGGGCAGTTCGAAGATGTGTCGCTTTCGCCCTCGATGCTGGTAAACGGATATGTGTTCGGCATTACGCTGGCGGTATGTTTCCTGCTGAACCTGTTTTCCGCTTTGGTACCCGCATGGCGTGCAGCCCACCGGGAGATAATCTTTTCACTGAACGCTAAATAAAGGAGGGAGGAGCAGATGCTAAAGATGATATTTATCCAGTTATGGAACAGAAAACGCAACAACCTGTGGATTTTGGTGGAGTTGTTGCTGGTGTTTTGCCTCGTATGGTATATGGTGGACTACTTCTTCGTCCTCGGCTACAACGAGAGCCTGCCGATGAGCCGCGACATCTCGCACACCTGGCAGGTCAACGTGAAAGAGTTGCCGGAAAACCATCCTGATTACAAGCCGGCCGAAAGCGACTCTGCGGCGCTGGAGGCAAACTATGCCCGGGTGCTCGACCGTCTGCGCAACTTCGATGGTGTCGAGGCGGTAGGCGTGTTGGAAATCTATTCGTCTCCTAACAGCGGCAGCTATATGGGGAGCGGTTACCGCAATAAGGCGGATACCCTGAAGGAAGCCGGGGGACAGATAGTGAACTTCGACCCGCGTGAAGACTTCTTCCGGGTGTTCAACTACCGCTATCCGGATGGAAAGCCTGTGTCGGTCAAGGATTTCGACTGGGCGGACCCGAATGCAATGGTGATATGCAAACAGGCATCGGACCTCCTGTTCGGCAACACCGAAGGAACAGGCAAAGAGGTTGAAGATGAAGAGGAGACACGCGTCATCAAAGGAGTAGTGGGCGATATCAAGCGTTTCAGCTATATGCGTCCGCAATGTACCTTCTATCTGCCGATGAAGATGGATGCCGATAATCTGGAGGATATGGAAATCTCCATCCGTAGCAGCGATATGTATTCGGACGCCGTTTTCCTGCGGAAGTTCAAGGAGAAGATGTACGACGAACTGCGGATAGGGAATTTCTACCTGCAAAGCATCAAGTCGTACAAACAGATAGAGAAGGAGACCTCGGCAAGTTTCGGACAGACGGGAAATGTGCGTATCTATTCGGCACTGCTGCTCTTCTTTCTGTTGAATATCCTGCTTTGCGTGATGGGTACTTTCTGGTACCGTATCCGGGTGAGGCGCGAAGAAGTGGGGCTGAGGATGGCAATGGGGGCTACGCAACAGGGCATCCTGCGGCAGTTTTTCGTGGAAGGGCTGTGCCTGCTGGCTATTATAACCATTCCGGCGATGCTAATAGAAATGCAGTTCGTTTATGCTGGCATGATTGATACGCTGGGACAGGAGGGAAAGAACCTGGCTTTCCTGCCGGACCGAACGGCTGTGCGCTTCCTACTGACCAATTGCATTACTTGGCTGGCGCTTGCCTGCATGATTTTGCTGGCAATCTGGATTCCGGCGAAACGGGCTTCGCGGATGGTGCCGGCGGATGCGTTGCATTATGAATAAGGTACAGCCCGGTAAGGCAGGTGATACGAGTAACGAATCTGATAATACACTATGAATATGTATATACAATATCTTAAACAAGCCTGGAACCTGCTCCGGCAGGAGCGGCTCTTCAGCTTGGTGTACATGATAGGGACAGGGCTCTCTGTTTCGATGGTGATGGTACTCTCCATTGTCTTCTTTATCAAGATAGCCGATATCTATCCGGAGACGAACCGGGGAAGGATGCTGGTGATGTGGGCGGGCAAGGTAAAGCTGGAGGCGGAGCAACGAAGTCCCAGTTGGCGTATATCCGAACAAGTGGTATCCACCTGTCTCAGTTCGCTGAAAGGCGTAGAGGCGGTAGGGCTTACCTACTCCGGCGGCGGGGCTAACTATATACTGACGGAAGATCGCCTGGAGCAGTTCCGCATAACCACCCGCTTCGTGAATACGGGGTTCTGGAAGGTGTTCTCTTTCCGTTTCTTGCAGGGGCAACCCTTTACAGAGGCGGACCAGCAATCGGGCATCCAAACGGCAGTGATTTCGGAGAGTTTCGCGCGCCGCTTGTTCGGGACTACGGATGCAGTCGGGAAGTTCGTGACAGCCAATTACCGGCAGTATCGTGTTTGTGGGGTGGTAAAGGACGTGCCGCAGGTGGCGGACAATACGTTTGCTTCCATGTGGATTCCTTATACTGCCAGTGATGCCTACAAGACGGAAGTGCCGGTGGAACGGACGGGTTCGCTCGGACGGTTTGCCTCCTATCTTCTGGTAGCTCCGGGAACGAGTCTGTCGGAGGTGAAAGCTGAGGTTCAGGCGAATGTGCGGCGCTATAGCCAGACCTTGCAGGATGCGGAGTTTACGGTGATGGGACAGCCGGATTCGTATTGGCAATCCCTTTTCCGTACTTACAGCAGCGAGCCGCCTGAGTATGTAAAGTCATTTCTGATATATGGCGGGGTGTTCCTTATCCTGCTGCTTGTTCCCGCCGTGAACCTCTCGGGCATGACCGACTCACGGATGGAACGGAGGCTGGCGGAGATGGGTGTACGGCGCGCCTTTGGTGCTCCGGTTGGTACCTTGATGCGGCAGATTGTGGTGGAGAACTTTCTCTTTACCCTGCTGGGAGGAGGGATAGGGCTGGCGTTTTCCTATTTGCTGCTTCACTTGAGCCGTAAATGGATTATGCAGATGGATTCCTTCTCTGTGTCACAGTTTCCGGAAGGGGCGGAGGGTATATTCGACTTCTCGATGCTGGTGAACTACCGGGTGTTTGGCATCACGCTGCTGATTTGCCTGCTGCTGAATCTGCTCTCTGCATTGATTCCGGCCTGGAGGGCGTCGCACCGTCAGATTGTTTATTCGTTGAATGTAAAGTGAACAGGGTATGCTGAAACAGATATTTATACAGTTATGGAACCGGCGGAAGGCGAATGCCTGGATATTGGTGGAACTGCTGCTGGTTTTTTGCCTGATGTGGTATGTCGTGGATTACTTTTGCGTGTTGGGATATAACCGGAGCCTGCCTTCCCACCGCAACCTCGACCATACCTGGCGGGTCGTTGTAGACCTGCTGCCCGAGGAAGCTCCCGACTACAAACCCGGTGAAAGCGACTCCACCGCGCTGGAAAAGAACTATGAGCGGATACTCGACCGCATCAGCCGGTATAAGGATGTGGAATCCTATACCGTCACCCATCAGGCTAATTCCCCAGGCGATGGAGGTATGAACAGTTATCCCTACAGGAACAGGCAGGATACCTCCCTTACAGGGCAAATAGTAACGCTATCCTTTGACTACCGGACGGACTATTTCCAGGTATTCCGCTATACGACTCCTGAGGGAAAGCCTGTCTCCCTGAAGGACTTTGACTGGTCGGGCCCTCATGATGTCGTGATTTGCGGCTTGACCGGAAAGACTTTCTTCCCGGGACAAAACCCGGTAGGCCGTGTTCTGGAGAATGTTAATCTCCCCGATGAATATATGCAGGTGAAAGGTGTCGTCGGACAAATCAAGCGTTTCGATTATGAGCGCCCGTTTATGTGTGCTTACAAACCCGTCCGTTTGGATGCCGGCAATATTATGGATATGGAGATAGCTGTCCGCAGCCGCGAATCGGTTTCCGATGTCAACTTCCTTGAAGCTTTTAAAGAAGCGATGAAGCACGAACTGCGCATAGGGAATTTTTATCTATATAACGTACAATCCTATAACGACCGGATGGACTATCAGGATGTCGCCTTTGGAATGACAAGGGATATACAGATAAGGGAATCTATGATGCTGTTCTTTCTCGTGAATACGATTCTTTGTGTGATAGGTACCTTCTGGTACCGTATCCGGGTGAGAAGAGGTGAGATAGGTTTGCGTATGGCAATGGGTTCAAGCCGCGCCGGAATACGTAGGTTGTTTATTGAGGAAGGGCTGTGCCTGCTGGCGGTAGTGACATTGCCGGCCTTGTTTATAGAAGTTCAATTCGTTTATGCCGGCCTGATAGAAACACTGGGACAATATAAAGACAATATGGGCTATTTGCCTGATAAAATCATTGTGCGTTTTATCCTGACCAACTGTTTGACCTGGCTGATACTTGCTGTTGCCATTGTTGTTGCGATCTGGCTCCCCGCCGGTAAGGCGGCAAACCTGGCACCTGCCGATGCGTTACATTATGAATAAACCACCATAGACACACACGTTCTTGTTTTTTTGACTGGCTTGCCTGTTCCCTATATATATTAATGTATAGGGAGGGCAAGCTTGTTTTCTACATCTTTACCTCTTTTAAAATGTTAAATAACGGTAAATAGAATAAAACTTCCCCTTGCGGTACGGAAACAAATATGTAACTTTGCAGCGTTTTTAGCGCCAGATATGTAATAAAGTAGGTACAAGTCGTTGATAATCCGAAAATAATGCATATCTTTGCGGCTCGAAATAAAGAAGAAGATAATTATAATAATAACACATTCAAAGTTTAAAAAAGAAAAGAAATGCCTACAATTCAGCAATTAGTTAGAAAAGGAAGGGAAACTTTGGTGGTAAAAGGTAAATCACCTGCATTGGATGCTTGTCCTCAGAGACGTGGCGTTTGTGTACGTGTTTATACGACAACACCGAAAAAGCCTAACTCTGCAATGCGTAAAGTAGCGAGAGTTCGTTTAACAAATGGTAAAGAAGTAAACTCTTACATTCCGGGAGAAGGACATAACTTACAGGAACACTCAATCGTGTTGGTTCGTGGTGGTCGTGTTAAGGACCTTCCAGGTGTGCGTTATCACATTGTACGTGGAACCTTGGATACAGCTGGCGTAAACGGACGTACTCAGAGACGTTCCAAATACGGCGCAAAACGTCCGAAACCAGGACAGGCAGCTGCTAAAGGTAAAAAGTAATTAGGTTTACATCCCTTCAAACTGAGAATTTAAATTAAAGTATTAAAGCTGGTTTGAGTTATTTGGATAGGCTATAGGTTGAGTAAATGGTTCGGCGGAACCGTTGAAGACAAAGTAAAGGCAACCAAGAACAAGAACGAAATTTTTGAAAACAAATGAGAAAAGCAAAACCAAAGAAAAGACAGATCCTCCCGGATCCTGTTTTCGGTGATGTTAAGGTTACGAGATTCGTTAACCATTTAATGTATGATGGCAAGAAAAATACTGCCTTCGAAATTTTCTATTCCGCATTGGAAAACGTTAAGGCTAAATTACCTAACGAAGAAAAATCTGCTCTCGAAATTTGGAAAGCCGCACTCGACAATATTACTCCTCAAGTCGAAGTGAAATCCCGCCGTGTAGGTGGTGCTACTTTCCAGGTACCTACTGAAATTCGCCCTGATCGTAAAGAATCAATTTGTATGAAGAACCTGATCCTGTACTCTCGCAAAAGAGGAGGTAAGACTATGGCTGATAAGTTGTCTGCAGAGATTGTAGATGCTTTCAATAACCAGGGTGGCGCATTCAAAAGAAAAGAAGATATGCATCGTATGGCTGAAGCTAACCGTGCATTTGCTCACTTTAGATTTTAATTTATCAATTATTTAGGAGATAATAAAAAAGATGGCAAAAGCTGACGAACAATTAAGGTATACCAGAAACATCGGTATCATGGCGCACATCGATGCAGGAAAGACTACGACTTCTGAACGTATCCTTTTCTACACAGGTCTGACTCACAAAATTGGTGAAGTTCACGACGGTGCTGCAACAATGGACTGGATGGAGCAGGAACAGGAACGTGGTATCACTATCACTTCTGCTGCGACTACTACTTTCTGGAACTACAACAATGATAAATATAAAATTAACCTGATTGATACTCCGGGACACGTTGACTTTACAGTTGAAGTTGAACGTTCTTTGCGTATCCTGGATGGTGCTGTAGCTGCTTTCTGTGCTGTAGGTGGTGTTGAACCGCAGTCTGAAACTGTATGGCGTCAGGCTGATAAATACAATGTACCCAGAATTGGTTATGTGAATAAAATGGACCGTTCCGGCGCAAACTTCTTTGAAGTGGTTCGTCAGGTAAAGGATGTACTTGGTGCAAATCCATGTCCTATTCAGATACCTATCGGTGCTGAAGAAACATTTAAAGGCGTTATCGACCTGGTTATCATGAAAGCTATCCTTTGGCATGATGAAACAATGGGCGCTGAATATTCTGTTGAAGAAATTCCGGCTGACCTGTTGGCTGAAGCAGAAGAATGGAGAGACAAAATGCTCGAAGTTCTGGCTGAATGCGATGATGCTTTGATGGAGAAATATTTCGATGATCCTTCTACTATTACAGAAGATGAAATTCGCGCAGCTATCCGCAAGGGTACAATCGCAATGCAGATCAATCCGATGATTTGCGGTTCTTCTTTCAAGAATAAAGGTGTTCAGACTTTGTTGAATGCAGTTTGTGCATATCTGCCGAGCCCGGCTGACACTGCTGCTATCGAAGGTACAGATCCGAGAGATCCTGAAAAAGTAATCACTCGTAAACCGTCATTCGACGAACCGTTGACTGCTTTGGCATTTAAGATTGCAACTGACCCGTATGTTGGCCGTTTGTGTTTCTTCCGTGTTTATTCAGGTGCTTTGCAGGCTGGTTCTTATGTGTTCAATACTCGTTCTGACAAGAAAGAGCGTATTTCACGTCTGTTCCAGATGCATTCAAACAAACAGAATCCGATGGAAGCTATCGGTTGTGGTGATATAGGTGCAGGTGTTGGTTTCAAAGATATCCGTACAGGTGATACTCTTTGTGACGAAGCTCATCCGATTACACTGGAATCTATGGAATTCCCAGATCCGGTTATCGGTATCGCTGTAGAGCCTAAAACTCAGAAAGATTTGGATAAACTGGGTATGGGATTGGCTAAACTGGCTGAAGAGGATCCTACATTCCGTGTTCAGACTAACGAAGAAACAGGTCAGACTGTAATTAGTGGTATGGGTGAACTTCACTTGGATATCATTGTTGACCGTCTGCGTCGTGAATTTAAAGTAGAATGTAATCAAGGTAAACCTCAGGTTACTTACAAGGAAGCTATCACAAAATCTGTTGAACTTCGTGAAGTGTACAAGAAACAGTCTGGTGGTCGTGGTAAGTTTGCGGATATTATCGTTCGTATCGAGCCGGCTGATGCAGGTTTCGAAGGTACTTTGCAGTTCATAGATGAAGTAAAGGGTGGTAACATTCCTAAGGAATTCATTCCTTCTGTACAGAAAGGTTTTGAAAAAGCAATGAAGAATGGTGTTCTTGCCGGTTACCCGTTAGATAAACTGAAAGTTACACTGATCGATGGTTCATTCCACCCGGTAGACTCTGACCAGTTGTCTTTTGAAATTTGTGCTATCCAGGCATTCAAGAGCGCTTCAGAAAAGGCAGGTCCTGCTTTGATGGAACCGATCATGCAGATGGAAGTTGTAACTCCGGAAGAAAGTATGGGTGATGTAATTGGTGACTTGAACAAACGTCGTGGTCAGGTAGAAGGCATGGAAACAAGCCGTACCGGTGCACGTGTTGTAAAAGCTAAAGTGCCTTTGGCTGAAACATTCGGTTATGTAACGGCTTTGCGTACTATTACTTCAGGTCGTGCAACTTCTTCAATGCAGTTTTCTCATTATGCTCAGGTATCTTCTTCTATCGCTAAGCAGGTATTGACAGAAGTACAGGGACGTGCAGATTTGATCAAATAATTTAGAAACATATAAATAAATATGAGCCAAAAGATCAGAATTAAATTAAAGTCTTACGATTATTCTTTGGTAGACAAATCTGCAGAGAAGATTGTAAAGACTGTAAAGGCTACTGGTGCTGTAGTAAGTGGTCCGATACCTCTGCCTACCCACAAACGTATCTTTACTGTGAACCGCTCAACTTTCGTTAACAAGAAATCTCGTGAGCAGTTCGAACTCTCTTCTTATAAGAGATTAATCGATATCTACAGCTCAACTGCAAAAACAGTTGATGCGTTGATGAAGCTGGAATTACCTAGCGGTGTAGAAGTTGAAATTAAAGTGTGAGTTATTTAAAAATTAAGTGAAATGCCAGGATTATTAGGAAAAAAAATCGGAATGACATCCGTTTTCAGTGCCGAGGGAAAAAATCTTCCATGCACTGTTATCGAAGTGGGTCCTTGTGTAGTTACACAGATTAAGACTTTGGAAAATGATGGCTATGAAGCTGTACAGTTGGGTTTCGAAGATAAAAAAGAGAAACACACAACTCAGCCGGAAATGGGCCACTTTAAAAAAGCTGGTGTAGCTCCCAAGAGATACTTGGCCGAGTTCAAGAATTTTGAAACTGAATATAAGCTCGGTGACGTAATCACTGTAGACTTTTTAGAAGGTGCGGGCTTCGTGGATGTAGTTGGTACATCTAAAGGTAAAGGTTTCCAGGGCGTTGTTAAACGTCACGGTTTCGGTGGTGTAGGTCAGACTACTCACGGTCAGCACAATCGCGCCCGCAAACCGGGTTCTATCGGTGCTTGTTCTTACCCTGCAAAAGTATTCAAAGGAATGCGCATGGGTGGTCAAATGGGTAATGAACGTGTAACAGTTCAGAACCTGCAAGTGATCAAGGTGATGCCGGAGCACAATCTTTTATTAGTTAAAGGTTCTGTTCCTGGAGCAAAAGGTTCAATCTTATTAATTGAAAAGTAATGGAACTGAGCGTATATAATATTAAAGGTGAAGATACCGGAAGAAAGGTAACTTTGAACGATGCAATTTTTGGCATAGAACCGAACGATCATGCTATTTACTTGGATGTAAAGCAGTATTTGGCTAATCAGCGTCAGGGAACTCACAAATCAAAAGAGAGAAGTGAAGTTTCAGGTAGTACACGTAAGCTGATCCGCCAGAAAGGTGGTGGTGGTGCTCGTCGTGGTGACATCAACTCTCCGGTATTAGTAGGTGGTGGTCGTGTATTCGGTCCGAAACCCAGAGATTATGAGTTCAAATTGAACAAGAAAGTAAAGGGTTTGGCTCGTAAGTCTGCATTGGCTTATAAAGCAAAGAATAATGCAATTGTAGTTGTAGAAGATTTCGCATTCGAAGCTCCTAAGACTAAAGAATTTATAACAATTGCTAAAAACCTAAAAGTGGCTGACAAAAAGTTACTTATGGTTTTATCCGAGAAAAATAATTTCGTATATTTGTCGGCTCGAAATTTAGAAAAGGCAAATGTCGTAACAGCTTCTGAATTAAATACATACAGAGTACTGGATGCTGCAAATCTGGTTCTGACTGAGAGTTCTGTAGCTGCTATTGAAAAACTGTTTAATGCATAAGGAGTAGAAGAATGGGAATTATTATTAAACCTATAGTAACAGAGAAGCAGACAGCGATTACAGAAAAAATAGCTAATCGTTATGGTTTTCGTGTTTCTCCTGATGCCAATAAGTTAGAGATTAAAAAAGCCATTGAAGATATGTATAATGTAACAGTAGTTGATGTGAATACCATCAACTACTCAGGCAAACAAAAAAGCCGTTATACAAAATCCGGTATTATCAATGGTAAACAATCAGCTTTTAAAAAGGCTATCGTAACGTTGAAAGAAGGAGAAACAATTGATTTCTTTAGTAATATCTAAAAAAAGAAATGGGAATACGTAAATTAAAGCCCACAACACCGGGGCAGAGACACAAAGTTATTGGTGCATTTGATAAAATCACTGCAAGTACACCAGAGAAGTCTCTTGTAGCAGGTAAAAGAAGTACAGGTGGTCGTAACAACACTGGTAAGATGACAATGCGTTATCTTGGTGGTGGCCACAAACAGAAGTACCGTTTTATCGATTTCAAGAGAAACAAAGATGGCATTCCTGCAACAGTTAAATCTATCGAGTACGATCCAAACCGTACTTCTCGTATTGCATTGTTGTATTATGCAGACGGAGCAAAGAGTTATATCATCGCTCCGAATGGCTTGGAAGTTGGTCAGACAGTGGTTTCAGGTAGCGATGTAGCTCCTGAGGTAGGTAATACTTTGCCGATGGCAAATATTCCCGTAGGTACTATTATTCATAATATTGAGCTTCGTCCTGGACAGGGTGCTAAGTTAGTACGTTCTGCCGGTGCTTTTGCTCAGCTGACTTCAAAAGAAGGCGATTATGCTATTATTAAGATGCCTTCTGGCGAAACCAGAAAGATTCTTGCTGCTTGTAAGGCTACAATTGGTAGTGTAGGTAACTCAGACCATGGTCTTGAAAAATCAGGTAAAGCCGGTCGTTCTAGATGGTTAGGTCGTCGTCCTCGCAACCGTGGTGTTGTTATGAACCCGGTTGATCACCCAATGGGTGGTGGTGAAGGTCGTGCTTCCGGAGGTCATCCTAGATCTCGTAATGGCTTGTATGCTAAGGGCTTGAAGACAAGAGCTCCTAAGAAGCATTCTTCAAAATATATCATTGAAAGAAGAAAGAAATAATCTGATTAATTAAGTAAACTATGAGTCGTTCGTTAAAAAAAGGCCCGTATATTAATGTAAAGCTGGAAAATAAAGTCTTGGCTATGAATGAGTCAGGAAAGAAAGCAGTCGTTAAGACATGGGCAAGAGCTTCAATGATTTCGCCTGACTTTGTAGGCCATACTATTGCAGTTCACAATGGAAATAAATTTATTCCTGTTTTCGTAACCGAGAATATGGTAGGTCACAAACTGGGAGAGTTTTCTCCTACTCGTACGTTCCGTGGTCACGCCGGTAACAAGAAAAAATAATCGGTAGTAACAGGAATTCAGGAATCTGAAAATAAAAAGAATCAATAAAATGGGTGCTAGAAAAAGAATATCAGCTGAAGCAAGAAAAGAAGCCCAGAAGACCATGTACTTCGCAAAATTGCGTAATGTGCCGACTTCTCCCCGCAAGATGCGTCTCGTTGTAGACATGATCCGCGGTATGGAAGTATTCCGCGCACTTGGTGTTTTGAAGTTTTCTAACAAGGAAGCTGCAGCAAGAGTAGAAAAATTGCTTCGTTCAGCAATCGCAAACTGGGAACAGAAGAATGAACGTAAAGCAGAAGCTGGAGAGTTGTGCGTATCTTCAATCAGCGTTGATTGCGCTACTACATTGAAAAGAATGCGTCCTGCTCCTCAGGGAAGAGGTTACAGAATTCGCAAACGTTCGAACCATGTAACTCTGTTTGTTGATACACTTAGTAAAAACGATAGTCAAAATTAATTTGTAGATGGGACAAAAAGTTAATCCGGTTAGTAATCGTTTGGGAATCATCCGTGGTTGGGATTCCAATTGGTATGGCGGCAAAAAATACGGAGATACTTTGCTGGAAGATAGCAAAATCCGTAAATATCTGAATGCTCGTCTTGCTAAAGCTAGTGTATCTCGCGTCGTTATTGAACGTACGTTGAAGTTGATTACAATTACAGTTTGTACATCACGTCCGGGTATTATCATCGGTAAAGGTGGTCAGGAAGTTGATAAATTGAAAGAAGAGTTGAAGAAAATTACCGATAAAGAAGTTCAAATTAACATCTTTGAGGTAAAAAGACCCGAATTGGACGCAGTTATTGTAGCAAACAACATTGCTCGTCAGCTTGAAGGAAAAATTGCATATCGTCGTGCTATTAAGATGGCTATTGCCTCTACCATGAGAATGGGTGCCGAAGGTATTAAAGTGCAAGTCTCTGGTCGTTTGAATGGTGCTGAAATGGCTCGTTCAGAAATGTATAAAGAAGGAAGAACTCCGTTGCACACATTCAGAGCAGATATTGATTATGCTTTGGCTGAAGCGTTGACAAAAGTTGGACTGCTTGGTGTTAAGGTTTGGATTTGTCGTGGTGAAGTTTATGGTAAGAGAGATCTTGCTCCTTCATTCACTGCTACTAAGGAATCTGGCCGTAATAGAAATGAAAATGCCGGCGGCAACAGAGATAAGAACTTCAAGAGAAAGAAAGCTAATCGTTAAACGTTAGAATTTAAGAAGAAATGTTACAACCTAAAAAAACCAAGTTCAGAAGACAGCAGAAAGGTCGCATGAAGGGTGAAGCTCAACGTGGCAACCAGCTGGCATTCGGTTCTTTTGGTATAAAAGCTTTAGAAAATAAATGGATTACCGGTCGTCAGATCGAAGCTGCCCGTATCGCTGTAACTCATTACATGCAACGTCAGGGTCAGGTTTGGGTTCGTATATTCCCGGATAAGCCAATCACAAAGAAGCCTGCTGAAGTACGTATGGGTAAAGGTAAAGGTAATCCGGAAGGATTTGTTGCGCCTGTTACTCCAGGTCGTTTGATTTTCGAAATCGAAGGGGTTCCTTTTGATATTGCTAAAGAAGCTTTGCGCTTGGCTGCTCAAAAGCTTCCGGTAACAACGAAATTTGTTGTGAGACGTGATTATGATATGGCTAATCAAAATGCGTAATTGGTTATGAAGATTGCAGAAATTAGAGAATTAAGCACGAAGGAGCTGGTAGAAAGAATTGATGCGGAAGTGGCTGCTTACGATCAGAAAGTAATTAACCACAGCATTTCTCCGAGTGATAACCCTGCTCAGATTAAACAACAACGCAGGATGATTGCGCGCATGAAAACAGAATTGCGCCAGAGAGAACTTAACAACAAATAATTGAGCCTGATGGAAACTAGAAATTTAAGAAAAGAAAGAACGGGCGTGGTTACTAGCAACAAGATGGACAAAAGTATCACTGTTGCTATTAAATGGAAGGAAAAACACCCCATTTATGGTAAGTTCGTTAGTAAAACGAAAAAATATCATGCTCACGACGAAAAAAATGAATGCGGTATCGGTGATACTGTAAAGATTATGGAAACTCGTCCTTTGAGCAAAACAAAAAGATGGAGATTAGTTCAAATAATCGAAAGGGCTAAGTAACATGATACAACAAGAATCAAGACTAGTAGTAGCAGATAACAGTGGCGCAAAAGAATGTTTATGTATCCGTGTTTTAGGCGGAACAAGAAAACGTTATGCCTCTGTAGGGGATGTAATTGTAGTAGCAATTAAGAGTGTAATCCCATCAAGTGATGTGAAGAAGGGTGCTGTTTCTAAGGCTATCATTGTTCGCACTAAAAAAGAAATCCGCCGTCAGGATGGTTCATACATCCGTTTTGATGATAATGCATGTGTATTATTGAATGCCGGTGGTGATATTCGTGGAAGCCGTATCTTTGGTCCGGTTGCCAGAGAACTTCGTGCAACAAACATGAAAATCGTTTCACTTGCACCAGAAGTGCTTTAATTTTGTAAAACTTAAAGTAATGAGCAAATTACATATCAAAAAAGGCGATATAGTTTTTGTTAATACCGGTGAGGACAAAGGTAAGACAGGTCGTGTTTTACAGGTTCTTGTAAAAGACAATCGTGCAATTGTCGAAGGTATTAATATGGTATCAAAGCATACTAAGCCTAATGCAAAAAATCCTCAGGGAGGAATTGAAAAGAAAGAAGCTCCTATTCATATTTCCAACCTTAACGTAGTTGATCCGAAATCCGGTAAACCGACACGTATTGGTCGTAAATTAGACGAAAAAGGAGCTTTAGTGCGTTATTCTAAAAAATCAGGGGAGGAAATTAAGTAATGAGCAATACTGCCAGTCTTAAGAAAGAATATCAGGACAGAATTGTTCCTGCTTTGACGAAAGAGTTCGGTTATAAAACCGTTATGCAGGTTCCCGTACTGAAGAAGATTGTTATCAATCAAGGTTTAGGTATGGCTGCTGCTGATAAAAAGATTATTGATATCGCAATCAGTGAATTGTCTACTATCACAGGCCAGAAGGCTGTAGCAACAGTTTCAAAGAAAGATATCTCTAACTTCAAATTGCGTAAGAAAATGCCTATTGGTGTGATGGTTACATTACGCCGTGAGCAGATGTACGAATTCCTGGAAAGACTTGTTCGTATTGCTCTTCCTCGTATCCGTGACTTCAAAGGTATCGAAAGTAAATTGGACGGAAGAGGTAATTATACACTCGGAATTCAGGAACAAATTATTTTCCCTGAAATAAATATTGATAATATTACCAAAATATTGGGAATGAATATTACCTTTGTGACCTCTGCGAAAACAGATGAAGAAGGGTATGCTCTATTGAGAGAATTTGGGTTGCCTTTTAAAAATGCAAAAAAAGATTAAGTAGTTATGGCTAAGGAATCAATGAAGGCCCGTGAGGTTAAAAGAGCGAAGTTAGTTGCTAAATATGCAGCAAAAAGAGCTGAACTTAAAGCTGCAGGCGACTATGAAGCTTTGCAAGCTTTACCTAAAAATGCTTCTCCTGTACGTTTGCATAATCGTTGCAAAATTACAGGTCGTCCGAAAGGCTATGTTCGCCAATTCGGTATTTCTCGTATTCAATTACGTGAAATGGCATCTCAAGGTTTAATCCCAGGTGTAAAGAAAGCAAGTTGGTAAGAGTTTTTCTAATTTAAATATTGTCCGGGTGGCCGGATCAATTTAATTATTTATTATATGACAGATCCTATTGCAGATTATTTGACAAGATTGCGCAATGCAATTAAAGCGAAGCACAGAGTAGTAGAAGTGCCGGCGTCAAATTTAAAGAAAGAGATCACGAAGATCCTTTTCGACAAGGGCTACATTCTTAATTTTAAGTTTGTAGAAGAAGGTCCTCAAGGTACAATTAAGATTGCCTTGAAGTATGACTTGGTAAACAAAGTAAATGCAATCAAGAAACTTGAGAGAGTTTCTACTCCAGGTTTGCGTAAGTACACTGGCTACAAAGACATGCCGAGAGTATTGAACGGATTGGGTATTGCAGTTCTTTCTACTTCTAAGGGTGTGATGACAGACAAAGAAGCTCGCGATCTGAAGATCGGTGGCGAAGTATTATGTTATGTTTATTAATTAGGAGGAAAGAAGAATGTCAAGAATAGGAAAATTACCCATTCATGTACCAGCAGGTGTTACGGTTACTATTAAGGATAATGAGGTGACTGTAAAGGGTCCGAAAGGCGAACTGACTCAGGTTGTAAATCCTGATATTAAAGTAACATTTGAAGATGGTATTATTCATCTGACTCGTCCGACTGACGAAAAGAATCATCGTGCTTTGCATGGATTATACCGTGCATTGGTAAACAATATGGTGATTGGTGTTGCTGAAGGATACAAGAAAGAACTGGAACTTGTTGGTGTTGGTTATCGTGCATCAAATACAGGTCAGTTGTTGGATCTTTCTTTAGGTTATACACATAATATTTATATGTTATTGCCTAAAGAAGTAAAAGTTGAAACAAAGGCAGAGAGAAATAAAAATCCTCTTATTATCCTTGAATCAGCTGATAAACAATTATTAGGTCAGATTTGTGCTAAGATTCGTTCATTCAGAATGCCGGAACCCTATAAAGGTAAAGGTATTAAATTTGTGGGTGAAGAAATTCGCAGAAAGTCTGGTAAGTCAGCTGGTAAGTAATCTACGTAAACTGAAATTATCATGACAACGAAGGAAGAAAGAAGATTAAAAATAAAAGCAGGTGTACGCGGCAAAGTTTCAGGAACAACTGAACGTCCGCGCCTGACTGTGTTTAGAAGCAATAAACAGATCTATGCACAGGTAATAGATGATACTACAGGTAAGACTTTAGCTGCAGCTTCTTCTTTGAAGCTGGATGTTAAAGCACCGAAAAAAGAAATCGCTGCTAAAGTTGGTGAGCAGGTTGCTAAAGCTGCTCAGGAAGCTGGTGTGCAGACAGTTGTTTTCGACCGTAACGGTTACCTGTATCATGGGAGAATTAAAGAATTAGCAGATGCTGCACGTAACGGCGGCCTTAAATTTTAATGAAGATGGCAGGAGTTAATAATAGAGTTAAATCGACCAACGACATAGAGTTGAAGGACCGATTAGTTGCAATTAATCGTGTTACTAAAGTTACAAAAGGTGGACGTACTTTCAGTTTTGCTGCTATTGTAGTAGTAGGAAATGAAGATGGTATCATCGGTTGGGGCTTAGGTAAAGCTGGTGAAGTAACTACAGCTATAGCTAAAGGTGTAGAAGCTGCTAAAAAGAATCTGATCAAAGTTCCTGTTCATAAGGGTACAATTCCTCACGAACAATTGGCTAAGTTTGGTGGTGCTCAGGTACTTATCAAACCTGCATCTCACGGTACCGGTGTTAAAGCTGGTGGTGCTATGCGTGCTGTATTGGAAAGTGTTGGTATCACAGACGTTTTGGCTAAATCAAAAGGTTCTTCAAATCCTCACAACTTAGTGAAAGCAACTATTGCTGCATTAAATGAGTTGAGAAGCCCGTTGATGGTTGCTCAGAACAGAGGTGTTGCTGTAGAAAAAGTATTCAAAGGTTAATTAGGGAGGATATAAAGATGGCAACTATTAAAGTTAAGCAAGTTAAAAGTAGAATTAAATGCCCGAAAGACCAAAAGAGAACTCTTGATGCACTGGGTCTGAGAAAAATGAATCAGGTAGTAGAACATAATGCTACTCCGGCTATTCTGGGTATGGTTGAGAAAGTGAAACATTTGGTTTCAGTAGAAAAGTAATAATCGGTTGAAAAAATAAATTATACGATATGAATTTATCAAATTTAAAACCTGCTGAAGGATCTACCAAGACCAGAAAAAGAATCGGCCGTGGTCCGGGTTCAGGATTAGGAGGTACTTCAACAAGAGGTCATAAAGGAGCAAAGTCAAGATCTGGCTATTCAAAAAAGATTGGTTTCGAAGGTGGTCAGATGCCTATACAGAGACGCTTGCCTAAATTTGGTTTCAAGAATATTAACCGCGTTGAATATAAAGCAATCAATCTTTCAACATTACAAGGAATGGCTGATGCTTTGCAGATCACTAAGATTGGTATCAATGAGTTAATTGAAGCTGGTTTCATTTCAGCTTCACAGTTGGTTAAAATTCTTGGTAATGGTAACTTGACAGCTAAATTAGAAGTAGAGGCTCACGCTTTCTCTAAAAGTGCTGAAGCTGCTATCCAGGCTGTAGGTGGTACTGTTGTTAAACTCTAAGTTATGAGAGCTGTAGAAACAATCAAAAATATCTGGAAGATAGAGGATCTGAGAAATCGGATCCTCACCACTCTTTTGTTGGTTGCTATATATCGTTTTGGTACATATGTAGTACTTCCGGGTATTGATCCTAAAGCGTTGACCGCTTTGCAGGAACAGACAAGAGGCGGATTGCTTGCGCTGTTGGATATGTTTTCGGGAGGTGCGTTCTCTAATGCATCTATTTTTGCATTAGGGATTATGCCTTATATCTCCGCTTCCATCGTAATGCAGTTGCTTGCAATTGCAGTTCCTTCTTTCCAGAAATTACAGAGAGAAGGTGAGAGTGGTCGCCGAAAAATCAACCAATGGACGCGCTACCTGACTGTTGCTATTCTTCTGTTCCAAGGTCCAACGTATCTTGTTAACTTAAGTGTACAGCTGAAGGCTGCTGGTGCTGCTTTACCTGCAGGTATTTGGTTTACAATTTCTTCCACAGTTATTTTGGCTGCAGGAAGTATGTTTATCTTATGGCTAGGTGAAAGAATTACAGATAAAGGTGTAGGAAATGGTATTTCATTTATCATTTTAGTTGGTATTATAGCCCGTCTGCCGCATTCATTGTTTGAAGAATTTATTTCCAGAACAAGTGAAAAAACCGGTGGTCTGGTTATGTTCTTGTTTGAAATGTTGTTCCTTTTGTTGGTTATCGCAGGTGCAATCCTGTTGGTACAAGGTACTCGCAAGGTTCCTGTACAGTACGCAAAAAGAATTATTGGTAATAAACAATATGGTGGTGCCCGCCAGTATATCCCATTAAAGGTGAATGCTGCAAACGTAATGCCTATCATTTTTGCTCAGGCAATTATGTTTATTCCTATTTCAATTGTAGGTTTTTCAAATACTGGAGAACGTTCACCATTTGTTGCTGCATTTATGGATAATACGGGATTTTGGTACAATTTTGTATTTGCTGTACTGATTATCTTGTTTACTTATTTTTATACAGCTATTACAATCAATCCGACTCAGATGTCAGATGATTTGAAGAGAAACAATGGTTTCATTCCAGGTGTAAAACCAGGTAAACATACCAAAGACTATTTAGATACCATTATGGACCGTATTACTTTGCCAGGTGCATTTTTCTTGGCATTAGTGGCAATTATGCCTGCTTTTGCAAGAATCGCTGGTGTAAGTATGGGATTCTCCCAATTCTTTGGTGGAACATCTTTGTTGATTTTGGTTGGTGTTGTATTGGATACTTTACAACAAGTGGAAAGTCATTTGCTGATGCGTCACTATGACGGTTTATTGAAGTCAGGAAGAATTAAAGGACGTACAGGTTCAGTTGCAGCTTATTAATAGAATGATCTATTTAAAGACAGATGAAGAGATAGAGTTGATGCGTGATGCCAATCAATTGGTTGGTAAAACTCTGGGAGAACTATCTAAACATATTGCTCCGGGAGTTAGTACACTACAACTAGATAAGATTGCCGAAGAATTCATTAGAGATAATGGTGCGGTTCCGGCTTTTTTAGGATACGGTGGTTTTCCTAATTCAATTTGTGCTTCCGTAAATGAACAGGTTGTTCATGGAATTCCTTCTGCGAAAGCTATTTTAAAAGAAGGTGATGTCATTTCTGTTGATTGTGGAACTATATTGAATGGTTTTGTTGGTGATTCTGCTTATACCTTTTGTGTAGGAGAAGTTTCCCCAGAGGTAAAGAAACTATTAAAGACGACAAAAGAATCTCTTTATTTAGGAATCCAACATGCTGTTGAAGGAAGACGCTTAGGTGATATTAGTCATGCAGTACAGGCATATTGTGAATCGAATGGTTATTCTGTTGTCAGAGAATTGGTAGGTCACGGTATCGGACGTAAGATGCATGAGGAACCTGAAGTTCCGAATTACGGACGCCCAGGTTGTGGTCCTTTATTGAGAAGTGGAATGTGTATTTGCATTGAGCCGATGATCAATATGGGAAGCAAAAATGTGGTTTTTGAAAAAGACGGTTGGACAGTTCGGACAAAAGATAGAAAATGCTCTGCTCATTTTGAACATTGTATTGCTATCCGTCCAGATGGTCCTCAGATTTTATCTTCATTCGAATTTATAGAAGAAATTTTAGGTAATAGCGCAATTTAATTTGATTTATATGGCTAAACAGTCAGCAATTGAGCAAGATGGAGTTATTGTAGAAGCATTGTCAAATGCAATGTTTCGTGTAGAATTAGAGAACGGACATGAAATAACGGCTCACATCTCAGGAAAAATGCGAATGCATTATATAAAGATTCTTCCTGGTGATAAGGTTAGAGTTGAAATGTCTCCATATGATCTATCAAAAGGTCGAATAGCTTTTAGGTACAAATAAAAAAAACAACAAGATATGAAAGTAAGAGCATCTTTAAAGAAGCGTACTCCCGAATGTAAGATCGTTAGAAGAAAGGGACGCTTATACGTAATTAACAAGAAAAATCCTAAGTATAAACAACGTCAAGGATAATTTATTATTTTT
>UQLN01000044.1 GCA_900541965.1 uncultured Parabacteroides sp. | reverse complement strand
CCCCCTGCCATATCTTCTTCCTCTACTAAAGAATATGAAGTCGGGGTATTTTCTACAATATAAGGGTCTAAACTGATATCAAGTACCTTCCATTCTCCTACATACGGTTCATTTTCAGGTAAAAAGAATGCCAGTTTAGGGAAGCTGAATGTGAGGGTTAAATCCGCTTGTATAATGGATTCCGATTCATTGTTCCTGTTATCTTCGCCAAATAATCCGGAAGGAATGTCTATTGCTACAACTGTGGCTCCCGATTGGTTTATATAATTGACCAGTGCAGGAAATCCTCCGGAAAGAGGTCGGTTAAGACCTGAACCGAATAAGCCGTCGATTACAACATCCCGGTCACCCAGTGTAGGAGGAACAAAATTATCTTTTACTTCCGTAAATTCAATTTTATCCATGCCTAATAACCGTTGTTTATTTAATTCACAATCATAAGAAAGATGTTCTGTCGGATTAAACAAATAGGTTTCAACGCGATATCCTTCGTCTATCAGTAAGCGGGCAATGGCAAGAGCATCTGCTCCATTGTTGCCTTGTCCGGCAAAAATGACAATACGTATTTGTTTGGAATAACGCCGGCAAAATTCGTGCATGAATACAGTTGCTGCCCGTTCTACTAAATCGATAGAGCTGATCGGCTCATTCTGAATAGTATATTGATCCAGTTCTTTGATCTTGTCTGTTGCGAATATTTTAATCATAAACTATCTGTTATCAAATCATTTTTGTATGCAAACTTAGAGAAAATAATTTAATTAACCGATTATTTAGGTGGTGGATAAGTTTATAGATATGATTAAATGAAAAAGTTGTACATTTGTATCCGCAAAAAATATACGGAATGGATAAAATCCAATTAAAAGATAAAGAATTTGAACTCTTTATTCCAGAAGAAGAGATAAAGCGTGCTATTGGAAAGGTGGCGGAACGTATCCGGGTAGATATAGAGGGGGTAGATCCGCTGTTTGTCTGTGTTTTGAATGGCGCTTTTATGTTTACGGCAGAATTGATGCGTCAGCTCGATGTCCCATATGAAGTAGCGTTTGCCCGTTATTCATCCTATAAGGGGACGAATACTACTGGTACTGTCCGCGAGATTATGCCGTTGGAGTCAGATGTAAAAGGGCGTACCATAATTTTACTGGAAGATATTATTGATACCGGTCTTACAATGACCTTTGTAAAGGAAAAATTGCGAAAAGAAGGTGCTGCAGATGTGAAACTGGCAACTTTATTGTTTAAACCCGAATCATTAAAATGTGATTTGAAGCCGGATTATGTGGGTATACAGATTCCCGCAGATTTTATTGTAGGATATGGGCTTGATTTCGATGGTTTGGGACGTTCTTTCAGGGATATATATAAGATCGTAGAAGCTTAAAAGTTAAATCGGAATAAGATAATAGTGAATAATTAATGTATAATACAGGCAGTTTTTTGATGTGGATTGCCTTTTAAAACGAAGCTTTTATGTTAAACGTAGTTATTTTTGGCGCTCCGGGTTCAGGAAAAGGGACACAGAGTGAATTGATTATCAAGGAGTATGGCTTGGATCATATTTCAACAGGTGATGTTTTGCGTGCAGAAATGAAAGGTGAAACTGAACTGGGAAAGATAGCAAAAGGTTATATCGACAAAGGACAATTGGTTCCGGATGAATTGATTGTAGACATGTTGGCAAAAGTGTTGGATAGCAAGAAAGCATCAAAGGGTGTTATTTTTGACGGATTTCCACGCACAATTCCTCAGGCAAAAGCACTGAAAGAAATGCTGAATAAACGGGGAACAGATGTTTCTGTCATGTTGAACCTGCATGTTGAAGAAGAAGAACTGATTAAACGTCTGCTGGAACGCGGTAAGATTTCCGGCCGTTCTGATGATAATCTGGAAACGATTAAGTCTCGTCTGGATGTTTATCATACACAGACTGCTCCTTTGGCCGATTATTATGTGGGTGAAGGCAAACACGTAGCCATCAAGGGTATGGGTACAGTCGAAGAAATCTTCGGTCGTATTAAAGATGCAATTAATAACTTATAAATGAAATAATGTGCCGGTATGCCGATAAAGGCTTATTGGCACATTCGTATATTTACTTTTTAAATAGTTTATTTTATGGCTGAATCAAACTTTGTAGATTATGTAAAGATCTATTGCCGTTCAGGAAAAGGAGGCAGAGGGTCTTCTCACTTTCGCCGTGAGAAATATATTCCGAAAGGAGGTCCCGACGGAGGCGATGGAGGGAGAGGAGGCCATGTCTATCTTCGTGGAAACCGGAATTACTGGACACTTTTGCACTTGAAATACGAACGCCATATCATGGCAACAAGTGGTGAAAGTGGCAGTGCCAAGCGCAGTTCCGGAAAAGATGGTGAAGATAGGGTAATTGAAGTTCCTTGTGGCACCGCTGTTTATGATGCGGAAACAGGAGAGTTTATCTGTGATGTAACGGAAGACGGCCAGGAGGTAATGTTGCTGAAAGGCGGAAGAGGTGGTTTAGGTAACTGGAATTTTAAGACAGCGACTAATCAGGCACCCCGTTATGCACAGCCGGGAGAACCTTCGCAGGAACGACTGGTTATATTGCAACTTAAATTGTTGGCAGATGTAGGTCTGGTTGGTTTTCCGAATGCCGGGAAGTCTACTTTATTATCCGTTGTATCGGCAGCTAAACCTAAAATTGCCAATTATCCGTTTACAACATTGGAACCGAATCTTGGAATTGTCAGTTATCGTGATAACCGTTCATTTGTAATGGCGGATATCCCCGGGATTATAGAAGGAGCCAGTGAAGGAAAGGGCCTGGGTTTACGTTTTTTACGCCATATCGAACGGAACTCGTTACTTTTATTCATGATTCCTGCAGATGCGGATGATATTAAAAAGGAATATGAAATACTTCATAATGAACTTGTTCAATATAATCCGGAATTGTTGGAAAAACGCCGTGTTCTCGCCATTACGAAGAGTGACATGTTGGATGAAGAGTTGATACAGGCATTATCGGAGGATTTGCCGGAAGGTATTCCGTTTGTTTTCATTTCATCTATAACCGGAATGGGCATTGTGGAGTTGAAAGACCTTTTGTGGAAGGAACTGAATACTGAAAATTTCCATGAAGTGGAACGCATTATTCATAAGAACATAGATGTTAGTTCGCTTCAATTGGATGATGATGATTTTGTAATTCCTCTGGAGGAAGATGATCCGGATGATGACGGTGATTATGAAGAATATGATTGGGATGATGACGATGAAGGAATTTCCAAATGATAAAGTAAAGATGTTGCAATTTCCCGGATTAAACGGTGATTGCAACATTTCTCATTTTATAACGACCCGCCATGGCGGAGTGAGTAAAGGCAACTATGCATCTTTTAACCCGGGGGAGTTTAGCGGGGACGATACAGAGGCTGTCAGGTTGAACCGTGAGCTGTTGTCGGCGGCAATAGGCATTCCGCCGGAGAGTATCTATGCTCCTTATCAGATACATGAGGCTGGGATTTTTGCAATAGAAGAGCCTTTTCTGGATTTTTCGTTGGAAGAGCAAAGGAGATGCCTCGATGGAATTGATGCCGTAGTGACTGATGTGGCTGGTATTTGCATTGCAGTTTCTACAGCTGATTGTGTGCCGGTCTTGCTCTATGCTCCGGATAAAAAGGTGGTTGCAGCTGTTCATGCCGGATGGCGTGGAACCGTAAAGCAGATAGTGTTGAAAACAATCCGGTTTATTGCAAATAAATATGATGTCGATCCCATACATATAAAGGCTGGTATTGGTCCGTCCATTAGCCAGGAAGCTTTTGAGGTTGGAGAGGAGGTGGTCAGAGCCTTCGTTGAAGCGGGAGTTTCTCTTAGTGGTAGTATGGTACGAAATGAACAGACAGGAAAAGCCCATATCGATTTGTGGGAAGTGAACCGGGTTCAATTATTGCAGGCGGGACTTTTGCCGGAAAATATAGAAATAGCAGGCATTTGTACGTATGCTGAACATAAAGATTTTTTTTCTGCTCGTCGTTTAGGAATTAAGAGCGGACGCATTATGTCTGGTATTATTAAAAAATAATATTTGTAGTTTATGGAAATTCATGTTTCTATTTCAGATGAAGTACAGGAAGTTTGTCCGGATTTACATGTCCTGGTGATTGCTTGTGATGTAAAAAATACAATATCGGACGAACAATTGTGGAAAGAAATAACAGATGAGGAAATAACGGTCCGTGCTTCTATGAAACTGGAGGAAATAAATAAGTGGCAGCCTGTTTTTGCAACTCGTCAGGCATATAAGCGTTTAGGAAAAGATCCGAACAGGTATAGACCTTCGGCCGAGGCTTTACGTAGGAGGATACTTCGTGAGTTGCCTTTGTATAAGGTGGATACATTGGTGGATTTGATTAATCTGTTATCGATACGGAGCGGTTACTCTATCGGAGGTTTTGATGCATCCAAGATTGTGGGTAATGAATTAGTATTGGGAGTTGGGCGTGAAGGTGAAAATTACCAGGGTATAGGACGAGGCGATTTGAATATTGCGGGACTTCCGGTATATCGCGATGCCCAGGGAGGAATAGGAACTCCGACCAGCGATGAAGAACGGACAAAAATCAACTTGGATACCTCTCGCTTGTTAATGATTATAAATGGTTACTCAGGAGAGGACGGTCTTGAAGCTGCCGGACGTTATGGTGTGGATTTGTTAAGAAGATATGTTTCAGCGATAAATATAAAAGCTGAACTTATTTCAAGGGGAAAACGAACGGTTTTATTGCTGTAATTGTGTTAAATGAGGTTTTTAAGTGTAAAAACAGTCGTGATTTATGCTAAAAAACATCTATTTCCTTTTGTTTTAATCGATTAATCTTTATTTTTGCCCCGGTTAACGAATAAACAAAAGAAAAAAGAAACATGATCGAAGTGATTGGAACAAACGCCGGCCTCGTATGGAACGCTTTAAGTGAAGGCGGTAAAATGAGTGTAAAGGCAGTTAAAAAGGCAACTAAAATCAAAGCAGAAAAAGACATGTATGCTGCATTTGGTTGGTTAGCCAAAGAAGGCAAATTAGTCTTTGAAGAAATTGACGGAGAACTTTATGTTGCGTTAGTATAAACAACGTAGCAAATCTTATTGGGGAGGCTGTTCGGATTGATTATTTGGACGGCCTTTTGTATGCCTGGACCTTTTCTGCAAAAAAACAAGGCTAATATTGCTTATTTCAATTCAAAAGTTTACTTTTGTCTAGAATTTGGTGTGAAATGACCGAAGATCATAAAAGATTGTTATCTGTTTTTGAAGTTAGAGTTCGCGATTTGATGGCGCTGTGTAATCGGCAGAAAGAACAAATTCGTGAGCTTCAGGATGCTTTAATACAAAAAGAGAATGAACTCCAACAGACAACAAAAGAGATTGAAGGGTTGAGCATCAAGTATGATAACATGTTGACTGCACGTGTTGTTTCTGTAAATGAAGGAGAAATGAAAAGTGCAAAGATGCGGTTGTCAAAGTTAGTGCGGGAAGTAGACAGGTGCATTGCACTATTAAATGAATAGAGGCGATGGACGATAAGTTTCTTATACATGTAGAAATAGCCGATAAAAGCTATGGATTGTGGATTAACCGGGAGGATGAACAGTTAGCGCGGGATGCCGCCAAACAGATCCGGACGAAGATTAACCAGTACAGGTTGAGTTTCTCACAGTCTGAAGTGGATGTAAAAGATTTGTTAGCCATGGTAGCTTTTCAATTGTCGATGAGCAATTTGCAATTGGAGAAAAAGAATGATACAAATCCCTTTACAGAAAAGATACAAGAACTTACAGAAGATATAGAAAATTATCTGAAAGATAAGTAAATATACAGTATTAGAATAAAAATTTTCCGCACTACCGGACAAGGAATATCTTGTAAGGTGAGTGCTTTTTTTGTATATTAAATTATGAATTTAAATTATATGTAAAATGGGAATGAATATAATCATATCAATCGTAACCTTCTTTCTCGGAGGTTTACTCGCTTGGTTGACAATGCGGTTCCTTCTGAAATCAAGGTACGATAGCGTGTTGAGGGAGGCTGAGAAGGAAGCGGAAGTGATGAAGCAGAAGAAATTACTTGAAGTAAAAGAAAAGTTTCTTCACCTGAAAGCCGACTTGGAAAAGCAGGTTGCTTCCCGCAATTCTAAAATCCAGTCTGTGGAGAATAAGTTGAAACAACGTGAATTGAGTTTGAATCAGCGTCAGGAAGATTTGCAGCGTAAGAACTGTGAAGTGGATGCCGTAAAAGAGAATCTGGCAGCTCAACTGGAATTGGTCGATAAGAAAAAACAGGATTTGGATAAACTTCACCAGAAGGAAGTTGAACATCTGGAGGCTCTTTCCGGATTATCTGCGGAAGAGGCGAAAGAACGTCTGATTGAATCGTTGAAAGATGAAGCAAAATCCGAGGCTACTTCTTATATCAATGAAATTATGGAAGAGGCGAAGATGGCTGCTAATAAAGAAGCGAAGAAAATCGTTATCCAGTCTATCCAGCGTGTTGCTACTGAAACGGCAATTGAAAACTCGATTACAGTATTCCATATCGAGTCTGATGAGATAAAAGGCCGCATTATCGGTCGTGAAGGCCGCAATATCCGTGCTCTTGAAGCTGCTACAGGAATTGAAATTGTAGTGGATGATACTCCCGAAGCAATCGTTCTTTCCGGCTTTGACCCGGTTCGCCGCGAAATTGCCCGTTTGGCTTTACACCAGTTGGTACAGGACGGACGTATCCACCCGGCACGTATCGAGGAAGTCGTTACGAAAGTCAAAAAGCAGGTTGAGGAAGAAGTGATTGAAACAGGCAAACGCACAGTGATCGATTTAGGTGTACATGGTTTGCATCCCGAGTTGATTCGTATGATCGGTAAAATGAAATACCGTTCTTCTTATGGCCAGAATTTGTTGCAGCATGCACGTGAAACTGCTAATTTATGTGCGGTAATGGCTTCTGAACTCGGCTTGAACCCGAAGAAGGCGAAACGTGCAGGTCTGTTACATGATATTGGTAAAGTGCCTGATGACGAACCGGAATTGCCACACGCAATACTGGGTATGAAACTTTGTGAGAAATACAAAGAGAAACCGGATATCTGCAATGCAGTAGGTGCACACCATGATGAAGTGGAAATGCAGACTTTATTAGCGCCGATTGTACAGGTTTGTGATGCTATTTCAGGAGCCCGTCCCGGTGCCCGTCGTGAAATTGTAGAAGCTTACATCAAACGTTTGAACGACCTCGAGCAATTGGCTCTGTCTTATCCGGGCGTGGTTAAGACATATGCAATACAGGCAGGCCGTGAGTTGCGTGTCATTGTAGGTGCCGATAAGATTGACGATAAGGATACCGAAAACCTGTCAAATGAAATTGCCAAGAAGATACAGGATGAAATGACTTATCCGGGACAGGTCAAGATTACGGTAATCCGTGAAACACGTGCAGTAAGCTATGCGAAGTAATTTTATTAAATAGAATACATGCGAAAAGATAAAAAAAGCGGGTCAGGAATGGCCTGCTTTTTTTTATGTGCGTTTTGGGGTTTTAGTGGCGTTTTTGCTAATATAGCATAGAAATATTGTCTATATTGCTGTTTCTGTTCGAAAAGTAAGGATATTTAGGTCGGTTTAACGGGCATTTTGCATGTATTGTAATCCGGGTGGCAGAGGTGGTCAGGCCCGGGTCCCGACAGGTTCGACATCCGGGTATCAAGTAGTAAAACATACTATCTATTTCATTTAAAGTAGCTTATCTGATAAGAAAAACAAAGGTATATAGCGTTTTGGAATGAAGATGTTATGATAGTATGATAGATACCATGATACTTGAATTTGGTAACTGTCATATTGTATTTTCTTGTAGTATAGGCTGTTGCCGGATTTATGACAGTTATGATAGTTCTATTCGCATAAAGTTTCTTGAAAAACAAAAAAGATAACTTCATTGCAAAGTTATCTTTTTTATGAAACGGTCTTATCCTGAAATAACGTTACGGCAACGAGGTAATCTGCTTGTTATTTTCCGTCTCTTCTTCTTTATACCAGTTGATTTTCCGTGAGAAGAACATGATGGTCCCCAGTATAAAGAACAGGCCGATGCTTCCGATCAGCAATGCGACATCTTCGAGTTGCAGGATAACATACAGGAAAATATACAATAAACATAACATGCCGGTAAGTGCCCCGGTCTGTATTTTGTTCTTGAAAATGCTATAGGTATAAGCCGAAATTAGTCCGATGGTGGCAATACTCGCAATCAAGTAAGCGATACCAAAATTTATCTGTTCGGAAATGGACAGGAGCAGGCTGTAGAACAGGATTAATGCAAAGCCGACCAGCAAATACTGGATAGGATGGATTCGTCTTTTTGTCAGCGTTTCGACAAAGAAGAAGACAATGAAAGTCAGGGCGATAAACATGATGGCATATTTGGCGGAACGCATGTTCTGCTGATAATGGTTTACCGGGTCTATCAGGTTTACGCCGAACGAAGAGTCTTCGAATGAGTTTCCCGGATAGTCTATCCACATTTCAGGAATACTGCGGTTGAAGCTGAGGATACTCCAGTTTGCATCGAACCCTTTTTCGGAAATGTTGTGCTCCGGAGAGAAATTACCGATGAAACCGGGGGCGTTCCACTTGCCTGTAATATGGACTTTAGTCGTCTTGCCTATGGGAATGAAATTGATGTTACTACTTCCGTTCAGTTTTAATTTGCAGTTGAACGTTTGTGGCTGGCCAAACAGGGATTGGACGGTGCTGTTTAATGGCATGACCAGCATTTTCCCTATTTGCGTATCCTGATTGCCGGTGACTTCGACCGACAATTGTTTGTTGTCCAGCCTGAAGTCGATATTTTCTGTTATGCCCCTCAGGTCGGAAACGCCAATCGACAAGTAAGCCTGTTCCCAGTGGATAATACTGTTTTCCAATTTAGGGAAATTTATTTTATCAAAATTACCCGTTATGTCTATCTCGCTTTTATAAAGGATTGTTTTGTAAATGCCATAGTATCTTTCTTCCGGGAATAACTGTGCCTTGATATTCAAATTCTCCGGTGTGATGTTCAGTATATGTTCCTGAATGTGTGTCGTCTTGTCGGCATTTACCTGTGTGGTGCTATAAGGAATGGAAATGATAGGGCCACAAAAGGTCTGGGCATTGCTCCATTTATTGTTGATTTTTTCAATTGTTTCTAAACTGCGGTTTTGCCTTTCCTCGATGAGGTTCTGTATCATTAATCCCGGGATCAGGAGAATGATAGTTAGGAAACCGATAATCAGTGCTTTCAATGTGATGGACTGATTGATTTTTCCTGTTTTTTTTAATGTTGTTTCCATAATTTTAATCTGTTTGTATGAATGAAAAGTACTTTGTTATTCAAAGTGAATGGATAAAAAAATTATTTGATAAGTTCTTCTAAAGCGTTCAAATGTTCTTTGAAACTTTTCCGTCCTTCTTCAGTGAGCGTATATTGTGTATTGGGCTTTCGGCCGATAAATTGTTTGGAGGACTGGATATATCCGATAGTTTCCAGGGCTTTCAGGTGGCTTGCCAGGTTCCCGTCGGTCAGCTCCATCAGTTGCTTCATCGTATTGAAGTCAGCCGATTCATTCGCCGAAAGAATAGACATAATACCTAATCGTATGCGGCTTTCAAAAGCTTTATTTAATTTGAGTATTATGTTTTTCATTCTTTTTTCAAATCATATTTAATATACATCGCTGTTCCGTAGACAATATGGCAGGCTCCGAATCCGATCGTCCACAGCGGGAGGCTCCAGGCTGGGAGCAGGACTGCAAGTATCCCCAATATGATTTCAGTCAGGCCTAAATAATGGACTTCATCGAGTGTATATTTGGATACATTAATCAATGCCAGCCCATAAAAAGTAAGTGTCATTGCAATAGCTGTTGCCAGGTCGCCGCGCAACAGGAAAATAAAGGTGAAGATGCCGCCCGCCACCAAAGGGATACTAAGGTTGTACACAGTCTTTTGTATCAGGCTTTTGGACGGTTTTAGGTTTTTTTTGACCGATTTCCGCCATGAGAAATAAATCCCGGAACAAATAGAAAGAAGTAAGATGACGGAAGCATCCGCTACCAGTAGTGTCATTTTGTGGAACATGGCTTCATGGGTAGTGTCGAGATTAGCTGCCAAAGGTTCCTGTAGAATATGGAAATAAGCAAATGCCGCGCCTATACTCGCAATAACCCCGGCCGTAATTCCGGATAGTCCGCTCAGTGACAGAAATTTGGATGATCTTTCCATCATTTCGCGAATCACTTTTATGTCTTCTATTTGTTTGTTCATATACTTGTGGATAAAAGTACTTTGTGATGCAAAGTTAATAAGGTTTCAGAATATACCAAATAATAGACACTTTTTTATTGTGGAAAATAAACAATCTTATTCAGGAATTGCGTTACATTGAAAAGTTATGCCACAGTAGATGAGCCACCGGAAGGGGATAGGTATAAAAAAGGAATGTGCCAAAAGCTTCTATTAGGGAACACAGACTACGCAGACAGAGCGCAGATTTACGCAGACCATATTTTTTCAATAAATAATCTGCGTGTTCTGCGTAATCTGCGTTCAGTAATAGCTTTTTGACATATCCCTATGGATACCTTGGCTTGTGAAACCGTAAGTTTTTAATTGTAATTGTAACCTGTTTTTCCCTGTACACTACCTTCGCTGCTTACAGGTATCAAGGTGAAGCCCCATTTGTATTCGCGATTGGCAGGTAATGAATAAGCCGGTTCCGGGCGTGAACCCCAGCTATCATACCCGGCAAGCCCTTCCTGTTTCAAGTCGACGCATACTTCTACAAAATTGCGGGGAGTAATATTGTTGACATGTGTCTGGCGGCGCAATACGTTCTTTGCCTTTTCTTCATCGTGGTTGGCAACTTCTTCAGGAGTGAAGTTATTCCATTGGCGAGGTAAACCGACCTGCTCTTCATCGTCGAAATCTTCGATGGAGTTACGCAAAGCGTTGAATCCAATCAGATTATCGGCTTCAATCAAGAGGCCTTTTCCTTTGCCTGCTGTCAGAGCTACCCAGCGGGTATCGCCATGATGACCGTTTTCCTGAGGACGCACATAGGGGTAATACATGGCTTCGGCAGTCGTTTTGTAAAGATCTACCAATGTACCGGCCTGGCGGTCCCAGTAATTTTCTTCCGGTCCGCGTCCGAAATATTGAACTGTATTCATCGTTGCCGGTAAACGGAAACGTACGCCGATACGTGGTACATTCAGTTTGGATGCAGCTTTGCGGGCTTCTTCTCTACCCGGGGAGAATGTAGCCATACGGGTAGCTTCGGATACTTCGGCTTCAGTGGCTGTCATCTCCGTAGATGTGAACTGCGCGGAAACGTTTACTACACCGCTCGGATAAATCTTATAATTGACGATGTACAGATTTCCAGCCGGTAACAGATAATTAACATTGACAATTGCATTGTTGCCATCCATCTTAACTGTTGCATCTGTTACATTGAAGTTCTTGCTACTCTGTTTCCAGATTTGTTCACGTTTAGGAGCACCGTTTCCATAATCATTGTCCGTCGGAGCGCGCCAGAAGTTCGGTTGAATACCGAAACCTTCGCTGAAATATTCTGTTCCGTCAACTTTATATGAAGTAACAACTCCTGATTTCTTATCGAAAACGAAATTGACTTTTGAAGAAGTTACTTTCAGATTATCGCCTTCTGCGGATACTGCCAATTTCGGTCCACCTGCTTTGTAGGCTTTCTTGTCAGCTGTAACAGGCAATAAGAACTGGTCATGGGCAATCGTGTGTCCGGCAGGGACAACACCTTCTTTTTTATTTGTAGTAACTGCAAAGTCTACAAAATATTCGACACCGGCCTGGGGTTTTAATCCGGCAACCGGTACTGTAATTTCCGTTGTGGCCTGTGGTGCCAGGTCAAAAGCTATTTTACTGCTTTTTACCACTTTGCCGTTTGCTTTAACCGTATAATTAACCGAGTAATCTTTCAGGTTCGTGAAATAGAAACGGTTCGTGATTTTGAATACTCCATTCGCCAGGTCTACAGCCTCAAAGCCTACATTTTGATGTGCATATTTTACTTCAGCCATTGCCGGATGAGGGTTGCGGTCCGGATTAACAATACCATTGCACAGGAAGTTACCGTCACTTGGTGCATTTACCCCAAAGTCACCGCCATAAGCCCAGAATTCGCGTCCGTTTTTATCTTTTTGCAGGATACCCTGGTCCACCCAGTCCCAGATAAATCCGCCTTGCAGGTTCGGATATTTGTAGATGGCTTTCCATTGGTCCCAAAGGTTACCGCTGGAATTACCCATAGCATGGGAATATTCAGACGGGGCAACCGGCCGGTCGCTTCCGTTTTTACCGATTTCTTCCAGCCACTCTGCACTCGGGTATTGCGGAACATACATATCTGTGTTCCATTCCCAAAGAGCACGTTCATAATTAACCGGACGGTTCATCATTGTTTTTTCCTTGTTTTTCAGATACAGGTACGTCTGATAGAAATTGTATCCGTTGCCGGCTTCGTTACCTAACGACCAGATTGTAACACTCGGGTGGTTTTTGTTTCGTTCATACATGTTGATGGTACGGTCCATATGCGGTTTCAGCCATTCCGGATTGTTCCCTAATGTTCCTCCCTTGCGCAAGCTGTAATACATACCATGTGATTCGATGTTTGCTTCATCATATACATACAAGCCATATTCATCACATAACTCGTAGAATTTACGGTCTTGCGGATAGTGGCAGAGGCGGACGGCATTCAGATTATTGAGTTTCATCAATTCAAAATCTTTACGCATCAGTTCTTCTGTTACATAATGGCCGGTTTCCGGATTGTGTTCATGGATATTTACCCCTTTGAACTTAATGGGTTGACCGTTGAACAACATCACCGTATAAGGTTTTCCGTTTCCGGCAATCTGGTCGATTTGTTTAATTTCCATGCGGCGGAAACCTACGTTCTGAGGAATAACTTCCGTTACTTTTCCATCTTCTTTTACAGTCATCAGGACTTTGTACAGGTTCGGATGTTCTGCGTTCCAGGTTGACACGTTTTCCAGATTTTTATCGAAAGAAGTAGTAGCCACACTATTTGCACTGACCCAGAGTTGGTTTTCAGCCGTAGCTACGGTTTTACCGTTGGCATCCAGTAATTCGTAAGCAACATCTATATTTTTAGCTTTATCCGTATGGTTCTTGATGTCTACGGCCAAACGGAAGATGCCGTTCTTGTATGTGTCGTCCAATGTAGAAACAATTCGATAATCATCTACTGCGATTTTAGGTTGCGACCATACATACACATCACGTTCGATACCGCTGATACGCCAGAAGTCCTGGCATTCCAGATAAGAACCGGTGCTCCAGCGGTATATTTTCAGCGTAAGTACATTCTTTCCCGGTTGAAGATATTTGTTAATCAGGAATTCGGCAGGATTTTTAGAATCTTCACTATAGCCGACTTCTTTTCCGTTTACATATACATATAAACCGGATTTGGCTCCGCCGATATGCAGATACACATCCCGTCCGTCCCAGTTTGCCGGAACTTCAAAGTCGCGACGGTAAACACCGACCGGATTAGCTTCCGGTAATAACGGAGGTTGTGGGTTACGTGGTTTGAATTCGTAGCCATGATTGGTGTAAATGGCTACGCCATGTCCTTGTACCTCCCAGTTTCCCGGAACCGTAATATCATCCCAGGATGCCGTACTGACAGAAGGGTCGGTAATATTATCCGGAAGATTTTTATAAGAGTCCACAAAATAGAATTTCCAGGTTCCGTTCAGCAGGGAATAGAATGGACTCTTTTCATATCTTGAAGAGAGAGCCGTTGTACGGTCTCCGTAGCTCATAAAAGAAGAGCGGGGGTGTTCTTTGTTTACGGCGACAACCTGTATATCCTGCCAATAGGGCTTTTGAGGTTGTTCTGCCTGATTGTTGGCGAAAGCAATACCTATCATCGAGCAACTTAAAACTCCGGATAGCATTACTTTTTTTATCGTGTGTTTCATATGCAATGTTTAATTTAGATTAGCCAATAAAATTGACAGTTGACAGTTTTTATTACTCTTTGTCTTTTAACTGTCACTTGTCAACTGTCAACTGTCACCTGATTTCTTATCTTGCTGCGTAGAAAGAATACCCTTCAGCCACTTGTCTGAATGCAAGTACGCCAGCCTGGCTTAATTCTACGTTCATTTCTTTACCGTCCGGCAGGAACATAACAACTTTATCATCATCTTCGAATTTTAAAAGTTTGGTTGTTTCACCGTCAGCTTCTACGCTCCAGCTCTTATCCGCTTTATCGAATACCAGGTCCAGTGATTTTTCTTCACCTTCTTTTTGGATGTGATAACCGTCAGTTTTAGTTTCTACGGTAAATGTTCCGTTTTCCGTATCGATAGTTTTGGTTGTACCTGCATCGGCTACAGGGCTGTTTCCACTCCAGAATTCAATAGAGTTTAGAACCAGTATGTCTGCAAGTGCGGAGATTTCATACACAGGAACAATCCAAAATGCAATAAAAACAAGTTCATTGACAAATTTGCTGTCAATATTTTTGTTCCAATTTAGAAGTTTGTTAGTTAAACCGAAAGAACCGATACAAGAGGAGAATAGTACACTGCTAGCTAATGTAGTTGCTACCAATAATGTTAAACTTTTTTTCTTCATGAATTATAAATATTTGTAGTTATAGAGGACGAAGATAGATAAATTCTGTGAAATAAAGAGATTTATCTATAGATAATAGATGTTTTTAATTAAAAAATAACCGGGAAAAGTATGGAGTCTTTTCCCGGCACAAATCAAACTTTACTGTCTCTATCCGGAGACAAATAGCTTTTCTAGTTGTAACCTGCATTTTGGTCCCCTTTTAATAGCGGATTCAGGTCTATTGCAGCCTGCGGTATAGGTTTTAAACGCATACGGCTGCTCCATTTCATTGTTAATTTAACTGTTCCGTCAGGCATGGTCATGGCGACTCCGTTCATATGTTCTTTCCAATACTCGTCCGTATAACGAGTCATATCATCAGAGCGGAAACCTTCGCCAGCCATTTCAATACGGCGTTCTTTCCGGATAAACTTTAAGCCTTCGTCTTTGTTCAGGCCGGTTGGAACTTTTGGCATGCCGCAGCGATCGCGCAGTTCGTTCAGGGCAGCTTGGGTTTCTCCGTCAAAACCGGTTGTCTGTGTGTGAGCTTCTGCGAAAATCAACAGAATTTCAGCATAGCGGATGCATGGGTAGTCTCCCACGGCCTGTCCGTTCCCTTCAGGATCATTCTCGGTACACAACATTTTCCGGAAATTGAAGCCGGACGAGGATTCATTGTTTCCTCCTTTTTTCCATTCATAAATAAAGTTAGTACCATAGTCGGTTTCATACCAACTTTTGAAAGGTATCATGATAGATGTGTATAGCCGGCTGTCGCGGTTACGGAACTCTTGAATGTATTTATAATTTTTCAGTTCTCCGTTTTTGATTTTTTCGGCAACGAACTTCGTATATGTACCTTCAGTATCCTTAATATAATCATCAGCTGCTTTTCTGATTTCTTTATAGGCAGCCGTCCGTTCTTCTATTGTAGGTGTATTGGGGACTGTTTTGCCGTCTGTCACCCAATAAGCATCTACCAGATTTTGAGTAGGCGTAACAGAAGACCAACCGCCTAACTGGTCCGGACGCATACTTGTATAGCGAACCATATCCTGATAATCCCAACCTGCGGATGTATATTGGCGGGTCATAATATATTCAGGGTTATCCGGATTTGCATTTTCCGTATGCCATAATGCTTCATAGCTAAACATTCCTTTTGTAAAGTCGTCTTTATTAATTCCGTATTTGGCAAAATCGACAAAAACATCCATTTCATCTGCTTCTTTCTGCTGGGCTTCATTTAATGAAGTGATGCGGAATAGCGAAAAGCCGCCATGGTCCATGATATCTTTGGCTGTAGTTTCAGCCAATTTGTAATCTCCGAAATAAAGTGCAGCTCTTGCTTTCAGTGCCAGGGCGGCCCATTTGGTGATACGGCCTTTCTCGTTTAGATATCCCCCGGTATATTTTTCCGGGAGGATTTTAGCTGCCTCTGTCAGTTCTGCAAGGATGAACTCGTGTACTTTGCTGACTTCATCACGTGCTACATTTTCTGCATTATATTCGGGTACAGTAGTAATAATGGGGACTTTACCGAATGTCAAGGTCATCCCGAGATACGACCAGGCGCGCATTGTACGGACTTCTGCTTTAAATCTGTCCCTCAAGTCCTCGCTCATATTACAGTTTTCAACTTCTTGTAAAAAAATGTTCTGTTTACGGATCGTTTCAAAGTTCCACCCTTCGTCTTTTTCAGAATTCAGGCCGTCTTGCTGGAACATCATTCCGTTTGATTCCCATGCATATTGGCAGAGCACATCGTCTGTATATGAGTCTGCATAAATAGCGATACCCGGAATCGAGTTAGAATAAATCGCATTCAGATTGTACCAGGCGTCTTTTTCTGTTTTCCAGTAGGTCTCAGCCGAGATACTGGCAGGTGGTACAACATCCAAGTCACAACTGCATACGGCCGTACCTAATACGGTGCAGAGAAGAATGTTTTTCAGTATTTTATTCGTTGTTTTCATTTATATAGTCTTTTGTTTAATTAAAATGTCACGTTAACTCCAAATGCAACGGAAGAAGTTCCTCGTGTATTTCCTGCACGTCCTGATGCCGATTCCGGATCAAAATCTTTCATACGGTGGTCACCACGGATAGTGAATGGATTTTCTGCAGATACATATAATTTGAGTGCCTCTAATCCTAACGGCAGAATTTGTTTCTTATTGAACGTGTATCCGAATGTCATGTTTTTGATGCGAAAATAGTTTGCACTGAATAACCAGAAATCAGAGAATTGATTGTTGTATGAAGTGTGCGAACTGGTTCTCGGATAAATACGGGGATAAGCTGCATTCGGATCCGGATTGTCAATATTCCATCTGCTTAAATGGTATTCGCGGGGATTGGCATCATCGAAAAAAGCCCATGCCTGTTCCTCGCTGAATTTAACACTTGTTCCTGTAATACCTTGTCCGAACATACTTAGTTCAAAACCTTTGTATCTCAGATTTAAATTGACGCCATATGTGAAATCAGGAACATCACAGCCAATGTAATCTTTGTCTTTATCTGTCAGTTCTCCATCATGGTCCAAGTCTACATACTTGATGTCTCCGGCTTGAGGTTTAACCCCGTTTGTGATATAATTTCCATTATCAATGTCTTCTTGTGTCAGTAAACCATCTGTGCGGAAACCATAGAAAGTTCCGATAGCATAGCCTACTTTCTTTATCCAGGGTGATTCGATAATCGGGTCATTATCTGCCAGGTCTGTAATTTTATTCCAGTTTTTAGTCATGTTGAAACCGACGGAATAAGAAAAATCACCGAAACTTTTGTTGTGGCTGATACTTAATTCCACTCCTTTATTGCTTAGGCTACCAATGTTCTGCGAAACACGGAAATCTTTATCATCTTTAATGCCGACTTCACGTGGGGAAGGGAAACCAAGCAAAATATCGTTGGTTATTTTATTATAATAGTCGGCGGTTAAGCTGACCAGGCCGTTGAAGATGTCAAAATCAAGACCGATATCAGTGATGGATACGGTTTCCCAGCCTAATGTCGGGTTTGCCGGTTTTGCTTCAATAATACCACTTACTACGGCATCTTCAAAATTATAATTGCCTCCTTGCTGGTACGTAGAGAAATAGTCGTAATTACCTACGTTATTGATGTTACCCAATTGTCCCCATGAAGCACGGATTTTTAAATTGTCTATCCAGTTTATATCTTTCATGAAGCCTTCCTGGTTGATACGCCATCCGGCAGAGAAAGAAGGGAATACGCCCCAACGGTTATCTTTATGGAAACGGGAAGAACCGTCGGCACGAAGATTGGCTTCCAATAAATATCGGTCCAGAAATGTGTAGTTTATACGTCCGAAATAGGACATCAACTTATCTTCATTGCTTCCGCCTTCGGTTCCCATATCATTTACGGCACTGGAACCTCCGTTGAGGTCGGTCATATTATTGGTCGGGAAGTTTTTACGATAAGATTTCTGTTTTTGGAATTTATAATGTTCATAAGAAGTACCGGCCAGTATATTGAAGCTATGTTTATCATTATTCCAGTTGTAGTTGACCAAAGCATTGTAAGTCAGGCGGCTGTTTTCTTGCCAGTCGTATGTCATTTTACTGACTGCAACCGTATTGATTTTGTCGGAACCGCTGATGTCTTCTCCGGTCTTGAAATCTTTTACTTTTTCGCCGTTTGTTTCATATGCTTTGTTTTTGTAGTCGTATGCTTTGTAAATCATTTCGCCGGTGATGACCAGCCCTTTTACCGGTTTTAGGTCTAATGCCAAATTAATCAACGTATTCTGGGTCTTATTGTTAGACCATCCACCTTCTTCCAATGAGCGTAATGGATTACGTTGTATATCGACCAGCGTCGCTCTTTTCCCTCCTTTATAAGTGCCCCAGTCACCGTTACTTTGACGTGCTACGTATGTGCTTGGCGCTTGCATCAGATAGGTCCAGGCTATACCGTTTTTATCATTGTCGGAAGTGTTTTGGATATAATTGATATTTGTACGCATGGTCAACCATGGTTTGATATCGGAAGATAAATTGGTAGTCAGGTTGTACCTGTTTGATTTTGCTCCGGGAGTGAATTTGTCATCATACATATAACCTAATGAAGTATAGTATTTTACTTTGTTTCCTCCGCTGAAACTTATCGAATGTTTGGTCATTACGGCTGTATTATCCTGTACCAAACTGTACCAGTCGGTGTTGGGATACATATCCGGGTTTGAACCGTTACGGAACAACTCAATCTCTTCGTCCGTATAAGGCATGGTCGCATTCGGATTTTCGTTGAAAGCAGCTTCGTTACTTAAACGGGCATACCATTCGGAACCTAAAATCTTCGGGGTGTAAGTAGCTTTCTTTATAGCGACGTATCCATCATAAGAAACTTTAATATTACCCTCCTTACCTCCTTTAGTTTTTACCAAAACAACGCCATATGCAGCACGCGAACCGTAAATGGCAGATGAGGCGGCATCTTTCAGAAAAGAAATACTTTCAATTGAGTTGGGGTCCAAATTGGAAAAAAATGTAGCATCGGCAATGGCTCCGTCAATGACGAAAAGGGGGGAGGAAGTACCCAGGTTACCACGACCACGCATATTGATGGAGGTTTCTCCCGGACGGTTGATGATAGTTACGCCGGGAACTTGCCCTTGTACGGAAGCCAATACATCTGTGTTCACACGTTCTTTCAATTCTTCGGAACCTACAGATGCCACAGAGCCGGTAAGGTTTACTTTTTTCTGTGTACCGTAACCAACAACAACAACTTCATCCAGTTTTTGTGTGTCTTCCTTTAGTTTGATGTTAATGATTGGTTGCCCGGTGTACTTGATTTCCTGGGTCAAGTAGCCGATAAAAGAGATTTGAATAATATCTCCTTTTTTTGCATCCAACACGAACTTGCCATCCATGTCTGTTACCGTACCGTTCGTGGTACCTTTTACAACTACAGATGCTCCGGCTACAGGACCAAATTCATCTTCTACTGTTCCCTTCAAGCTTTTTTGTTGCTGGGAGATGTCAACTCTTGGAGAGATTACATGACCCGCTGCATAGACAGTTCCTCCTGAATATAAAGCAGCTGACAGTAATACAAGACTGACTGGTTTTACGATTTTCAACATAATGTTTTTTGTTTAAAAAAAATACACATTGTAAATGCAAAGTCTAAGGATAACATTACATTTTTTCATACCATTAGACGGTTAGATTTACAGATTAGTTATTCGTTGAGAAATAAGGAGTGTAAGTTTATCTGAACATATGTACGGTTTCCCTTTGACAGAGTTCTGATAGAACTGGCATATAAATTAACCAAATGTATTTAGGATATTTTAGGAAGAAAAAAAGGCTTTATGTTAAGGCTATTAACTAAGTTCTGATAGAACGCAGTCAATTAGCTAAGAATTAGTTTTTAATTTTAACACATAGCAAAAATAGCATCAATACATATAATAAGCTGATAAACAGATATTTTTGTGAATTTAATACAGATTTAAATAGCAGTAAACAGCCTATATTACAGATTGATATTTCGGGTCTCTTTTCTATTTTACACGACTTCAATAAAATCAGACAAGTTGTTAATATATGTTTCATTGAATAGACTTTATCGTCTTATTACTCTATTCTTAATATACCTTATAACCTAAAATTATCAACAATATCAATAATTATCTTATAAATTAATGGCAACTTTGAGTGTTCAAGAATACTAATTCTATTTTTTACCGCTATAAAAAGTATAAAATGTTTATAATAAGACTATTATACAGATCCGAATTAAGACTACAAAAACATCAATTAATTACAGTTACTATTCTATAAATCCTTACAGGCATTTTTTAGTCATTCATACATCCTTTGAAAATAAAACTATATATATTAATATACAAGATCCATTTTGAATAGAGAAATCAATCTGAGGCAATAGCATAATTAACACTTGTGTGTTATTTTGAGTTAAATTTGAACACAAAACTAAAAATAGCATTATATTTGCTTCGAATTAAGAATTAGTTAGTTCTATCAGAACTATGTTATAAGAATTTTGTACCAATGAGATTTTTATAAAACGCTGTTAAGATAAGTGGATTTTGTTTGCCATAATTAAGAATTAGAGTGAGTGAGTCATAAACTATTTTTCGTTTCGGGCTTATTTTTATAACAATAAATAATTAAACAAAAAACAATTTAGTATGTTGAAAATCGCAAGACCTGTTAGCCTTATGCTGCTGTCGGCTACATTATGTTCCGGTGGGACAATGTATGCTATAGATAATACGGCAACACCCAGAGTAGGTATTTCTCAGCAACAAAAAAGTTTGAAAGGTACAATTGCAGATGATTTCGGTCCTGTTGCCGGAGCTGCTGTAGTTGTAAAAGGTACCACGAACGGTACGGTAACAGACATGGATGGAAACTTCGTTCTGGATGTAAAGAACGGGGACGTTATCCAAATCTCTTTTATCGGTTACTTGACCCAGGAAATCAAGTATACCGGACAATCTACTTTAAAAGTATCTTTGAAGGAAGATACGCAGAAGTTGGAAGAAGTTGTTGTTGTTGGTTACGGTACACAGAAAAAAGCCAATATGTCCGGTGCCGTAGCTTCTGTCGACAGTAAAGAATTGACCAATCGTCCTATATCGAACGTATCTTCCGGTATCCAGGGGTTGATGCCGGGGGTAACCGTAACAGCCGGTGAAGGACGTCCGGGGCAGGACGGAAGTAAAATCCGTATCCGTGGTGTCGGTACGTTGAACTCTGCTGATCCGTACATTTTGATAGATGGTATTGAAAGCGGTTCGATGGATAGCTTGGATCCGAACGATATTGAAAGTATTTCCGTGTTGAAAGATGCTTCTTCCGCAGCTATTTATGGTTCCAAAGCGTCAAATGGTGTAATTTTGATTACAACTAAACGCGGTAAAACCGGTGATCCCCGTATCTCTTATAATGGATATGTAGGCTTCTCAAATCCTACAGCAGTAATCGACCGTATCAGTTCTGCCGAATATGCTATGTTATACAACCGTATAGACAAAGATAATGGCAAGGCTCCCCGCTACAGTGATGATGACATCCGCAAATTCGAAGATGGTTCCGACCCTTACGGACATCCGAATACAGATTGGAATAAAGCGGCTTACCGTACGGGGCTTTTGCATAAACATAATGTAAACATCAGTGGTGGTTCGGAAAAAGTAAAATATATGGCTTCCGCCGGTTATTTGGGGCAGACTGGTATTTTACCGAATTCCGAACGTAAGCAGTTTAATGGCCGTACTAATTTGGATATGCAGTTGACCAAGAAATTGACTGTCCGTATGAATATGGCTTATATCAAAAATGACTACAAAGACCCGAATTCTAACTACGGTGGTGGTTGGTCGGATCAGATTATCCGCCAGTTAAATATTATCAGTCCTATGATTCCGGTAAAGAATGAAGACGGAACCTATGGGGCAACAAATGATGGTAACCCTATCGCATGGTTGGATGTAAATCAAACGGTTGATAAATACAATCAGAACTTTACAGGGTCGTTGGCTGCTGACTATCAGATTATCGATGGTTTGAAAGCAACTGTGAGCGGTGCTTATGTAAATGATGACCAGCATTATAAAGCTTTTGTAAAGAAAATATTGAATGATCCGTCTCAGGCTGCAAGACCGAATGAATTGACAGAGTCTTTCACGAACTGGCATCGTGCTAACTTCGATGTTCTGTTGAACTACGACAAAACGTTCGGATTACATGGGTTAAAAGCGATGTTAGGTTGGCATACTGAAAAATATAAAGTACGCTATAATTATGCAAACCGTCAGAATTTCCCGAACAATGATTTAAGTGATATGAACGCCGGAGCGGAATCCACACAAAAAAATTCCGGTTTTACCCGCGAACTGGCTATGTTGTCTTATTTCGGCCGTGTGAATTATGACTATGCCGGTAAATACTTATTGGAAGCAAATTTCCGTGCGGATGCTTCCTCCCGTTTTGCTCCGGGACACCGTTGGGGGTATTTCCCGTCTTTTTCCGGTGCATGGCGTATCAGCGAAGAGAGCTTTATGGAAAGTTCAAAAGAATGGTTGAACAGTTTGAAGATTCGTGGCTCATGGGGTATGCTGGGTAACCAGGATGCATTGAGTGACGGAACGCCTACGGGGGGCGACTATTATCCTTGGCTGAATACTTACAGCCTGGGTGCTAACTATCCGTTTGGTGGAAATCTGGTAAATGGTTATTATCAGGCAAACTATAAGATTGAAGACCTTTCCTGGGAAAAATCAACAACCTGGGGGATTGGTTTCGATGCCATCGTTGGAAATCATATCAATATTGTTTTCGATTATTACGACCGTAAAACTACAGACATTATTATGGAAGTACCGGTTCCTGCCGAATTTGGTCTGGGGGCTTATAAAGATAATGTAGGTGCAATGCGCAACAGAGGTGTTGAAATCCAGTTAGGATATAACAATCGTTGGAATGACTGGTCGTTGAATGTGGTAGGTAACTTTGCTTACAATAAAAATAAGATTGAAAACCTGGGTGGGGTAGAACGTATGACTGATGGTGATTACCTGCGTAAGATAGGTTCTCCTATACATTCTTATTATGTATATAAAACAGATGGTTTCTTCCAGTCCGATGCAGAAGCACAAGCCTGGATGGATAAATATAAAGGAAAAGACGGTTATCCGTTCGGCCTGGATTTCAAAGGAGGTGACTTACGTTACGTAGATACGAACGGCGACGGTAAAATTACAGCAGAGGACCGTGAATTATATAAAACAACTGATCCGGTGATAACATTTGGCTTGAATGTAAATGTAGGTTTCAAAGCATTTGACTTATCTATGAACTTTACAGGTGCTGCAAATGTAGGACGTGCATTTACCAAAGAAGCCTTTGGGGAATTCTCCGGTAGTGCCGGACATCCTTCAAAAGCATGGCTCGATTCATGGACACCGGAAAATCCGGATGCAAGTATGCCACGTGTTGCCGAGTCCAGAAAATCTCCGAGCGAATCGTCTGTTGTAATGTCCGATTTCTGGGTAATTAATACAAGTTACCTGCGCATGAAAACATTACAGTTGGGTTATACCCTTCCGAAAAGTATCTTGAGACCGGTAGGTATAGAGAATGTTCGTGTTTATTATTCTACGGAAAATTTACTCACATTTGATAATATGCCGCTAAATGTAGACCCGGAAACTGTTAGTTCGCGTTTGTCAAGTTATCCGTTGGTAACCACTCACTCTTTTGGTGTAAACGTGACATTCTGATAAGTAACGACCATTTAATTAAAAAGAATTTTTTATGAAAAGATTATCAATATATTTATTGGCAGGTGTAGCCGCTTTGACTACTTCTTGTTCTGATTTTCTGGATACATTGCCGAATGATGCAATGTCCCCTGCAACTACATGGAAGACTGAAACGGATGTCGAAAGCTTTGTTGTAGGTTGCTATAATGGATTGTTGGATGGCGGTTCCATTTTGTATCTGGACTGCGGTTCCGACATTGGTTACAATAACTTTCCCTGGGAAGGATACCGTGCTATGGGAGACGGTTCATTGGCGAGTGGCGACGAAAGCCAGGCTTCATTTTATAATTTTTCTATTATCCGTCGTTGTAATACGGTGTTGGACAATATAGACAAAGTCACCTTTGCGGATGAGAAAAAGAAAAAAGACTTGATAGCCCAAGTAAAAGCAATCCGTGCTTACCGCTATTTTATCATGAACTGGTGGTATGGCGGTGTTCCTATTATCGGAACTTACAATACGGCAGAAGAAGCACAAGTTCCGCGTAATTCGGAAACTGAAGTCCGCGAGCAGGTTGCCAAAGACTTGAAAGATGCAATTGCAGATATTAATGAAACACCGGAAGCACGCGGCCGGATTGCGAAAGGCGCAGTGCTGGCAATAAAAATGCGTGAGGCTTTGTATTATGGTGACTGGAAAGAAGCTAAAACAGCCGCACAGGATATTATCGACCTTAAACAGTATGAACTGGAAAAAGGGGAGCCGGATTCTTATGCCAAGCTGTTTAAATTATCCGGAACAGCCTCTAAAGAAATTATCCTTGCCGACCAGCGTATAGCCAATTTGTTCGGTTTGGGAACTATCGGGCAGATGTATAATAATGCAGATGCCGGTTGGTCTTCAATCGTTCCTACACAGAACCTGGTTGATATGTATGAGATGAAAACCGGCTTGACGAAAGAGGAAGCAGGCAATGCCTATGACCCGGTTCATCCGTTTGCAGATCGCGACCCTCGTATGGCTATGACTATCCTGTATCCGGGACGTGATTGGAGAGGAGCGGTTTTGAATACGCTGGATAAAACAGTCTATGATAAAGAAGCAAAAAAGGATGTCGATAATAAGAATTTCCCGACTTATACGGATAATGCCTCCAAGACGGCTTTGACATGGGCTAAGTATCTGGACCCGATAGACCAGTATAGCAATATCTGGGATACAGGTGCTTGTCCGATCGTTTTCCGTTATGCTGAAGTGCTCCTGACGTATGCCGAGGCGGCTAATGAATTGGATGGCCCTTCCGATGTTATCTATGGATACTTGAATGATATACGCAACAGGGCGGGAATGCCGGATGTGGATAAAGCCAAATATAATACAAAAGAAAAGTTGCGTGAACTAATCCGCCGTGAACGCGCGGTTGAATTGGCTGGTGAAGGTTTGCGCCGTGCCGATATTCTGCGCTGGAAAGATGCAAGCGGTAAGATGCTGGCAGAAACCGTATTAAACGGTCCTTTATATCGTATCTCCGGAAAGATCGACTACAATGAGCAAGATCCTTATAAACGGGCTGTAGTTGATGCGGATTATAAGAAGAAGGATAACGAAATTGAAATTCGTAAGTTTGCAACGAAGAATCGTTATTTGCCGATTCGCCAGACAGTGCTCGACAAAAACCCGAAACTGAAACAGAATGATGGTTATTAATTAAGCGTTTATACTAACAGAAAAGAGAGGTCGTCCGGCAAGTCAGGATGGCCTCTCTTGTTTTCCGCCCCTTATTCATTTTGCGACAGCTTCTATTTTATGGATAAATTGTATCTTTGCAGTTCTAAAAAGAAAAAGATATGATTTCTGTAGAAGGACTGACTGTAGAATTTGGCGGGTTTACCCTTTTTGATGATGTTTCATTTGTAGTAAATAAAAAAGACCGTATCGCTTTAGTTGGAAAAAACGGGGCGGGAAAGTCTACTATGCTTAAAATATTTGCCGGTCTGCAATCGCCGACTTCCGGTGTTGTCAGTGTTCCTAAAGAAGTTACAATCGGCTATCTTCCCCAGCAGATGCAACTGACGGATACCTGTACGGTCCGTGAAGAAGCGGAGCATGCCTTCGAACATATCCATGAAATGGAGAAAGAAATCGAGCGATTGAACCTCCAATTGGCGGAGCGTACCGATTATGAAACAGATTCTTATCAGAATTTGATTGACCGTGTAACCCATTTGTCCGAACATTTCCAGATGATGGGCGGAAACAATTATCACGCGGAATTGGAACGTACATTGATAGGTTTGGGATTTAAACGGGAAGATTTCGACCGTCCGACATCCGAATTTAGCGGTGGATGGCGTATGCGTATCGAGCTTGCCAAGCTATTGCTCCGCAAGCCGGATGTCCTGTTGCTGGACGAACCTACCAACCACCTGGATATCGAGTCAATCCAATGGCTTGAAAATTTTATCGCAACCCGTGCCAATGCGGTTATCCTTGTTTCGCACGACCGTGCTTTTATCGATAATACGACTTTCCGTACAATCGAAATCGAATTAGGAAAAATTTACGACTATAAGGTTAAATATTCCGATTATGTGGAATTGCGTAAGGAGCGCCGTGAACAGCAACTTCGTGCTTATGAAAACCAGCAGAAGAAGCTGGCGGATACGGAAGCTTTTATCGAACGTTTCCGCTATAAAGCTACAAAATCCGTACAGGTACAGTCCCGTATCAAGCAGCTTGAAAAAGTGGAACGTATCGAAGTGGATGATGTGGACTCTTCAATGCTGAACCTTAAATTTCCTCCGGCTCCCCGTTCCGGCTCTTATCCGGTGATTACGGAGAATGTGGCAAAAAGGTACGGCGAACATTTGATTTTTCAGAACGTTACTTTTACAATCAACCGTGGCGATAAAGTAGCTTTTGTAGGGAAGAATGGCGAAGGTAAATCTACTCTTGTAAAATGTATTATGGACGAGATTGATTACGAAGGTAAACTGCAACTCGGACATAATGTGAAAATCGGCTACTTCGCCCAAAATCAGGCACAACTGCTGGATGAAAACTTAACCGTATTCGATACGATAGACTATGTCGCGGAAGGAGATATCCGTACAAAAATACGCGATATCCTCGGCGCTTTCATGTTTGGCGGAGAGGCTTCCGACAAGAAGGTAAAAGTATTGTCCGGTGGAGAGCGCAGCCGCCTTGCCATGATTCGCCTTTTGCTTGAACCTGTAAATTTACTGATACTCGATGAGCCGACAAACCATTTGGACATGCGTTCGAAAGATGTGTTGAAGGATGCGTTGAAAGAATTTGACGGAACGGTAATTGTCGTATCCCACGACCGTGAGTTCCTGGATGGGTTGGTAGATAAGGTCTATGAATTCGGAAACCAGCGCGTGGTAGAGCATCTGGGAGGAATTTATGAATTCCTTGAACGTAAGAAATTGGACAGTTTGCGTGAGTTGGAACGTGCCGCTCAGGTATCATCCGTAACAGACAGTGAAGCACAGCCGTCACAGAATAAACTCTCATACGAAGCTCGTAAAGAGCAGAACCGTTTACTGAAGAAAATAGAAAAGGCGATTGCCGAGGCCGAAAGTAAAATAGCCGGACTTGAAACTTCCATCGCGTCTGTCGAGGCCCGTCTGGCAACTCCGGAAGGGGCATCTGATACCTCCCTTTACAACGAATATTCCACATTGAAAAAAGAATTGTCCGATACGATGGACGTATGGACAGAACAAACCATGGAATATGAAGAGCTGGCGAAGGAGTGCTAAAAAATAAAATTTAAATAGTATTTGAGCAACATTGTTAAATGAAAGTAGCTACTTTTGCGTTGAAAAAACAAAAAACAACGCGAAAGCTTAATTCTTATAACATGTTAACTCAGATTATCAACGGTAAAATCCTTACCCCGCAGGGCTGGTTGAAAGACGGTTCTGTCCTGATAAGCGATAACAAAATTCTTGAAGTAACAAACTGTGACCTTGCAGTGATAGGGGCAACTTTAGTAGACGCCAAAGGTATGTATATTGTCCCCGGTGGTGTTGAAATCCATGTACACGGAGGAGGAGGACGCGACTTTATGGAAGGTACGGAGGATGCATTCCGTACAGCGGTTGCTGCACATATGCAACATGGTACTACCAGTATTTTCCCGACGCTTTCTTCTTCTACGATTCCTATGATTCGTGCAGCTGCGGAAACGACTGAAAAATTAATGGCAGAAAAGGATAGCCCGATATTGGGATTACATCTGGAAGGCCATTATTTTAATATGAAGATGGCAGGCGGTCAGATTCCGGAGAATATTAAAAATCCGAATCCGGAAGAATACATCCCGTTACTGGAAGAAACAAATTGCATCAAACGTTGGGATGCGGCACCCGAACTTCCGGGAGCCATGCAGTTCGGTAAATATATTACATCGAAAGGAGTATTGGCATCGGTTGGCCATACACAGGCTGAGTATGAAGATATTCTGACAGCGTATGAGGTCGGTTATACACATGCTACCCATTTCTACAATGCAATGCCCGGTTTCCACAAACGCCGTGAGTATAAATATGAAGGTACGGTAGAGAGCATCTATCTGATAGATAATATGACGGTGGAGGTGGTGGCGGACGGTATCCATGTTCCTCCTACGATTCTCCGTCTGGTTTACAAGATCAAAGGAGTGGAAAGAACTTGCCTGATAACTGATGCGCTGGCTTGTGCGGCAAGCGATAGCCAAGTGGCATTCGACCCGCGTGTGATTATAGAAGACGGTGTTTGCAAGTTGGCAGACCGTTCGGCTCTTGCCGGAAGCGTGGCTACAATGGACCGTTTGATCCGTACGGTTGTGCAGAAAGCGGAAATTCCATTGGAAGATGCCGTACGTATGGCTTCGGAAACTCCTGCACGCCTGATGGGGGTAGACGACCGCAAAGGAACACTGCAGCGTGGGAAGGATGCCGATATTATGATTCTCGATAAGGATTTGAATGTACGTGCGGTCTGGGCGATGGGTAAGTTAGTAGAAGGAACCAATAAATTGTTTTAAAAGGAAAGGCTATGTTGACACAAATAATAAACGGACAAATCCTGACTCCGCAGGGGTGGCTCAAAGATGGCTCTGTGCTGATAAGTGATGGTAAAATACTGGAAGTGACAAATAGCGACCTGGCCGTTATCGGTGCAACGATTATCGATGCCAAAGGGATGTATATCGTTCCTGGTTTTGTTGCGATGAATGTGCATGGTGGCGGTGGCTACGACTTTAAAGAATGTACGGAAGAGGCTTTCCGGGGGGCTGTCAATGCCCATAGGAAATATGGGGCAACCACGATATTCCCGACACTTTCCTCTTCTTCCAGAACGGCTATTTGTAAAGCCGCTTCTATCTGCGAGACTTTGATGGCAGAGGAAGATAGTCCGGTTCTGGGGCTTCATGTGGAAGGTCCTTACCTGAATGAGAAAATGGCGGGAAACCTGTATGATGTAAGATTGCCGGATAGAGAAGAATATGTTTCAATCCTGGAAAATACAAATTGCATCAAACGTTGGGATGCGAGCCCGGAACTTCCGGGAGCGCATGAGTTTGCACAATATATCCGTTCAAAAGGAATTTTGGCTGCAATTACCCATACCGAAGCTGAATTTGAAGATATCAAAGAGGCTTATAAAGTCGGTTTTACACATGCCGCACAGTTCTACAATGCAATGCCGGGATTCCATAAACGTCGTGAATATAAATATGAGGGAACGGTAGAAAGCGTCTTTCTGATGGATGATATGACGGTTGAGGTGATAGCGGACGGCAAACATTTGCCTCCTACGATTCTCCGTCTGGTCTATAAACTGAAGGGTGTGGAACGTACCTGTCTGGTAACGGACGCGCTTTCTTTTGCTGCGAATGAAGGGCGTCCTGTTCCGGATTCTCGTATTATTATTGAAGACGGCGTAGCGAAACTGGCAGACCATTCGTCTTTGGCCGGAAGTATTGCTACGATGGATAAGTTGGTTCGCACGATGGCCCAAAAGACAGATATACCTTTGGCGGATGCTGTTCGTATGGCATCGGAAACTCCGGCTCGCCTTATGGGGGTGGACGACCGTAAAGGTACTTTACAACGTGGAAAAGATGCGGATATAGTTGTCCTTGACCGTAATCTGGCAGTACGTGCCGTTTATTCGATGGGCAAATTGGTTCCGGAAGCGAATACATTATTTTAACCGGTAAATTCTCCGGATAGAGATAGGAAAACAAGAAAAAACACGAATGAATGGAAATTCGTATATATTTCCTTTCATTCGTGCTTTTTCTTGTCTATATTTCTTTACCAATGGGTTTAGTCATATAATAGGCATCCGAACCATCGTGGTAGTAGTTCGGTTTGATATAAGACATTTCAAAACCGTTTTTTTTATACAGTCCGATAGCCGGATTGTTGGTGGTTTTTACTTCGAGTGTCATTTTCCGGGCATTGCATCCTTCTGCATATTCGATAGCCTTGTCCATAAGCAGCTGTCCTAACTGCATTCCCTGGCAGCCGGGATGGACGGCAATGGAATAGATACGCAGATTATGTGTTCTGGAATTGAATGATACAGATAAATAGGCAATAGTCCTTGTCCCTGCCTGCAGGATAAAGAAAGCGCCTTTACCCCGTGTCATCAGATAGATAAACTGGCTTTTGGTGAAACTGTCTTCCTTAAAGCAAAGTTTCTCTATTTCCAGAATGGACGGAAGATCGTCCGGTTGGGCATCCCGGATGGTTATTGCATTTTCCATATCAGAAGTATTTCATATCGACAGCACGTCCGAAGTGGTTGAGAATCCTGTAATAGAGTTCATCTCCCAGAACTGCATCCTCCAGGTCGTGGTCGATACTGGGGTTGTCGTTAATTTCGATAACGATGGCCCGGTCGTTGACCACTTTTAAATCTACGCCATATAATCCTTTTCCGATAAAGGAGGCTGCTTTCAATGCCGTATCCAATACTTTACGGGGTACCTGATAGATAGGTATCGTTTCAGCCAGGCCGCAACGGCTACGCCCGGATGCATAATGGCAATAAATCTGCCAGTGGTTCTTTGCCATATAATACTTGCAGGCATATAAGGGCTCCCCGTTCAGGATACCGATACGCCAGTCGAATTCGGTAGGTGTGAATTCCTGTGCCAGTAGAATGGCAGACTTCTCGAACAGTACGTCCAATGCTTCCTTGCATTCCTCTTCATTATTGACCTTTTTCATCCCGATGGAAAAAGAACCGTCCGGTATCTTCAGGACGAAGGGAGTTCCTACTTTTTCAATGATCTCTGTATATGAATTTTCATTGGAACGGAATATCAAAGTGGAGACCGGTGCGGGTACTTTCTCTTTTTCAAACAATTCTTTCAGGAATACTTTGTTGGTGCAGCGGATAATCGAAATCGGATCGTCTATCACAGCCATTTTGTTTTGTGCTGCCAACTGGGAAAGATGGAAGGTGTAATGATTTAAGGAAGTCGTTGTACGGATAAACAGTGCATCGAATTCCATCAACCGGGTGGCATCTTCTTCTGTGATCAGCTCCGCATGAATATCCATTTTTTTCGCAATTTCCAGGAATTTATTGATAGCCTGCTTATTGCTGGGAGGAAATTTCTCTTCGGGATCATACAGGATTGCAAGGCTGTAGCGGGAAGGGCGGGTTGATTTCGGTGTACGCCAGATACGTTTGTTAAAGCTGTCCAGAGTATTGGCAAAATAATCCTGTTCTTCGTCATTCAGTTGGTTGAGGGAGAGAAACTGCACACTTTCAATTTGGTTCCGGCTGCGGGTATTGAAACAGACTTGTAATAACGGAGCCGGATAATTTTCGAAAATAAACCGGGCAATCCGTTCCAGACCCTTTTCTTTGCAGGTACCGAAATAAATATTTAAATACCAGATATCATCGGTGATATTATTTTTCTGTATCCATTGGTAACATAATTTTTGCAGGTTTCTATCCATGCGGATACCTGTACCGGTTTCAACTTTGTTGATAATATCTACGCCGGGGATTACTTTATGCCCTCTTGTCTGTGCCAGTAGTGAGCAATAATATCCCTCGGAATTATAACTGTAATCGTTACTTACATTGATAACGAATTTGCGTTCTTTTTCTATGGATTTGGATTTTAAATAATCGGAAACAGTGAGTATGCTGCTTGTCTTGCAATAGGGTTCCCAATCGTCCAGGCTGTCTAATAAAATTAAGACATTGTTCATCGTCGTTGAATATTAATATAGCATTTTAAAGATGTTTAATGAGCGCCAAAGATAGAGATTAATTCGACAGTTTATTCGGAGTGATGAAAATAAATATTGTGGTTGTAAGTGTTTGTTAATTAATTGATTATATTGTGCGTGGAGGGCGCAGGTTTTACATGTGCCTTTTTAACTCGTCTTTGAGTCGGGGAGAGAGCCGGCAGAATGATATTAAAGCGTGGAAATATCCTTTTATAAATAAAATTGATGTTGTGCTGTGGAAGAATATCTGTTATAATTGTTATATTTGTAACTTAAGTAAAAAAATAATACTAAATCAAAGATTAAACATGAAAACAGACCTGAGTTCTCAGATTACTCTGACGCGTATACCGCAAAGGTACTATCGTCCGGAAAATGCTTTCGAGCATTCAGTTTTAACACGTTTGGAGAAGATACCGACCACTATCTATGAATCGGCGGAGGAAGGCTCTCTTGCGATTGCAAAGGAAATCGCCACTCAAATCCGTAAGAAACAGGAAGTGGGTGAGAACTTCGTTATTGCTCTTCCCGGAGGTCGTTCTCCTCTGAGTATTTATAAGGAATGGATACGCATGCATAGGGAAGAAGGCCTGAGTTTCCGTAATGTAGTTATATTTGTAGAATATGAATTCTATCCGCTTTCTTCGGCGAGTGCAGGTAATGTGTCCCATTTGAGAGAGGCATTATTCAACCATATCGATATTGCTCCGGAAAATATTTATGCTCCGGACGGTGCCATGCCGAAAGATGCGATTCTTGATTTCTGCCGTACTTATGAAGAGCAAATACAGTTGGTAGGTGGTCTCGACTACATTTTGCTGGGAGTCGGTCCGTCAAGTAATATCATGTTCAATGCAGCCGGTTCGACTTCCGGTTCGCGTACCCGCCTGGTGCTGTTGGAAGGTGGAGCCAGAAAAGAAGCGGCTCGTACTTTTACTTCAGTGGATAATGTTCCGGCAGGTGTAATTACTATGGGAATTTCTACCATGATGAAAGCCCGGAATGCCGTCCTGATGGCTTGGGGTGAAGATAAAGCGCCTATTATTGCAAAGACAGTGGAAGGTCCGGAAACGGATGCTATTCCTTCTTCTTTCCTGCAAGTTCATTCGAATGCAAAGGTCGTTCTGGATTTGTCTGCCGCTTACGACCTGACACGTATCAGCCATCCTTGGCTGGTTACCAACTGCGATTGGGATAACAAACTGATTCGCCGTGCTATCGTATGGCTGTGCCAGTTAACGGGAAAACCGATCCTGAAACTTACCAACCGGGATTACAGTGAGAACGGTTTGGGCGAATTGCTTGCTTTGTATGGTTCTGCATACAATGTAAATATTAAGATATTCAACGATATCCAGCATACCATTACCGGATGGCCGGGCGGTAAACCGAATGCGGACGACTCTAATCGTCCGGAACGTGCTACTCCGTATCCGAAGAAAGTAATCGTATTCAGTCCGCATCCTGATGATGATGTGATTTCAATGGGTGGAACCCTGCGCCGTTTGTGTGACCAGCACCATGACGTACATGTTGCTTACCAGACATCCGGAAATATTGCCGTAGGCGATGAAGAAGTAATCCGTTATTGCGAATACCTGAGTGATGTTAGCGACAAGTATGCAGCCGGAGGTTCTCCGATTAAGGATAAAGCGGAAGAAATCATTAAATACCTGCGTTATGAAAAGGTAGAAGACGGTGGTCCGGAACGCAAGGATGTGCTTTTCATGAAAGGTACGATCCGTCGTGAAGAAGCCCGTCACGGATGCCGCTATTCGGGAGTGAAAGACGACCATGTGCATTTTCTGGATTTACCGTTCTATGAAACCGGTATGGTAAAGAAAAATGATTTGGGTGAAGCGGATAAGAACATTGTGAAGAACTTATTGCTGGAAATAAAACCGGATCAGATATTTGTAGCCGGTGACCTGGCAGACCCGCATGGAACCCATAAGGTTTGTTTGGATGCCGTACTTGCAGCAATCGATGAAGTAAAAGACGATGAATGGATGTTGAACTGCCGTGTATGGATGTACCGTGGTGCATGGGCAGAATGGGAAATGGACCATGTTGAAATGGCAGTTCCTATCTCTCCGGAAGAATTACGCCACAAACGGAATGCAATCCTGAAACACCAGTCGCAGGCAGAAAGCGCTCCGTTCCTAGGCGACGACGAACGTTTGTTCTGGCAGCGTGCAGAAGACCGCAACCGTGCTACGGCAGACCTGTATCATAAGTTAGGCTTGGCTTCATACGAAGCAATGGAAGCATTTGTACAATATATACCTCTCCGCTAACAGGCAAAGGTGTGAAATAGAAAAAGCCGGTTCCTCATTTGGGAGCCGGCTTTTTTAGATATAGAGGGGTAGATCCACTTCAATAAAAACTTTCATAAAAGATGAATAAAACGGCCGTATTATTAAAAATATACGGTATTTTTGCCCAACGCCTATACTATCTGAATTGCTTACACAGAAGGACGGAAATGTTTTTAAGGAATCATTTCTGTGTGCTTTTTACATTCAAATAGGGTTATCACTTTGTATTTTTACATATCACCTATTCAATATTGCATTACAAATGAGTATAAAATACGTACTATATCTTCATCTAATATCAGTAACCTGTTGTTTTTGCCATAACTTTTCATTTTCTGAATTGTTGTAGTTTGCGACATCGGACCGGGAGCCTTGCTCCGGGATTCGGTTGCATATTAAATTATTCATATATTAATTTAAATTTCTATGGCATCAATAAAATTAATGTTGAACTCGAGCCGAAAGTTGAATGATGGGACCTATCCGTTGGTTTTCCAGGTCATTCATAACAGGCATAAGAAAATCCTGTATACTGGGTTTCATGTGACGAAAGAAGAGTTCGATTCTGAAAAAGGGAAGGTTAATACCGACCGGAGAGTGAATGTGAAAATAAACCGTGATATTCGCAAAATGTACCGGTTGCTCAGTGAACGTATTCGAGAGCTTGAAAAGTCTGGTGAGGAATACAGTGTATATGACATTACATTGGGTACATACCGGAAACCTGTAAAATGTTTTTTTCTGCTCAAATATATCGATACACAGATAGAATGGAAAAAAGAGATGGGGAAAGAGGGCATTGCAGCTGCCTATCGCAGTACCAGGCAGTCGTTATCCGGATATATGGGGAATAAGGATATACGGATGTCTCAGGTTGATTCGCGATTCGTAGCCCGCTATATGGACTTTTTAAAGCACAAAGGGGTAGGAGAAAATACCGTGAATTTTTATATACGCAATTTCCGCACATGCTATAATCTTGCGGTAAAAGAGGGATTGGTTTCGCGTGGCGGGTATCCGTTCAATGACATACATACCAAACCGTGCCGTACCATCAAGCGTGCTTTGAGCCGCGAAGACATGTCCCGTTTGTTGCATCTTTATTTTCCGGAAGATTCTGTTTTGCGATTTGCACGGGATCTTTTTTTATTTAGCTTTTATACACAGGGGATGTCTTTTGTTGATATTGCTTTCCTGAAACAGAAACATATTTGTGGTGAGATAATCAGTTATTCGCGGCATAAGTCGAAGCAACTGATTCATATTGGAATTACCCCTCAGATACAGGAGCTATTCAACCGTTACGGAACTAACAGAAAAACGGATAATAAAGAGTCTTATATTTTCCCTATTATCAATCCTGAGGGGGCGGGTAAAGAACAAATTTCCGAATACAGGCAATACCGGTCCTATCTCTCCCGCATCAATCGTGCATTGAGGAAGATTGCCGGCGATTTGGGGCTTTGTGTCCCATTAACCACTTATGTGGCCCGCCACACCTGGGCAACTCTGGCCCGTGACAATGGCGTGCCGATTTCAACGATCAGTGCAGGGTTGGGGCATACGACAGAAAATATGACGCATATATATCTTAAAGAGCTCGATATAAACCACCTCAAACAAGTCAACAGGATGATGAACAATCTTATTTAAATGTTAAATTGATATTCAATGTTTCTTACATTAGATAATAATCATTACATTCGTGAACATTAGTATCTATTACGAATAGAGACACACTACCTGGTTAAGATTATACAAATCTAATTTCACTTTGCAAAGATAGAGTGTTTTTTCCGTACGCCAATATATAAAAGTCCAACAAGTTTTATAATTAGTCCATTTGATTAAAAAATATATATTTATTGATTTTCAATATCATAATGTTCTATCAATTGTTTAGGTGTACAGCCGAAATGTTGTTTGCAATAGTGTGTAAAATGCGCTTGCGAGTCGAACATAAATTTTGCCATTAATTCTTTCACCGTTGCGCCGGGATGCATTGCTTCATCCAATATTTGGCGATTCCTTTGTTTCACAATCCAGCGTTTGGCTGTCATTCCGAATACATTTTTGAATTTAGTAAAAAAACTGCTCCTTCCCATATTGGAAATGGAAATGAGTGTCTCAATACTGTCTGCCTTCTGGTAGTTTTCCATAATCATTTTCTTAAAACAGAAATCCTGTCCTATGATGGGGTAAAACAGTCCGGCAATTTCCTCCTTTGTATAAAATCCACGTATTAGAAAGAACAGTTCTTTTTCCATTAATTCATGCAAATGTCCGCAACTCATTCCATTCTTTAAGCAATACGTAAGTACTTCCAGATAAGGTGCAAGTGGATAGCGAATCTCTGTGGCTTGGAAATCATACTTTATCGTTTCGCAAATACCTGCTAACGACTGTAATACAAACATGTCGCAACTACCCGGAGGAGTATCAAATGACAATGCAACCAGTTTGGAATCGCTACTTCCCCAACCGCTGAATGTAGACATTTTAGGTAGCAACACCATTGTTCCGGCACTAAACATACGTTTTTTGAACTGATCCTGACTGATGATAAATTTCCCATCGAGAAATATCAGTAAATAATTCCAGCATGCACATTCCTTCCGGATAAATATCTCTTGCTCTAACTCAATATATTTAAAACCGGATTCCACTTGATTTAAGTAGTTCCTACACGAACGATGCTCTTCTATGTAAAATAGCTTGTTAAGTAAAATTTCATCTCTCATAAGCCTCGATATTCAACGTATTTGTATTTTCTGTTTCAGTATTATTTCAGCATTGTTTCAGTGTCTGATATCATAATTTACTTATTTACAAAATGTTATAAGCATTGATTTTACAAATGTATTTAAATGTAATTCGTATAAAGTATACATTTTTCTTCTATATAATCAGTATATTATGATAATCAGACACTTATGCAAGCCATAAATTACTTTGCTCTCTATTCGTAATAGAGCTCTGAAAAAAACAGTATTTAAATTCACTGCGAGGAACTATTATCTTATTTATTAATTAAATATCTACGAATGAAAGTAAGAAGTTTATTATTGTCGATG
>UQLN01000043.1 GCA_900541965.1 uncultured Parabacteroides sp. | reverse complement strand
CCGCCGACCCTCTGCTTGTAAGGCAGATGCTCTGAACCAGCTGAGCTAAACGCCCTTTCATTTTCAGTAAGTTTATAAACTTTATCTCTCTAAAGCGCTGCAAAGATACGGCTTTTTTTATTCTCTCCAAATTTTTTGCGAAAAAAGTAGAAAAAAGTTCCGGCTCTGTCCTGTATGTTTAAGAATTATAGTACCTTTGCATCTCTATATTAATAATGTATATGAAATTTTCTACACTAACAGCAATATCACCTGTAGACGGGCGATATAGGAATAAGGCTGAAAATCTGGCTGCCTACTTCTCTGAATATGCACTCATTAAATACAGAGTGCAGGTTGAGATCGAGTATTTTATTACTTTGTCTGAATTTCTTCCGCAATTACAAGCTTTGGCAACAGCGGAAAATAAACAAGCTCTGCGGAAAATTTATCAGGACTTTTCTGTTGAAGATGCAACGCGTATAAAAGAGATAGAAAGCATAACAAATCATGATGTAAAAGCAGTAGAGTATTTTATCAAAGAAAAATTTGATTTACTGTCTTTGCAGGAGTATAAAGAATTTATTCATTTTGGGTTGACATCCCAGGATATAAACAATACATCTGTACCTTTGTCTATCAAAGATGCCCTGAACGAGGTGTATTATCCGGGACTTCAGGAGGTGATAAATCTGTTGAAGCAATACGCTGAAGCGTGGGCAGAAATACCCATGCTGGCTAAAACTCATGGACAGCCGGCTTCTCCTACGCGCTTGGGAAAAGAAATTATGGTATTTGTGTACCGCTTGGAGCAGCAGGTGAGTTTGTTGAAAGCAGTTCCTGTCTCTGCCAAATTTGGTGGTGCGACAGGTAATTTCAATGCACATAACGTTGCATATCCGGAATATGACTGGCGTGCATTTGGTAACAAATTTGTAAATGAAGTGTTGGGGCTTAGCCGTGAGGAATGGACTACACAGATTTCAAATTATGACAATCTTGCTGCAATTTTTGATGGCATGAAGAGAGTCGATACTATCCTGATTGACTTGTGCCGTGATTTCTGGCAATATGTTTCAATGGAATATTTCAAGCAAAAGATTAAGGCTGGTGAAGTCGGGTCTTCTGCAATGCCTCATAAGGTGAACCCGATTGATTTTGAAAATGCAGAGGGTAATTTAGGAATGGCGAATGCCATCTTAACGCATTTGGCTATGAAATTGCCTATATCTCGTTTACAGCGGGATTTAACAGACTCTACAGTATTGCGTAATGTGGGTGTCCCGATGGCTCATATTGAAATAGCATTCAAAAGCTTAACAAAAGGCTTGGGAAAATTGTTATTAAATGAGAAAGCTTTGTATCAGGACTTGGATCAATGCTGGGCTGTGGTAGCCGAAGGTATCCAAACTATTTTGCGCCGGGAAGGTTATCCGAAACCTTATGAAGCGTTGAAAGCCTTGACCCGTACAAATGAAGGAATTACATCTGAATCGATACGTAGTTTTATTGATACATTGCAGGTGAGTGATGCTGTTAAAGCTGAATTAAAGGCGATTACGCCTCATAATTATACAGGAATTTAGAGAGAAACATGTGGTAGCCGTGAGGCTACCGAATTATTTAATTATCATTTAATTCGTAGCAAATGAGTACAGAAGAAAGAGATGAAACTCAACCGCGTCCAAGGAAAGTGATACCAAGTATCAGACGAGAAAACACAGACCAGGATTCTGAACGGAGACCTTACAACCAAGGTTATAACAGACCTGAAGGAAACAACTATGAACGGAGATCGTATAACCGTCCTAATTGGGAAGACCGTGGCGGTTATAATTCTTATGGTGACAGACCAAGTCGTCCGCGTACGTACGATAACAACCGTGAGGGTGGTTACAACAAACCTTATAACCGTGACAATGGCGGGAACCGTAATTATGGAAACCAGGGTGGTTATAACAATTCACGGTCGTCTTATGGAAACAACCGGTCATATAATCAGGGGGGATATGGCAATAATAATGACCGTCCTCATGGTAATAATAATTATTATGGGAATGATCGTCCATCGTATAATCGTCCTTCCCGTCCGAATTATGAGGACCGTGGGAAAGCCTATTCTGCAACTCCTTCAGGTGAAGGTGCTTCAGGGGATGGTATGAAGAAAAGAAGACCTCGTGTTGGTGATGCTCGTGTAACATCGTTTGACCGTAATGAACATCGCGACAACAACAGAGGCTATGGAAATAATAATCGTTATGGTAATAGCGGTGGTGGTTATGGCAATAGCGGAGGCTATGGTAATCACAGAGGCTATGGCAACAATGGTGGTGGCTATGGAAATCGTCGTCCGAGCAATAATAATCATCGTTCCGGAGACTATAATCCAAATGCCAAATATAATTTCCAGAAACAGTTAAAGTATAAGGAAGTCTTGGCAGACCCGAATGAGCCAATTCGTTTGAATAAATTTTTGTCAAATGCAGGTGTTTGTTCACGTCGTGAAGCCGATGAATTTATCCAGTCGGGGGTAGTTAAAGTTAACGATGTGGTAGTAACCGAATTGGGAACAAAGATTACACGCCAGGATAAGGTCACATTCCAGGATCGTCCTGTCCAGATTGAAAGTAAGATCTATATTGTCTTGAATAAGCCGAAAAATTGCGTAACGACATCTGATGACCCTCAGGAACGTTTGACGGTAATGGATTTGGTAAAAAATGCATGTCAAGAACGTATTTATCCGGTAGGACGTTTAGACCGTAATACAACAGGTGTATTGTTATTGACCAATGATGGTGATTTGGCTTCTAAATTGACTCATCCGTCTTATAAGAAGAAGAAGATTTATCATGTATGGTTGGATAAAAATGTAACGGTTGAAGATATGGAGAAGATTGCAAATGGATTGGAACTTGAAGATGGTGAAATCCACGCAGATGCAATTAGTTATGCCAGCGAAGAGGATAAAAGCCAGGTGGGAATTGAAATTCACTCCGGCCGTAATCGCATCGTTCGTCGTATTTTCGAATCATTGGGCTATCACGTGATTAAGCTTGATCGTGTATACTTTGCCGGACTGACTAAAAAGAACCTGGGACGCGGAAAATGGCGTTATCTGAATGAAAGAGAGGTTAATACTCTCCGCATGGGAGCTTTTGAATAAGAAATATAGAGTTAGCCGGTTGAGATGCCGGCTAACTTGTTTTGATTATCTAAGATTAAAAATATAAACATGGAAGCAATTAAAAGAACAAAAATTGTAGATGTACTGAAGAGTGAGGCTTACGGTACGGCCGTTAATGTTAAGGGATGGGTTCGTACCCGTCGTGGTAGCAAACAGGTTAGTTTTATAGCTTTGAATGACGGTTCTACAATTAATAATGTTCAGATCGTTGTAGACGTGGAAAAATTAGGGGAGGAATACCTTAAGCCTATTACAACGGGTGCCAGTATAAATGTAAACGGAATATTGGTACAATCTCAGGGAAAAGGACAGAATGTAGAAATTCAGGCTACTGAGATTGAAATTTATGGAACTGCTGATGTGAATACATATCCTTTGCAGAAGAAAGGCCACTCTATGGAGTTCTTGCGTGAGATAGCTCATTTGCGTCCCCGTACGAATACATTTGGTGCAGTATTCCGTATCCGTCATAATATGGCTTATGCTATTCATAAATTTTTCCATGACAGAGGTTTCTTTTATTTCCATACGCCTATTGTAACAGCATCCGATTGTGAAGGTGCAGGGCAGATGTTTCAGGTAACAACAATGAACTTATATGATCTGAAGAAGGATGAAAACGGCTCAATTATTTATGATGACGACTTCTTTGGAAAACAGGCAAGTTTAACAGTTTCCGGACAGCTTGAAGGTGAATTGGCAGCAACAGCATTGGGACAGATTTATACATTTGGCCCGACTTTCCGTGCAGAAAACTCAAATACTCCGCGCCATTTGGCAGAGTTCTGGATGATTGAACCGGAAGTTGCATTCAATGATATCCTTGATAACATGGATCTGGCAGAAGACTTTATTAAATATTGTGTTCGCTGGGCATTGGATAACTGTATGGATGATATTAAGTTCTTGAACGACATGTTCGATAAAGGATTAATAGCACGTCTGGAAGGTGTATTAAAAGATGAATTTGTACGTTTGCCATATACTGATGGTATTAAGATTCTTGAAGAGGCAGTAGCTAAGGGACATAAATTTGAATTCCCTGTTTATTGGGGGGTTGATTTGGCTTCTGAGCATGAGCGCTTCTTGGTTGAAGATCACTTTAAACGTCCGGTTATCCTGACTGATTATCCGAAAGAAATCAAAGCGTTCTATATGAAACAGAACGAAGATGGAAAGACTGTCCGTGCAATGGATGTTCTATTCCCGAAAATCGGAGAAATAATTGGTGGATCCGAACGTGAAGCTGATTATGATAAGCTGCAAAATCGCATCAATGAATTGGGCATACCCATGAAGGATATGTGGTGGTATTTGGATACCCGCCGTTTTGGTACAGTTCCTCATTCAGGATTTGGCTTGGGATTTGAACGTTTGCTGTTATTCGTAACAGGGATGACAAATATTCGTGACGTAATACCGTTCCCGCGTACCCCGAAAAATGCAGATTTCTAAGAAGAATTTAATAAATAAAAAATGCCGGTCTCATTTTTAGAGAGACCGGCATTTTTTTATTCTTCATCTTCCAGATTAATCGGAATTTGTTTTTTAAATGCTTCTTTAAAGGATATCAGCGACTCTGTCCGTGCTAATCCTAATGGTTGCAATTTTTTATGGATAATGCTGAGCAAGTGTTGGTTGTTTTTTGCATATATCTTGATAAATAAATCATATTGTCCTGTGGTATAATGGCATTCTACTACTTCCGGTATTTGCCTCAATGCCTCTGTCACAGAGGGAAATTGTCCTGGTGATTTGAGGAATAATCCCATATAGGCACATGTTTCATAGCCTACTTTCGTATTATCGACAATAAATTCGGAGCCTTTGATTACTCCCAAATTAGTCAGCTTTTGTATGCGTTGATGAATAGCAGCTCCCGATACATTACATTCTCTTGCCACTTCAAGGAAAGGCATACGGGCATTTCCGATAATTAGTTTTAGTATCTTTTCGTCTAATTCATCCAGTTGATGATGTGCCATAATTTCTGTATATTTGTATATATGTAGTATAGAATCTTACATTCTAAATACAAATATAGCTAATCTCTAATGATTAATGGATATTGTTTGGATAAATATTTTAGTTTGTAAGTTTCTTTTTTAGTAATCATTAAAATTGACGTTTTATGAGTTTGAAGCCATCAGTTGTTTGTGTACCGGTGAAGGATGTATTAGATCCGTTGTTGAATCGGATAGAGAAGACTTATAATGATTCTTTTCCAGAAGTAGAACGCCGTGATTTTGCTCTTGTGCGTGATCTGTTGTCGGACGAACCCCGTTTTGTAATATATGCATTGTTAAGAGGTGATGAATATGTAGGTTTTATCACCAAATGGACTTTTGATGATTTTGCTTATATCGAACATTTTGCTATTGATGCGGCAGCCCGTAATGGAGGTATTGGTGCTAAGGCTATGGAGCAATTTCTTGCCATCTGTGGAACTCCTGTAGTTATAGAGGTCGAGACTCCTAATGATGAGATGAGCAAGCGTAGAATTGGCTTTTATGAGCGTTTAGGCTTTGTTTTGGATTCTTATGTATATTATCAGCCTCCATATCGTCAGGGAGAAGATGGGCTTGAAATGCGCCTGATGAGTTACGGTCAAATAGATTTGTCGGATTCTTTTGATGGAGTCAAGCAAATTATTTACAAACATGTATATGATGTCAATATATAAAATAAAAAAGGCGGGAACTAAAATCCCGCCTTTTTTAGTAAGTATTTCTCCGGTTAATCAACACGTTGACGTGCAGAATAACTGATCTTCAATGCGTATGCTTCACGAAGAGCCTGTTTTACGTCCGTAATAATACCCATCTTAGTTTCTTTATCAGCTTTGATAGATACAGTCATGAACGGCTGGTCTTCTTCTTTCATACTAGACTTTTCCTGAGCGATGTAATCCTGAATTTCTGATATTTCAGCGAAATTGTCATTCAACTGCAAACGAGTTTCAGAACCCATCTTAGCTCTCATTTCCTGAGTCGGTTTACCTACATAGATGAATGTAACCAATGATTTCTTTTCCAGCTTCTGAAGTTCAGTTGCTTCCGGAGCACGGAATTCTACTTTCAAAGTTACTTCACGCATTGTTGTAACCATCATGATGAAGAACAAGAAGGCGAACACCAAGTCAGGTAATGAAGAGGTATTTAATTCGGGCATTTCCCTTCCGCCCGCTTTACTAAACTTTCCCATTACTTTTTATCTCCTCCATAATTTTTAGGTTCTGCTTCTGATATCTTCTGCGGATAAATCATCTGCACAGCCTTTTGTTGTTCATCATTCAAATCAGCAAATGCCTTTCCGAATTTTTCTTTAGAAACATCATCTCTCAGTTCGTTATAAGCCTTAGCCAATTCGTTCTGAACGCTGATGTATGACTGGTATTCAGTACCACGGTCATTCTGTAAAGAAATTACGTGATTCTTAGTAACCATTCTCTTTCCATAGAAAGGAACGTCTACTTCAACCTTTTCAGGTTTATGTTCATCGTTATAAGGATTTTCAATAAACTCCTTAACCTTATCTTTCAATTGCTTGATGTCGGTGTATTCTCCACCGCAAGAAATTTGGTTACTACTGTTAATCAGTACAACCAGCATATTTCTCTTTTTAACATCAATTTCTTCATTCTTTTTCTGGTCTTTAGGTACAGGAGGCGGCAAACGTCTAGCCAAACCTTTATCTGTGTCCATTGATGTAGTAATAAGGAAGAAGATAAGCAACATGAAAGCAATATCGGCTGAAGAAGTCGCGTTCATAGCGGGTACTTTTCTCTTTTTTCCCATATAGCTTCTTGTTTTATCGATTCGTTATTACTATATTATTTACCTAAAACTTTTTTTACAGTTCCTGCAATAACAGCAACAATGATTAAAAAGAACAATACAATTGTAGAGTTAATCCACATGTCTGTTACTTTCAACCAGAACGGAGTGTTGAATTCTTGAGAATCAGCATTTAATCCATGTAAAGGAGTTCCATCACCCATGGAGTAAGTAACAATCAGCATTATTGCAAATAATGCTACTACACCCAGTGACATAAGGGCTGATTTAGGATTTGATTTCAGCACCGTGACAAATTGCCATAATGCGAAAGCTATCATACAAATGACTGTAACAATAAAGATTACGTATGTCCAGTCAAGCAAGAGTCCTGTATTAACATACTCTATATTTTCAGCAGAAGGATCTACGACCCCTCCTCCGAAGAACATACCCAGAACTATGATAGTAATGATAGATGTTACCAATAGTGTCCAGCTGGATATTTTTCTTATCTTAGTAACTGCCATAATTCTGAACTATTTTTTGAATTTAAGGTTGTATTTGATAACCAAATCAAGCAATGTGATAGAAGCATCTTCCATCTGGTTCAGGATAGCTTCCAGTTTGCTCAACAAATAGTTATAGAATATCTGAAGAAGTAATGCAACGATCAAACCACCTACAGTTGTAATCAAAGCCACTTTCATACCACCTGCTACAACCGTCGGGCTGATATCACCAACCTGTTCGATTTTATCGAACGCCATAACCATACCTACTACAGTACCCAAGAATCCCAAAGACGGTGCCATTGCGATAAACAATGTGATCCATGACATGTTCTTTTCCAAAAGACCACCTTGAACACCACCGTAAGAAATAATAGATTTTTCAACAACGTCCAAGCCCTGGTCAATTCTCATTAAACCTTGGTAAGCGATTGAAGCGATAGGACCTCTTGTGTCGCGAGCGATAGCTTTTGCACCTTCTACATCCCCTTTATCCAAAGCATCTTCTATACCAGACAATAATTTTTTAGTGTTAGTTTCTGCTAAGTTAAGATAAATAATTCTTTCAAGACAGAATGCCAAACCTAAGATCAAAGCGATAGCAATTGTACTCATGAAGTTAGCACCACCTTCGATGAACTTAACTTTCAAAGCTTGGTACAGACCACTTTCAACAACTTGTCCCGCTCCGGCGGCAGCGTCCTGTGCGAATGCTACAGTAGAGATTCCAAGGGCACATAAACCCATGAATGTTTTTGCAAAATACTTTTTCATTGTGTGTTTAATTTTTAAGATTAATAATTCTCTTATTTATTTTATATTTTGTTATTAATAATATCCATGGTATCAATTGAATATGCGGAGAAAGCGGGATTCGAACCCGCGAAACCCTTTAGGGGTTTACACGCTTTCCAGGCGTGCCTCTTCAACCACTCGAGCATCTCTCCAAAAATCAATCTTAGTCTCCTCTAAAACGAGCGCAAAATACGAAAAAAATCGCATATACAAACGTTTCAGTGCACAAATCTATAGTTTTTGCCCGACATATGCACAATATCTGGTACAATAAATTTTGCCATACTTAATAAATTCTCAAACTATATGGGTTTATTGACCTTTTTGAATAAATTCAAGGAGTTATTACGGGTTTTTTTGACTGTTTCTTCGAGTGTCAATCCATATGTTTCAGCAACCTTTTCGGCTGTTTTCCAAATGTAGGTTGGCTCGTTCCTTTTTCCTCTGTGGGGTACGGGAGCCAAATAAGGTGCGTCAGTCTCTAAAACAACTTTATGTATACTGGTATGCCGGATTGTTTCGGATAATTTGGAATTCTTAAATGTAATCACTCCGTTTATACCGATTTTAAAATTTTCCAGTTTGTTTATTTCTTTTAAATCTTCTTCAGTCCCGGTAAAGCTATGGAATACTCCTTTTAAATTGGGCGAATAAACTCTATAAATGGAGTCGAAAACTTCAGCAAAAGCATCCCTGGTATGGATTGCGACCGGAAGGTCTAAAGCAATACTCCATTTTAATTGTTCTTCGAATACAATTTTTTGTTCTTTCAAGTAGGTTTTATCCCAATATAAATCGATACCGATTTCACCAATTCCGCAGTAGGACCTTTTATCCAGGTAAGACTCGATCTGTTTAAGTTGTTCCGTATAGTGTCCGTCCACACTGGTCGGATGCAGTCCCATCATCGGATAGGCAAAATCCGGGTAACGGTCACAAAGATTGTGCATTCTTTCTATGGTAGTAAGGTCTACATTCGGAAGAAGCAGGGTATCTATACCGGATTCTTTGGCTTTGATTACCAATTCGTCCTGTTCTGGATCGAAATCCTCCAAGTATAGATGGTTATGTGTATCTATGAGTTTCATTTCAGGATTGCCGGTTCATTAAATGAGAGCAGACCTCTTTCAATATATCCAGTTTTTCAGGTTTTACCTGCAAAGCATGAAGATGTTCCATTGCACAGTTATAATAATTCTGCATTTTGGCTTCGGAAACCGATTTGAGGCCCAATTCGTCATAAATGGTTGTTACTGCTTTGATTTTTTCTTCAGGATTGAATGTCTTTTTGCTGATCCAAGTATCCAGTTCAGTTCTTTGAGATGGATTTGCCATTTTTAATGCATTGATCAACATAAATGTTTTTTTGTTACATAATATATCACCTCCGATATTTTTGCCGAAAGTAGCGGTGTTTCCGTAGACATCCAGCAGATCGTCCTGTAGTTGGAAGGCTAGTCCGATATTGATGCCAAACTGGTACAGATGTTCTGCATCATCTTGGGAAGCATCTGCAAGGATAGCTCCCATTTTTAATGCACATGCCAGTAAAACTGCTGTTTTTAGACGGATCATTTCAATATATTCTTCTTCCGTTACATCAGAACGTGTTTCGAATTCCATATCGTATTGCTGTCCGCCGCAAATTTCAAGGGCAGTAACGGTGAACAGATCCAATGCTTCTTTTAATGCGTTAGCTTGTGTTTCCCCGATTAACTGATAGGCCACAATAAGCATGGCATCACCGGACAAGATCGCTGTATTGTCGTTCCATACTTTATGAACTGTCGGTTTGTTTCTTCTTTTATCCGCTTCATCCATAAGGTCATCGTGGAGAAGTGTGAAATTGTGAAATACTTCCAATCCTAATGCGGGTTTTAATGCTTTTTCAACATCGTCTTTGTATAAGTTATAAGCCATTAAAACTAATGCCGGACGGATTCTTTTTCCCCCTAAAGAGAGGATATATTCAATGGGGTCGTACAAGCTTTTGGGAGGGCAAGTAAATTGAAGCTGGGCAATTTCGTGTTCAAGCTTCTGTAAAATCTCATTAAAAGATAACATAGAATTGATTGTATAAATGGAAATAAAAAAGAGACAAATAAAAAAGGCTGCTAATGAAAACAGCCTTTTTTATAAATATTTACATGTTATTATTGTAATCTGAATGTTACAGGCACAGTATATTTAACACGTACCGGTTTACCTCTCTGTTTTCCCGGACTCCATTTAGGCATGGAATTGATCACACGGAGGGCTTCTTTATCCAATGACGGGTCTACACCACGAATAACTTCTGCGTCAACGATAGAACCGTCCTTGTTTACCACGAAAGTACAGGTTACACGACCTTGGATACCGTTTTCCTGTGCGATAACCGGATATTTGATGGATTTAGCAAGGTATTGCAATAAAGCTCCTTGTCCACCGGGGAATTCCGGCATTGTTTCTACAACGGTAAAGATCTGCTGTGAAGATTCTTCTTCTTCTTCGACTACTGCAGGAGGTGTATAAGTTTGAGCCTGTGCAGCTGCCTGGTCATCTTCAGAAGAGAGGATGTCAACATCGTCCAGTTGCACATTATCGTCTACAACGTTCAAAACTTCGGCAGCAGCCGGTGCTGGGGGAGGTGGAGGAGGTGGAGGCGTGTTCTCCTGTCTTGTGATTTCCACTTCTTCTTCCGCGATGATGTCAGCAACGCCTTCGTCGGTGACAACTTTAATATCACGGTTGCTCCATTCGAAGCCGACGAACAGGATTGCAAGACCCACAATAACTCCCATCAGGAGACTGGTGAGCTTACCTTTTTCCAGGTCCGCTTTTGGTGATTTCTTAATTTCCATATATTATAATGTTATAAAAATGTGTTTCTCAATGCCGCAAAAATACGAATTATTTTCAATCTCATCCTATGGCAGTGAAAAAATACTTTCTTTTTTTACTTTTTTTTGTTGTTATGTGAAGAATATGAGGATATCCAGGCTTTTTCATGACTTTCGATTTTTTTTATTCTGACTGCTTGGCGTAATTTTTTATAGAATTTCCTTTATATCATCCAAAAACGTATAGACTAATATGGTTTGTGTGGTATATTTGCAAGAAAATGATGTTTTACATGAACAGATAATCGGTATGAAAAAGATTATAATTGCAATAGATGGCGTTTCATCGACAGGAAAAAGTACAATGGCGAAAGATTTGGCTAAGGAACTTGGTTATACTTACATCGATACGGGAGCTATGTATCGGGCTGTTACATTATATTGCATACAACATGATTTCTTTAAAAACGGGCAAATTGATGAAGATAAACTGAAAAAGGCAATAGCGGATATTCATATATCTTTTCAATTTAATGCGGAGACTGGACGTCCGGACACTTATTTGAATGGTACAAAAGTCGAAAAAGAAATCCGTGGTATGGAAGTTGCCAATTGGGTGAGTCCCGTGGCTGCATTGGGTTTTGTCCGTCAGGCCATGGTTGTACAGCAGCAGGAAATGGGAAAATCCAAAGGGGTAGTAATGGATGGCCGGGATATCGGAACCGTGGTATTTCCTGATGCGGAACTTAAAATTTATGTGACAGCAAGCCCTGAGGTTCGTGCCCAACGTCGATTGGACGAGTTGAAAGCAAAAGGGGATACCGTTTCTTTTGAAGAGGTATTGGAGAATGTGAAAAAGCGTGATTATATAGATATGAACCGCGAAGAAAGTCCGCTTCGTAAAGCTGATGATGCGCTGGAATTGGATAATTCCCATATGACAATACCTGAACAAAAAGCATGGCTTTTAGAACAATATAAGAGAGTTGTTTTTGCTTAGGTTATGATGGAAATAGAAATAGATAAGGGCTCTGGTTTTTGTTTCGGTGTGGTTACTGCTATCGAAAGTGCTGAACGTGAACTGAAAAGTACGGATGCATTATATTGCCTGGGTGATATCGTACACAATAGTCTGGAGGTAGAACGTCTGGAAGCTTCCGGGTTGCGGACTATCGGCCATAAGGAACTGGTTCAACTTCGAAATGAAAAAGTGTTGCTCCGTGCCCATGGGGAACCTCCTTCCACATATGAGATAGCGAAGCGGAATAATATAACAATTGTGGATGCAACCTGCCCGGTTGTCTTACAATTACAAAGAAAGATACATAAATGCTATGAGTCGACCCGTGACAGCAATACTCAAGTAGTTATTTATGGGAAAAAAGGTCATGCAGAGGTCAACGGATTGGTAGGTCAAACGGAAGGTACAGCTATCGTAATAGAGAAAATAGAAGATTTGAGCAAGTTGGACTTTAACCGGAATATTTGCCTGTTTTCCCAAACAACCAAGTCGTTGGAAGGTTTCAGGGCGGTCGTTGCAGAGATACGAAAGCGGATAACAGATGGTATAAAATTTGAATATTTTGATACAATTTGTCGTCAGGTCGCAAGTCGTTTACCAAATATTCAAACATTTGCTTTGAAACATGACTGGATTTATTTTGTGGCAGGGAAAAAAAGTTCCAATGGAAAGATGCTTTTTGATATTTGCAGGAAGACAAATCCAAACAGCATTTTTATCTCAGACGTGGAAGAAATAACGGAACCTTTGCCTCCGGGAGTTAAAAGTGTCGGAGTATGCGGAGCGACCTCTACGCCCAAATGGTTGATGGAAAAAGTCGCAGTGCGTATACGGGAGCTAAATGTATAATCATAAGTATGATTTTCCAAAATCATACTTATGATTTGAAAAAAAGATAACTATGAAATAGTTTAAGGATATATACATTTAGTTTTAAAAGTACTGCCTTATGTTTATGACAAACTATTGAATGTTATGTGAAGTTCTGATAAAAAAGGAATACGTTGGCAAATAATTATTACATTTGCTTCGAAAATAAAATTTAGACCGTTATGTCTGCAGTTAAATGTATTGGAATATTGACATCCGGAGGTGATGCTCCGGGAATGAACGCAGCAATTCGCGCGGTGACGCGTTCTGCTATTTATAACGGGATGTCCGTAAAAGGGATTTACCGTGGTTATAAAGGTTTAATCACTAACGAGATCGAGGAATTTAAGACTCAGAATGTAAGTAATATAATCCAGCGTGGCGGAACAATTCTGAAAACGGCACGTTCCATGGAATTTAAAACACCGGAAGGCCGCAAGCAGGCACACGATAGATTGGTAGAGCATGGTATCGATGCATTGGTAGCCATAGGTGGTGACGGGACATTGACCGGTGCGCGTATTTTTGCCCAGGAGTTTAATATCCCTATTGTCGGACTTCCCGGAACAATCGATAACGACCTGTTTGGCACGGATGTTACGATTGGTTATGATACGGCCTTGAACACCATTATGGAATGTGTGGATAAAATCCGTGACACGGCGACCTCACACGACCGTCTTTTCTTTATAGAAGTAATGGGCCGTGATGCCGGTTTCCTTGCATTGAACGGAGCGATCGCTTCGGGTGCGGAAGCAGCAATTATACCTGAAATTTCAATGGAGAAAGACCAGTTGGCGGAAATGATAGAGAATGGTTTCCGTAAATCCAAAAACAGCAGTATCGTGTTGGTAGCCGAAAGTGAAGTGACCGGTGGTGCTATGGGTGTTGCCGAACGTGTGAAAAAAGAATATCCTCAGTTTGATGTCCGTGTCTCTATTCTGGGTCACTTGCAGCGCGGTGGTTCTCCTACGGCGCAGGATCGTATTCTTGCCACTCGTATGGGAGTTGCAGCAATCGATGCCTTGTTGGATGACCAGCGTAATGTAATGATGGGTATCCAAGATGATAAAATCGTTTATGTGCCTTTCTCAAAAGCAATTAAGAATGATAAACCTATAAACCGTGATTTATTGGATACATTGCGAGTATCTTCTATTTGATCTGAAGTAGAATTGTTTATTTATAGGGGCTTGATTCTGTATTATATCAGAGTCAAGCTTTTTTTTGTGTTAAATTAACAGATTTCGTGTCAACATTTCAGCCCTTAGATACGTCTTATTAATATAGAAGTAGTTATTAGTATTGTAGTGTTTAGTTTTAAGATTATATGAAGAACGTCAGATTATTAATTCTAATGGGCATTGTCCTTCTATTTGGAGGGCAATTCCTTTTTGCTCAGAATAAGGGTGAAAAAGAGCAATTGAGTACGGAAGTAAAAGAGATGATAGATGGTAAACAATTCACCATTGATGTGAATCGTGCTTTGCCGATGGGTGGCAACTCGGTCAACCTGACCAGCAGCTATTCATTTGAGTTGAAAGGTGATTCTGCAATCTCTTACCTGCCCTATTACGGAAGGGCATATTCGGTTCCCTATGGTGGTGGAGACGGGCTGCGTTTTGAAAAACCAATTGCAGAGTATGAATGTTCCTACGACAAAAAAGGTGTAGCGAATATCAAGTTTGTAACCCGGACCGATGATGACCGGTACCGTTTCAGTATTCAGATATACCCGGGTGGTTCCGCTTACATCAATGTTTCACCAACGAATAAACAGAGTATTTCTTTCCAGGGTGAGTTAGCCCCTAAGAAGGAAGAGAAGAAGTAAATAAACGTCCCTGTCGGGCATTCCTTTCGAAAATGCGCTTGTTTACCTTGGCGGTGAACTCATAATTCTTAAGCCCCCAGTCCGGTGCTATCAGCAACTCTTTGGGGGATTGCGATACAAACCTCTCTACCACAATGGAGGGGTTTAATCGTTCTATAAAGTCAATAACTAATTCTATATATTCGTCTGCCATGTAAAGATGAAACCATTCCGGATGCTCTGTCTGCTCTTTTGCCATACGGGTGTTCTTTATCAGTTGCAACTGATGCAGTTTTAATGTAGTTAGGGGCAAAGTGGATAATATGTCTGCATGGTGTAATATTTCTTCGCGGCTTTCTCCTGGAAGGCCTAAGATAAGATGGGCACCGGTATAAATACCCCTTTCTGCAGTCCGCCGGATAGCATCTTCCGATTCTGCATGTGTGTGCCCTCTGTTAATGTGTTCCAATGTACGGTCGAGTGTGCTTTCTAATCCGTATTCTATCAGAACGAATTTCTTCTCGGCCAGCTTGGCGAAATAATCCAATAAATCGTCAGGCATGCAGTCCGGGCGGGTACCTACTATCAAACCGGCAACATCCGGATAAGAGAGGGCTTCTTCATATTTGGCAATGAGCTTTTCAAGTTCATCATATGTATTAGTGTATGCCTGGAAGTATGCAAGATACTTCATGTCCGGATATTTTTTTGAGAAGAAACGAACGCCTTCTTCCAGTTGTTCCGTTACGCTTTTCTCAGTATGGCAATATTCGGGGCTGAATGTCTGGTTATTGCAATAGGTACATCCGCCAAAGCCTTTCGTACCGTCCCGGTTGGGGCAGGTAAAGCCGGCATTGATTGATATTTTCTGGACTTTGAAAGGGAATAGTTCTTTTAAAAAGTTCCCGAAATCCCGGTATGGTTTGTTGTTTTGCATATATGCAAAGGTAATTTATAATGGTTAAAGCCCAAGGTGTGGTGGTTAATAATTTGATAAAATGCTATGTGTCTTCCTGTAAACTACACAAATATCCTTTAATAGTAAGCAAATTGCTACTGAATAAAGCAAGAAAATACTACCTTTGTATCCTATTCAACACAGAAGTATTAAGATAAATAAAAGTATACATGAGACGATTGGGGTTTGGTGTTTTGCTTTCGTGTTTGCTGGTAGGCGGTCTTTCCGCTCAGAACGGAAGTAAACGTGTTAATTTAAAGGAGATAACAGACGGGCAATTCCGTCAGGTGACAGATGTTGGCGAGATGCGTTCTTTACCGGATGGCGAGCATTATACTGCCATGAATAAAGAGCGGAATATGATAATTAAGTATTCCTACCGTACAGGAAATCCTGTAGATACTTTGTTTAATGCCTCCAAAGCGCGTGAATGTACGTTTGATGATTTCGAAGGCTATGAAATCAGTAGTACCGGGCATCATATTCTGGTATGGCGTGATACGGAACCTATCTACCGCCGTTCATTTAAAGCAAATGTATATGATTATGATGTACGTCGTAATTATGTAAAACCGATATCCGATTCCAAAAGTAAACAGATGATACCGACGTTCTCGCCGGACGGGCGTATGTGTGCTTATGTGGCAGACAATAATATCTGGATACGTAAGTTCGATTATGACACGGAAGTCCAAGTTACTAAAGATGGGGAATTGAATAAGATATTAAACGGTATTACGGATTGGGTATATGAAGAAGAATTTGCCGTAACCAACCTGATGTCATGGTCTCCTGACAGTGAATATCTGGCATTTGTCCGCTTCGATGAGTCGGAAGTGCCCATATATCATATGCAAATGTTTGGCAGTGGTTTGTACCCGGGATTTTATGATTATAAATATCCGAAAGCCGGTCAGAAAAATTCGACGGTAACCCTGCATTCGTACAGTGTTGCAACTAAAGATACCAAAACATTGAAGATACCTTCTCCGGAAGATTGTTATATTCCGAGAATCGTATTTACCAATAATCCGGACCAGTTGGCTGTAATGACATTGAACCGTCACCAGAATATATTCAATATGTATTATGCAAATCCGAAGAGCGGGGTATTCCGTTTAATCCTTCGTGATGAAAATAAAGCATATATCGAACCGGATTGGTTGAACTCTATCCATTTCACGAATTCAGGATTTACTTATGTGAGTGAACAGGATGGGTATTCCCATGTTTACCTGTATTCTCCTACAGGAGTAATGCAGCGTCAGGTGACTAAAGGCAATTGGGATGTAACGAGTTTATTAGGCTACGATGAGGCGACAAAGACTGTTTATTATGAATCGGCAGAAGAGAGCCCGATGCGCCGTGCCGTATATAAAATAGATGCCAAAGGCGTAAAAACAAAGCTTTCCAAACAGGAAGGAACGAACAATGCTACATTTAGCAGCAATTTCGCTTATTATGTCAATAATTATTCGAATGCCAATACTCCGGTAAAGATTACGGTAAATGAAACCAAGTCAAATAAAGTATTACGAGTATTGCAGGATAATGCCCGTTTGATAGAAAAGCTGGCCGGTTATTCGTATGGAAAGAAAGAGTTTTTCACTGTACATACAGCATCGGATATCGAACTGAATGCATGGATTGTTAAACCTGCTGACTTTGACCCGTCTAAAAAGTATCCGGTGCTGATGGTGCAATATAGTGGCCCTAATTCACAACAGGTATTGGATAAATATGGATTTGATTGGGAACATTATCTGGCAGCTAATGGCATCTTGGTCGTTAGTGTGGACGGTCGTGGTACCGGTGCACGTGGAGAAGCCTTCCGTAAATGTACTTATCTGCGGATGGGAGAGCTTGAATCGAGAGACCAGGTGGAAGCGGCACAGGCATTGGGTAAATTACCCTATGTGGATAAAAACAGGATTGCTATTTGGGGATGGAGTTTTGGTGGATATAACACATTGATGGCTTTAAGTGTAGGCAACGGTACTTTTAAGGCTGGTATTGCCGTAGCACCGCCGACCGATTGGAAATATTATGATTCGGTATATACGGAACGTTATATGCGTACTCCGCAGGAAAACTTTGAAGGGTATGCTGCAACTTCTCCGATTCGTTTAGCAAAGAATTTACAGGGAGAATTGCTGATTGTTCATGGAACAGCCGATGATAATGTTCATTTCCAACAGACAATGGATTATGTGGCTTCACTGGTTGAAGCTAATAAACAATATCAAATGTTGGTTTATAAGGACAAGAATCACAGTATATATGGTGGCAATACCCGCTATCATTTATATACTGCAATGTCTAATTTCTTATTTAAAAATTTATAATGTCAGAACACTTGAGAAAGCCGGATTGGCTGAAAATCCGGCTTGGGGGTAATGAGCAGTTTACAAAAACAAAAAGTATCGTAGAGTCTCATTGTCTGCATACGATATGTACCAGCGGGAAATGCCCGAATATGGGTGAATGCTGGAGCCGGGGGACGGCAACTTTTATGATTGGGGGGGATATATGCACACGTTCGTGCCGTTTTTGTAATACATTGACGGGTAAACCGTTACCGTTAGACCCCAAAGAACCGGCGAATGTGGCAGAAAGTATCCGCCTGATGAATTTGAAACATGCAGTAATCACTTCTGTAGACAGGGATGATTTGCCTGACTTGGGCGCACAACACTGGGTAGATACGATCCGTTCCATAAAAGAAGTAAATCCGGGAACAACAGTGGAAGTCCTGATCCCTGATTTTCAGGGGCGGCTGGAACTGGTTGATAAAGTCGTAAATGCCGCACCGGAAATTATTTCGCATAATATGGAAACGGTTCGCCGTATCACACCTTTAGTTCGTAGTGCGGCAAAATACGATGTTAGTCTGTCGGTATTGAAACGTATCGCGGAAGGTGGTGTCACTGCCAAAACCGGTATCATGGTCGGTTTGGGAGAAACTCCGGAAGAAGTACATGAACTGATGGATGATGTATTGGCTGCAGGAGTATCGGTATTGACTATCGGACAGTATTTACAACCCAGCCGGAAAAATATTCCGGTATCTGCATATATTACGCCTGAACAGTTTGAAATCTATAGAATAGAAGCATTGGAGAAAGGGTTCAAGAAAGTGGAAAGCGCCCCTTTGGTTCGCTCATCTTATCATGCGGAGAAACATGTATAAATTAGGTAAGAACATTTCCCTCTTATCTATTGTTATGTAGTAAAGGGAAAAACGGGGAATGGAAATGAATAAAGTTAAAAGAAGCCTGGATAATCAAGCCGTGGGGCTGGTGCCATTGCTGCTTTTTATGTTTCTGGATAATTATATCTCTTATTTATTATCCTTTATCATCGGAGTAGCATTTTGTTTCGTTTGTATTTTTTTATATCAGGTATTGAAGAAGGATAAGGTCTATCAGTTTTTGTTGTTGCCGTCGGCTGCAACATTAGTGCTCTATTCTATATTTTTGTGTCTTCGGCTCGAGCCTGTATTGTTTATATATTCTCCATTGATTACGGAGGTATTGCTGGTTTTTGTGTTGGCCATTTTGGGGTTTGCCAAAAGGAGTGTCTTGCGGGCTATCCGGACTTCTGAACATCCGAACTACAAGCGTACTTTGATGCGTACAACGTTAAATGAATTTTTCTTTGTCGCGCAGTTAGTGCAGAACCTTTATACGCTTCATCTATTTATTATATTAGTATATAGTATTTTGCCGGAAACAATGCAAAGTGTCCGTATGGATCGCTTTTTGTACAGGGAGTTAGGTGTCTTGATAGGTATTCTTCTTATCCTATATGAACAGATACGTATTTATATGATGAGAGGCAGTCTGCGGAAGGAGATGTGGCTGCCTGTGTTAAATGACGGGGGGAAAGTGATAGGATGCATAGCACGCTCGGTAAGCCGTTCTTTGCCTAAAAAATATTACCATCCGGTAGTACGTATCGCTGTGGTTTATGAAGGGAAACTGTATCTGGTGAAGCGCAATAAGTCTGCTTTTGTATCGCCGGATATGATAGATTATCCTTTTACAAGTTATGTTCTGTTTCGTCATACATTGGAAAGTACGGTACGTGAGGCTATTGGCGATCCGGATGGAAAGAAAGATATAAATCCCCGGTTTCTGGTACGGTATACATTCGAGAATGAAAAGGTAAAACATCTGGTTAGCCTTTATGTCATCTGTATTCGTACGGAAGAAGATATGGAGCGCTTTAAACAGCCGGAAGGAAAATTGTGGACTTCAAAGCAGATAGAGGAAAATATGGATTCCGGTATTTTTAGTGAGTATTTTGAGCAGGAATTTCCTTATCTCCAAAATACAATATTACTTGCTGAAAATTTTTGTTGCGCAGATTGCTCTTAGAAGTAAATACCGGAAAAGTATGTGTTTATCTGTGCCCTAATTCAATAACCTCCAGATCCTTTATCTGTTGTCCCTCGATAACAAAGCGTAGCAAGGTACGAACCTGATGGAATCCGCTTTTTCCTGCTGCTCCCGGATTCATATATAAGCAATTCAAGCTCTTGTCATAACAAACTTTCAGTATATGTGAATGTCCCGCTATGAAAAGATTGGGACGTGTGTTATACAGGTCTTCCCTGATAGCCGGATTGTAACGTCCCGGATAACCTCCTATATGTGTCATCATAACCTCTACGTCTTCCACCTTGAAATGGGCAATCTCCGGATATTGGATACGGAGGGATTGCCCGTCGATATTTCCATATACGGCGCGAAGCGGTTTCAGTGCTGCTAATTTGGCTGCAACCGTGTCGGAACCAATATCTCCGGCATGCCATATTTCGTCACATGTTGAAAAGTATTCCGCATATTTATCATCCCACCAGGCGTGGGTATCCGAAAGAAGTCCTATTTTAAGCATAACAATTTTTTTATTCTGCAAAAGTATTTATATTTACGCACCTAAGTGAAAAATACGATGAATAATTCGCATAAATACTTTAAGCGTGATATAAGTTGGCTCTCCTTTAATTATCGTGTTCTGCTGGAAGCTGAAGATGATACATTGCCTGTGTACGAACGGATAAAATTCCTTTCTATCTATTCATCGAATCTCGAAGAATTTTATGAAATACGGGTGGCTGAGCATCGTGGAGTCATTATGAAAAAGAATTATGCCGACGAGAGTGGAACGGAGGCGGAACAAATATTAGCCGAAATAACCCATGAAGTGAACCGGCAACAAAGGGAATATTATCGTATTTTTTCAGAAAAAATTTTGCCGGAATTAAACCGGCAGAATATTTATCTTTATCAGGATTGTACGCCGGAACCTTTCCATGAAGAGTTTGTCCGTAATTATTTTAATGAAGAAATTTTCCCATTCCTTTCTCCCGTGATGATACAGGCGGGCGATATCCGGACTTTCATACGCGATCGCCGCCTATATCTGGTTATTCGCATGATAAAGAAAAGCAAACACTTGTCGGACCCCGGTTTTGTACCGGAATATCATTATGCATTGATGAAGATACCTTATGCGAAGGTGCCTCGTTTTATCGAGCTGCCGCCTCATGAAGGTAAGTTTTATATTATGTTTATAGATGATATGATACGTGCCAACTTATCCAGCGTTTTTCCGGGGTATATAGTCAAAGGCTGCTACAGTATAAAAATATCCAGGGATGCTGATATCTATTTAGACGATGAGAAGCGTGAAAATATTGTGGAGAATATCCGTAAGAAGGTAAAGAAGCGGAAAATAGGAGCACTCAGCCGTTTTATGTATGATAGTTCCATGCCGGAAGATTTTCTTGCTTTTGTATGCAGTGCATTCGGTATTACATCAGACGATTTGGTGTTGGGGGGAAGATATAATAATTTACAGGACTTGGTAAAACTGCCAAATCCGAAAGGAAAGGAATTGGAACGCCCTGTACCTTCACCGATGCGTATCCCGTATCTGGATGAAATGGGTTCCATGTTCCGTGCCATAAAAAAAAGGGATGTATTCCTGCATTTTCCTTATCATTCGTTTGACTATTTACTTCGTTTGTTGATGGAGGCTGCTTTCGATCCGAAAGTCGCTGAAATAAAGATTACACAATATCGTGTGGCGGAAAATTCAGCAGTAATTAATACACTTGTCAGCGCTGCCCAAAATGGAAAGAAAGTAACGGTTTTCGTGGAGTTGAAAGCCCGTTTTGACGAAGAAAATAATATGAGTACGGCAGAGCGGATGGAACAGGCTGGTATACGGATTATTTACAGTATTCCGGGCTTAAAGGTACATGCAAAAGTTGCAGTTATACTCCGTAAAGCGACGGAAGAGGGAGCAAAGCGGCGTGATTTTGCATATCTCAGCACCGGCAATTTTAATGAGAAGACTGCACGTATTTATTCGGATATGGCACTGCTTACTTCAAATGCTGAAATAATAACGGATATAAACAAAGTATTTGCCGTATTGGAAGGAAAGATGTCGGAGCCGACATTCCATCATCTGTTAGTTGCCCGTTTCAACATGGTACCGGAACTGATTCGCATGATACGCCGGGAAATCGAACATGTCAAAGCTGGAAAGAAAGGACGTATTATTTTGAAAATGAACGGACTTCACGATCAGAATATGATAGAAGAATTATATAATGCCAGTGAAAACGGAGTGGAAATAGATTTGATTGTACGAGGTATTTGTTGTCTGGTACCGGATCAGCCTTATAGTGCCAATATCCGTATTACCCGTATTGTGGATATGTTTCTGGAGCATTCCCGTATCTGGTATTTTTATAATGACGGAGCGGAAGATTTATATCTGACCTCTGCCGACTGGATGAGGCGTAACCTGAGCCGGCGCATTGAAACGGCCTTTCCTGTTCTTGTGCCGGAGATCAAACAGGATATTGTCCATATTCTGAACTTGCAATTGCAGGATAATGTGAAAGCTTGCCGGATAGATGAGAATCTTCATAATAATTTCAAATCTGATAATAATCCTGTAAAAGTACGTGCCCAGTTGGAAATTTATGAATATTTGAAGAAGAAAACGGAGGCTATAAAGTGATTTGGTTTGTAGCGAATTAATTTATTTAATGTTTGTGCGTATCCATTTTGGGGGATAGAAATACTGTTGTTAATAAATAGATGGAAATATTTTTTTATTTATTGAAAAAATATATCTTTGCACCGTTTTTTTAGAAATATATAAGATGAGGAAAAGTTTAATTTTAGTAGCTCTATGTATTGTTACATGGACGGCAACAAATGCCCAGGAATTAATTAAGGGCAGTAAGTTTACAGACAATTGGTCTGTTGGTATCAACGCTGGTGGAGTAACTCCGTTAAGTTTCCCCAATTCTTTTTTCGAGGACATGCGTGCTACAATGGGGGTTGAAGTAAACAAGCAATTGACTCCGGTGTTTGGTTTGGGTTTACAAGGTATGTGGAGTGTTAACACAAGTTCAAGCAGTACGGCTTTTGACCATTCAAATATAAGTGCTCTTGGTAGAGTGAATATGAGTAACTTGATTTGTGGTTATAAAGGTACTCCCCGTTTATTCGAGGTAGAAACGGTGTTGGGTGTCGGTTGGCTTCATTCCTATGTAAACGGTATTGGCGACGGCAACTTCATTTCCAGCAAATTCGGTTTCAATTTTAACTTTAATCTGGGTGAACAGAAAGCATGGACTGTCGCTTTTAAACCTGCTTTCTTATACAAATTAGAGGATGACAAACATGTTGGCGGTTATTTCAACATTAACAATGGCGCAGTGGAATTATTGGCCGGAGTTACGTATCACTTCAAGAGCAGTAATGGTGCTCGCTATATGACATTAGCCAGAGAGTACGATCAGGCTGAGGTTGATGGTTTGAACAGTAAGATTAACTCTTTGCGTTCACAACTGGACGAAGAGAAAAATAATATAAATGCAGCTAAGAATAGAATCAATGAACTGGAAGCTGCATTGGACGAATGCCGTAACCGTGAACCGGAAGTGAAAACTGTTACGAATACTGTAACAAAGACCAGCCAGACATTGGAATCCGTCGTTACTTTCCGTCAGGGAAAAATTACAGTAGATGCATCGCAGTTGCCTAATGTAGAACGTATTGCTACTTATATGAAGAATCATCCGCAATCTACTGTTTCCATTAAAGGTTTTGCTTCACCGGAAGGAAAAGCAGATGTAAATGCCAGAATTGCACAGCAACGTGCCGATGCGGTTAAAAATTTGTTGACGAAGAAGTATCGCATCGCTGCAACACGTATCACAGCAGAAGGCCAGGGCGTGGGTGACATGTTCTCTGAACCGGACTGGAACCGTGTCAGCATCTGTACATTAAATGAAGAAGGAGCAAAATAATAGTAATCTTCTGTAATTAAAAACGAATAGCCCCAGTCATGATTTAGTATCTAACTGGGGCTATTTTTATGTATATGTAATTGCTGTTTATTTGAATAACCGGATGTCTTCCGGTAGATACCCGCTTCGTATACGCCATTCCTGAGGGTATAAATTGTTCGCCCGGTTCCCGAGGTTTTTCACAAAGCCCAAAGGAAAACCTTTATAACGAAGCAATACATATCCTTTTCCAGTGTTTTCGTGTAAAGGGAAGGCTTCTTTTCTCAGGTACTTGACAGCCTCTTCCCATTCCAGTTCTATGGAAGGAAATGCATCCGGATTAAGTTCGGTACTTAAAGCAAGTTCCTGAGTTGGAACTAAATCTTTTCCTTTGAGCTCTCCAAGGCAGATGCCGGCGGAGAGAACCTTTAGCCGCTCTTTACATAAAGCAAATACTTCCGGAAAAATCTTCGGATATGCCTGGATAAAATTTTCTTTCCATCCGAGCGTAAATGAATTTATATCCGAAAGAAACCCGAATGCTTCTTTGGGAATAGGAAGGGACGTTTTCCCTTTTTCTTTTTTTCCTTTGGATTTGATACGTATTTCTTCCGTTTCCCCTTCTTCTTTACGGAGGACTGCAAGAAAAAAACCTTCCCCCTTGGTTTTATGAGGAAAGAATCGATAGACAGGAAAATCGAAGCGTAAAGCTCCGGTAATTTGCCATTCGTCTTTTATAGAAACCGGCAATACTTCTGCTCCCAGTTCCTCTGTAATATAATGTATGTTTTCTTCGTCTTCTTCAGTGTTGTAAGTACAAGTACTGTATATCAGTATGCCGCCTGGTTTGAGCGCATTCCATATATCATGGATGATACGGCGGCTGCGGGCGGCGCATAAATTTACATTTGCAACACTCCATTCTCCTGTGCTGTCTGTGTCTTTACGGAACATTCCTTCGCCGGAACAAGGCACATCGGCGACAATTACATCAAACATATGGGTCAGTTCTCCGATTTCTTCCGGATCGTTGTTGACAACGATATGGTTCGGATTTCCCCATTTGGCAATGTTTTCCGATAAGATGTAACTGCGGCTACGAATGACTTCGTTGCTAACCAAAAGACTGTCTTTAGGAAGTAAGCTTAACAAATGGGTGGACTTTCCTCCGGGAGCTGCACATAAATCGAGACATTTCACCGGGGCAGAAACGTATTGTTGTATTGCCTGTTCTAAAAACATGGAAGATGCTTCCTGTACATAGTAAGCCCCGGCGTGAAACAGGGGGTCGAAAGTGAAGGACAAACGTTCAGGAAGATAATAACCTGTATGGCTCCATGCTACCGGCTTGCCGTTTGCAGGAGGAATTGTCCCTTTAGCCTGGTTGATACGGATACTTACAGGCACATCCGCCTGTAAAGCTGTTTCAAATTGTTCATATTCCGAACCTAACAAGGCGCGTGTACGGGTGATAAAATCTGTAGGAAGTGCCATCTGTTTTTGTTTTCTGTTTGCAAAAATACATATTCCCGGCCTGTAAAGTAGAATAGTATAGTGTAAATTTATTATTCCGGATGGTTTAAATAATGAATATCTTGGTGATAATCAAGTTTTAACACGATGTCCTTATTCTTAATGTTCAAGGTTCGGTGCTTTTTTTATATATTTGCGGAAACACCCGGTTTTGAATATTTATTTAAAATAACAACTATATGAAAACGAAGTTGATTTCTATTGTAGGATTGTGTTTGATGGCAATTCTTACGCTTAATGGATGTAGTAAAGATGATTCCCAGGAAAATCCGGTGAAAGTGACAGTTTCCGGCACCTCTTTTACTTTTGATGACAAGTACGAACTGGAAATACCTTTTCTGGTATCTCCTTCTGATTATGATGCTTCTTCTGCCGTATTGGTATATTCGGATTTTCATTTTGATGTATCCGGATCACTTGAAAGCTCTCTTTCAATGCCATCGGTGGCAACATCAGTAAAAAGGGATACTTCTGCTGACGGGAAATGGATTATGTCTTGTAAGTTGAAAGACGGTATAACGGGGAAAGATTTTGCTCCGGGAGATTCTGAATTCTCATACTCTGCAACGGTTTCTTTGCGTATCAATGATGTTAATTACGGTTCGTTCGGCATTTCTGCTTCGAAAAAATAAGCAATGAAAAATCTTTTAGGTCTGTTTTTATTTATAATGGTTGTCTTGGCATCCTGTACAAAAGGATTAAAAGACGATGTGGATGCTTTGCAAAAACCAGTACCGTCAGGATTGGTTCTGTTGGAAGATTCGGTTCATAAGGTGGTCAAGGGAGAGGAGTTTGAAATCTATTTCCGAATTAACCCGACCGGCATTGAATTGACAAAAGAGAATATCGAATTGGATTTTATCGAAAGCGATACGTATTTGCAATATACGCCGGAGGCTGGTGAACTGATACCAATCTCCAAAGCCTCTTATGTAACCCCTTCCGAATATTACGAATGTGTAGCATTGGAAGCCGATAAGAATGAAGCAGGAGAAGTATTGGATGGGCAATGGGTCCTGACTGTTAAAACAAAAGGGGAAGCGAACTTTATGAATAAGTCGAGCTTTTTCCTTGTCTTGAACTATACGGATGCAACCGGACAGAAAAGGCTTATTTCTTCTTCAACAAAAGTAAACGCGCAGATTCTTCCAACGATAGATGAAGGCATGGTTATTGGTTATTCAAAAGGGCAGACCTATCGTGGTGCTGCATCCTGAGAAATATTACCCTACCAGATATTGCTGGATGCCAATTATTATAAGAACGATGCCGGGAAATTCTGGGAATACGACCGGAGTTTGATAGCTCAGGTAGATGTAACTCCCGGTGAGCCTGATATATTCGCAGTAGAAAGTGGTCCGACCAGAGCTTACATCACATTAACACCTACTGGCCATGATAAATGGACAACTTTTGAGCAATCGGAAGATTTTTCTGTTTCTTCGTCCGTAGGGGTGAAATTAACCGATGTGGTAGGGACAACTAAGGAAGAGGAAGTGAAAATTAGTTATTATAAGTCGGAAATTGTGGAACCGCTGGTTGTATCGGCTTCTGAATTAAAGGCTAATAGAAACTTATTGCAGAAAAATCTGAAGGAATGGTTGGATAAATTAGGTATAACGGAGGATTTTAACAAGAATTTGCATCGGACTATATGGGGAAAGCGCATAGATTCTCCGGATTTGATACTTTATTTAACTATGAATATTGATGAAGATGCTAAGCCGTTGTTTAAATGTATTATGAGTATTCGTGGTATAGGTGCCGAACCTGGTAAAGAAACAGAAGAAGGTAAAGAGACGATATTGCTTATGACGTTGAATACAACACCTCAAGGCAAGAATGAAATCAGATTACCTCTGTATGATGTAAAAATTAAAGTACCGATTAAGATCGTTGAATAATTGTTTTGAGGACTTTGGTGGAATAGACCTGATAAAGGTTGCGTTAACAGGAATATAATCCGGTGTTGACGCAATCTTTATTTTATGTCCTTTCCTGCAAAAGTATTACTTTTGTCTAAAACTAATCATATGCAAGCATCTTTATACCTTATACCGGTAACCTTAGGGGAAACCGAACATCGGAGAGTACTTCCGGAATATAACCGTGAAGTCATATTGTCTATCAAACATTTTATTGTAGAGAATGTGCGTACAGCACGCCGTTTCCTGAAAAAGACGGAACCTTCTATTGTGATAGATGAACTTACCTTTTATGAATTGAACAAACATACCTCTCCGGAAATGGTAGCAGGTTATTTGCAACCATTGGCAAAAGGAGAAAGTGTCGGTGTTATTTCAGAAGCCGGTTGTCCGGCAGTTGCCGACCCGGGAGCTGATGTTGTAGCTATCGCACAAAAGAAGAACTATCCGGTAGTTCCGTTGGTCGGACCTTCATCTATATTGATGTCGGTGATGGCCTCCGGTTTCAACGGACAGAGCTTTGCTTTCCATGGTTACTTGCCAATAGACGCTTCAGAGCGAACGAATGTAATAAAGAAGCTGGAGGGACGTATCTATTCGGAAAACCAGACACAGCTTTTTATAGAAACTCCTTACCGGAATAATAAGTTGGCAGAAGAATTGATTCGTACCTGCCGCCCTTCAACAAAAATGTGTATAGCTTCTAATATAACCTGTGAAGATGAATATATCCATACCCGTCCGGTGAAAGAATGGGCGGGGAAAGTGCCCGACTTGGGAAAGAAACCCACGATATTCCTGATTTATAAGTAGAAATACAGGTGTTTTGCCGCGCAGATTATTGTATTTTTATGCGCAGATAGTTGGAATTAGTACCGCGACTCATTGAAATTACCCTCCGGGTAAATGGAAAAAGTTACCGGATTTTCCCATAAAAGTCCTTTTTACTCCGATAAAACAGCCCTATTTATCCTAAAAAGGCATTTATGCTGACATCTTAGGTCAGCATAAATGCCTTTATTTTGTAAATCTGTTATTTCTTTCGCTCAAAGACGAACATTTTGTAATATTATAGCCCGGCCATATCTTCCAGCCTAACTGTCAACTGTCACTTGTCAACTGTCACCTGTTTCAGCATGCCTTTAAGCTCATATCCAAGCTCTTAACCGAATGAGTCAGTGCACCTACCGAAATGTAGTCAACTCCACATTCAGCATAATCGCGTAAGGTGTCGAAAGTGATACCGCCGGATGATTCTGTTTCAAAACGTCCACCAATCATCTCGACTGCTTTCTTTGTATTTTCGACATTGAAGTTATCTAACATGATGCGGTCGATACCTCCCACATTCATGGCTTGCTGTAACTCATCGAAATTGCGGACTTCAATTTCTATTTTCAGGTTTTTACCTTTTTCTTTCAGGTAGTTTTGTGCACGTGTGATAGCCTGTTCGATACCTCCTGCGAAATCAACGTGGTTATCTTTCAGCAAAATCATATCGAAAAGACCGATGCGATGGTTCACTCCTCCACCAATCTTAACCGCTTCTTTTTCCAGCATACGCATGCCCGGAGTCGTTTTACGGGTATCCAATACATGTGTTTTTGTACCTTCCAGCGCTTTCACATATTTGCGGGTAGTTGTAGCAATACCGCTCATGCGCTGCATGACGTTCAGCATCAAACGTTCGGTTTGTAATAGTGATTGGACTTTCCCTTCTACGGTGAAAGCGATATCGCCTTTTTTAACTTCGGCTCCGTCATGGATGAAAATATTCATTTTCAGTTCCGGATCGAAGTAATGGAAAATACGTTTTGCCATTTCCACACCAGCCAATACGCCATCTTCCTTGATGATTAACTGGCTTTTACCCATAGCTGTTTCAGGAATACAACACAAAGTCGTATGGTCGCCGTCACCTATGTCTTCTGCAAATGCTAATTTAATTAAGTCGTCGATTAGTTGATCCATTTTTTATTCTATTCTGATTGATTGTATGATTGCTTTGTTTCCGTCTGCCCGGTAAGTAATGTTTACACGGTATTCACCCGAAGCTGTAGGCAACTTTCCTACAAAGAAACCGCTATCGTTCTTATCTGCATGATGAACAACCGTAAACCCGGTGGGTTTATTTTTATTGAAAAATGCATTTAAAATCGAAACAGCTTCGTTACCATCACATTTTTTTGATGTACCCGGAAGAGCTACATCCACTTCTGTATCCATTGATCCGTTAAGCGAAGAGGCATTACCTCCTTTGAAAGCATTTGATATAGGAATAATATCAGCAGCCATTACACTAAGGAATGAAAGAAACAATGCCAACGTGAGAAATAATCGTTTCATAAGTTTTCTCCTCTTTTTGTTAGTATTATGATGCAAAGGTATGTATTTTTTCCTGTAACTTAGCGCTTTCAATCTCTAAATGTGAATGGATGAAGATAGCACTGATTGTAATAGGAAAGACGGACACCGGTTATTTTGTAGATGCCATTAATGAATATAAGAAACGTTTGGTTCATTATATCCCTTTTGAAATGGAGGTGATTCCGGACATAAAGAACGTAAAGAACATGTCGGAAATTCAGCAAAAAGAGAAAGAGGGGGAGTTGATTCTCAAATTTTTGCAACCGGGGGATTATCTGGTTTTACTGGACGAGAAAGGCAAAGACTTTACTTCCCTTCAATTTGCCGCTTATCTTGAAAAGAAGATGCATACAATACCGAAAAGGCTGGTCTTCATCATTGGTGGCCCTTATGGATTTAGTGAGGCTGTTTATGGTGCCGCTTCCGAAAAAATATCGTTAAGCAAGATGACTTTTTCCCATCAAATGGTGCGCTTGATTTTTATAGAGCAGATTTACAGGGCAATGACGATACTGAATAATGAACCTTACCATCATGAGTGAATCTGTATGGGAATAAGCCAAACAAAAAGAATCAATCCTTCCAATGTGTGCAGGTTTTATCCTGGCTTATCCGATTGGCTATTTGATAAGGAAAGGGATAAAACCTGCAATGTTGTGTCTTTTAGAATAAGCTCCATGCAACCGTAAGTCCTGCCATTACGATGGCAACCATACTCATTAGCTTGATCAGGATATTGAGGCTCGGGCCGGAAGTATCTTTAAACGGATCGCCAACGGTATCGCCGACAACCGTTGCTTTATGAGTCTCACTTCCTTTTCCTCCATGATTGCCTTCTTCTACATGTTTTTTGGCGTTATCCCATGCACCACCTGCATTCGCCATAAAGATTGCAAGAACAAATCCGGTGCTTAAACCACCGATCAGCAGACCGACAACTCCCGGTACACCGAATATCAGTCCGGTAACGATCGGGGCGATAATAGCAAGAAGGGATGGTACGATCATTTCCTTTTGGGCTCCCTTGGTGGAGATACCTACGCAGCGTGCATAGTCCGGCTCGGCTTTTCCTGTCAGGATACCGGGAATTTCTTTAAATTGACGGCGTACTTCTTCTACCATATGGCCTGCTGCGCGTCCTACTGCATTCATGGTAAGTCCGCAGAACATAAAAGCCATCATGGAACCGAGGAACATGCCGGAAAGGACTTTCGGATTCATAAGTGTCACATCGTAGTATATCATGAAATCCGGGAAAGAAGCTTTGCTTATGTCGATAGTCCGTCCATCGGCGAAGGATAAAACCGTTTCACCCAAGCGGATTAGCCCTATTTTTATTTCTTCTATATAAGAAGCTAATAAAGCAAGTCCGGTGAGGGCTGCTGAACCAATGGCGAAGCCTTTGCCTGTTGCTGCCGTTGTGTTACCCAGCGAATCGAGGGCATCCGTACGTTTACGTACTTCTTTGCCTAATCCGCTCATTTCTGCATTACCTCCGGCATTATCGGCTATAGGCCCGTAAGCATCGGTAGCCAAAGTAATACCTAAGGTAGAAAGCATGCCGACTGCTGCAATACCAATGCCGTAAAGTCCCATACCTACATTTCCGAAATCAAATCCGGAAGCAAACAGGAATGAACAGATGATTCCGAGAACAACAGCAATAACGGGGATTGCCGTAGACAGCATGCCTAATCCAAGCCCGGAAATGATTACGGTAGCAGGGCCTGTAAGCCCGGCTGCTGATACACGCTGAGTCGGTTTATAAGATTGTGAAGTATAATATTCCGTAGCTTGTCCGATTATAATGCCGACTATTAATCCGGTAATAACGGAACAGCTGATCCAAAACCAGTTGTCCAATCCTAATAGATAAAGGATACCGAATGTGCAGATAGCTATCAATACGGAACTGAGGTTTGTTCCGATGGAAAGTGCTTTCAATAATTGCTTGATTGTTGCATTTTCATTTGTGCGTACGGCAAATATACCGATGACTGAGAGTATAATGCCAACGGCTGCTATCAACATGGGGGCGATAACGGCCTTGTACTGCATTTCCACATTCCCTGAGGATACGAATGCCGCAGCTCCCAGTGCTGCGGTAGCAAGAATAGAACCGCAATACGATTCGTATAAGTCGGCTCCCATGCCGGCTACATCACCTACATTATCACCTACGTTGTCGGCTATGGTAGCCGGGTTGCGAGGGTCGTCTTCCGGAATACCGGCTTCAACTTTACCAACGAGGTCTGCTCCGACATCCGCCGCTTTTGTATAGATGCCACCACCTACACGGGCGAAGAGCGCTTGTGTGGATGCTCCCATACCGAAAGTAAGCATGGTTGTCGTTATGATAGTCAGTTTATGTGTAGGGTCCATGGCTTCCGGAGGAATGCAGGCATTCAATAAAAGATACCAGAACGAAATATCCAGTAATCCGAGTCCTACAACTACCAATCCCATAACAGCACCGCTGCGGAAAGCAATTTGTAGTCCGCTGTTTAGGGAATTACGTGCGGCATTTGCTGTGCGTGCCGAAGCATAAGTAGCCGTTTTCATGCCTAAAAAACCTGCTAATCCGGAGAAGAAACCACCGGTTAGAAATGCGACGGGCACCCACTCGTTTTGGACTTTAAAACCATAAGCCATGATTGAAAACAGAATTACCAATACGAGGAAAACGGAAGCCACTACCTTATACTGCTGCTTCAGGTATGACATGGCCCCTTTCCGTACATGCAAGGCAATTTTAGCCATTAACTCAGTTCCTTCACTTTCTTTCATCATTTGCCTGAAGAAAAACCAGGCAAATACCAGCGCTATCAGAGAAGCTGCCGGTATGATCCAAAAAATAGTAGTAATCATAGCAATGAGATTTAAAATTAATGGAAATTTAAACACTTTGACATAAAGCTCTTTAAGGAATAAGGAACTTTATCCGTAAATGTAACAAAAATAAAAAGGTAGAGAAACTTTTTCGGAAATAATAATGTTTCATTTTAAAAAAAACAGCATATTTGTCAACATAAAAAGAAACAAAACGCAAATGACGGAAGAAACGAACCATAAAACCTATAAATTAGGATTGGCTCTTAGCGGAGGAGGTGCGAAAGGTTTTGCTCATATCGGGGTTTTTAAATTATTGGAAGAATGCCGTTTGTCGCCGGATATAATTGTTGGAACAAGTGCCGGCTCATTAATGGGTGCGCTTTTTGCCGACGGGTATACTGCGGATGAGATAAAGGAACTTTTCACCGGGCGTGAGTTTTCTGAGTTTGCACAGTTGCAAATACCGAAATCCGGTTTGTTCGACAGTAAACGTTTTCGTTATTTCCTTAAACGCCATTTAAGGACTAAAAATATTGAGGATTTGAAAATCCCTTTGGTAGTAATGGCAACAGACCTGGATAATGGGGAAAGCCATGAATTTCGTAGTGGTCCTATCGTAGATGCAGTAACTGCTTCTTGCAGTATTCCGATAATTTTTAGTCCGGTTGTGATAAATGGCGTACATTATGTGGATGGAGGTCTTTTCCATAATTTCCCGGTATCGATAATCAGGGAAGAATGTGAGAGAGTAATAGGTGTGAATGTGAGTCCGCTTGTACCGCAAAAATATAAACAGACGATTTTTCATATAGCAGAACGTTCTTACCATTATATGTTCCGGGCTAATACGTTGGAAGACCGTGAAATGTGCGATGTGCTCATCGAGGCTGAAGAGTTTGGAGATTTCAAGACTTTTGATCTGGAAAATGTGGAGAAAATAGTCAATGTCGGTTATGTTGCAGCATTCAGGTCGTTTGAGGTTGTTGTGCAGGAAAATAAAGATGAAACATTGGTGAAGGCTATTATGGCAAGGACAAATAAAGCGCTGATGCCATAGTAATTACGGTTTTGCTCCGAATTCACCCCTTAATAATTAATAAGTTGATAGTTAAAGCGATGAAACAGACAAATAAAATGGTTATTTACCAGGTCTTTCCCCGCTGGTTCGGGAATTTAAAGTCGTCCCTTGTAAAAAACGGAAGTATAGCAGATAACGGAGTTGGAAAATTTTCAGCATTTACCTCTGTGGCATTAAATAAAATCAAAGAGCTGGGTATTACTCATATCTGGTATACCGGCGTTATCGAACATGCAACAACTACAGATTATACGGCCTATCAGATACGCAAGGACCATGCGGCTGTTGTAAAAGGACACGCTGGTTCCCCTTATGCCATCAAGGACTATTATGATATAGACCCTGATCTGGCTGATAATGTAACCAAGCGTATGAATGAGTTCGAAGATTTGGTGAAACGTACACATGATTCCGGATTGAAAGTGCTTATTGATTTTGTGCCGAACCATGTGGCTCGCCAATATTATTCGGATGCCCGCATGTCATATGTGGAAGATTTGGGACAGCATGATAATACGTCAAAGGCATTCGATCCTAATAATAATTTCTATTATATACCGGGAAATCCTCTTCAGTTGCATTTTGGTGCACAGGAAGAAGATTTTGAATATAGCGAATTCCCAGCAAAAGCAACCGGAAACGATCATTTCGATCCTTGTCCCGGAAAGAATGACTGGTATGAAACAGTGAAACTGAATTATGGAATCGACTATGTGAACGGACATACCCGCCATTTCGATCCTATACCTGATACTTGGACGAAGATGTTGGATATTCTGTTGTTCTGGGCTGGTAAAGGTGTGGACGGTTTCCGTTGTGATATGGCGGAAATGGTTCCTGTCGAGTTCTGGAACTGGGTAATTCCGAAAGTAAAGCAAATGCATGATGTCTGTTTTATTGCCGAGGTTTATAATCCGGCGGAGTACCGTAATTATATTTTTCAGGGACATTTCGATTATTTATATGATAAAGTCGGGTTGTATGATACATTGCGTGCAATCATGTGTAATCAAGCTCCGGCAAGTACTATATCTGCGTGTTGGCAATCGTTGGAAGGTATCCAGCATAATATGCTGAATTTCCTCGAGAACCATGATGAGCAACGAATCGCTTCTTTGTTTTTTGCTAATGACCCGCGTCCGGGTATTCCGGGCATGATAGTGGCTGCTACAATGAATTCAAATCCGGTCATGATATACAGCGGGCAGGAACTGGGAGAGCCGGGCATGGATGAGGAAGGCTTCAGCGGACTTGACGGGCGTACGACTATTTTTGATTATTGGAGCCTCGCTTCTTTGAGGAACTGGATTAATGATGGTGCGTTTGATGGCGGTAAGTTGACTCCGGAGCAACGAACTTTGCGTGAGACTTATAAGAAGCTTTTGAATATAGCGAAGAAAGAACCTCTTATCATAGAAGGAGCTTTTTATGATTTGATGTATGCGAACCAGGGTAATCCGTATTTCAATCCGCATCGGCAATATGTCTTTTTACGTAAATGGAAAAATGAAGTCTTGCTGGTTGTTGTCAATTTTGACAAGGCTGAACAGGCTGTCCGGATTAAAATACCGGCGGAAGCATTTACGGCCCTTGGCTTTGATGATAATAAAGCCGCTATGCTGACTGACCTGTTGACAGGTGAAACCAATATCAGCACACTGACGGAAGCTTGTCCTTATCAGGTCGTGATTCCTGCATATTCAGGAAAATTGCTGAAGTTTACCTACAAGGAATAATAATACTAAAGGTATCGCCTTATCGTTCCGGGATTTAAAGTTTTCGGATGATAAGGCGATTATTGTAAATAAGTTTTGTACTTTTGCACCCACAATCAATCTATTTACTTTAAGATAAATATTCGGATAATGAGTGCACAAACTCCTTTCTTGGTGTTTTCGGGAACCAACTCCCGGTATCTTGCAGAGAAAATTTGCAACAGTCTTGGTTGTCCTCTGGGACAGATGAATATCCAACATTTCGCTGATGGTGAATTCTCCGTATCTTATGAAGAATCAATTCGCGGACGTGACGTATTCCTGGTACAATCCACATTTCCTAATTCTGACAATCTGATGGAACTTCTCCTGATGATCGATGCTGCTAAGCGTGCTTCTGCACATTCTATCATCGCCGTTGTTCCTTATTTCGGCTGGGCTCGTCAGGACAGAAAGGATAAACCACGTGTTTCCATTGGAGCAAAATTAATCGCAGATATGTTGAGTACGGCAGGTATCAACCGTTTGATTACAATGGACCTGCATGCAGACCAGATACAGGGATTCTTCAATGTTCCTGTTGACCACCTTTATGCTTCATCTGTGTTCCTGGATTATATCAAGGGAGAATTGCCTTTGGATAATTTGTGTATCGCAACTCCTGACGTAGGGGGTACAAAACGTGCCAGCAGCTATTCTAAATATCTGGGCTTGCCGATGGTAATTTGCCACAAATCCCGTCTGCGTGCTAATGAAGTAGCAGAAATGCGTATCATTGGTGATGTGGAAGGTTTGGATGTTTTGCTGGTAGATGATATGGTGGACACGGCTGGAACAATTACAAAAGCTGCCAACCTGATGATGGAAAACGGAGCGAAGTCCGTTCGTGCTATTGCCAGTCATGCAGTGATGTCAGACCCTGCTTCCACACGTGTAGACCAGTCTGCTTTGACTGAAATGATTTTCACTGACTCCATACCTTATGCTAAGAAATGCGAGAAAGTAAAAGTATTGTCTGTAGCCGATATGTTTGCTGAAGCTATCCGCCGTGTATGCAGTGGCGAATCTATTAGCTCTTTGTATGCTATTTAAGTAGAATACGATTATAATTTATATGGAAAAAGGCTGTTTCAGAAATGAAACGGCCTTTTTTTGATTTATATAGTACCTGTATATTTGAAAAAATAGATGGATTATACTTTAAATGGTTTTTAGTATGGACTATAGAAATGAAGCAAGATGTTATTTTATTCTAAAACTGAAATGGTGTTTTATGTGATTGAATATTAGCTGTTTAAGTGATTTGTTTGTCTGGTGTTTTTTCTTTTGATTATTGATAATTGAGGCCTGCATATCTTAGGTTGAATTAGCAATTTTCCGGAAGATATCAATCTCATTTTCTTATCTTTATCAGTCAGAAATGAAAAAATCTAAGTTCCAATTTATATAGTATGTACGAACAGCCTGAAACCTTTAGCCCCAATAGCATCTCGGCGAGTGAAAGATATTTAACCAAATGGACAAAAACATTTGATTTTTACTTTTTAGTGGGTTGGATTATTGCATTGATATCTTTATTTGTTGTAACGTTAAAAATGCAACCGGAGTTATTCTATGCTTATAACTTTTTTGCATTTTGCGGTTTGAAGATTTTTGTGATGATTGTGATGTCCTTTATCGGAGGCATGATATGCCGTTATTACTGTAAAACAGATGAGAATGGTTATATTCTCGCGAATTCACACAAATGGTTTAAAGTGAATTACACAAGAAAATTACAGCATTTTGCGGCTTACATAATACCTCTTATCGGACCGGCAGCGGCGCCATACGGTATTATTCCCCATCTTTGGGAAACACTTTGGGTCTTGCTTGTCTTTTTGTTATTAATAGAGCCAATCAGGACCAGAAGTACCTTCTTTATGTTGCAATTTAATTCGATGGACCGCCCGGAAGACCGCCCTTATACCTTGAAATGGATAATTATGGGGAATATTCTTCCAGGGTTGCTTCTTAGTATTGTGGCTCAGCAAGTATTTGAAGATTTACTCCATGAACATCACTTGGCTTTGATTATCGTATTGATAGTAGGGATTGGCGACGGTTTAGCCGAGCCTGTAGGTATTCATTGGGGCAAGAAAAAATATATGGTTCCTTCCTGGAATATGAAAAAAAGATATATACGCTCTTATGTCGGCAGTGCTTGTGTATACATTACAAGTATAATTTGTGTGTTGGTTTTTTACAAAGATTTTAATAATGTAAATGAATTTGTGGCGGCTCTCCTATTAATACCTTTTGTGATGACTTTGGCTGAGGCATTTGCTCCGCATTCGATGGATACTCCTGTCATGATGATTTTAGGATATGGTGTGTTATATGGAATCTGCTATATTTTATAGCATTTTGTTTCAATCATAGACAAAATGTATTTGATGTATGAAAAACAGAACGCGAGGCAATGAATCGGCTTCACGTTCTGTCTGTATAGGGATTTATTCTCCGATATAACTTTTTAATGCCTGCACATATTCTTCGAAAGCCTTTCTCCCGGCAGATGTAATCCTGCAAACCGTGCGGGGCTTTTTCCCTA
>UQLN01000042.1 GCA_900541965.1 uncultured Parabacteroides sp. | reverse complement strand
TCATCATGTTCAACCGCCGTTCTCTCTCGAATGCGGGTGCAAAAGTAGTGCTGTAAAACATATCTTCCAAATATTTCCACAACTTTTTTTCATCTTTTTTTTAACACAACAAACGGTTATTAATGGTACACGTACGCGATGAATTTCCGCACATACATGACTACTCTTTGCATTAATCAATAGTCATTCCTCTAATACTTTTGAACATTCTTTACTTTTCCGAACCAATTACAATACCTTGCGCAGCCCATTTTTCTTTAAAAATATCCAATGTTTGCACAAAACGAGTATAATCTTTGTTCGAAATATCAGTCCATCCGGTTTCAGCATAAGCAGCCAAACGTGGAAAAACCTTCAAATTCATACTCTCCACAGTTGGGATAAATTCACCCCACATCTGACAACCTAAACCTAAAACCTTTTTCTGCTGCACATCCGTCAATCCATCAGGCACAGGATTAAATGAATACGCTTTTTCCAAAGGAATCGATTCATATGTATAATCCAGATAAGTATATTCATGATATGAATTTACAATATCATACCCTTGTTCTATTGTTTCTTTAATTAGCTTAGGATCTCCTTTCCAAAAATGGACAATCGTGCCGGAAGCCAGTTGTTGTTTGACTTCCGTATCTGATTTATCCTGGTATTCATGCAGTTTAGCTCCTGTAATTTCATTCCAACCCATCATTCTACGTCCCTTGTCGGCTAACAAATTAGACATATTATTTGTAAAAAACACTTGTAGTTCGGCAGGTGTTTTAATCTTATTTTTTGCCATATAAGAACGGATAGCCGGGGATTCTTTCCACTGGTCATACCGGACTTCATCCCCTCCTATATGAAATACGGGAGCAGGGAATAATGCTATAACTTCATCCATCACGTCTTCCATAAACCGGATTACACGAGGATCCGACACATTATAAACATCATATTGAACACCAAATTTACATGGAACTTTTATTTGTTTGCCACTTGTACCTAACCAGGGATAGGAAGCGATTGCCGCACTGGCATGACCTGGCATTTCCACTTCCGGCACAACCATTATATGACGTTTTGCAGCATAATCAACCACTTCCTTTATTTGTTCCTGTGTGTAAAATCCTCCGTGAGGCTTTCCATCGTATACGTTACTTCCAAAATGATTTATCTCTGAAGAATCACGATAAGCACCCACTTCTGTCAACCGGGGATATTTCTTTATTTCTATACGCCATCCATGGTCTTCCGTCAAATGCCAATGAAAAACATTCATTTTTAATGCCGCCATTTGATCCAACAAACTCAGTACAACATCTTTTCCTTTAAAATAACGCCCCTCATCCAGCATAAATGCACGCCACGAAAAAGCTGGATAATCGGTCACTATCGCTTTCTGTACCTGATATTTGCCATCTTTCTCCTTTATTATCTGCCGTAATGTCTGAATACCATTTAAGACACCAGCCGGTGTATTTGCTTGAATCTGAATATTCCCGGAGGCTACGTTTAATATGTATCCCTCTTTTTCTTCCGATAAGACCGTAGGTTCCAGCATCAGTGATATATCTGCTTTTTTTACACCTTCTTTCAAATCAGAAGCTAAAGAAAAATCAGAAGCTAAATAAGATTGCAATAATTTCGCTTCATTTGACAATCCATCCGAATAAGCTATCACCGGCAACTTATTCAATTTGACAAATCCCGGTGTATACGAGACTGATACCGGTTGTGGAATAATTTTATACTCCTCTATTGGTGGAGCCTGACAAGCACAAAGAAACAAGAGACAAAACAAGAAAAGACAATTCGCTTTCATACAATATTAGATTATAAAGTTTAATAATAAAGCCACTTACCCGGAATTATCTCGATAAGTGACTTTACAAAAGTAAGATAAAGGGATATTATTTACAAATTTATCCTAATAATGGGATTAATTCTACACAATAAAATAACCCTTACAAACACTATCCGGAAAAACCGGCAGATTTGTAAGGGCTAAAAAATATTTTCTAATGGCTGCTACTTTGTATATCTTTCGTATTTACCATCTATCATAACATCTTTTACGGCATCCAGATAATCAAAGCCATATTTCATATCGGGCAATAAGTAAGCACCTTCCACCCATTCATTCCAAGCATAAACAGTTATCAATTTCGGTTGTTCCGGATGTTTGTCACAGTACGCTTTTGCCTTTTGCAGAAAGGCGGCAAAGCTTTGTGGAGACTGATTGAAATGTACCACATCTTCCTGAGTTTTATGAGGAAAGCGAGGTGTGTCATCCCATCCTATCGAAGCATTCGGAACACCACCCGCAATCAGTTGAATATGCAAATCAGGGAATCCAGCTTTTTTCACCTCACTTCTAAAATAATCCAGGCCTTTACGGGTTTCCTCCAAGCTACCGAATGTCTTGATCAAATTATCAAAAAAAACATCCGCACGCCTGTGAGACCTCCCCTGTTAAGAATATATTCTTTCCATCTTATACCTGCTGAATTTACATTGGATGTTTCCGGATAATTATTGGGCTTTGTCTTGTTGTGCAGACTTACCCACATCCTTTAGCCTTATATCCGGTTTCTGTACGTCAGACCAGATGTCTGCCACGACCTTCCTTTGGATTCCAACTCACGATGGACACCCTTGGCGTTGGCTAAACACTTCCTACTATCAGAGTGTGTAAGGGACTTACACCCATTAGAATGTACCCATGCTGGGCGAACACAAAAAATCTCCCCTGCTACAGATGTCTGTGGCAGGGAAGATTTCGATGTTTCGTGTGTCTTGACACACTTTCAGTAATATTATAACGGTATAATAAAACTATTTGTACCCGTAACAAGAATAATTAATTATCATCAATTAACCGCGATACATAATCCATTAAGGCATGCGTTCCATCCTTATCTCCTATGATTTGGAAGTCCGAATGAAACTCCCACCAGAATATTCCTTTGTAATTCTTACTAAAAATCCATCTCATTTTGGAATGCAAAGATCGTTCATTGTCCATCGTTACAAACTCCTTTCGATCCGGAGAAAAGAAATAAGAGACACATTCAACAGGATTATACTCTTCTATCCATCCTTGCTGTAACAAGGGAGGTAGCTCATTATAATCCATATATCTACCATAATTATTCAATGTTTTTTCCATTTTCTCCCCGGGAGATATACCTTTATAGTAAAACCCATAACTAGCCAAACCTATACACAATTTCTGAGGATCAAAAACATCCCAGCGTTTAGAAAAATCTTTCATCAATTGCAACGGTGTATTATAGGTTGCAACAGAGTCCCAAATACCTCCTCCCATATCATACATCATTACATTTAAGAAATCAACATATTTACTGACAGAGTCAGCTTCTGCTTGCGTATAACTTTCAGCGAAATTTAGTGCAGAAGTTAAATATAACGGTTTTTTTAATATCTTTTCCTGCTTATTCAATGCCGTTCTAATATCCTCCATAAACAAATAGTGTAATTTCAGATTTACTGTTTTCTCCCAATCGAGTTCAACCCCATCATAATTATATTTTCCTACGAATTTAGCCATCATATTCGCAAACTTAGCCCGCCGAACATCATTCTCTACGATTTTATCAAATGTTGTACCAGGAAAAGAAATCAGTACTTTGCAACTATCTACATGTACTTTGTCAATCAAATAAGGAACTAAGGCTATCCCATCCTTCTCCGAAACCTTATAGTGGTGGTGTTTTACATATTTCTCATTTATTTCTTCCTGAGACAAATCAAAATCAGCAAGACTCCACTGGGGGGCTGCCATTAAATAAACAAACTGAAAGTTATGAAAATCAGATTTATCTATTTCATTTTTCGACTTCAAACGAGATTCAACCGAATAAGTCCCGTGTATAAACTTTAAGTCCACTTTCTCTGCATTTTCCTTTAAAGAACAAGAAGCCAGCAATAAAGTCAATAATATATATATTTTCCAGTTTTTCATATGTCTATATGTTTTTATTCTCAATAATTCACTGTATTACAATCTCATCAATCATTGTTAATGCAGGTGCTCCAACATCAGGATGCCATACTGGACAATCTCCGATTGAAGTAACTTTTATTTTCACCCATCTGGCCATCTTATCTACATTTGCAACTTTATAAAACAACGGAATAGGCTTTGTTCCACTTGCATACGATCCAGCCGGACCATTCGTATTTACAACTGCAGGACCTTTCTGCTCACCTATTTTTTGATAATTTGAACCATCTTCAGAAATATAGAACTCTACTTTTGCCGGTAAAAAGACAGAACTACTATTATTATTCATAAAATGAGCCGCGACATTAGAGACAGATGTCAAAGTATCCATATCCATAATAACTTCATAAACCTTTTCATTTGCCCTAAGCCACATTGATGAATATTCATTGGTTCCATATAGTCCGTCTGTCAAAACATCAGGAGCAGCTTTTCGATTTTCTACAGATAAATTCGGAATTATAACATATCGCTTACCCAATGCTTTATTTCCATTAAAGTTCATATCTGTATAGGATTTAATGATTTCCAAATACTCATCAGGAGTAGTATGCCACTCCGACAACCGAGTAATTCCCTGTTTTTTACAACAGGCAATAAAATCATTAATCTTATTTATAAAAGAATCGTTCAAGACATATACACCATTTTCTTTTTTAAACAAACTGCCTTCACCTAACGGATTTACCCGAGCTTGTTCTATCTCAACATAGGTCAAAGGTAAACGGGCTGTTTTTATACGTTGTAAAACAGCTGGATGATCTTGTTCCGAAATCTCTGCCCGATCAAATAGAGCTCCATATTGCCGAATACATTCCGGTGAAAGATAACTCTTTTTAGGATCCAGCGTATTTCCGAATATAGACAAACGATCCCCTGACTTTTCAAGATTATTATGAAGCAAATCAATGTATTCTTTGATATATACTCCACCTTTTCCATAATATCCATTCGTGAAATCAGCAATTATAGAATCTGCATTTAAAGATGGATTCCACATTAACTTGGAGAGAAGATAACTACGAAGTTCACAAAATTCGCCCCCCACCTCACGATTTCCCTGTTCAAAAATACCCGTTACACCATGTTTTACAAAATACTCCAGATTAGGCTGCAATGTTCTCAAATTAGGGAAAGGACTTACTAAATTTTTAAACTGAATTACATAATCCCAGACAAAAATATTCTTCGCGATCTTAGACCAATCTGTTATATCCTTTCTGAACGAAGCTGAGATAGAATCGTTTTCCAAAGGGCAACTCCGGTTACACTCAATATTACAAAACATAATATTCACATTATTTGCCGGTTTTGTTTTTGTTGGTGCTCCCCGCGAATAAGTATAAGCCAACGTAGAAATCATTTTATCAGGAAATTGTTCAGCAACCTGGTTCACAAAACGGATGATAGATCCCGACGGGTTTCCTTCTTCTTTATCTATTGCAGCACATTTATCGCAGTGACAATAACCGACATTGTCGTTTTGACTTACCGACCAATATATTGCATCCGGCTTGGCGGCCATTCTTTTTCTCAAATCAGCGACTACCAATTTCAAAACATCTGGATTTGAAAGACATAATTGGGAAGGAACTCTCTTCCCATTATAATAGGCATAATATTCCGGATGCTCTTTATAGTACTTATCCGGGAGCAACAAACGCCCGAAACTTTCGGCAAATAACCCCCAATGAGATTCAACAGTTCCTAAAGGTGGACTCAATTTATTCCATAAAGCATATTCTCCCACTCCCATCCCTCTGTATCCCAAATATCGATGTTTCAGAATCGGAACCTGACGATTATCTATATGCTCTGGTATCAACAAGGTCTCCTTTTTCGGTATAATCTGTACATCGGCTGTATACATGCGACAATTCAGATATTCTTCCAAGAAACTATATACTCCATAAATTACACCATCCCCGGTTCCTCCGACAATATATAGATTACCTTTATCCGTATATATATGAAAACCGTCATCCCCCAAACCGAGAACCTTATTACCGGTAAACTTATCCCTTCCTTCACTACAAATTACAATATTACCTTTACTCTCAATTTGGTTGGCAGAAGATATTTGCAGTTCTTTTCCACTAATTTTTTTCAAGTAATCTCGTAAAACAACAGCAGCCTTTTTCTCCTTAGTCGTTGCATCTTCCGGTAAAACAACCTTATAAGAATGCGAAGGAGAAACTATTACCCAACCTGATCTTGTACAGGCTATCAATGTAAAAACAAGTAATAGATAATTCAAATATCTCATAATATCACAATTTTAAATCTAGTAATTTATCTCAGGAATATAGTCCGCTCTGAATGACTGAAACATGGTACTTAAAGTACGTAGAACCTCTCCTTTTCTTGTAGTAAAGACAATACATTTACTTAATGTTCCTCCAAAAAGTAATAAATTATCATTAATAAAACGAACACTACTCATATAAGGAGATGTGTAAGCAACATCTAGCGGCACATTCAAATCTATAGTCACATTTCCGGATACCTCATCAATATTGTACAACAAAGCTCTGGATATATGATTTGTCAGCCCATTATCATATACTAATATCTTATTGGGAGAAACAGGAAACACACTGTGCATACCAGAAGCAATTCCTTCAGTCGGTAAATTCACATTTCCATTTTTACCAACCCTGTAAGATACTTTACCGGTTTTTGCATCTATTTTCCACAACTCACTTCGCCAGTTAAATGACATATAAAAATTTCCTTCAGAATCAAAATTTATGGAATTAGCATGAAGCCAGTCCTCCCTATATTTAATAGGCTTGTCCAATACTTCGGTAATAGCAACTGTTTTCATTATATTCGGATCATCCTGAGGGTTTAACTCGCCAAAACAATCCCATGACTCCAAAACATTACCTTCCATATCCAATATAAAATATCCATCCCCCCAAACCTTCTCATTTATGGCTCCTCCATATTTAGAAAGATCAAAAGTTTTTGGTACATAATGAATCACAATCAATCGACCATCAGGCAGACGACGAATATCATGGTGAACATACATATTTTCTACATTCTTTCTCAATAATTTATTTCCATAAATATCCATCACAACCAGCATCTTTCCTGTATAAGCCTTATCCGGATGGTTTCCGGTTATACAAGAAAAAGTATTTGTATTAGTATCGAAAGTTGCAACTAAAACATTTTCATTCATTTTTTCATACCAAACGACAACTCCTTCCGGGTTTACAACTTCTACATATCCAGGATTTTCAGGCTGCATTAATAAAATATATCCATCGACATCTTCTTTCATATTATCTGATATCATAGAGCAAACCGGAACCTCTACCGGCAATGCATCCGTCGTAAACTCATATTCATCAGAAATGACAGATTCCTGATCAAACATAGCCTCAACCTGAAAACAATAGGTTGTTTCCGGCTCCAAAAAAACGAGTGTTATAACAGGTGATAAAGCTGCTTCCGAAGCAGATGTTTGTTTTTTTGACAATTCGTTTCCTTTCTTCCAATAGTTTATCCGACAAGATGATTTTTTTTTCAATTGAAGTGTGATATCAACTCGTAAAGCATTCTCCGGCTGAACCGCAGTTTGAATCGATATTATTACATCTCTACCAGAAGCAGGATCATCTTTCGTACACGAAAAGAAAGCTATCGAAATAAACAAAATTAACAGGTTTTTCAGTGTTTTCATCTATGTAAGGTATTATATAATCAATGGAAGATTATCTGTATTCATACTAAATATATTTCCGGGCTACCTGAAATATCATCAGATAGCCCGAAAATATATTTTATTTAGCAAAGCTACGGCAATCAGCCAAAGCCGGATTCAAATCCAATTCACGTTTAGGAGCAGGGAAATAACGCCTGATATCATCTTCTGTAAGATCTTGTGGATAGACTTTCCAATCAGAAGAAAAATCAGCTGTACTCGGATCTTTTGCATTTTTTTCTTTCCATTCTGATCTTAACTTAACACCCGCAATGTATTTATCCAAACGATCTTTCCAAAGTCCCATCCGGATAAGATCTGGACGACGCACTCCTTCATTGTTCAACTCAAGTAAACGCTCATCACAAATAGCACTACGCAGAGTTTCTTTATTCGGATAGTCTGCTAATTTCAAATTATGCATATCACTTTGGAAAGCACGTGATCTGATTTCGTTTATCAAATCAATCGATTCCTGTGTCGGTCCGTTCAATTCATTCAGAATTTCAGCCTTACAAAGAATTATATCTGCCAAACGAATTAAAGGCATATTATTTTCTGTACTATAATTGTACGTTCCGGTATGTAAATACTTATACTTTTTTGTATATGATGCTCCTAATTCTTTTACAACTTTCGTTGGAGATTCTTCATATACTGCACCTGATTCTTCGACTGAGTTCGGTATTCTGTAAAAGTGTTGCGGAACAGTTTCATCCGTATCATACACATCTCTGAAATTTGTCACCAACAACTCCGAATAACGTTCGTCATCCACTTCATACTCCCAAGTCAGTTGTAAAGGAACACTGAACAAGTTCCATCCCATATCATATTCCCAAGGGGTAAAATTCATTCCAATATCAGAAGAACCGGAAGGAAGATCATGGCTAGAATGAACCGTGAAAATCAATTCATCATTATATAGCCCTTTATTAGTTTCAGCATCAAAGACATCTGCCACATGCGGCAGCAACTTATAAACACTACCTTTCAGAGATAATATTGCATTCGCATTTTCCAATGCAGTTTGCCAGTCCGCGGTAGCATCACCTCCAGACAAACGTTTACGTCCGGCCATTCTCATATGTAAACGGCATAACATACCGGCTGCTGCTCCGAAAGTAGGACGTCCAGCATCCAAATTTGAACTGAATTTCTGAGGTAACACACTCTTCGCCTCTGTCAAATCTTTTTCTATCTGCAATTCCAATTCATCCAATGTTGCAGGAGGAACAGCCGCCTCAACAGGAGTATCAGTATCTATGATAAGAGGAACAGTATAAAACAGATCTGTCAATTGATAATAAGCAAATCCTCTCATAAAATGAGCTTCTGCCAGCAATCTGGCTTTTAATGCCTTTGCTGCTTCTGGATCATCGTCAAACAGCGTTTCATCCATCTGGGCCACTTTGTCCAAAACCATGTTCGCACGGCTTATCATTCTATAATAAGCATCCCACGACTGTCCTACATGCTGATAACTGCTCATCTTCAACTCATTAAGCACCTCACATTCCATAGCTTCCCGATAACAAGCATCAGTAGTCATATCATTCAGATAAAATATCGAACGAGCCGAAACACTATGCAAAGGTTGATACATTGAATTAGTTGCCGCAATAGCATCATCATTTGTTTTAAATGCATTATCATTTGTTAATTCCGAATAGATAACTTCATCCAGAGTATCATTACAGGAAACAATAAATCCAGCTGATAAAAATATCATAACAAACACAAATCCTTCTTTAAATATCTTTTTCATAATACCTTCAATTAAAAAGTTATTTTTGCCCCAAAATTAAACATTCTGTAAGAGGGATATGAACTAAAGTCCAATCCCTGAGCAACTGCATTGCCACCATTGACACTTACTTCCGGATCAAACCCACTATATTTTGTTATTGCAAATAAGTTCTGAGCACCAACAAATACACGTAGGTTCTTCACATATTTATTTACGCTACTCCATTTCTTCATTGGTAGCGAGTATCCCAGTTCTACATTCTGTAACCTTAAATAACTTGCATCTTCTACAAATCTGGAATTTATATAGGAGCCGTATTTAATCCCCGAATCTTTTTTCCAGCTATTACGAGGAATTGTATTGGAAGGATTAGCCTGAGTCCATCTGTTCATCGATTCCATTAAACGATTACTATCTTCCAAGACAACACGTGAAAGATTTAACAAATCATTTCCGATTGATGCATCCAAAAAAAATGAGAAATCAAAATTCTTATAATTAAAATTATTACCCAGACCTAAAATAACGTCCGGATTGCCATCTCCGATAACCTTACGGTCTTTCTCCGTTATCAAACCATCACCATCCAAATCCTTAAATTTCGGGTCTCCAGGAACAGCTGTCGGTTGTGCTGAATAAGTTTCTCCTTTTTGGATAATACCATCAAATACATATCCATATAAGGAACTCATTGCATAACCTTCTTTCAAAATAGAATATTCCTCCCAATTATACCAGCCTTGAGGTGAAACGGTTTCATAACGGGCCTCTCCTTTATTCAATTCCAAAACCTTGTTCCGGTTTCTTGACACATTTAATGTGGTAGACCATGAAAAATCAGGAGTTGCAATATTATTGCTTTTAATAAACAATTCAAAACCTTTATTTTCAATCTTTCCATTATTGCCCATCATAGTTGTGAAACCTCCGGTAGATGTTGAGACCGATACAGGATTCAACAAATCCTTAGTCCTTTTGATATAATAGTCAAAATTAAACTCTATTCGTTTGTCTAGTAAAGAGAAATCAAGACCCAAGTCTAACTGTGAAGTTGATTCCCATTTCAAATCTTCATTTCCCGGATTAGACGGATACATGCCTTTGACAATAGAAGCGCCCCCTAAATAAACATCAGTCATTGCATATTTCAGCTGAGACAAATAATTACCAATCCCATCATTACCTGTAATACCATAACTAGCTCTTAACTTTATATCATAAAATAAAGGTTTAGTGAATTCCATAAATGACTCATCTCCCAGTTGCCAGGCTATTGAACCGGACGGGAAATACCCCCATTTATTGCCTTTACCAAAGTTGGAAGCAGCATCTGCACGAATAGAAGCATTAAGAATGTATTTGCTATTCAGAAAAACGATACAGTCGTATTATCTTCCCGATCGGAGCTAATCCAATCTATTGAACCGGCTGCCCCCATATTATTGAATGAAAATTCATCCGTTGAAAATCCACGACCTTCCATCCCGTCGTTTATTCCGATTGACTTAGTCCACGTAGTTCCTCCCAACACTTTAATATCGTGTTTTTTATTAAAATTCTGGTGCCATGTCAATAATGCATCTAATTGCTGCTGATCTGTTTTCCAGTTCTGTATTGTAGCTAAGCCACCGTTTGCTTTACCAACATTCGTTGTCTTAGGATAATACTTTTGTGATTTACGGTTCGTATTACTATAAGTATATTGCACACGGGCTGTCAATGTTTTCAACAAATCGACCTCTCCATAAATCGTAGTATATACATTATTTGTAACATCATCAAAATCTATATCATACAACTCATTAAGAATACCAGGTTTTTTCCCTTTCACACCAAATACATCTTCTCCCGTAGGGGTCATTAGAGGTGACATCATAAATATATTATAGATAACATTATCTGTCGTACTGCTAGTTCCCATATTCAGATAATTCTTTTTTGATCTGGCTACATACAAATTGGATCCAAAGCGAATCTGGTCAGTCAATTTATATTCCAAATTTACACGAGAACTGAAACGATCAAAATTAGTATTTACAAGCACTCCCAGATCATCCATATAGTTTCCAGAAATAGCCATAGAAAGCTTATCACTTCCTCCAACTATTGAAAGCTGGTGTGTCTGAGTCATTGCCGAACGTGTAGTTTCATCAATCCAGTTAATACCCGAACCTTTATACTTCAGCTGTTCTGCCGTGTAAGGAGGATTTCCTGTACTTCCATTTTCTTCCCACATTTTCATACTATTGCTGATAGTAGCCTGGGCATCCATTAAATCCCAAGGATTACGCAATTTCTTTACCGAAGCATTATAAGAGTAATTCACTTCAAAATGACCTTTCGAACCTTTCTTTGTCGTAATAAGAACAACACCGTTTGCACCGCGGGCACCGTAAATCGCCGTAGCTGCTGCATCTTTCAATATTTCAATAGAAGCAATATCTTCAGGATTAATCTGATTTCCGATCTCTGTCTGGAAACCGTCAATAACATACAAGGGTTCATTGTTAGAACTAATAGATGATGCTCCTCTGATACGGATTGATATTCCACCACCCGGTTCATTGGAGTCTTGGCGAACCTGCACACCGGCAGCACGTCCTTTCAAAAATTGTGCAGTACTGGTTACAACACCAGCTTTGATCTCATCTGTTTTCAAGGAAGTAATTGCCCCCGCTAAATCTCTTTTCTTCGTAACGCCATAACCAACCACGACAACTTCATCCAACATTTCCTGATCTTCTTTCAGCGTTATTGATAAGGAAGTCTTGCCATCAACAGGTATTTCTGTTGAAACATAACCGATATAAGAGACTACCAATGTTGCATTATCCGCTACATTTAAACTGAATTTTCCGGAAGCATCAGTTACCGTTCCGTTAGTAGTACCTTTTTCCACAATGTTGGCACCAATAACAGGATCGCCACGTTGATCCAAAACGACTCCTTTCACGACATATTCATCTTTAGCCGTTTTAACGGCATCAGCAACTGTCAATATTACATCTTTATCAATTATTTTATAACTGGTTTTCGAATTTTTGAACAGTTGATCCAAGACGGCAAAAACGTTTTCATTCTTAACATCAAGCGAGACTTTACGGTTTGTATTAACCAGCTTGCTATTGTAAAAGAATTTAAACTCTGTTTGATGTTCTATGGATTCTAAAACATCTGTTATTGATTTATCAGTAACTCTCATAGTCAATGAGGTGGACTGAGCATAAGAGTCGGCAGCAAAAAGCATACTGACCGACATAAAGAAGAGTATACAGGTTAACTTCATTACTCTTATGGTTTTCGATATCTTTTTCATATATTTGTCATGTGATTTATTAATAAAAAAACTTTGTTTTCATACGGATTAATGCAGGTAACATTAATTCGTATGTTTTTATTATCATTCTCCGTTCTTTCTCATATCAGATCATAGGCTTCTCCTTTCCGTTTTAATTCAACATTCTATTTCTTTCTTAAAATCACTTTATCCCGTTTTATCCCATGGCTATCATCTTCAACAGTCCTAATAATATTGTAACTTATATCCGAAGATATTTGCAGGTAGTCTAAGACTTGAGACAATTGCCGATTCACAAAAGTTCCTGTAAAACAATAGCTATTAATAACAGGATCTTTTACTTCAAAAGACACATCATAGAAATGGGATAGCCGACGTAGCACTTCTGGTAAAGATGTTTCTTTAAACATCAACACACCATCCATCCAAACAGTATCATAAGCAGTATTGACCCGCTGCACTGTGAATTTCTGTGAGTTTTTTTCAAAAACAGCTTTTTCCGAAGGTTTTAACACTCGTTCTATTTTGCTATCTGCCGACAATTGTACATGAATCTTTACACTACCATTTACCAAAGACGTATGAATCACATCATCTGTCCTATAAGACTCTACATTAAATTCTGTTCCTAATACTTCCAGTTGCATTTTATTATCATTCAAGCAGACAATAAATGGATAATCCGGATTATGGCTAACTTTGAAATAAGCTTCCCCATCAAGAACAACCTTCCTGACATCCGGATCAAAACGAACAGGATAAGATATAGTAGTTCTGGAATTCAAAAAAACAATCGTACCATCAGGTAAAGTCAATTGCGTTCTCATTCCTGCGGAAGAGCACATAGTAACCATTTGAGGTATGTCGTGAGGTAATTCCTTCTTTTCTGTAAAAAGGGAAGTAACCGCAGATGTCATAATCATTAAGATGATTATTGATGCATATTTCATGAACCGGAATAAATACAACCTATTTTTTTTCTTTTTGAGCCGAATCTGAATAAGCTCAAAAGCCTTAAAGGAATCACGTTGCTCAATGCGCCTATATGTATATTGTGCATGATAAATACGGGCAATCTGTAACAAGGTTTGCTCATTCTCTTCTTTATCATGCAACCAACTTTCAACAATGCTGCATTCTTCTGCCGAAGCACTATCCTTGATATACGACAATAATAAAGAAGCTTCCGGTTCTTCTATATGTTTTTTCTGTTCTTCCATTTTACCAGTTTCTATATATACGACAATGCCATCCATACATTACCCTAAAACCAAATTTCAACTTTTTTAAAAAACTTATCAGATAATTGTATAAAAAAGTAAATAAAATACTTTGTATATAAAAGAAACCCTCTATATTTGTTTCTGAAATTTAGAAACAACGTAGAAACGTTTATTATTATTCCTCGGGAATCTGGTAAATTCAAATATGGAAGAAATAGTAAACAAGAACGTTCACGTCTTCATAGGCGTGGACTGTTGCTTATTTTCCATATAGCGTTACCAGAAGCTCCCGAGGAGATAGGTTAACAGTTCCACGCTTTTTTTAAAATTTCCACAACAGTTAAATCTACAAGGCCTATGAACGACGATCAGATTCTCCACTTGCTACAGGTAAGTGACAGAGATGCTTATAAACAACTGTTTCTAAAGTATTATTCTCCCCTCTGCGAATATGCATCCCAATATATATCAGATGAAGATTCTGAAGAATTAATACAGGACTTAATGCTTTTTTTATGGGAAACAAGAGAAAACCTGGTGATTGAGACATCATTGAAATCTTATCTTTTTATTTCAGCCAAACATCGTTGCCTGAATGCTATCAAGAAAAAACAATATCATGAACGTATTCATAACCAAATATATGAGAAAATTAAAGACCAATTTGAAGACCCTGATTATTATTTTATCAATGAATTAACAGAAAATATACAGAAAGCGATTGAAAACCTGCCGGAAACCTATCGGGAAACATTTTCCTTAAGTCGTTTCGGAGAATGTACAAACGTACAAATTGCAGAAAAGCTCGGCATATCTATAAAAACCGTAGAATACAGAATATCACAAGCTTTAAGGATTTTGCGCCATGTTCTTCACGATTATTTACCATTACTGACGGGCATTCTTTAATTTGTTAATAAATTAAAATCAGCCCAACCCTTATTAAACTTCCCGCTTGTTTTTGCGTCTATTTTGTCGAGCTTAATATCGGATAAGTTAATACTAATGTTATGAAATCGGGAAGATATTTTCTAATTCTGTTTTTAATTCTACTGGCAACATCCACATATGCACAGCAAGGAAAGGTTGACATTACAGGGACAATTATTGAGGAAGGTACCGGAGATCCAATCGAACAAGCAACTGTACGATTACTGAATGTAAAAGACAGCTCCATGGTCGGCGGCGTAGCCAGTGCCCGGAACGGAGATTTTATATTGAAGAATATAAAGACCGGAAGCTATTTATTACATGTCTCTTTTGTCGGTTTCGATCCGCTATACCAGCCACTTCGTATCACAGGGAAAAATAATCCCGTTAAATTAGGCAAACTTGCCCTAACCGATGGAAGTATCCAGTTAGGAGAAGCTGTCGTGATAGGTAAAGCTCCGGAAGTAGTGGTCCGGAACGACACGATGGAGTATAATGCCGATTCCTATAAAGTTGCCGAAGGTTCCATGTTGGAAGACCTTCTGAAAAAAATGCCCGGTGTGGAAGTCAGCAGCGAAGGAAAAGTAACAGTCAATGGAAAAGAAATCAAAAAGGTATTAATAGAAGAGTTTTTCTCCGACGACCCGAAAGTCGCGTCTAAAAACCTGCCCTCCAAGATGATTGAGAAAGTGCAGGTTCTCGATAAAAAGAGTGATATGGCTATCATGACCGGATTTGACGATGGAGAGGAAGAAACCGTAATCAACCTGACCGTAAAACCCGGCATGAAACAAGGATGGTTTGGTAATGCGTTTGCAGGATACGGAAGCAAGGACAGATATGAAGGGAATGCGATGGTAAACCGTTTCATAAATAATGACCAGTTTACGATTATGGGAGGACTTAATAACACCAACAATATGGGATTCTCCGACCTGGCTTCCACCATGTTCTCCGGTATGGGAGGCGGTGGCCGTAGAGGTTTCGGACGGGGAGCAGGAAATGGTATCACCTCTTCCGGAAATGCAGGCGCAAACTTCAGTAAAGAATTTAATTCCAAAATGACAATCGGAGGTAATGCACGTTATTCACACTCTGATAATGAAGCAATCAGCAAAAGCAACCAGCAAAATATTTTAACGGGAGACAGCAGTACATATTATAATGAAAGAAATTATAGTAATACAACCAATAATAATATCGGGGCAGACCTCCGTATGGAATGGAAGCCCGACACATTAACACAGCTTATCGTCCGTCCGAGCTTCGGATACAGCCAAAGCCGGAATGTTGAAAGTGGAGATTTCGAAACACTTACCCAATACTCGGACACCATAAATAAAGGAAAATCCGACTACTCATCGGAAGGGAGAGGATATAATCTGAACCTGAATGTAGACTTCAGCCGTAAGCTGAACAACAAGGGACGTGTATTCAGTTTCTCACTCTCCGGAGGATTGAGTGATTCATATAATAACGGTATGAACTATTCGGAAACAGATTATGTACTTCTGAATAAAGACTCCATCATCGACCAGCAATTCCGTTACGACAACAACAGTTATAATTACAGGGCATACCTGTCGTGGGTAGAACCTATCGGGCACAATAACTTTATTCAAGCCACTTATAGTTTCCGGCAGAACAGGCAGGAATCGTTAAAAAAGACATTTGCCTGGTCTGATGAAACCCAAGATTACACAGAGTTGGATACAGCCTATAGCAAAAGCTACCGCAATAATTTTATTAACCAGCGGGTCAGCCTCAGCTTCAAATCACAACGGGCAAAATTCAACTATACGTTAGGATTAAATCTGGACCCTTCATACAGTAGCAGCGAAAATTTCGTGGGAGACAGCATTTTTTCCAAATATTCACGCAGTGTAGTCAACCTCTCCCCTATGGCACAGTTCAATTACCTGTTTGACAAACGCACGAATCTGCGTATCCAATACAGTGGCCGGACCAGCCAGCCCAGCATGACACAACTACAGCCGGTAGCCGATGTGACCGACCCTTTAAATACTGTTATCGGTAATCCGGATTTGAACCCCAAGTATACCAATAATCTGTCCATCCGTTTTCAGAAATTTATTCCTGAAAAGCAACGGGCATTCATGATTATGGTAAACGGAAACTATGTAATGAATGATATCGTAAGCTATTCCGAATACGATAAGGAAAGCGGAAAGAAAATCACCACTTATAAAAACGTAAACGGGAATTACGGGGCCAATGCCCGTGTAATGCTCAACACCCCGTTACGCAACAAGAAATTCTCGGTAAATACGATGACAATGGGCTCTTTTAATAACAGCAATGGTTTTATTAACGGAGAAAAGAACACCAACAAGAACATTGTCGTTACAGAACGAGCCGGTATCGATTTTCGTTCCACCTATCTCGATTTAGGAGTAAACGGGAATTTCAGCTATAATGGAACAACAAACTCCCTTCAGGCACAAAATAACCAGAATGTGTTTAATTATGGAGTAGGCGGAAGCACAACTATTTATCTGCCTTTGAACTTTAAGGTTGAAAGCGACATTAATTATTCCACAAACTCCGGATATACCAGTGGCTACCAACAACAAGAAGTATTATGGAACGCCGCCGCTTCTTTTTCTTTCCTGAAAAATAACTCCGGTACTTTACGTTTTAAAATATACGATATCCTGCAACAACGCAGTAACATATCCCGAAGTGTAACGGCGACAAATATCACAGATTCGGAATACAACACGTTAAGCAGTTACTTCATGGTACATTTCATCTACCGTTTCAGCATCTTCAAAGGGGGGGCTACCGCTGCCGATGCGATGGGTGGAGGAAGACGTTTCGGCGGACCAAGAGGAGGAAGACCGTTTTAAGTTGACAGTTGACAAGTGACAGTTGACAGTTAGGCTTCGCACCCGGTATACAAACCTGCTCGGCTGAAAGCCGAAATAACTGTCAACTGTCACTTGTCAACTGTCAACTATTTTACTACCTTTATCGGGCATTTCATACTCCTGCAACGGAGCATGCTGATAAACAACAAATAACACAATAATATCATGAAATCAAACGTCTTAATTGGTTTAGGTTTCGGGGCATCGCTATTTGTCCCAATTCCGTCTCATGCACAAAAAGGGAAAGAAGTAAAGCAACAAACGCCTAATATCATTTTTATCTATGCCGATGATTTGGGATATGGCGATTTGCAATGCTATAATGGCACCCGTGTTGAAACACCCAATGTTAATAAACTGGCAGCAAATGGAATCCGTTTCCTAAACGCTCATGCAACTGCTGCAACCAGTACTCCGTCACGTTATTCCATGCTCACCGGCGAATATGCCTGGAGACGACCGGGGACAGATATTGCTGCAGGAAACGCCGGTATGATTATCCGCCCTGAACGTTATACGATTGCGGATATGTTCAAAAACAGCGGATATGCAACCGCAGCCATTGGCAAATGGCATTTGGGATTAGGAGATAAAGACGGAGAACAAGACTGGAATGCCCCGCTCCCAATGGCGCTTGGCGATTTAGGCTTCGACTATTCTTATATTATGGCTGCCACAGCCGACCGTGTACCTTGTGTATTCATTGAAAACGGGAAAGTTGCCAATTACGACCCCGCTGCACCTATTGAAGTCAGCTATGTAGAGCCCTTCAAAGGCGAGCCTCTTGGCAAAGACCATCCCGAATTACTGTATAACCTTAAGCATAGTCATGGGCATGATATGGCAATAGTCAACGGTATCGGACGAATCGGGTATATGAAAGGCGGCGGCAAAGCGCTATGGAAAGATGAAAATATTGCAGATTCGATTGTTACTCATGCCATAGACTTCATTAAAAAGAACCAGAACCAACCATTCTTTATGTATTTCGCTACAAACGATGTGCATGTACCCCGCTTTCCGCACGAACGTTTCAGAGGAAAGAACCCGATGGGACTAAGAGGTGATGCGATCGTGCAGTTTGACTGGAGCGTGGGACAACTTATGGATGCTCTGGAAAAACTCGGACTTAAGGAAAATACCTTGATTATTCTTTCCAGCGACAATGGTCCGGTATTGGACGACGGTTACGATGACCATGCTGAAGAATTAGCAGGCGACCACAAACCGGGCGGACCGCTCCGTGGGGGAAAATACAGTGCTTTTGAAGCAGGAACCCGCATTCCTGCGATTGTGAGCTGGCCGAAAGAAGTGAAAAAAGGGCAAGTATCCGATGTGTTGGTTTCACAAATCGACTGGTTCAAATCGCTCGCCACTTTAGTGGGAGCAACCTTACCTCAAGGAACAGCTCCCGACAGTTACAACCGTTTAGGAAACTGGCTGGGAACAGACCAGACCGACCGTCCCTGGGTTGTAGAGCAGGCAAGCGACCATACTTTATCCCTACGGACCAAAGACTGGAAATACATAGAATCCAGCAACGGACCTAAAATGGTGCCCTGGGGACCCAAAATCGAAACAGGCTATCAGAAGTCGCCTCAACTATATGATATGCGGAAAGTCACCGAACAGGAAAACGAAGCGGAAAAACATCCGGAAATCGTATACAAGCTACAGGAAACACTAAAAGATATCCGTGCTAACCGGATAAAAATGTAGTACATACACATACGATATTGAACACAAAAACAGATGGTCTGAAGCAATTGTTTCAGACCATTTTTTTGTTTTTACATGTTTTTATCGGGAATAGACATTATCTTTGCAAATTACAGTCAGAAAATAAAAGGTTGATGCTGGGATTGATAAGTAAAGGAATTGTTATAGGTATATTGGTGTCCGCACCTATGGGGCCTATAGGTATGTTGTGCATACAAAGGACCCTGAACAAAGGACGGTGGCATGGTTTTGTCACAGGTTTGGGTGCCGCCCTTTCAGATGTAATATATGCAGCTCTCACTTGTCTGGGGATGGGAGTTGTGGTCAATTTTGTAGAAGCAAACCAGGCACCTCTTCAATTAATAGGAAGTATAGTCCTTGGCATATTCGGATACTATATTTTTCAAAGCAACCCGGTTAGAGGGCTTCGAAAACAAAAAGAAAAAAAGTTATCATTTACACAAGATTTTATTACAGCATTTCTTCTTACCTTTAGCAACGTATTAATTGTATTACTTTACATAGGATTATTTGCCCGATTCGGATTTATATTGCCGGAATACTCGGTCTGGATGTTGATCGGTGGCATATTTTTCATCGGAGTGGGTGCCGTGCTTTGGTGGTTCGGCATTACCTATATAGTAGCTAAACTGAAGAAATGGTTTAATGTAAGAGGTATATGGTTGTTAAATAGGATTGTAGGTTCGGTCATCATTGTTCTAGCAATTATAGGGGCTTTATCAGTGCTTCTGACCGCTTATTTCCAGCTTCCGTTACTCCAAATCTATAATTAAAATGAAGAAACTTAAAGTACCGTATTTAGGAACATTGGACGTTTTGGACTTATCATCCGTAGGCTACCTGATGGAAGCCAAGGCACGCCGGGAGTCCATAGATGTAGTCAACTGGGAAGAATATCCTTATAAACCCATTGTTGCTTTCGATATTGCAAGAACAGAAGCAAACTTGTACATCCGCTATTTTGTAAAAGGAAATTCGCTCAAAGCTGTATATAGTACAGACGGGTCCCCGGTGTATCAAGACAGTTGTGTGGAATTCTTCATGAAACGTGTCGATGACCACAACTACTACAATTTTGAATTTAACTGTATCGGCACCTGTGATGCCTCTCACCGTCAATCCCGTGACGTCAAAAAATCCCTGACACCGGATGAATATGCATCTATTCGCCGCTACTCTTCAGTTGAACGTGCTACATTCACAGAGAGAACAGGTGTTCACTCCTGGGAACTGGTTGTTGCTATTCCTTTTCGTGTGATGGGATTGGATCCTGACAATTTACCGGAAAAGATTCTGGGTAATTTCTATAAATGTGCCGACAATACGGCATTTCCGCATTTTGTCAGTTGGAGTCCGATAGGCCTTCCCGAGCCTAATTTCCATTGTCCCGAATATTTCGGAGAAATCTATTTATAATGAGAATATAGAAAAAACGCAATGGGGTGAATTCTAAGTCATCCCATTGCGTTTTTTCTATATTTTATGATAACAGAGATAGCCACCTGCCCCCCTTTCGCAAAACATATATGTTTTAAATTCAAAGCATGTATGTTTCGTTTTCAAAACATATATGCTTTGAAAACGAAACACTATACTTAGAAAAACAAGTTATTATTGTGCTGTTGTAGGTCCTTCGACATACAGTTTACCATTCTCGTCAACTCCCATTTTGTCTATGAAAACGACACGTTCTTCACCTGTCTTTTCTGTACGTCCATGATATACACAATACATTTGCCTGCCGTCTTTCGACCAGGTAATACTGTTGTGACCGGTACCTATAACAATACCTCCCTTCTCTACATTCTTCTCTAGAACCGGATTATCTGCTGATTTGGTAAACGGGCCGAGCGGATTCTTTGCCGTAGCATAGCCGACAGCATAATTCTTCCCTCCAAAATAGTTCGCCGAATACATCATATAATATGTATCCCCTTTCTTGAAGGTATAAGGACCTTCTGTCCAGCGGCGATTCACTTCGCCAGAGGTTACAGAACGGCTTTCCCATTCAGCCTGCTTGTCATCTAATTTTACTGGCGGACGAAGTACCAGGACAGGTTCGCCTATTACTCCTGTCAAATCCGGCTTCACTTCAATCGCATAAATCCAACTTTCTTCTATCTCATCAAACATGCCTGCTTTTCTTGCCTGTTCCGCAATCTCGCTCTCTACCGGATTCTTATAGCAACAACGGGAATAATACATATAGGTATGTCCATTTCCGTCATCAACCAAGTTCCCGTCGATTACCGGATAGCCCGGGTCAAACAAAGGTCCGGAAGAAAGTTCTTTAAAAGGGCCTGTCGGTTTATCGGCAACAGCCACCCCTATACGGAAATTTTCCAATTCATTTGTTGGGTTTTCCTTCCAGTCGGCACTAAACAACATATAGAATTTACCGTTACGTTCGTATACCTCGGGAGCCCAGAAATTGGCTACACCCCACGAACCCTCGATATTACCACGATATACCTGACCTTCCGGTTTCCAATTCACCAAGTCCGGAGAAGAATAGGCACAAAAACCGTCGACAGCTCCACCACCGGTTCCATACATATAATATATACCATCAGAAGCCAGTAAGACATAAGGGTCGCCGAACTGAACAGGAAGTGGATTGGAAAAGGTTATCGTTTCTGCTTGTTTGTCCTTGTTCTTCATTACACAAGAGAACAGCGGCAGACTAGCCAGGGCAAGAGCCAGCATAACGGATTTTCCGATTTGTTTCATAAATAGCTAATTTTTAATGTTTATATTTATTTTCAAGCATCTTCATAAAATAACCTCCTACAACAGAACGTGCCTGGAATCCACGCTGGGATGCAGTAGAAGTGAAATGCCAGTCACTCAACGGGACACGTGATGTCGTTACATTGGCATAATCCCATACCGGAAGCATCAATGCTTCAAAATCAGCAGGAGAGCCGGTCAGACAAGCTGTCCACAAAATCCAGTCTGATTTCGTATAGTCTTCACGATTATCCAGAGGTAAACCGTATTTATTCTGTTTTGTCCGATAATAAGCCATTTCCTTAGTAGCTACTTCAGCAGGGAATATATTGAATCCCAGCAAACGGTCCCAAACCAGGTTATATTTCTGGCTCCATGTTCCCGATTTGTCAAATGTCAAACGATAGTGGTCACCATCAGCAGCCATATCCACCCATTTGTTTGCCATTTCTTTTGCTGCATTCAGATAACGTTCTGCTATCTCTTTCTTTCCTAACATGTCTGCCATCTTTCCATAACCGGCAATACCCATAATCGCTTTAATAGAAAGATTTGCATTGTGGGCGAAATGACCGGCAAAGTCGTCTGTACATAACTGGTTTTTCGGGTCTAATCCTTCTTTTAACAAATAATCAGCCCAAACAGTCAGGACATCCCAATGCTTAGCGGCATACCCGGCATTTCCTTCTATTTCGGAAATTGCAGTCGTAAGAATCAACATATTTCCACTTTCTTCCACCGGCATATCGCCACCATAGGTTTGTCCGTTAGCTTTCGGATACGTACCGACATCATGAGCAGCAAACGGTTTAGTCCATTTTCCACTTTCACTGTAATAGAAAATCGGATTCAACATTCCTTTCAACAACTCCGGATTATAACATAAGAACATAGGTGCAGACGGATAAGTAATATCTACCGTACCAATCGAACCGTTACTGAAGTTTTCTTTTGAAAAGAAAAGAAGCGTACCGTCTTTATCTGTTACAAGCTTATGTGCAGCAATTGCCTGACGATATGCAAGGGCACAAAGTTCTGCATATTTCTTTCCTCCGGCTGCTGTAGCATCCCGCATTAAAGCAGCATCAAAATCGCCACAACGTTTCATTATTTCCGGATATAAACGGGCTCCGTTTTCAAATGCCTGGTAAATATCCACCTGTCCGTCATGTTTCCAATAAGGCATACGGTTATCACCGAAATACTGGATAGAGTAGATATCATCATAACCAACCATCAAATGTCCTGCCACCGTATTTTGAGACACCTTCCCTAAATTATCCGCATATGCCAATACGGTCATTTGTTTTTGCATGTCAGAAGATACATTTTCGGCTTTTCCGGAAACCATTCCGGTTGCCATAAAGTCTTTTTTGGCTGCTGAATATTCATCAATCGCTAATGATATACGAGGTGATTTTTCAGAGGCAAGATAGAAATATCCCCAGTCTATCCGAATATCATCACCGGTTTTTGCCAATACGGGTTGCTCTTCTGTTCCGGTCTTCAGGTAACACATTCCGTTTTTTTCTATCATTTCAAATGAAACCGGTTGGTCTGCCGAATTTACAGCCCATTGCGGAGTAGCTTCCAGATAGACCTGTACATCATGTTCTTTTCCATCCAATGCACGAACCTGATAAGTTATATAATTATAAGGAGAAGTCAGAGCTTCCAAATCATCCATCAGGAAAGGAGCCGTAAAAATTAAATCCAATTGCACGCCACCACATTCAAAAGTATAGAATGTTTGTGTTGGCATCACATTCACACGCTTCTGTATGGCACGTTCGTTAAATGAGTTAGGACGTTCCACTTTCTTTACAAGCCCCAAATCCACATAGGCACCTCCTCCATTGTTATGACAATGGGCAGCCAGGACATTTCCTGTCGGTTTTATATTCTTGGCGATTTCATCCGGTATCTCTTTCAGCAAATCATAGTCCAGACCATTCCCTGTAACAGCAATCAAGGCTCCATTCAGATATACTTCAATATTATCATCATGTGAATATTGAAGTACGAGCGATTCTTTTTCCATTCCTTCAGGCCAGTCGAATGTACGGCGGACCCAGATATCATCGGTTTTCCATGGGGTAGAATAATAGGGATTATCCGTTGTTCCAAAGCCGGCTTTCCCTGTTTTCCAGTCTTGGGGATTGAAATCGGCTGCCATCCAATCTGCTGCAGGCTGGCTTTCCGTATAAAGTCCTTCCCAAGCTCCGGCAGCCGCAGTCTGTATAATCGGAGATACATCAAAATCTTCCATGCCCATAAAACGATAAGATTTTCCATCTACACGTATTCCTCCAAGGAGAGGGAAATTCTTTCCGGTCCAATGACGAATTGTCTCATCATTCAAATTATCGGTAAACGACCAGGCACTGGTATACGGGTCGATTGTAACTAACGGTACCGCAGGAGCACGGAGATTATTTTCTGCTGCAGGCACATACGTTTCAACAGCATTTTTTGGTGCACAGGCACTAAGTAGAGTAGTTAATACCCCTAAAACGGCTAACTTACATGTTTTGTTATTCATTTCAACAAAGTTTTTATAATACTATAATTCCATTACACAACGAGTCGTGGTCAAAAAAACACACATAAAAATAACTAAAGAAAGAGAAAACGGAATTAATATTAAGCCCTCAGGATGTCTTAATATCACTCAGCTCCACTAACTTATTCACAATAGCATATACGGTTAAACCACTGGCACTATGAATCTGTAATTTTCTGGCAATGTTCCGCCGATGGGTAATAACCGTATGAGTAGAAAGGAATAAACGGTCGGCAATCTCCCGGTTGGTCATGCCCTTCACCACACAAACAACAATCTCTTTTTCACGGGAGCTTAATGTTTGCTGTTCTTCATTATCTCCATTCTCCCCTCCATTTATCTTATTAAGCAATTCCAGCTTATGTTTGATTTCATCGGAGCTATCATAAATGCTGAATTGTTCGTCATATAACCTAAGTAATGCCTGGTCTGCCACTGAATAGACAAATGCCACACACTTCATATCCGGGCATCCGGCTTCTTCCTTAATATGCTCCAAGGCGAAATAGCCCGGCATAGCAGGATTAATAATAAGAATATCCGGATTTACAGCCCGCAATGTCTCCACCAACAAATCCGCAGACATCACTTCTGTCAGATTGAGATGAAAACCGGACAGTTTCTTCAAAATTGTTTCCAGCCCACAACGCAAAATGGCGGATGGTTCTGCAATCACTATTTTCAAATGGTTACTCATAACACTACTTCAATGATTTTTCAAGCGCCAAGATAACCGGAACAAACAAATAATCCTCAACATGGTTATGAGATGCCAAATCCTGTTCTGTTGCAAAAATATCAAACAATACACTGTTCAACAAATTGCTTCCGGGACCCGGATAATACTTCAGCAGGATATTCTTCAACTCGGTTATTTTCATTTCTATCTGGTCATGCCGCTTACGGAAAATCGTAATATTATACCTCGCATCCTTCACTCCATCCAATAGTCCGCGTACATAAGGAAACACAGTCTTTTCCTCATAGGACATATGCTTGTTTACCTCTTCCGCGTATTCATCAAAAAAACGGGTGATAACAAAAGCCACATCCTCCGGACATTCTTCTATAGCTTCCACCAGTTTACGGCGGATATGGGGTAAACGGAAATTCAAAAAATAATCATGGGCATTATGCAGGTAGGTAATCAACGATTCAACAGACAATCCTTTATCTATTTCTGATACCGGAACCATACTATCCTCTGTCAGAAAATTCACCACTGTTAAAAAAGTGTGAGTATCTACTCCGTTCAGCCTGCAAACTTCCCCTATATTCTTTTCCCCGAAGCCTAAAGCTATCCCGAAACGGCTCATTACAAGCACCATCGGATAGTTTTCGCCTATCAGGTCACTCATTTTATCAGTTTCTTTATATTTTCCTATTTTGTACATAGATTCCGCTTCTCTTTTTCAGGGTTTTGAACCTGTCAAAGATACGACTTTTTTACGACAATACAGGTTGCAGAATAAAATGCCTGCGAGATATATAAAAAGGAATCACCAAACAGTTCATAACCAGAACTGCCTGATGATTCCTTCACATATTAAAGAGATGGTTCCTTTTTTATGCAATCCAAATATATCCTATACCACGGGCATACACTCCATCAACACGTTTTACCCATATAATCACACCATATAATCCTTGTTCCGGATTTGCTTTCCTAATAGTAAATTTTCTTTTATCCGAACTATCGTAAGAAACAGAAAAGCCTGTAGCTACCGTATTTTTTGCATCAAAGTTGGATGGATAACCACCAAGTATTTTACCATAGGTTGCTTTATCAACATTATAATCCACAGCGTTACCATTGTAATAATCATATTTAAAACCTTTTTCATGTACTAAGCCTGTCCCGTCAAAACCGACTTCTCCATCTAAATCAGGTCTTTTCACATCATAAGCGACCCAAAAAGAAAGGTCTTTTGCCGTAGTTTCATCTGTTGTAACAATACTACTCTTTAATTTTAGGACTTCAACTTCAACCTTCTCTATCTTATTTGCAGCAAGAACTGTATTTGCATCAGGCTTCAATCCCGCATAGTAAGTGACAGACGTACTTGAAAAAGCTATATTACTACATCCTGAGCCACTATGATTATGTTTTTCTCTAATCAACACACCGTCAGTAAGACTAGTAGACGGGTTCACTAACAAATAAAAGCTGGTTACCACGGGAATATTCGATAAATCAAAAGCAGGAGATAAGACTTTTACAGCGTCTGTTTTATTTGGATTCCACAATATATGTAATCCTGTATAATCCTGCGATATATTATCAAATGCAACAATAAATTCATTAGGAACTTTACTATCAGTCACCCGTTCTATGCTAAAAATCTTCACATCACCAAAATCATCGATCACAGAAGATTTGGTTTGTCCTTTGGTCAAATAGAAAGATGAAGCGACAACACCATCTAACGAGACTCCATTAGCTGTATTTAAAACAATATTAATCGCAGGCTTCTTTGTCGCATTATCCACATAAGTATCACTTACTATTACAATACTTGTGATAAAGTCACGCAGTGCAGGAATTGTAAAAGTTTCAGTATTACCATTATTATTTATAGTAAACGTATATGCCAAATTATCCTGTTTGATATTTACTTTACTAAAATTAAGATTTTCAGAATTTGCAACATTGATTGTTTTCTCTTCTCCATCTTTTCCTTCTTTATATTTAATGATATAATGACCTTTAGCATCTGTTTGGAGAGAAGTAATAACCATGTTTTGTTGAAGAGCCAATACCGAACTTTCCAATGCAGATAATTTACTATTCAACTCTGTCTCAACTCGTTTTGCTTCTGAAGAAGCCTTATCTGCAGTCACTTTTATTGCAGCTATTTCAGTCTCCATAGCTGCACAATCAGCTATGACAGAATCCGCCTTTTTCTGAGCATTTTCAATATCTATGGCCAAAGCATCATACTTATTCTTCATGCCTTGTATATCAGAATTTAGCTGTTCAGCCTCTTTACTTAAAGCACCATGCTTTGCTATTGCATCTTGCAGATCTATCCGGGCTTGAGCCATTTCCACTTCCAATGCGGCTTGCTTTTGTTGCCCGCTCAATATGTCCGCCTGTGCTTTTGCCACCTCTCCCTTCAAGTTTTCATGTCTTTCAACAGTTTCATCCAAAAGAGTTTGTGTTGCATCGGATTGAGCCTTTAGTATCACATAATGTCCCTGTAAGGTCGAAACTTCAGAACTCTGGACACTTAAACTATCGCGTACCCCTGTCAGATAGGATGCTGAAAAATCAACTAACAAATCGTGAAATTCCTTTGAAGTATAAAGAGCTGCATTATGTTGTTCCAGATTAGATATCCGTTCATCCAATCTTTTATGACACCCTGTAAATAGTAATACTATTCCCAATAGCATCATAACGAAAGTTTTATTATTATTCATATACCCTTAAAATCAAATGGATGATACTGTAGATAAACTAAATGCAGGAGACAATACTTTAACCTCACCGCTGGTTCCCGGGCTCCATAACAGATGCAAGCCTGAATAATTCTGTGATATATTATCAAAGACTAAAACAAATTCATTAGGGACTTTACTGTCTGTTACCCGCTTTATACTATAAATCTTCACATCGGTAAAATCCTCTATCGCTGTAGATTTTGTTTGTCCCTTAATCAAATGGAAAGATGTCTGTGTCACACCACTCAAAGAAGTCCCGTTCGATGTATTCAAAACGATATTCATAGCCGGTTTATTCGTTACAGCATCTTTATAAGTACTGCTCACAACAACGATACTTGTGATAAAATCGCGTGCTGCCGGAAGAGTAAATGTATCGGTCTGACCATCATTTGTGATTGCAAAAGTATAAGCCAAATTATCTTTACCGACAAGCTGAACCTTGCTGAAATCAAGATTCTCAGAATTAGCTACATTTATAGTCTTTTCTTCTGCATCTTTCCCTTCTTTATATTTAATTATATAATTATTCTTTGCATCTGTCTGAACAGATGTGATAACCATGTTTTGTTGAAGAGCCAATACGGAGCTTTCCAATGAAGACAATTTACTATTCAACTCAGCTTCAACCCGTTGAACTTCTTTAAGCGCATTATCTGCAACTTCTTTTATTGCTGCAACTTCAACCTTCAAAGCTTCACATGCTGCTGCAGCCGAATCGGCTTTTGTCTGAGCTTGTTTCACCTCCTTATCCAGAGTCTCATGCATTTTAACCAGATTTGCCAAATCAGTTTTTGCCTGTTCTACTTCTTTACTTAACTCTCCGTATTTCCGGATTGTTTCCTGAATATCAGCCTGAGCCTGGACTATTTCAGCTTCCAATGCTGCTTGTTTTTGTTGTCCTTGCTGTATATCAGACTGTGCCTTAACAACTTCTGTCTGTAAACTTTCATGCCTTCCAATAGTTGTATTTAAAAGAGTTTGCGTGGCATCTGATTGCTCTTTTAGTACTGAATGTTTTCCATGTAGCACGGATATATCGGAACTTTGCGTACTTAAACTATCCCGCACTCCTGCAACATAAGATGCAGAAAATTTTGTCAACAAATTGTGGAAGTCTGCTGAAGTATAATAATCAGCATTGAATTGTTCCAAATCAGATAATCGTTCATCTAATTTCTTATGACACCCAGTGAACAGCAGCGCTGTACTAAGAAGTGCCAAAATGAAAGTTGTCTTCTTATTTCTCATATGGTTAAAAAACATCCCCACCCATTGGATGCAGTTAAGAATAGTATTAAGAATGTGGAGTGGCTATAAATAAATTCATCACATTCTTTATTATTACATAAAGTATATCAGATTACTTATGGAGTTAGTTTATTTTCTTAAACAAATACATCTTTTACAAAAGCTTTTTTTGAACAAACGATCTCCTAATTATAGATCATTGGTTACACAACAACATTTTTTATTAGACAATAATAATTAGGGTTATCTATTTCTTCACAAAAATAGATTTATTTATCTATTAAAAAAAACTCCATTTTAATTACGTTAACACCCACATATTAAGTTCATAATCAAATATTTCACTCGCTAAAAAGCGATGCGGCTTGATTATCAAAAACGCCACTTGCCACTGACTGTTCATTTTGATTCAAGAACAACAACATTGTAGTTTTTACTAACACATAATAATAAACCATCATTAACAAACAAATACCTAGCCAAACAACAAAAGTTTAAAATTTTCACAATACAGCAAAAGCCTCATTCCCTTCCTTCGTTATAGCCGTACACTCAATTTCAACCAGCCAACCTGTACGGCAAACCGGGGCGCGGACAATCAAATAAGACATTTCCGGATAATTAGTAATCATAAACTGTTTTATCCGTGCATAATCTGCTGTATCACGCACATAAATAATCGCTTGCATAATATCATTGAGGGTAGCATTCGCTTCTTGCAACAAGGCGGTTATATTCTCGATCATACGTCCGGCCTGTCGAATCACATCACCGGGATAAACAATATCTCCATGGTTGTCGATACTGGCAGTACCTGAAATAAAGATATGCCGACGATCTCCATAAGTAACAGCAACGCCTCGTTCAAACGTCACACCATATTCATATGTTTTATTTAAATGAGTCGGGGCATAGAGATAACGAACTTGTTCCGGAACTATTCCCGATACCGCATACGTATCCATTGTTACGAAAACCATCGGATCGACATGCCGCCCTTCGATTCCGGTACTTGCAATATAATGAGTATCTTCCTTCAGGTTTTGTGTAGCGAATACTTCTTTACGTGCTTTCACTACTCCGGGATAATTCACATCCACATTTTGTACAAATATCCAGGTACGCAAACAATTGGCAGCCAAAGTACATCCAGCACTCATGAGCTGCATAATATAATCCCGGAAAATAAGACGTGTCTGGTATTCTGAATTGGCTGCCTTATTACAAAGATTTGCTCCAATAATTTGACGGTAATTGCCATGACTGGCTTCAAACAAGCCGCTGGATAGCACCCGGGTCTGTACACCTGTCTGCAACCATGCCCAAAGTGCAATCTTAGTTCCATTCATTGGAGCTTGTTGTACGATGGATAAAGCACAATAAGGCTGTAACCTCTCCCGCTCCATCAACTCTTCCGTCTGGTTCGTTACATCACTTAAAAAATAACGGCGGAACAGACAACTGGGATTCCCCGAAAGCTCCATAACACAAGCACTATAGGCTTCCTGTATGGATTGCAGTTGCGTATGAAAATCATCCATACACTCAACCTGCTGGAGAAGTAAATGATATTCGGTAATTCCCCGGTTCGTTTCAAATGAAGTGATTTGTATCTCAGTCTTGTTATAGAGTTTTTTTACTAAATTCATGGTACATCATTTCTTTTTCCCAAAGGTATAAAAAGATTTTTTATTTGAGACAGGTAAAACTGTCGTTTAAGAAGAGCTTGAAGATTGTCTTACAAAGGTCAAACATTGGCAACAACGGTCACTTTAATGCTTTTTCATAAGAAAATCACAATTAATAGGTAGAAATGCCATTCTTTTTACTCACCAATAGGTATTGCGAGCTTTTATATGAAGGGCTAACTTTGCAATGTCATTAAAAGAAGACATAACACTATTAGTATAATCGCTATATCAAAACCTGTGCTAATTATAGTAAGCATATAAGATGATAACACTTTACGGAAAATTTTTATTGGTTATTTCCGTACATAAAAAGAGTCTCCTGTGAAGGATAGCTCTTTTTATTTTTTAATTTAACAAGCCACAGCAGAAAGCTCCTTCTATTCTTTTATGAATGCAAAGCCTGACTGCCGACTGTTACTTATGAACTGTCAACTGAAACAAGTATTGAGATGTTATTATAAAAACTAAATAAATATGGAAATACACAGTCATGAACATCACGATCATCATCACCACGAGATAAATTCTCTGAACAAGGCATTTATCATAGGTATTATATTAAACCTGATATTTGTCGTTGCAGAGTTTATAGCCGGTTTTTGGTTCAATTCTCTCGGATTGCTTTCGGATGCAGGTCATAACCTGGGAGACGTAGCAAGTTTAGTCCTTGCCATGCTTGCATTCCGGCTGGCAAAAGTACATCCAACATCAAGTTATACCTACGGTTACAAAAAAAGTACGGTATTGGTATCCTTATTAAACGCCGTCATCCTATTGGTTGCTGTCGGTATTATTATTGCAGAAAGTATCGGTAAACTATTTAACCCCCAACCGGTAGCCGGTGATGCCATTGCCTGGGTGGCAGGCATCGGAGTCGTAATAAACGGAGTAACCGCATGGCTTTTCATGAAAGACAAGGACAAAGACCTGAATGTGAAAGGAGCCTATTTACACATGGCGGCAGATGCGTTAGTTTCAATCGGAGTTGTTGCTTCCGGGCTTCTGATAGCCCGTACCGGTTGGTATATCGTAGACCCGGTCATCGGATTAATCATTGCCGTTATTATTGTTTATTCCACATGGGGATTATTGCGGGACAGTATCCGTCTCTCTCTCGATGGTGTGCCTTCCGGAACAAATCCTGAAGAAGTTGCCCGATTAATCAACTCGGTTTCCGGTGTAAAAAATGTGCATCATCTTCATATATGGGCTATCAGTACCACCGAAACGGCACTTACCGCCCACGTATTCATAAACAATGCCTTGATGATGGAATCCATCAAACAAGAAATAAAAGAAAGGCTCCATTCCTCAGGAATCGGACACGCTACACTGGAATTCGAAACAGACAATACCTGCTGTAAAGAGAACGCCTGCGAAACAACTCCTGCAGATTAATTGTTTATACCGAAAGAAAAGAATAAAAACAGACGCCATCTATCGGCAGATAAATTTTTTCAATTTGAAAAATTCTTTCAATCAGCCAGTTACGTCATAACTTTGCAGTGAAACAAAAAATAAGTATAACAAATTTAATGGTAAAAATCTATGGAACCGATTATTAATTCACAAGTACCCGAGTTTAAAGTTCAAGCATATCAGAACGGTAGTTTCAAAACAGTAAGCAGCGAAGATATCAAAGGCAAATGGGCCATCTTCTTCTTCTATCCGGCAGACTTCACATTTGTATGCCCGACAGAATTAGTGGACATGGCAGACAAATATGCTAAATTCCAGGAAATGGGTGTTGAAATCTATTCTGTAAGTACAGACTCCCACTTCGTACACAAGGCATGGCATGATGCTTCCGAAACAATCCGTAAAATCAAATATCCGATGCTTGCAGACCCTACAGGTGTATTGAGCCGCGCATTCGGAGTAATGATTGAAGAAGACGGTATGGCTTACCGCGGTACATTCGTTGTAAATCCGGAAGGCAAAATCAAAATTGCAGAAATCCACGATAACGGTATCGGACGTAATGCCGACGAATTGCTCCGTAAGGTTGAAGCTGCACAATTCGTAGCTTCCCATCCGAACGAAGTTTGCCCTGCCAAATGGAAGAAAGGGGATGCTACATTGAAACCAAGCATTGATTTGGTTGGTAAAATCTAACTGAAACAATATGTTGGATGTAGCAATGAAAAACCAGCTTGCCGGAATATTTTCCGGTCTGGCTGGTAACTATACCTTTGATATCCGGGTTTCACCTCAACATGAAAGCAAGGATGAATTATTGGAATTGCTAAATGATGTAGCTTCTTGTTCCGATAAAATATCCTGCCAGGTAAACGATGGGGAAGGATTGCAATTCACACTGGTAAAAGACGGCAAGCCCACCGGTATTAAATTCCGTGCCGTTCCTAACGGACATGAGTTTACATCTTTATTGCTTGCCATCCTCAACAGCGACGGAAAAGGTAAAAATATTCCGGATGAAAGCATACAGAACCGTGTCAAATCCCTGAAAGGTCCTATCCATCTGACTACCTATGTTTCCCTGACGTGTACCAACTGTCCGGACGTAGTGCAGGCATTAAATGCCATGACTACTTTAAACAGCGGGATTACACATGAAACAGTAGACGGAGCTATCAACCAGAGAGAGGTTGAGGAGATGAAGGTGCAGGGAGTCCCTTCCGTATTTGCTGACGGCAAGCTGATTCATGTAGGACGCAGTGATTTCGGAGAACTTCTATCCAAGCTGGAAGAAGCGTATGGCCTGAATGAAAACGCCGGGGATACAAAGGTAAAGGATTACGACGTATTAGTGATAGGCGGAGGTCCCGCAGGCTCATCTGCTGCTATTTATTCTGCACGTAAAGGATTGAAAGTAGGCGTCGTAGCGGAGCGAATAGGCGGACAGGTTAAAGAAACCGTAGGCATAGAGAACCTTATTTCGGTTCCGCAAACTACAGGTACTAAGCTTGCCGATGATTTATGGACGCATATGAACGACTATGCAATCGACATGCTGGAGCATCGCCGGATAGAAAAGGTGGAAATTAACGGAATAGACAAACTATTGACAACGGCCAATGGTGAAAAATTCTCGGCTCCTGCCGTTATTATTGCAACCGGTGCGAGCTGGCGAAAACTGAATGTTCCGGGAGAAACGGAGTATATCGGACGAGGTGTTGCTTTTTGTCCTCACTGTGACGGTCCTTTTTATAAAGGAAAGCATGTAGCTGTAGTCGGAGGAGGAAATTCCGGAATCGAAGCGGCAATCGACCTTGCCGGTATCTGTTCTAAAGTAACCGTCCTCGAATTTATGGACGAACTGAAAGCGGATAAAGTTTTACAGGAGAAGGCGAAAAGCCTTTCGAATGTCGAGATATTCCTGCATACCCAATCCATTGAAGTGATGGGAAACGGAGAGAAAGTTACCGGATTACGTATAAAGGACCGTAAAACGGAAGCCGAACGGACTATCGAATTAGATGGCATATTCGTACAAATCGGTCTTGCCGCAAACAGCGGGCCATTCAAAGAAATCGTAGATACAAACAAGCCGGGAGAAATCATTATCGATGCACATTGCCGGACAAGCGTTCCGGGCATTTATGCTGCAGGAGATGTTTCTACCGTTCCTTATAAACAAATAATCATAGCGATGGGAGAAGGAGCGAAAGCGGCACTGTCCGCTTTTGATGACAGAGTACGAGGTTTATTTGGTTAATCATTTTTCGGCTATGATGAAAGAAAGTCTGTTTAACGCGTTTGTTAGACAGACTTTCCTACGTTTTAGCAGGACGCTCCTGCCAATATTATATGATTCTAATCAATATTGATTTCATCAACGAACAAAAAAGCAGGATTTCCTGCGCCACCATGCCATGCAGGAAGTTTATCGCTTTTGATAATCACTTCCACATAACGCGCTTTTACCGGTGCAAAAGTTATTTCCTGAGGATACAGGCCGTCCTTATCATCGGCTTTCAGAGAAGCAATGCTTTTATTTGCCACTTCTTTAAAAGTAGTCCCGTCTTCCGAAACAAGAACGGTAACACCCGAAGCTCCCATAATCCAGTCGCCTTTCACTACATTTGTATTGAAAGATACCTTACTTATTTCCATAGGTTCCTTCAAATCGATTGTTGCATCCAGGTCCTTTCCCTGAAAACCTAACCAGCGTCCTGTTTTATAATTATCGTTCCCACTCAAACCATCCACAAGCACTGCAGCCCCATTGAAGGCATATCCTTTGCTGGGTTCTTCTTTCAGTTTGATCGGTTTAGCTGTTGCTTTGCCATACGTAATCTTCTCGGAAAATACACGGCTGTTGTTTCCATCAGGACGGATCACAACGGCTTTCACGTCAGAATTTTCTTTGATATTCAAAGGAGTCTCATATTTGCTGCTTGCAGCAGTCGGTTCGCTGCCATCCAATGTATAATGAATATCACCGCCTCCCAACGTGGAAAGAGCGACTATAATCTGCCCGTTTTCAGTATCCGGGGTGAATGTAGCACTTATATCAAAAATCTGCTTGCCGTAATTATATCCTAAACGGTCATACAGGGAAGTCAACCGAACCAAACGGTCCAGGAAATTCCGGTAGTCCTTCTTGGCAGGTTCCGTCCACTGGATTTCCGCCAAAGCAGCAATACGTGGCATTGTCATATATTGGCGTTGTGAGAAGGTCGGCAAATATTCAGCCCACAGGTTTGCCTGTACACCGATAATATGCTTTTTCTCGTTATCTGCTAATTCTGCAGGAACCGGCTCATAACCATATACCTTTTCCAACGGATTATATCCGCCGATAGCCAACGGTTCATTTTCCGTATCGGTAGACTGGTAATAATCAAAATAGAGATATGAACTCGGAGTCATAATCGCATCATGTCCCTGCTTGGCAGCTTCAATGCCACCTTCTACACCTCTCCAACTCATTACTGTAGCATTGGGGGCAAGACCACCTTCCAGAATTTCATCCCATCCGATGATATGGCGTCCTTTGCTTTCCACAAATTTTTCCATACGGGAAATCACATAACTCTGCAGATATTCTTCCGCGCTATGTTTGGAATCCCCTTTTATACCTTCCGCCTTAATACGCGCCTGGCATTTAGGACATTTTTCCCAACGTACTTTAGGGCATTCATCACCTCCGATATGAATATACTCGGAAGGGAAAAGATCTATTACTTCAGCCAATACATCTTCAAGGAATTGCATCGCTTTCTCATTTCCGGCACAGATCACGTCTTCAGAAACACCCCACTGCGTCCACACTTCATACGGCCCGCCGGTACAACCCAGTTCCGGATATGATGCCAGTGCAGCCTGCTGGTGACCGGGCAGGTCTATTTCAGGAATAATAGTGATAAATCTTTTTTCCGCATAATCTATCACTTCGCGTATTTCATCCTGGGTATAAAAACCACCGTATTCTTTTCCATCATATTCACCGGAGTTTCTGCCGATAACCGTTTCCTTACGTTTGGAACCGATTTCCGTCAGTTTCGGATACTTTTTGATTTCAATACGCCAACCCTGGTCGTCGGTCAAATGCCAGTGAAGCACATTCAGATTGTGCAGGGCAAGAATATCTATATACGATTTCATTTCGTCCACAGTCAGGAAGTGACGGCTTACGTCCACCATCATACCCCGGTAACCAAAACGAGGATAATCGTTAACCTGTACGGCAGGCAGTTCCACATCCATAGCTTTGGCGGTGGCAGGGATAGCCTTGCGCAGAGTTTGTACTCCATAGAATATTCCGGCTTCCGAAGCCCCGGCTATCTCTACTCCTTTATCACTCACAGACAGACGATACCCTTCCGGATGGCTGATTGTTTTATCGATCGTCAACTTAATACAAGGTTTGCCTTCTTCTTTGGATGAGGTCCGGATATCATATCCGACTGACGATTTGATGTAGGAAGCCAAAAAACCGGCAGTCCGTTCCATCTTACTGTTTCCTTCTTCATATACAATCACTGTTGCCGGAGTCAATAAATAAGGTGCTTCGTTTTGTGTTGTAATCTCCTGAGGCAAAGGAATGACATTAAAGTTCGCTTCCGCTTTTTTCCTTTCGGCACATGCTACCAGGCTTGCACCGGCAACCAGTAACAATGTGTACTTTGTCAGTTTGTTCATGCGTTTAATTTTATTGTTTATAGAATGGCATCAAAGATAAGCATAAAAGGTTCATCCGACAAATGCGTAGTTTCTATATAAAAAGTAAGCCGGTAATTCTAAAGATGGAAATGTAGATGTGTTGATTCGATGTACCCTATCTTTTCTTTCTAACGAGGTCCGGCGTAGACTACGTTAAACTCAACAAATATATAAACTAATTATTAGGTATTAATATGTTAATGCTTTGATTTTAAGGAGATAATGATTATAAAAGCATGTCGGAAAGCCTGAGAATATATGATTCTTAACAGCTTTCGGGGCATGATGTTTTTTTTATTTATCCTAATTTTTAACGTAGTCTACGCCGAACTACGAGGGCTGTTTTCAAGAAGATATCCGGTTAAACAGTGCTTGGACACGGATTTGTTTTTGACGCGGATTGCGCGGATAAACGCGGATTAAAGAGAAGAGTAACAGGGTAATAACAAATACAAACTATATATATGAAGATGAAAACAAAACGACAAGGTTTATCCACCTTTTTCAGAATGGCATTGGTACTTGCCGTAAATTTGTACCTGTTTGCTACCTGTACAACAGAATCGGACAAAGCAGACCGTTCGCCTACGAATGAGGCGGATAGCGGAAACAGACGTGAGGTATTGCTCTCTTTCAAGAACAAACTCACAGTAAAAACAACCCAAACGGAAACAAAAGCGGATACCCCTATTGCTACCGAGGCGGAGAACGAAATCGTAACACTCGATGTCTATGTGTTCGGAGCCAAAGCGGAAGGCGATGCCTATACCTTC
>UQLN01000041.1 GCA_900541965.1 uncultured Parabacteroides sp. | reverse complement strand
TTGATGTCATCCAAAAGCTATGACTGGCTGGGCAGCGGCAAGCACAAAGACGATGTGAACCGGAAAGAAATCAAGAAAAGGTTGACGCTGAATTAAGAAAAAGGAGCTGCCTGACTGAAGTACAACTTCAAAATATGTCATTCCCCTGCTCCATATTCATTCTATACAATCAGATTTGACACCAATAAACAAAAAGTCGCCGCTACCCGGAATAACTGTCCGGATAGTGGCGATTTTTTTATATCATTTATATCTTATTCTTTACTTGAAGAAATACCTGAACAAGTCATTTCCATTCGCATAAATCAGCAGGGAGAACAACAAAAGCATACCCACAATCTGAGCATATTCGAGGAATTTATCACTCGGCTTGCGACGTGCCACCACTTCATAAATCAGGAACATCACATGTCCGCCGTCCAATGCCGGTATAGGCAGAATATTCATAAAGGCAAGGATGATGGAAAGGAATGCCGTCTGTTTCCAGAAAGTCCGCCAATCCCATTCCGAAGGGAACAGGTTACCGATTGTACCGAAACCGCCCAGGCTGGAAGCCCCTTCCTTGGTAAAGACATATTTCATGTCGCTTACATAACCTTTCAAGGTGTTCACCCCTAAGGTTACACCAGCAGGAAATGATTCAAAGAAACCATAATTGCGAGTTACGGTCGGATACAAATCCGTCGGCAACATCACCATTACTCCCATCTTTCCGGCTGTATCCGTATGCAAAGTCAACGATTTCAACAAACCGTCGCGGTAAAAGCCTACTGTTATATCCGCATCCTTGTTCTGCTCAAGCTGTTTGGATACGTCTTCAAACAAAGGGGTGGAAATACCGTTTATAGAAACGATACTGTCTTTAGGCAATAACCCGGCTACTGCCGCAGGACGGCTGTTGCTTTCCAGTTCGCGTATAACCATCGGGAAACGGAAGGGGTCGGCAAACCCTTTCTTGTCGCGCATCACACGTTGCATCATATCTTCCGGTATAGCAATTTCAGCTTCTACCCCATCGCGTAATACGGTTACCGTTTTTGCATTTACCACCTGGCGGAAACTTGCTTCCCCGAAGCGTTCCAACTCTACGCCATCCGCTTTCAGCAAGATATCACCATCCCGGAAACCTACATTCTGGAATGTTTCACTGTAATTCATACCCGCCTTCATATTCTTCAAAGGCAAATAGGTATCTCCCCAGGTAAACAATATCATGGAATAGATAAACAGAGCCAGCAGGAAGTTGAACAAAACCCCGCCAATCATAATCATCAAACGCTGCCCGGCCGGCTTGGAACGAAACTCGTAAGGTTTGGGCGGCTGTGCCAACTGCTCCTTATCCATGCTTTCGTCAATCATACCGGATATCTTGCAATATCCGCCTAAAGGCAACCAGCCTATACCGTATTCCGTATCACTGTTTTTAGGCTTGAACTTAAATAATGAGAACCACGGGTCAAAGAAAAGGTAAAACTTCTCCACCCGCACCTTAAATATACGAGCAAAGAGAAAGTGCCCGAACTCATGGACAAGCACCAGTATCGACAAGCTCAGAATGAGCTGTAGCGCTTTAATCAAAAATGTTTCCATTTAGTATCTACTGTCTATTTATTTCTATTTAAAACTCAACTACTCTCAACTCAACAAACTTTCCGCAATCCTCCGTGCTTCCGCATCGGTAGCCACATAATCTTCATAAGACGGAACCGTTATAAAGGACGCTTTTTCCATTGTTTTCTCTATAATTTCACTCATTTGCAGAAAACCCACCCGGTCTTGCAGGAAGGCTGCCACCACTACTTCGTTGGCTGCATTCAGTATACAAGGCATGTTTCCTCCTTTTCGAATGGCATCAAAAGCAAATGCCAGGTTACGGAAACGCTTCATATCCGGTTCTTCGAACGTAAAGGTGGCATATTGATTGAAATCCAAACGGGGCGCTTTACTCTTCAACCGTTTCGGATAAGAGAACGCATAACTGATAGGCAATTTCATATCCGGTATGCCCAGTTGCGCAATCACGGCGCCATCCTCGAACTGTACCATCGAATGGATTACCGACTGGGGATGCACAACCACCTGTATTTGTTCGGGAGTTACGCCAAACAACCACTTCGCTTCAATCATTTCAAAACCTTTGTTCATCATCGAAGCGGAATCGATCGTTATCTTGGCTCCCATCTGCCAGTTCGGATGTTTTAATGCCTGTGCCTTTGTTACCGTAGCAAGCTCTTCCAGCGACTTTGTCCGGAAAGGACCGCCGGAGGCCGTCAGCAAGATCTTCTCCACTTCGTTCTCCCATTCTCCGGCTAAACACTGGAAAATGGCAGAATGTTCAGAATCGACCGGCAGGATGGGTACTTTGTGTTCGGCAGACAAAGCGGTTATCAACTCACCGGCAACCACCAAAGTTTCTTTATTTGCCAATGCGATAGCTTTGCCGGCTTTAATCGCACTGATGGTCGGCTTCAGGCCGGCATAGCCCACCATAGCCGTCAGTACCATATCAATCGGCTCCGACTGGACCACCTGGGCAATAGCCTCCGAACCCGCCCAGACTTTTATAGGAAGGTCTTCCAACGCTTCTTTCAACTCCGGATATTTCTGTTCATTCGCTATCACAACCACTTCAGGCATGTATTTACGTGCCTGGTTAATCAGCAAATCCACCTGATTGTTTGCAGTCAGGGCATACACATCAAAAAGGTCCGGATGTTCGCTGACAACTTCCAGAGCCTGTGTACCAATAGAGCCTGTAGAGCCTAATATGGCTAAATTTCTTTTCATGGATGATTAAAAAGCTATATAGTCTTCGGGATTAACCGGATTACCTTTATACCACAATTCAAAATGCAAATGCGGCCCGGTCGATAATTTCCCCGTATTGCCTATCAGAGCAATCGCTTCACCTGCCACAACACGATCCCCGATTTCTTTCAGCAATAGTTCGTTATGTTTATAGATAGATAGAAATCCGTTTTTATGCTGTATCTGTATCACATTCCCGAAATTCGGATCGAATCCGGCAAAGGTTACTGTCCCGTCCAATGTAGCCAGCACACTTTCTTTCGGAGATGCGGTCACGTCCACGCCATAGTGGCGCAATTCCGGTTCGTAATGGGAAGACACAACCCCGTTTACCGGCTTATAGAAGAACACGCCTTCAGCAGGTACCTGGTGGGGGTCCAAGACCGTCAGATTATATTTTTCTGCCTCTGCATAGTCTTTTACAAACTGTTCTTCCTCCTTCGAACGGGGAATATTATAATCCGGTTTCGTACGGGCCAACGAGTCAATCTCACGGATTGAATCTATCGGCATGGTTCCGGATAAAATACCGGAAACATTATTCAGATAAAGGGAATGAATCTGCAACATCCTTTCCAGTGAGTCCGCTCTCAACGCATTCTGCACGATTTCCTTACGGATTTCCACATCCAGATAACCCGGCAAATAATTTCGTATCGGAGTCTTTATGATGATAAAAGCAGTAAAAGCAATCAGCAGAAAAGCGAATAAAGCCAATGTTGCAAATGCGGAAAGTTGTGACAAGCGGAACGACCAAACTTCCTCCAAGGTCCCTTCGTTGAAAAAGGAGAGTTTATATTTGAACCGTATCCGGTGCCAGAATGATTTCTTATTTAATTTTCGTTGCTTCCGTGCCATGTATATTAGTAGTCAGTTTCATAAATCAAGCAAACCTTCCGGAACGGAAACAGTCAGCGTTTTGTTTTCATGATCCGCAGATAGAATCAATTCCTCAGCCGCCGGCAACAATATTTCTTTTCCTTTATGATTTATCTGAAGAAGAACGTTTATTGTCGATTCGTCGACATCCGTAATCGCTCCTAATTCACCAATAGCCTCATCGACAACCTGATATCCAATAAATGAATCCCAGGTAATATCGCCAATCAAGTCATCCTCCATCTTATCCAGCGGATAAAAAACCTCGCGATTGGAAAACTCCCTCGCCGCCTGCTCGTCATCCACATTTTTCAATTTCAGAAGAATCACATTATCTGTCTTATACCGGTAATCTTCCACAAAGAAAGGAACCAGAATACCATCCATATCGCAAACAATATAGAGGTCCTCCGAATCATCAAACACATCACTGCTTGTCATTAATCCGATTTCCCCCTTTATGCCGTGAGGCTTGGTAAACAATCCTATCTTAAAAACATCCTCCTTCTTTATCATCGCAAAAGATTTTTATAAACGGGTAATGCGTGCCCCGATAGAATTCAAGCGCCTGTCTATATCCTGATATCCACGGTCTATCTGGTCGATATTATGAATACGGCTGGTTCCTTCGGCACTCATTGCTGCAATCAGCAAGGCGATTCCCGCACGGATATCCGGCGATACCATATTGGAACCACGCAACTTGAACCGGTTTCCCAATCCTATTACCGTAGCGCGGTGCGGGTCACACAGGATAATCTGGGCTCCCATATCTATCAGCTTGTCTACGAAGAACAAGCGGCTTTCGAACATTTTCTGGTGAATCAGTACGCTCCCTACAGCCTGGGTCGCCACAACCAAAAAGACACTCAGCAAGTCCGGTGTCAATCCCGGCCAGGGAGCATCTGCTATAGTCATGATAGAACCATCGATAAACGTATCTATCTGGTAAGAATCGTGGGAAGGTACATAAATATCGTCCCCTTGTTGTTCAACGGTTATGCCGAGGCGACGGAACGATTCCGGTATAATCCCCAGCTTTTCATAACCTGTATTTTTTATCAGGATATCGGACCCGGTCATGGCGGCCATACCGATAAAACTGCCGACTTCAATCATATCCGGCAGAATCGTATGTGTTGTCCCTCCGAGCGCCTCAACGCCTTCTATTGTCAATAAATTGGAACCAACTCCGGAAATACGGGCACCCATCCGGTTCAGCATAGATGATAATTGCTGCAGGTAAGGTTCGCATGCGGCATTGTAAATCGTTGTTTTGCCTTCTGCTAAAACGGCAGCCATCAGGATATTGGCAGTACCGGTCACCGAAGCTTCGTCCAGCAACATATAAGTGCCTTTCAGTTTCTTGGCTTCCACTTCATAGACCTGGCGTTCCTGGTTATAACCGAAACATGCACCTAACTTCTGTATACCTACAAAATGAGTATCCAAACGGCGCCGGCCGATCTTATCGCCTCCCGGTTTGGGAATCAGAGCCTTGCCAAAGCGTGCCACAAGCGGTCCGACAATCATCACGGAACCACGGAGACTGGCGCTTTTACGCAGAAACTCATCGGTCTGCAAATAATTCAAGTCTATTGAATCCGCCTGAAACGTATAGGTTCCGGCAGCCGGATGGTCCACTTTCACCTGCATATCGCGCAAAAGCTGTATCAGGTTGTTTACATCCAGGATATCCGGTATATTGTGTATCGTTACCTTTTCTGCGGTAAGCAAGGTTGCGCAAATCACCTGTAGAGCCTCATTCTTTGCGCCCTGCGGAATGATTTCCCCTGATAATTTATAGCCTCCCTCTATGACAAACGAACTCATCTGCCTTTACGCGTATAGTTGTTTTTTTTACTGTTGTTGGTATTATTGCGGGCAAGGATATCCCGGCTTTCCAGTAGTTTATGGACATCTTCGTCCAATACGATTTTACCTTCCGACAACTCGTCCAGATCCTTAAATATCTTACGGTCATCCACCGACTCTTTATTCCAGGTAAGAAAAGATTTCTTCATCTGGGTAGCCAATAGTTTGATAAGCTGGTCTTTTTCTACTCCTGCTTCAAATTCCGTAGCTTTATGTATCATTAACTCGAGCGTCTTCCCATAATGACGGTAACGGATACGGGAATTGTTATACGGTAAACGCGGAGGGCGTGTATATAAGTCTTCTTTCTTTATAATCTCATACGGATAATCGATATCCAGTTTAAAATCCGCCATGATTGCCAAATGATCCCAAAGGATATGTTTGAAATCATTCACATCACGCAAATGAGGAAACATATTCCCCATTATATTTATAATTGTATTGGCACAACGTTTGCGTTCTTCCCGGTCTTCTATGGTCACACAATAATCCACCATATTCTGAATATTGCGTCCATATTCGGGCATAGCCATTTTTTTTTCTTCTGTATTGTATTTCATTACTATTTCTGTTTACCGGACAAAGGTACAGATTATAATTGATTTAAACAATAAACAGACAGGGAGTAACACACTCCTTGCTTTAGCTATTATCACAACATACTGGCAAGCCCTTGTCGATTCAATATACGTACTTTATTTTTAGGAAGGAGCAAGATAAAACCACCATCTACTAATTTCCGGATTTCTTTGGACAAGGCAGGACGCGTCACTCCAAAATATTCTGCAAGTTGCACCTGATTATGCTCTATTACAGCGACATCCGCCCCTTTTTCCAAATGATCTAACAAATAATAAATATACCGGCTGCGGATACCTCTGAAAGACAAGACTCTCAATCTCGTCATTATACATTTATTACAACTTGTGCTGACACAAAGGAAACTACGGAGTAACTGAGGCATGCTACTCATCACTTTAAAAAAATGGTCTTTGGGTATTCTTATCAATGTCGCATCCTCTTCAACCGTAAAAGTTGCAGGGAAAACACATTGTTTGGTAAACAAATGAGGGGTTGCAAAAGTACGCGGCGCCTGGATAGTTTCCACACGTACTTCTACGCCGGAAACATCCAGTACATCCACATTTAATTTCCCTTCTATTAAAACATGTAGGGCATTACAGGGTGACCCCTGACGGATGATTGTCTCTCCTTTGGAATAATGATCAATCGTATATTCCAGATTATCGAGCAGTTCTTCCTGCATTTTCAAAGTTAAGTCTTTAAAAAGCGGTATTTTAAATATTTCTGTAATGTCCATCGTTTTATTTTTAGTATTAGACGTATCCTCCTACAAATATAGAAGAATTTCCAACACTAACAACTCTTACCACTTAGCAGTAAAAATGCGGGGATTAATATTAACAGACAACCATCCCCAATCCTGCCAACTGGATGAATCTCCACCTTTCACCAATTCCATTGTTTTGCCAGCTAACATTGTAGAATATCCTGCCGACAATTTGACATCTTTCATTATCTGCCAGTCCACTTGAAAATCCAATTCAGACCCCAATCCACGGTTTGCTTTCTCTCCACTTTTTTCATAAACATCTCCCGTTACTGAAAAATAATGATAAGCAAGAGAAAGGTTTACTTTCTTTACCGGTTTGAAAGCCACGGAAAGCTGATTATCCCAAAGCCCCGGGTTTAACCCGTTTTTAAAAGAAGAGGCATAAAAATAATCCATAGCCCCGTAAAATTTATGATGTGTTCCATACAAAGGGTCGAATGCCTTATATTTTCCGGCCGGGTCATTACCCGCTCCGCTTAGATAATCACTGCCGATAGCCACTTTCCAACGCGGATCAATCTGATAACCGGCATTAACAGCCCACATAAAAGCTGATATATCTTTTCCGGCTTTACTTTTTCCGAACTGGTAATAGAATGTTCCGCCAAATGACCAATTACCGGGCGTATAATACAAATTGGTTCCTAATGTCTGCATAAACTTTGTATCAGACTCTTTTTTCTCGATGTCCCCACCTTCTATTCCCAGATTCATGAAAAGGAAAGAAGCACGGAATGCTTTACTGCAAGTATGTTCATACCAAAGTGTTTGCATCGTTTTATAAGGTTGTGCCCCCGGAGCATAATAGGTTCCACCGATAAGTGTTTCATCATTTTGGTTAAATGCAACTATCAAATGCAACTTATTATTTGCATTCTGATAACCTAATTTCAATGCGTCATGGTAACGCCCGGCCACATTCCAGTCCAGTCCCCCCAAAAGGCGTTCATCATCATACACAAGAGACTGACGTCCTAATTTGGCAAAAAAACCTGTACCGAAATTTAATTGCGCCCAGGCTTCATTCAGTATAAAACGCCCGTTCTTATCAATCTGCGGGTCTTGCCCCCACACTCCCACATGCTGGGCAGAAAGACCGATTGAAAGATTCTCCCGCTCATATCCCAACGACAAACGGGCACGATTATTGATAAATCCTGCCGCACTCTCTCCTTTTTCACGAGGAAAAAGAGCCCCATTCCGATACTCCGCACGAGGACGTATTTGTACATTCATAAAGAATATATTCTCTTTCTTGTCTTTGTGCCCGTTTTCTTCCGCACGGATGATTCCGGAACTCAATAAAAGTAAACTGGTAATAATAACTGATAGTGTTTTCATAAGCCTTGATGTTATTTTCTAATTTTCAATTACCATAAATCAACCCATATTATAAGTATGCACACTGTTGCCTTGTGCGGAGGGCAAATAATTTACCCCGAACCAACAAACCTGTAAAAGAATAAACGATCCTATCAATATCCCTAATGCCACCGAAGTCCGCAAACGTTGGTGAAGCCTGAAATGAATGTATAATAAATTTCCCATCCAGGTTGCAGCCGCCCAAGTCTCTTTCGGGTCCCAGTTCCAATAATGTCCCCAGGCCTCTTTCGCCCAGATAGCGCCAAACAACATACCGATTGTCAGGAAAGAAGTCCCCACATAAACCAGATTATCACATAGTGCCATCATATCGCTACTCACTGCCTGTTTCCGGGAACGATATAACAGGTATACCGCAACAATAGCGGCAGCTCCCAACATGGCATAAGCAAACATATAAACAATCACATGCGGAGCAAACCAGGGACTTTGTAAAGCCGGCATCAAGGTCTTGTTATGAATCTCCGGTTTCAGCAGGTTTATAAAAATAAAAACACCAGCCAGCAATGTACTGAATGACAGTATCCATTTATACCGCCAACGGATATACGTAATACCTCCTGCTACAGGCAGAAAAAAAGAATACCACAAACGGGTTTCCCCCATAGTCCGTAAAGGAGGACGCTCGAGAGAAAACCACAATCCTATGATAAAAGCAAGGAAGATAGTCAATCCCAATCCATTCAATGCCACAGCCCAAGTAAACCCTTTCGGTTTATAAGCACACCATGCCGCCATAATCCAACAAAGCAACGCAGGCATAGCCATATAGATAAAACTTCCCCAATCCATCATTCAACCCTCCCTTTCTTCGGCGCTTGCACGAAGAGGCAGACGGCGCCGGCAAGCATTAGAAAAATACCGGTATATACAATTGGCAACCAAGGGTCGCGCACCAATTCAAAAACACTTGAATTACTCCATTTCCCCATTGTTTCATCATAGCTCAACTGGTAGATATTCCAGCCGGCAACGTTCAACGGTTTATTCACTTCAATCCGTGCTTCAACCTTTTGTTTATCTTTTTCCTTATATACAATCACGTCGGAAACAAAACGTTTCGGTTCGCGTTCCGGCATAACCATTACCATGTTCTCATCTAAAGGCAATGTTACATAAGGAAACATATAATTACCCGAACTTATCCAACCTTCATGCATAGCCCCGCTATGCTTATTCCGGGCTTTAACATATAATGCGGATGTTGCACCTTCCGAATTGAAGCCTACGAAATTTACCGTATCTGCATTTGCCACACAAGCAGCCATCGGCAAATAATTGCTCACTTCGACCTCCCAATCCAACAAGCTGCCCGAACACGGCGCTTCCTCCACAAGGAAATTAACCGGTTGTTTTTCCGGCAGGGCTTTCCCTGTTATATTATCTATCAACATTAACTTCGGAGGATATTCTTCTATTACAAATGATTTCAGCTCGATAGCAAGCGGAAGTTCCGTCAGTTCGTTATTTTCATCGATAGCTCTCCATTCAACAGCATCTTTCGAAACAGTCATGCGCAACCTATGTAAATCCCCACTACCCAATATTGCTGCCCAAAGTGTAATAAAAAGCCCGGCATGATTCAAAAAGAAAGGAATATCTTTCCACCGGAAACTGCTTATTTTCCGAAGCGTAACCAGTCCCAAAACAGATAAAAAATAAAGGAATAACAGAATGAAAGGCCATGAAGAAGTCATCTGCATAAATCCTAACCATGCCAACCCGCCTGATGAAAGATTTTCAGATGGGGCGACCTGCCTGGTCAGCCCCATCAAGATAACCATCACTAACAACGACAACAATGAAGTTATGCTTGCCTCCAAGCCGGAGAACCAACGAAGCGGTGTTTTTATCCGACCCAGAAAATGTAAAAGAATAAGAATAATCAAGTATCCTCCTCCAAAAATAAGGTTAACCGGATACTGCACAAAAGCTGTATCCACTTTTCCCACAGTCAACTGGAGGATTATGCCTGTCATAAACAAGCCTATTCCAATAGTCCATCCTTCTGCATATCTCCACGTATTATTCCACATACTATCTTATATCAGCTATTCTTTGCCAACCGATTATTTGCCTTCGCTTCTTCCAACCACTTCGGGACGATTGTTTTCAGAAATTCTTCTTTCTGTGCACGTTCGGCAGGAATATCCAAACCGATATATTTCTGCGCTTTTTCTTTTGTTGAAATATCCGGCATAGGAACCTCATCTGTATAGCCCAACTTAGCCAACACCTTATTTACAGCCAACTGTGCCTGTAAAGCCTTATCCAGTCCGTTTCCTAAAATCCGCTGAATTTCCTGCGGAGCATGGAAAGCACCACCGTGTGAAGCCACGCCGAAGTCCCAACGCCATTGTGCCTGGCGGATTAATTTCAGGACAGGAGCCATTTGCGCTTCTGTTGCTCCTTTATCCCATGCAAAAGCTGCTTCGATATGTGCTTTTGCCAATTCTGTTTCCAGACGATCTCGCATTTCACGTGCTTTGTTCTGGCGTTCGTATACATTATTACGTAAGGTTTCTTCACTCTCACGATGACATACTTGGCAAGTACGGTCAATCATAGCCAACGGGCTCATAATATGATGGTCGCTATATTTTACACCACCCTCACTCTTATAAGGCATATGGCAATCGGCACACGACACTCCGCGTTGCGCATGGATACCCATCTGTGAAATCTCATAATCGGGATGCTGTGCTTTCAATATCGGTGTACGGCTCAATTTATGAGTAAAGTCGGAAAAGCCCGTTTCATCATAATAAGCTTCCATGTCTTCTACAGTAAACCCTTTATCCCAGGGAAATGTCAGATATTTACCGTCTCCTTTGAAGTAATATTCCACATGGCATTGTGCACACACCAGTGAACGCATTTCCTGCGGGGTCGCCTTATTTATATCTTTTCCCTGACGTTGGAACGCTTCTATCAAAGCCGGGCGGCTGATATGCAGGTTCATATTCTCAGGTTCATGGCAATCGGCACAACCAATCGGATTCACGATTTCTTTTCCCATTGCTGCCCATTTTGCCTTATAGAAATTTTCCGCCCCTATACTTTCCATCATACGGGGTACATCCGGGCTTTTGCAAGTCCAGCAAGTTGCCGGTTGAGGACCTTCAGTATCAGTCATCGGAGAACCGACACGAAGCGTATGACGCATGTCTTCAATAGCATGCATGTGTCCGCGTGGAGTTGAATAATCTTTAGAAAAAGCATATCCTGCCCAAAGAATCACCATATCCGGGCGCTGTGCCAATACATCCACCGCCTGGCTACCATTATAAAGACTTGTAAAACTGGTATCCGCAGTCTGTGTCCAGGTTTGATATTCGCGGGGATAATTCGGCTCGAACACTTCATTTTTCGCTTCTATACCTTTTATCTCTACTTTTTTATTGTTGAAGACACTCGCTATTTCCGCCCTTCTTTCGGTAACAGACGAGGCAAACATGCCCAATACAAAAACGACTGCCATCGTTACAAAGAACAACAGCCAACCTTGCCATGATTTCAGCTTCTTTTCCATATGAATCGTATTTTAAAATTATCGGTTATTCAGTAAGCATTTCTTCCAGCCATTTCGGCGTATTCGTCTTAGGATAAGGCACCAATGCATTAGGAGTGGACGACAAACTATTTGTGCCTCCATGAGGAACATCCCGGTGGCAATCCCAACAGGCTTTTCCTTCACCGGCAAGAACTTCCTTATGATTGATTTTCCCCGTACTGACAAATTCGGTATTTAACTGGGTATGACAACGAATACAGTTGTCCATAATTACTCCGGCACTACCCTCGAGAGCCTGAATAACCTGAGGTTCACCCCGCATCGTGAAAACCGCAGCATGCCTCAGCCCGTCCATTCCCTTAAACATCCATTTACGGGCAAAATTCTGATGTGGGACGTGGCAGTCATTACAAGTTGCATTCCTGCTATGTGAACTGTGGTTCCAGGTGGCGTAATAAGGTGCCATTATATGGCAATTGACACAACCGGACGGGTCATCAGACAAATAGCTCCAAGCTCTGGATGCAAATGCAGTATAAGCACCAAGCCCGCAAACAACACCTCCCACAACAATAGCAAACAGTTTCCATCGCGTCGAAGGCAATATTGCATTTATTATTTCCCTAATTTTCATACAGCCTTAATTATAGTTTATTTTCGCACAAATATCTTAAATAAGATATAAGTAAAATGTAATAAATATTACATTGCGCCAAATTTGTGATTTATATGAAAAAGTATTTATTGATTGCAGTTTCAGCACTGCTTGTATGCTCTTCTTGCGTAACCAAGAAAAAGTATTTATTGGCGGAAAACGGCAGATTGGAAGCTATCGCCCGTGGAGACGATTTGCAAAACAAACTCGCCAACAGCCGGGATGACAATGACAAGCTCAATGCACGCCTTGCCGGTCTCGAACGGGATACTGTGCGTTTAGGGCAGAACATTCGTAATTATGAAAACATGCTAAATGCAAACATGTCCGAACAGGAAAAATTGAATGCACTTCTCAGCCAGAAAATGACGGAGCTGGATAACAGGGAACGCACTATCAATGAACTGCAGGATATGATTAATGCTCAAAATGCAAAAGTTCAGAAATTGCTCAGTAGTGTAAAAGAGGCTTTGTTGGGATTCAGCAGTGATGAACTGACCGTAAGGGAAAAAGACGGTAAAGTATATGTTGCCATGTCCGATAAACTCTTATTTGAATCGGGAAGTGCCAATGTTGACAAACGAGGAAAAGAAGCGCTCGCCAAACTGGCGGAAGTTTTGAACAAACAAACAGACATCGACGTTTACATCGAAGGACACACCGACAGTAAACCAATCAGTACTGCACGCTTCAAAGACAACTGGGACTTAAGTGTAATCCGTGCAACCTCTGTCGTTCGTATCCTGACAAAAGATTACGGTGTAAATCCATTGCAGATCCAACCTTCCGGACGTGGTGAATTTATGCCGGTCGATAATAACGAGACAGCCGAAGGACGGTCTAAAAACCGCCGTACGGAAATTATCATGGCACCGAAACTGGACAAATTATTCCAAATGCTACAATAAAATCATAAGTATCATTTTTCCAAATCATAACTATGATTTACAAAATTCATAACTATGACACGGGAAAATGATACTTATCATGTAGAATCTATTTCTTCAAATAAAATCCCGGATAAATAGCATTTACGGTATAGGCTGAATCCGGATAAAAACGTTCCACAGATATTTCATCCAATAAGAGTAAAGCCGAATCCAAATCTATCCGCAGCAATGCCGGATAATCGGCTTTCTTTATCGAATCGAACGGAGTAAGCCCGACTTTCTCCATCTGTCTTTTAAATAAAGTCGGTATATGTTCCCGAAAAATCAAATGTTCATTTTTATCATATAAAAAGAGCGTATCCTTCTCAACCAAAGTCCACATCATACTAGTATCCCTTTTATAAGAATAGACCTTTTGCATGGTCTTATAAGATGCAATATCCACCGGATTCGTATTTTCAATAAAAACAGATGAATAGTTATATCCGGAAATATCCCCTCCGGTATTTTCTCTTCCCTCTTGCGACCTCCGTTCTATATCTTTTACCGTTATTCCGGGGATATAAGTAAACGTAATGAGTAATACGAATGCCAATAATGCAGAATAAAGATATTTTCCCGTACGCCGGAAGATAAATAACAAAGCTGTTACCGTTAAAACGACACCCACTATCACCAGATAAACCCGGTCTTCGGTATAGCCATACTGGTTGACACGATAGGAAGTTCCAACCCAAAACATAATCAGAGCGGGTAATACCGTCAGGCTCGAAAAACGGTAGAACCAATCATAATATCTTCTAAGTAAAAATGGCTGACAAGCTTTAAAAACAAAAGTTGCAGAAACAAAAGCCATAACCATTATAGCAACCGCCCCTTTGGGCAAAGACCACAATACGGCAATCTTAATAAAATAAAGGTAAAGGATAGCCGTATATATAAGCAATGCGGGTGAGAGGACATAATTCATCAAAACATCAAATAGTTTATTATATCCTTCCTCTTCCTTCTCTTGATGAAAAGTAAGGAACAAAAGAGGCAAAACACCGGCAAAAGCAATACTTGTCGCATAAGTCATGAAACGGCTCTCACTTCCATATCCCAGTTCAAAAATATATTGTATGGAATAATAGATAGCAATAGACAACAAGTACGCCACCCCAGCAAGAAGAAAGGCGGAAAAGAAGGCCCGAAGAAAGTGAAGGCCTTTTTTGACAAAAGCTTTATTCTCCGTTTTCCAATCGCCAATCAGAAAGAAAAGAACAGCTATCACCCATGTAACCAGATCTTCTTTCGTTTTCCACCAAAAAAAGATGAAAAAGAAAAATGAGGCATAATATACAAAACGCCACCGTTTTTCCCTAGTCAATATATTTAATGTATAGGTAACCAGAAACAAGGCAGGAAAATAACTCAATAATATAATCCAGTCCTTATCAGCTAAATCATAGGATGCACAACCTATTATACAAAATAATACGGTCAATATCACTTCTACCGGATTATGACGTACGGCAATTTTCAAATGTTCGGCTATAGCCTTTATTTTATTCTTCATATTCAACCAGTTATTTACAAGACTCCAAATATAAGACATATTTGATATTCAAAGGCTATATAAATGCCAAAACGGTTCGTCTTATGCCAGAATTTCAGCATTCGTTAAAATGATAACTGTCATTTTTTCAATCACATAACATGTATCAAATTCAGGGAAAGAATAAAAATCAAAGTCTGGGAATCACCTTTTCAAACTCATTTATCAAGCTTTATTTCTATTAACGTGCCAATCTGCATAATGGCACATCTTTTGAAATATATCTGACGAGTTCGGATTAAAAACGAAATCAACAAGAGATTAATTCATAAATGTTTAACTTATAATTGGAGGACTGTATTATGACACCGATGAGAAGAAGTCAAAATTGGTTACCGTATGTATTCAATGATTTATTCGACAACGACTGGATGATTAAAGCAAACTCTACAGCTCCAGCAATTAATGTCATTGAATCTGACAAAGATTACCGGGTTGAAGTTGCTGCTCCGGGTATGACAAAAGACGATTTCAGTATCCGCATCGACGAAAACAACAATTTGGTTGTATCGATGGAGAAAAAGGAAGAGAAGAAAGAAGACAAAAAAGACGGACGTTATCTGCGCCGTGAATTTTCCTACAGTAAATTCCAGCAGACAATGGTGCTTCCCGACAATGTCGAAAAAGACAAAATCGAAGCCAAAGTCGAAAATGGGGTATTGAATATCTCTATTCCCAAACGGACTGAAGAAGAAGCTAAAAAAGCAGAAAAAATTATTGAAATCAAATAATCCGGTTCTACGGTAAACCTTACGTTATAATGGTTTGTTTTAATGAAAAGCAATTTTATTAAAACGAACCATTATGATTTTAAGTAGAAAACTTTCAGACGCTCTGAATGAGCAAATATTGGCTGAGATGTGGTCATCCAACCTGTATCTCTCTATGTATATCCATTTTTCCCAAATCGGTCTCGACGGATGTGCACACTGGATGAAAAAACAATCCGAAGAAGAAATGGAGCATGCCTACAAAATGATCGACTACTCAGTAAAACGCGGCGGCCAGGTTAAACTGGAACAAATAAATGTAGTACCTACGGCTTTCGGTTCTCCACTGGAAGTATTTGAACATGTATACGAACATGAAGTACATGTATCCGAATTGATTGACCGCCTGGTTGATGTTGCTGCAGCTGAAAAAGATAAAGCAACCCAGGATTTCTTGTGGGGATTTGTCCGCGAACAGGTGGAAGAAGAAGCGACAGCTAAAAACCTTGTTGAAAAACTGAAACTGTTTGGCGATTGCCATATTGCCATTTTAGACCATCAACTGGGTAAAAGATAATCCATATACAATACGGAGAAACTGGAAAGGGCGGTCTGACAATTGAAAGTCAAACAGCCCTTTATCATTAACGACTATAGCCTTACATTTCTTATTGAGTCACTTTGCATAAACAACCTTCCAAATGGTCGTTCACAAAGCCGGCCGCCTGCAAAAAAGCATAACAGATTGTTGAGCCGAAGAACTTGAAACCTCGCTTTTTCATATCTTTGCTTATCGCATCCGACTCGGAAGATGTGCCGGGTATCTGCCCCAAACTCTTGAAATTATTAACGATAGGTTGCTGGTTGGGGAAGAATGATAAGATATACTTGTAAAAACTACCGAACTCTTTCTGAATAACCATATATAGTTTCGCATTATTGATTGTACTATTGATTTTCAACCGGTTTTTAACGATTCCATCAAATTGCATCAATCGTTCGACGTCTTCTGATGTCATTTGCGCAACCTTCTCCACATCAAAATGAAGAAAAGCTTCCCGGTATCCTTCCCGTTTCCGGAGGATAGTAATCCAGGCTAATCCGGCCTGAGCACTTTCGAGTACCAAAAACTCAAAGAGGGTTCGATCATCAGTAATGAGTTTACCCCATTCTTCGTCATGATATTTTATGTATAATTCGTCCGTTCCGGCCCAACCGCAACGTGTATTGATTAGATCTTCCATATTTCGAGGTATTTATAGTACATTCATAATAGCTTTCCCCCATAACGTACCTAAGACGGCAGCTCCCTTCACATTCGGATGCAAATAAAATGTTCCGGCATTTCCTTCTTCCGGAAAAAGGTCTGTTTTATAATGAGTTTTAAAGTAGTCGAACCCCTCCGTATCCCCCATAAAGACTTGCCCGGGAAAACGTTTGGAATAATCCAATACCAACGACTGGAGCTCCGGATAATAACTTTGCAAACGATTCAAGCCTTCCTCTAAATACTTCGCCCCGTTATACGTATTCGGGCTATACCAAACCGGACGATGTACTACGATTTTACAATCGGGATACAATGCTAATAACTTATCGATGATCGTTTTCATGTTCTCATAGTATTTAGCCGGAGAAGTAGGCGCACCGTTCGGTCCCGTGATTGCACTGTCGTTTGTTCCCAACATAATAGAGAAAAGCAAAGTAGCCCAGGTTTCATCTTTAAACTGGTCGGCTGCAACAATAGCTTTCGGAAACAGATTTTCTGTCTGCGGCAAATAATCAACCGTAGTACAACCGCTTACTCCCCGGTTGGCATACTTCACAGAGCCGACAGAAGGTTGTTTGCTCAAATAAAGAGCCGCTTTTGCCGGAGGGGCATCGTGAGCCGGATTTTCCAGTATCACTCCCTGAGTAATGCTGTTACCAATAAATACAATATTCAGATTTTTCTTTTCCTGTCCCATTATCCAATTGCAGACCACTAAACATATAAATAAACCGATAAACGTCCTGTAGTGTTTCATATACATTGATTTTTCAAAAACACAAAGTAAAACAAAGTTTATAAAAAGACCTAATCCAAAATATAGTTATATTTGCAAAAATGAATCCTATAAACGCAATCATATAATACCTTAAAAACATGAGAACAAAGTATCTACTTCTTTTTGCCGCCATCCTTTGTAATCTATCCGTTTTTGCACAAAGTGAGTTCGACAAGTATTTTCAGAAAAAAAGTCTCCGGGTCGATTTTGCCCTAAGTGGTAATGCCCAAACACAATCTGCAGCGATCCAACTTCTTCGCGAAGAACCGGTATGGGGAGGTCCGATTAAAAATCTGATTGACAAATTCAACTATGGAGGCTATTATATTAATGTATATGATAAAGCCAGCAATAAGCTGATTTATTCGAGAGGATTCAATACGCTTTTTGAAGAATGGCGTACTACAGAACAAGCTAAAACAGAAAGCCAGTCATGGAACAACAGCATCTCTGTTCCTTTCCCGAAATCAACTGTTTCAATCGAAATAACGGCACGCGACAAAGCCGATATGAAATTTCACCCCCTGCTAAAAATGGATATTGATCCAACCAGCATTTTTATAGACCGGGGAAAACTGAAAGATAATAAAGTCTATCCGGTTTTAAACAATGGCAATTCATCAGAAAAAGTCGACCTGGTTTTTATCGGGGAAGGCTATACAGCCAATGAACAGGAAAAATTCGTATCAGATGCCAAACGTTTTACCGATGCATTATTCGCTACGCCTCCCTTCACTGATTATAAAAATGATTTTAATGTTTGGGCTGTAGAAGTAATTTCAGAAGAGTCCGGTACGGATGTATCCGGAAAAGGCATATTTAAAAATACCGCCCTCAACACGGGGTATTATACCTTCGGAGTAGACCGTTATCTGACAACACAAGACATGAAACCCGTTCGTGATGCCGTTTGGAATGTTCCCTGCGATGCCATTTTCATTCTGGTTAATACGGATACTTACGGAGGGGGCGGAATGTATAACTTCTATGCATGCGGAACTGCAGACCACCCCAAAACACCGGTTGTATTTACACACGAATTCGGACACAGTTTTGCCGGACTCGCCGACGAATATTTTTCTTCGGAAGTGGCATACCAGGATTTCTATAACCTGAAATATGAGCCTTGGGAGCCCAACATCACCACTTTAGTTGATTTTGAAAGCAAGTGGAAAGATTTATTGCCTGCCGGAACGCCAATCCCCACACCTCTGGATGCTACACATAAAGATAAGACCGGAGTGTTTGAAGGAGGTGGTTATATATCCAAAGGCATTTACCGCCCGAAAGACCATTGCATGATGCGTGATTATGCCCCGTTCTGCCCTGCATGTAGCCGGGCTATTTCACAGATGGTTCATTTCCTCACAGACAAAGCTTATTAAAATATAAAGGCTGGCACGGCACATTACCGTCCAGCCTGCTTTCTTTTTTACATTGAAATAAATCAATGCATAGGTACTTCTATTAACAGTACTGTCGCTTTTTTCAACACTTCGATAGTAATACCATCCGTTTCCCAGAATCCGGCACCATCCCGTTTGGAAAGTACGGTATTGTCTACTTCTACCTCGCCATCTATAACAAACAGATAAACACCGTTTTCTTTGCTATGCAACTGATATTGTTTTACAACCCCGGCATCCAATGTACCCATTAAAAACCAGGCATCCTGATTAAGAGAAGCTTCTGATTCTCCATTCGGAGATAATAACACTCCTAACTCATTCGGTTTCTGGGTAGCACGAATATCATAGTTATTATACTTCGGAGATGTATTTTCTTCGCGTGGAAATACCCATATCTGAAGAAACTCCAGTTTATCTTCCGGACTATCGTTAAATTCACTATGGAATATACCTGTTCCGGCACTCATCACTTGGATATAGCCAGGAGTAATTACTTCACTGTTTTGTATGCTGTCGCCATGGCGCAAAAATCCTTTCAATGGAATAGATACCACTTCCATATTTTTATGAGGGTGTGTATCAAAACCTTCACTCGGTGCTACTGTGTCGTCATTCAAAACACGGAGCATACCGAAATGCATTCTATTGGGGTTATAATAATTGGCAAAACTGAATGTATGGTAAGTTTTAAGCCAACCGTGATTTGCATAACCGCGAGTATTCGCTTTATCTACTACTTTTTTCATTAATAAATCCTCCTTACTTAATCTGTCAATAGAACATTATTCAAGGGCTAAAAGTTCTATGGAAAAAATTATCAGCAAAAAGGCTCTATTATACGGTAGAATTGAGTACTTTTGTACCCTAATAAAAATCATCCAGTAAATATAATTCAATTATGGCAGTTTACTTAAACGATGTATCAAGGACATTTGGAGAATACTTGCTTATTCCCGGTTTAACCACCAAAGAATGTGTACCCAACAACGTTTCGCTAAAAACCCCTCTTGCAAAGCATAAAGCAGGTGAAAAGTCGGCAATCGAATTAAATATACCATTCGTTTCGGCTATCATGCAATCTGTATCCGGACCGGAGTTAGCGATGGAACTTGCCCGAAATGGTGGATTATCTTTCATCTTCGGTTCACAACCTATCGACTCGCAGGCTGATATGGTACGCAAGGTAAAAAAATTTAAAGCCGGTTTTGTTATCAGTGATTCAAACCTGACTCCTGAAAACACATTGGCAGATGTAATTGCGTTGGTCCAGAAAACAGGGCATTCTACAATCGGAATAACAGACAACGGTACACCTAATGGGAAATTACTGGGTATGGTAACCAGCCGTGATTATCGTGCAGAAAAGGATCCGGCAGACAAAAAGGTGAAAGACTTTATGACTCCGTTCTCCAAACTGATTGTCGGAGAAGTCGGTTTGGGCTTAAGTGAAGCGAACCAGATTATCTGGGACCACAAACTGAATACATTGCCTATTATCGATAAAAATCAGAAATTACAATATTTTGTTTTCCGCAAGGACTATGACAGCCACCGCGATAATCCGAAAGAATTATCCGGAGCAGACAAGAAATTACTGGTTGGTGCAGGGATTAATACCCGCGATTACAAAGAACGCGTTCCGGCTTTAGTTGAAGCAGGCGTCGATGTTTTGTGTATCGACTCTTCCGATGGTTATTCTGAATGGCAGCAGGAAACGTTGCTTTGGATTAAGAAAGAATACGGCAACAAAGTGTTGGTAGGTGCAGGCAACGTAGTAGACCAGGACGGTTTCAACTATCTGGTGGAAGCCGGTGCCGATTTCATCAAAGTAGGTATTGGCGGCGGTTCTATCTGTATCACTCGCGAACAGAAAGGTATCGGACGCGGACAAGCTACAGCTTTGATTGATGTTGCACGTGCACGTGACGAATATTATCAGAAACATGGTGTATATGTACCGATCTGTAGTGATGGCGGTCTTGTACATGACTACCACATGGTACTGGCCTTGGCCATGGGGGCTGACTTTTTGATGATGGGACGTTATTTTGCCCGTTTTGACGAGTCTCCTACGAAAAAACTGAAAATCGGAAATAACTTCGTAAAAGAATATTGGGGTGAAGGTTCCAACCGTGCAAAGAACTGGCAACGTTATGACATGGGTGGAAATGAATCACTGAAGTTTGAAGAAGGCGTAGACAGTTATGTACCTTATGCAGGTAAGATGAAGGATAACCTGAATGTTACACTGGGTAAGATTATTGCAACTATGTGCAGTTGTGGTGCTATTACAATTCCTGATTTGCAGAAAAATGCAAAAATAACATTAGTTTCTTCTACCAGTATTGTAGAGGGAGGAGCACATGACGTAATTCTGAAAGAACAGAGCTAATTTTACATACCTCATAAAAAAGGCTAGACCCGAAATCGGGTCTAGCCTTTTTTATAGATACTTTTCACCTCTCATAATACTTAATATTTACTGTTTTAATTAAAAATATCGTATATTTGGACACCAAGGAGATAAATGTACCGATAGATGCCTGAAACAAAGATCACAGACGAAATGCTAATGAGAGCAATCGGGAATAATGATTATGCCAGTTATAATAAACTGTTTGATCGTTATTATGCCCGCCTCTGCCAATACGTATACGCTATATTACAAGATAAGAACGATACAGAGGACATGGTTCAGGAAGTTTTCCTGAACCTGTGGTACCACAGGCAAAAAATAGCGATAAAGGAGAACGTCTCCGGCTATCTATATCAAATGGCTAAGAACCTGGCTTTAAACCATATTCGTTCCAAAGCTCACCTAAACAACCTGACAAACAGCGAAGATCAACTAACTTTATCTTATGAAGAAACGCCACTCGAAACCAAAGAGTTCCGGATTGCTCTCTATGATTGTATCAACCGGCTTCCCAGCCGTAGCAGGGAAGTATTGCTTCTTCACCGGATAAAAGGCTTAAAACAAAAAGAAATATCAGAAAAGTTAGACATCTCGGTAAAGACTATTAAAAACCAAATTTGGATGTCACTACAGAAACTAAAAAAATGCCTGGAGCTTAAAGAAATGTAAAATCCGGATGGGACCTTTTGTTATTTGCTGTGTCTTATATATAAAAACAAGGCTCATGGATTTGAAAAAACAAATAGGCGAACAGATAGTAGACCATTTATCAGATGGGGCAAATGATTCAAACATAGCTCCTGTTCTGAATGAGTGGTTGGATGAAGATGAGTCTAACAGAAAAGACTTTGAACAATATAAAAAAATTTGGAAAGAAGCCGGTTCCTATATAGAACAGGAAGCGTTCGATACACAACGTGCCTGGGAAAAAGTTAATCATACAAATGCAAAGAAAAATAATATCCGGAAACGTTTAATCCAAATAGGCTATATGGCTTCCGGAGTTGCAGCATCCATACTCTGCATGTTTATTCTTTCTACTACCGGAATGTTCGACAAACAACAGGAAATATCCGTTAGCATGACAGCCGATTACGGTAATCGCTCGGAAGTAACATTACCGGACGGGACCAAGGTTCAATTAAATTCAGGTTCCAATATTACCTATTCATATAATCCGGATAAAAAGGTCAGAGAAGTTCATTTCCAAGGGGAAGGTTTTTTTGATGTATCAAAAAGTAAAACACCCTTTGTAATAAAAATGGCAAACGAACTCCAGTTAAAAGTATGGGGGACCTCCTTCAATCTACAAGCATACGAAGATGATCAAGCCGTATCAGCATCTCTGGTCGAGGGATGTATCGAATTGAATCATGGAAAAAATAAATTAATAATGAATGCCGGAGATATGGCTACCTTCGATAAGCATACAAATGAAATAAAGCCGGTATCAGGCATACTATCGCATTCTTACAGTTGGTTGAACGATAAATTATATATGGACCATATGTCGCTGGCAACCGTATGCAAATATCTGGAAAGAAGATACGATGTCATCATTACTCTCCCAAAAGATTTAGGTAAAAAAATCCACTACGACGGAGTCTTACAGGAACAAACCATAACAGACATATTAGGAGTTTTATCCCGCCTAAGCAACATCGATTATACCGTGAAAGGAAAAAATATAAGTATAACCTCTAAATAGAATGCCTATGAAGTAAGAATATCATGAACACAAAAAGACGGGAAATGGTGCAACATTCCCCGCCTATTCCAGATCATTAAAATTAGTGCTTGCAACACTAGTGTTAACTAACAATCGAATTACAAATATATGAATTTTTCAACTATATCAAAGTCGGAACAGTATCCGGCCCTTAAAAAGATTCTGTCTATTATGAGATTAGCAACATTGCTTTCGATCATATTTTCACTTCAAATCTCAGCAGCCGTCCATTCACAGGAAACCAGGCTATCGCTGGAAGTAAAAAATCAAACGATAAAGGAAGTCCTTTTCCTGATAGAAAATCAGTCAGGCTATCGTTTTATCTATGAAAGTGAAAAAATCAATTTAGATAAAAAAGTATCTGTCAACGTAAAAGACCAGACAGTAGAAGCGATTCTGAAACAAATCTTCGAAAAAGAAGGAATCAAATATGAAATCACTGAAAATAATTTTATACTGATTAACCCGGTTGAAAAGACTACTAAAACAAGTCCGGTTACCCAGTCTGTTACACAAAATAAAAAAGTGGTAAAAGGTAAAGTAACGGATGAAAATGGCGATCCTATCATCGGTGCCAATATTGTAGAAAAGGGAACTACAAACGGAACAGTTACAGATGTTGACGGTAACTTCATTATAAATGTTGCCGACAATAGCCTTTTGCAAATATCCTACATCGGATATAGCATGATGGAACTACGCCCTGGTCGTGAAACAACTCTGGCTATAAAATTAAAAGAAGACACGCAACTGATGGATGAAGTGGTTGTGGTTGGTTACGGTACGGTAAAAAGAGCGAATCTGGGTGGTGCTGTTTCCACAGCAGATTCCAAGGCATTCGAAGCTCGCCCGGTTCAAAATGCAGCCGCTGCTTTGCAAGGAGAAGTTCCGGGGTTGACAATCACCCGTTCAGGAGGAGCTCCCGGTTCAGACATGACAATGAAAATCCGTGATGTATCCTCCATCAACGGTGGTACTCCACTTGTCTTAATTGACGGAGCAGAAGGAAATATCAATTCAATTAATCCTGCCGATATCGAAAACATTTCTGTTTTGAAAGACGGAACAGCAGCTATCTATGGTGCACGTGCATCCGATGGTGTCGTATTGATTACAACAAAAAGCGGTAAACGCAATCAAAAACTAACTGTTGGTTTTGATGCTTATTATTCAATAAAAACTCCTGCTTTGCTGAAAAAGACTGCCAACTTATTGCAGCATGCGGAAATGGCATTAGAGATTACAGACGGTTCTTTTCCGGTTGAATATACAGCAGACGAATTGGATTTAATCCGCCAGAACAGCGATTTGGTATTGACTGATTCTCCACAGTGGGGACGCTGGACCGGTTACCCTAAATTTTATAAAAACCAGGATTGGAACGATATGCTTATCGGCAACAGCAATATGCAGAATTACAATGTGAATATCTCCGGAGGCGGTGAAAAATATTCTTACATGATATCTTTAGGACATCAGCGTGAAGAAGGTTTACCGAAATTCGGCGAAGACCTCAACAAACGTTATTTTGCCCGTGCAAAATCCAGCATCGAAATTTTCAAAAACCTGACTTATGATCTTAATATGTCGTATGAATCCGGCAGCAGAAATTACTCCTCCGGTATAACCGAAGGACAAAATATCTGGGAACTTATTTATAAAACACGTTCCTGGGCTCCGCTACGAAATCCGGAAGGAGGATTCTATACCTTCGAAGGATTTGACAACCCTGCTCAGGTTTTGGAAGATGGTGGCATAGCGAATAAGACTACCACAAACTTCACAATAAACAACCAGTTGAAATGGAATATTATTGACGGTTTGAATCTAATCGGACAGGCTGTTATCCGTAAATACGACTCAGATGAAAACATTACAAACAAAAGCATCGTCAACTACGATTGGGATAATAACTATGTCCGGGAAAAACGTACACCGAACAGCGCTGAACGTAAATATAGTAAAAGGCTTTCCAAGAACTTCACTTTATACGCTGAGTATAAAAAGAATTTCAATAAGCTGCATGATTTGAACATAATGGTCGGTACATCCAACGAGTCTGAGAATTATGATATGTTCTCTGCAAAACGAATCAATTTCGACCAACAGGAAAACATGTCTTTACAATTAGGTAGTTCCGAAGACCAAACGGCTTACAGTGAAGGAGAAGCCTGGACAATCAATTCATTCTTCTCAAGGGTTAATTATACATTTGCCAACAAATATACCATTGAAGGAACCATACGTGCAGATGGAAGTTCCCGCTTCCACCCGGACCACCGTTGGGGATATTTTCCAGGAGTAAATGCAGCCTGGCGTATTGGAGAAGAAGGCTTTATGAAAAAACTTAACGCATTTGACGACCTGAAAGTAAGAGCTTCTTACGGTGAAATGGGTAATCAATCAGGTATCGGTCTCTATGATTATATCCAATTGATTTCATTAAGCAAAGATTATTATCCATTCGGACCAGGGAATAAGGGGCAGATGGCAACCAACGGAAATATCGTTTCCACCTCACGTACATGGGAAACGATCCGCACAACCAACGTCGGTCTTGATTTTTCAACCTTGTCAAACCGTTTATACGGATCATTTGATTACTTCTGGAAAGAGAATAAGAATATGTTGATCGCAAAAACATATCCTTCTATGTTAGGAGCAGATGCACCAAGTACCAATAGCGGCCACTTAAGTATCAGAGGTTGGGAAATTTCATTAGGATGGAGAGATCAAATTAAAGACTTCAGTTATTCTGTCCGTTTCAATATCAGCGACGCACGGAATAAAGTTGTTGAACGAGTTGGAAATAATCTGATTACATTAGGAAAGAATGATACTCCGACAGGTTATCCCCTGAAATCTTATTTCGGTTATGAATTTGACGGTATTATCCAAAACGAACAAGAACTGGAAGAATACAAAGCCCGTTTCCCGAACGGTGGTATTCCCGGTGATTTAAGTGTTGGCGATGCCAAATACAAAGATTTGGATAATGACGGTAAACTCTCAGTATTGGGTAATGGAGAAGATGGTGATGGTGACGTTACGTATTTAGGCGATTTGAATCCACGCTACAATTTCGGTTTGAATTTGAGTGCAGCTTATAAAAACTTCGATTTTGGAGCTTTTATCCAGGGTGTCGGACGCAGGACTATGTTCCTGGAAGGCGAAGCAAGCAAACCTATGCCTGAAGCATGGTACCAATCAGCCGAATATTGGTATGGAAAAACCTGGACAGCAGAAAGAACTGATGCTCAATATCCGGCAATCACTTTGAAAAGTAAGAGAAACTATAACTATTATGTATCAACAAACACCAAGCATAATGTAGCTTACGCCCGTTTGAAAAATTTACAACTGGGATACACTATACCGTCTGCATTAACAACCAAGATCGGCCTGCAAAAGCTTCGTGTTTACTTCTCCGGTGAAGACTTATTCGAAGTACATAATACTCCGGGCGGATGGGATCCGGAAGAAGAAGGTGGTTATGTTTCTTATCCATTTGCTCGCAATTATTCTTTTGGAATAAATGTTGTATTCTAAAAAATTAAAATCAAAAAATCATGAAAAGATATAGAATATTATTGGGGTGTCTTGCCACTACAGCTTTGTTATTTTCAGCTTGCCAGGATATAGACCTATTGCCGAAAGACAACATGCCTGACGAGCTTTACTGGAAAACTCCGGAAGATTTTATGAAAGAGGCAAACTGGCTTTATTCCCGTACGGAATCATTCGGAACGAAAGATACAGATAGCGATATCGGTTATGAACTAAATGAAAATACAACCAGCAACGGAACATTAATTGCCCCGAACAAAGATGACGAGTGGAATGATCGCTTTAAAGATGTCCGCCAATGTAATATTATTATTGAAAAAGCGCAAACTTATGAAGGAGACCAATCTGAAATTCAACGCTATGTTGCAGAAGCAAAATTCTTCAGAGCTTATACATATTGGCGTTTGATGAAAAAGTTTAATGATGTGCCCCTCGTAACAAAAGTGCTGGACGTCGAATCTCCCGAATTATACGGAAGCAGAGAAAAACGGGAAAAGGTAGAGGATTTCATCTTATCCGAACTGGAAAATATTGCCACATCCTTGCCATTACAAAAGGAATTGACAGCTGATGAAAAAGGACGTATCACACAAGGAGCCGTATTAGCTCTGAAAGCCAGAGTCGCCTTATTTGCGGGAACTTGGGCAAAATATCATCAGAACCGTGCAGATTATCAGGACTTGCTCCAACAAGCTATTGATGCTTCAAATAAAGTTATCAGTAGTAAGCAATACTCTTTGTATGAAGGTTCCGGAGATGAAAGTTATCGCTATTTGTTTATCGACGCCGGAGATGATACGGCTGAAGAGATTTTCGGCAGTCGTTATTATACAGATGTTCGCATGCACTCTACCGCGCATCCGGTTTATTGGGGTTGGAGAGGTACACCGACCAAAAAATTAGCAGATATGTATTTATGTAAAAGTACCGGTCTGCCAATCGATAACCCAAATTCCGAGTTCAAAGGTTATGCCACAATTGCAAGCGAATATGAAAACCGTGACCCACGTATGAAACAAACATTCCTGATGCCGGGAACTGTTTATTGGAGTCCTCAGATGGGAGAAGAAGAATGTTCTCCTAAATTTACGATACGCCCTGAAACCCGTACCGGATATAAGATCTATAAATTCATGGCAGAGACAATGATACCTTCTGATAAAGATGCGTACGACTACCATATTATCCGTTATCCGGAAGTTTTGTTGATTTTGGCAGAAGCAACCTTTGAAAAGGACGGAGCAATCAGCGATGATATCCTGAATAAGACAATCAATGTAATCCGTTCCCGCAAAGGTGTCGAGATGCCTCATCTGACGAATGCTTTTGTAACAGCAAACAGCTTGGATATGCAAACCGAAATCCGTCGTGAACGAACTATCGAATTAGCTTTTGAAGGTTTCCGCCGTGATGACCTGAGACGTTGGAAAACAGCAGAAGAAGAACTTCCGAAAGCAATCAAAGGTATCAAGTTGAAAGGTTCGGAATATGAACACCTGAATGTACTGAACGATGGAAACCCCGGATTGACGGATGAAGATGGCTTCCTGATTGTAGAGCCTGCTGCAAACCGTAAATTTGTCGCTCCTAAAAACTATTATTATTCTCTTCCTTTAGACGAATTATATCTTAACCCGAGTTTACAGCCTAACAACCCAGGTTGGGACTAACGAATCAGGTTAAATAGGCAGTGCGGTGCCAAAATGAGATTCAACAAAAAAGTTGACCTCTTTTGGCACCCTTTTTACATTATATTATTTCTAATTTTAGCACTTTATCTATACCTATATGACTTATAAAAAGCAGAATTGGGCTGTATGGCTACTATGTATACTATGTATAAGCTGTACAACAAATACGAAAGAAGCGCAAAGTAACGTTTCACCCCGTATCATTAATATTATCAATTTTATCCGTCAAACCGACTATCGCGTAGCAAACGCAGACAGCTTGTTGTATGAAACGGTATGCGAACAGGTCAAGCTGGTAAATAAATATGATTTGCCTGCTACATTCCTACTACAATATGACGCCCTAATAAATCCGTTATATCAGGATTTATTAAAAAACAAACTGAATACCCAGTCTGAAATCGGGGCCTGGTGGGAATTAACACAGCCCCAGATTGAAGCAGCCGGAATCAAATGGCGGGGAGAACACAGTTGGGTATCCCATGCTAATATTGCATTCAGCACAGGATACAGCAAAGAAGAGCGGGAACGCTTAGTAGATGTCTATATGGCAAAATTCAAAGAAATATTCGGCAGTTATCCCAAATCTGTGGGTTCCTGGTTTATCGATGCACATACATTAGCTTATATGTATGATAAATATCATATCGTAGCCTCATGCAACTGCAAAGACCAAATAGGAACGGACGGATATACCTTGTGGGGAGGATACTGGAACCAAGCATATTATCCAAGCAAACAAAATGCCTATATGCCTGCACAGACAACCGAAGGGCAAATACCTGTACCTATTTTTCGTATGCTGGGAAGCGATCCGATTTATCAATATGACGATGGGCTTGGAAATGAAAGACAAGGGGTAATATCACTTGAACCAGTTTATAAAAAAGCGGGAATGGACAGGCAATGGGTCGATTATTTCCTGGAATCTATAGTAAATCAACCTTGCCTGGCATTCAACTATGCACAAGCCGGACAAGAAAATTCATTTACATGGAGTAACATGCGCAAAGGTCTTGAAATGCAGATACCTATTTTGGACTCACTGAGAAAAGAGAATAAGATACAAATTGAAACATTGGAACAATCAGGCAAATGGTTTAAAGAACGATTTACCGTTTCTCCGGCAACAGCTGTTACCACATTGTCGGATATACGTGGCGAAGGGAATAAAACGGTTTGGTTCAATAGCCGTTACTACCGTGCAAACCTGTTATGGGGAAAAGATTTCTTCCGTTTCAGGGACATTCATCTATTCGATGAAAATTATAAATCGGCTTATCTGGACAAACCGGGTACTGGCAATCAATTTTTATTCTTTACTTTGCCTGTTGTTGATGGCTTTATGTGGAGTAAAGGAACAGACCGTGCCGGACTCCGTGTCGTGCAGTTGGACAATGGAAATAGGAAAGAGCTTATCCTGACAGACCCTGTTGTTACAGAAACAGACAAGGATATACTGCAGGTTTCCTGTAAAGATAAAGAAGGGCACCTGTTCCATATTACATTCCATGAAGATCGTTTCGAAGTTACAGCTCCGGATACTAACACCAATTTCTCGTGGGCATTGGAACTGAGAACGGCCGTTGGAAAAAAATTACCTTTCACCTCTATTGATGAAAAAATCATCAATGCCGAATTTGACGGTTTCAATTATATGATTAATTGTAAAGAAGGTTCCTTTAAAAAGCCGGAAGCCGATTCCGACTACATTTTCAGGATACTTCCTGCAAATAACAGAGTTGTTATCGATTGTACAAACAAAGTTCAAAGTAACCATTAATTATAAAAAACGGATATATGAAAAATTTATTTAGACCATTAATCGTACTGCTATTTGCATTAACAACCGGATTCCCCCCGGCAACCCAGGCTGCAAATCCGGAATCCGGTTCCAAGTCTCTAACAATAAAAGGCAATCGTTTTGTAACTCTGTGTATCATGATACGAACCACTCCCTGGGAAGTATCAAGAGATGTAAAACTTCATCCCAGAGACGAGGCAGACTGGCATACACTGGACGGAGTTCGTGCTTTAAGAGAAGCCTTTGCCACAAACAATCCGGATGGACGTCTGACTTGGGGATTTACAATGAATGCATTGGAAGACCAACGTAAAAACTATAAAGAAATCCGTGATTACGTGGTAGAGTGCCATAAAAAATATGGAGACGAGATCACTTATTTCCCAGGATACTTCCCGGCAATGTACCTGCCACGCGAACGGGTAAACCGCGAAATGTCAGAAGCAATACAAATTATTTCAAAATGGGTAGGCAACGGCTATCGTCCTCAATCAATCATGGGTGGATTCTTATCTGCCGACAACCTGAAATATCTGGCAGAAAAAGAAAACATTCATACCGCACATGCCGTTATCTGGAGCCAGCACAATATCGATGGCGGTGGTGCAGACGGTTCTCCTTCCTATCCTTTCTATCCGTCTACAGAACATTTCTGTAAACCGGCACAAGGGAAAAGTGACTTTATCGATTGTGTAAACCTGGACGGTTGGACTATGGACTTTATCTGTGCCCGCCGCAGTGGAGCTATCGGACATGGCATCGACGGATATAACAGCCGCAGAGGTGTTGGTCCGATTGAAACATATAAAGGATGGGGACTCGACTTGGGACACCGGGAAGTAATGCACACGCAATCTATCCATTTCGACAAAGGGATGGAACTGAACGGTTTCGGATGGGTAACCAATATATGGGAAGCCCAGATGGTTCACGAGTTCGGAAAAGAATTTATTTGCGATGCCATGAAAATGTGGGTAACCGACACAAAGAAAAGATGGCCTGATACCCATTTCGTAACCTTCGGAGAGTTCGGTACACTTTGGAGAGAGCAATACAAATCGAATGACGACTGGAACTATCAATTCGTAGAACGGGGTTCCGGATTAGGCGATTCCTATAATAATCTGGAGATTAAATGGTTTATGAATAAAGAATTCCGGTTGGCATTGTTAAGGGACTGGCACAAAAGAAATTCACCTGCCTATGTTATCGATTTTACCCGTTATGACTTAAAGGCTGTAGAACCCTCAGACCCTACACCTGATAAACCGGGTAAAGACTGGAGCCTGATAAATGTAATCAACCAGAAAGGGTTAAGAGCTCAGGACAAACCGGTACTTATTACCGAACTGAAAAAGGAAGAACAGGATTTAATCCGCAAATATTACCCGGAACTTTTTTAGTTGGCAAGTGACAGTTGATAGCTAAACTAAAAAGGAAATATTGCCAACCAAACAGGTTATATTGCTATTTATCCAATACGACAAATATCGGTATCTTTGCAATGTCAATTAAAAACAGAAAATTATGAAACCTATTGAATTAACAAAAGCCGATTTCATACAAAAAGTTGGAAACTTTGAAGAAGATCCGAAGGAGTGGAAATTCATCGGAAATAAACCTTGCATAGTCGATTTTCATGCTCCTTGGTGTGGTTACTGCAAACGTTTGGAACCCATCCTTGAAGAACTGGCAAACGAATATGATGGTAAACTGGATATATACAAAGTCAATGTGGATAACGAAGAAGAATTGGAAAATGCATTTAAAATACGAACCATCCCAACCCTGCTCATTTGCCGTATGGACGGAACAAAAGAAATGATGTTGGGTACGTTGGGCAAACAAGAGTTGAAAAAGATAATTGAAAATTCAATTATCTTTTTCAGTTGACAGTTGACAAGTGACAATTGACAGTTAGGCTTCGCGCCCGGTATACAAATCGGCTGGAAGCCGAGATAACTGTCAATTGTCACATCTCAACTGTCACTTGTCAACTGTCAACTATTCCGTACGGTAATATGAAAGCACCCTTGTTTACGTTCATGCTTTATGTAACAACGTTTCTCCCGGTGAAGGTCCCGAAGTACTGAAGCTAAAACCATTTTAAGGCGGTCTTTGTCGATATTCAACGTATCGCTTTCATCTACCTTCGTATAACGAACCCATGAAACATCAAAGGTTGTGCCATAGCGGTGAGCCGAATTCTGAGAAGAATTTGTATTCCGCTTCTTTAAATTTTTAATATCATCAATCGTACGGGTTACACTGGTTACTTTCACTTTGTAAATAGAAGCATTCAGATTTCGGAGGGAATCCTGGAAATTACGTCCTATATCTTCCAATAAATCAGCTGCCGAAGGAATAAGATAAGGTATTGAATGACGAAGTTCTTCTACCTCATAATACTTATTCGTTTCTATTTTTTCCATCTTCTTTTTTACCTTCTCCGCCTCATCCCTGTTTGATGCAGGCTTGATGCCGATACGTTGGGCTTCTGCCAGATGAAGATCATTCAAATCCTTAAAATCACGATTATAACTTCCATTGTACCAGATACGTTTCAATTCTCCCCGCTTTTCCTTTTTACCGCAAGAAGAAAATGGAACTGCTACTGAAAAAGTGATAAGCAATAGCAATATACTAAGTGCTGTTTTCTTCATTATTTTCTCATTTTGCAAACAAAAGTAAGGAATTTTCTCATTCGCAAAGATGGGATGTTACAAAAAGGCAGAATAAAAATAATACAATTCATATTGAAGACAAAGAATATTACTAATTTTGTAAGCTTAAATACGAGTGGAAAAAATCTCTGCAAAAGACAAATTAAAATAATTTGAATGATTGAACGAATTTATATTCTTGAGAGTGTAGACCCGGTTATTTTCTACGGAGTAAACAATGTTAATATGCAATTAATCAAAACATTGTTTCCCAAGTTGCGTATCGTTGCACGAGGTAATGTGATGAAGGTAATCGGAGATGAAGACGAATCCGAACTTTTTCTCAGAAAAATCCGTGAAATAGAGAAATACTGCGAAGAATTCAACTCACTCAGTGAAGAGGTCATCCTCGACATTATAAAAGGGAAAGCCCCAACCGTGGTAAAACAGGAAAACTTGATTATTCACGGTATGAACGGAAAAGCAATTGTAGCACGTACGGAAAATCAACAACGCCTGGTGAAAGCGTTCGGAGAAAATGACCTTGTATTTGCTACGGGACCTGCAGGAACAGGAAAAACCTTTGTTGCCATTGCTCTTGCTGTAAAAGCATTAAAGAACAAAGAAATCAGGAAAATCATATTAAGCCGTCCGGCTGTCGAAGCCGGAGAAAAATTAGGTTTTCTTCCCGGAGAGATGAAAGATAAACTCGACCCGTACCTGCAACCTTTATATGATGCGTTGCAAGACATGATACCCGGAGCCAAGTTGAAAGAATATATGGAGAATAATGTCATACAAATCGCTCCCCTTGCATTTATGCGCGGACGGACATTAAACGATGCCGTGATTATTCTGGATGAAGCCCAGAATACCACTACCCACCAGATTAAAATGTTCCTGACCCGTTTAGGCATGAATGCAAAGATGATCATTACCGGCGATGTCACCCAGATAGACCTCCCGGCTTCTGCCACATCCGGTCTGGTGCAAGCCTTACACATCCTAAAGGGAGTAAAAGGCATCGGTAAAATCGAATTCGATAAAAAAGACATTGTCCGCCATAAACTGGTGCAGCGCATTGTCGAGGCGTACGACAAATTCGACAGTAAAAAAAGAAAAGAAGCAGGCAAGGATGCCCCGGCAAACATCCCGCCCGCAACTGCATAAAGCAAATAAAACACGGCGCTTCGCGAAGCGCCATATAACGAACATATAAGCAAGGACGTTTCGCGAAGCGCCCAACAAAAAACAAGGTTATGAAGAAGGCATTAGTTAAAACAGACTTCAACTTCAAAGGACAAAAAAGTGTCTATCACGGTAAAGTACGTGACGTGTACAACATCAACGATGACCTTTTGGTTATGGTTGCAACCGACCGTATCTCTGCATTCGACGTTGTTCTGCCGGAAGGTATTCCTTACAAAGGACAGATGTTGAACCAGATTGCAGCAAAGTTCCTGGATGCAACAACAGACATTTGCCCGAACTGGAAACTGGCTTCACCAGACCCTATGGTTACAGTCGGCGTACGTTGCGAAGGTTTCCCGGTGGAAATGATTGTACGTGGTTACTTATGCGGTAGCGCATGGCGTGCATACAAAAGTGGTGTTCGCGAAATCTGCGGCATCCAACTTCCGGAAGGAATGCGTGAAAACCAGCGTTTTCCAAAACCTATTATCACTCCTACAACAAAAGCTGAAATCGGCGAACACGACCAGGATATTTCCAAGGAAGAAATCCTTGCTCAAGGTCTTGCCACACCGGAAGAATATGCCGTACTGGAAAAATACACGATGGAATTGTTCCTGCGTGGTACTGAAATTGCAGAAAAACGTGGCTTGATTCTGGTCGATACTAAATATGAATTCGGTAAACACAACGGAAAAATCTATCTGATGGACGAAATCCATACACCGGACTCTTCCCGTTACTTCTACAAAGAAGGTTACGACGAACGTTTTGAAAAAGGCGAACCCCAGAAACAGCTTTCCAAAGAATTCGTTCGCGAATGGTTAATGGAAAACGGTTTCCAAGGTAAAGCAGGCCAGAAAGTACCAGAAATGACTCCGGCTATTGTAGAAGGTATCAGCGACCGTTATATCGAATTATTCGAGCATATCACTGGCGAAACATTCGTAAAAGGCGATACCGACAATTTGTTGGCCCGCATCGAGAAAAATGTTTCAGAGTACCTTGCTAATAAATAATCGGGGATGAAGTACGGTCCGGAACAAATTCTTCCTTACAATAACGAGGAGCACAAAGGCGCGCAGGTCAGACGTATGTTCGACTCCATAGCCGGCGTGTATGATTTGCTGAACCATACCCTGTCGCTCGGATTTGATAAAGGATGGCGCAGGAAAGGCATTGCTTTCCTGCAGCCTTTCTCTCCTGCCTCCATACTCGATATTGCAACCGGAACGGGCGATCTTGCCATTTCCATGTACCGGAAATTGAAATCGGAACGTATCATCGGGGCAGACATTTCCGAAGGAATGATGGAGGTCGGACGTAAGAAAGTAGCGGAAGCCGGGTTCTCGGATCATATCACTTTTGAACAGCAGGATTGCACGGCATTAACCTATGAGGATAATACATTCGATGCAGTAACAGCGGCATTCGGGGTCCGTAATTTTGAGAATATTGAACAGGGACTTGCCGAAATGTACCGTGTGCTGAAGCCAGGCGGTCATCTGATGATTCTGGAGCTCTCTACTCCGGAACATTTTCCGATGAAACAGCTTTACCGCATGTATTCGAAGGTAGTTATTCCGAATATCGGTAAACTTTTCTCTAAGGAAAAGACAGCTTACAATTATTTGCCGGCATCTATCAAGGTCGTACCACAAGGAGATGTGATGGTCGGTTTGCTTGCCAAACAAGGATTTACAGAGGCAAAGGCACGGACATTTACTTTTGGGATATGTTCGATGTACACGGCTTGCAAACGGTAATGTACGGCTAACAGTACGCACAGATAAACAGGAAACAGGGCTGCAAAAAACAGCTCCTGCAAGAAGGGATAGGCAATATCAATAATTCAATTACTTTTTTAAAACAACAGGTCATGCAAAAATATGGATTAATCGGATACCCACTGGGGCATTCCTTTTCTAAAACTTATTTCAACCAGAAATTTGAAGCGGAGAAAATAGATGCAGAATATCTGAACTTCGAGATTCCTTCCATCAAGGAATTCAAAGATGTATTGAAAAGCAACCCTGAACTTAAAGGCCTGAATGTTACGATACCTTACAAAGAACAAGTCATTCCTTACCTGGATGACCTCGACGATGACGCCCGCCAAATCGGTGCTGTCAATGTCATCAAATTTACAAAGGGATTGTTCGGAACATTAAAGCTGGTTGGATACAACTCCGATATTATCGGATTTAAACAGTCAATAGAGCCATTGATGAACGAATCTCATCGCAAAGCCCTGATATTAGGCACAGGCGGTGCATCCAAAGCCGTCTTCCACGGACTAAAACAATTAGGAGTCGGAGCTACACTGGTATCCAGGGCTCCGAAAGAATTTTGTATCACGTACGAAGAAATTACTCCTAAAATCATGGAGCAATATACTGTTATCGTCAATACGACTCCTTTAGGCATGTATCCCCATATCGATGCTTGCCCGAATATACCTTATGATCTGCTGACACCCAACCACATCCTGTACGACCTGTTATACAACCCGGATGAAACACTCTTCATGAAAAAAGGCAAAGAGAAAGGTGCTGTTGTCAAGAACGGATTGGAAATGTTGCTTTTGCAGGCATTTGCCGCTTGGGAAATCTGGCAGAAATAAAGATTCTAAAAAAACAGACCTGAAAGGGTATAGATAATAATCATAAAAAAGGAACAGTCTTACAAGTCAAAGACTGTTCCTTTTTTATTTGTCTAATGGAGTTCTGTGAAAACTCTGTTAAACTCAACAAATATATAAACTAATTACAACATATTAACCACACAATCCTTTGATTTTAAACGCTTAATGAGTATAACAAAACGGTTAAAAGCTGAGAATATATGATTCTTAACAGCTTTCACGGTACAACATTTTTTTATTACTCCCCTATTTTAACGTAGTTTTCACAGAACTCACAATCATTTCTTCGTGAAAGAATACATTCAATATAAACAATTATCAGAAATAAATCAGAAACCTTGAAGAACAGGGCTTACACATAACACAGGTTAAGCGAATTAGGACGGATAAGAATAGTCTTTATCCAGTTTATTTGCATATCTGGTTCTTCAATCATTTAAGAAATAGAGTAATAACATACACAATTATTATACACATATGAAGATGAAAACAAAACTACAAGGCCTATGTCCCTCTTTCAGACCGGTACAGGCCCTTACGGCAAGTGTATCTCTGCTTGCCATGGTGCTGTTTGCCTCTTGCACAACAGAATCAGACAAGGCAGACCGCACCTCTACAGACGGGACGGGCAGTGCAAACAAACGCGAAGTGCTTATTTCGTTTAAGAACAAGCTCACAGTAAAAACGACCAAGGCGGAAACAAAAGCTACAACTAAAGCGAATGTTCCCATTGCAACAGAAGCGGAGAACGAAATCGCTACGCTCGATGTCTATGTATTCGGAGCGAAAGCAGAAGGCGATGCCTATACCTTCCGCGAACGGTTCTCCTACCGACAGGATGGCTCGGCACTTCCAGCAGGAGCAAAGGAATTGAACCTTACACCAAGTACGGACAATGCGACCACTACCGCACTGCTGGAACTGCAAAAAGGACTGTTTGTCCGTCTTTATTGCATTGCCAATCAAACGGAACTCATTAATCCGGTCGGTAACAACCCGGTTGCAGATACCGATTTCGACCCGCTTACTTATAATATAGAAACGGGAGTCCTGACAGACGGCAAACCGACCGAACTACAGTTCCGGAAGTTCCATTCACCATTACTGACAGATGCATCTCCGGCATTAGGCTTACCCCTGCCGATGACAGGAGCACAAACAACACCTATAGATTTGACGGACTTCGGTTCTTCGGCACGTGTGCAAGTTGGTTTTAAGCTGACCCGTACAATGGCCCGTTTTGATGTAAGCAATATAGAGGCTGAATCCAAATTCCATCTGGAATCCATCTCGATGGGCAACGGACGGAGGGGAGTCTCTTTCTTTCCTGTTAAAGTGTATGGCACATCTCCTGCGGCGGATGAT
>UQLN01000040.1 GCA_900541965.1 uncultured Parabacteroides sp. | reverse complement strand
CAACAATGAATATCAAACATAACGGAAATACAGTCAAATCATACACCATCTGGCGGGGCGCTTCTTACTTTGGCTATCCGACAGGAGAAGGCAGCCCGTATTATACGGCTATCAAGAAAGGAGGTAGATGGTGGGCTCCCGTCAATTGCGGGGCTACACGTGTGGCACAGGCTGGTGACGGATGGAATGCGATAGTTGCCGGTGCAGGCAATATGTATCAATGGGGACGTCAGGATTATACCAACCATGGTAGTTCTACTGCTTCTAGCCCTACAAGTAACTCCAAACCCAATAATCATATTTTTTATAAGGCTCCCAATCACCCCGGCGACTGGTTAACTTCTCAAAATAACTCGTTATGGAACGGCAGCAGGAAAGGGACAAACGACCCTTGCCCTCAGGGATACCGTGTGCCAACAATAGATGAATTGAAATCTATCGGAAATGCGAATAGTTGGGAAAACGGTCTATTTAAAGTAAATGCAGATAGTGGTTATCCTCAACTTATCTTACCTGCTGCAGGCGGTATCAGCAACCAGGAAGCTACATCCAATAGCCAGGGTACCCAATGTAACTGCTGGTCGTCGTCGGTTCCGTCAGGTAGTACAGACGCCAGTTACATATTTGCCACCGATGCAACGTTGAAACAAGGAGCATGGCCCAGGGCGAGCGGATTGTCTATCCGGTGTATCCGTGAATAAAAATCCGGATGAAGCTCTCCTCCACCGTTGGAGGCAGTGTTTATCCGGTACCGGAGGCGGAACTCATCCAACGTTAGGGAAGAGCATTCCCTAACGGCTGGGGAAGAGTATTCCCTAATACTGGGGAAGAGCATTCCCTAATGGCTGGGAAGGGCTTTCCCTAACGGCAGGGAAGGTGTTTCCCCAATGGCTGGGAAATTTCTTCCCGGCCATTGGCTATTTATAGCAGCAAGAGTAAACAAATGTTTCTTTATCTTTGTTCGTTTTAATATAAATCATACTTTTATCCAACAGAAACAATATCAGAACATACAAAATGAAGATAAGCTCCGTATTTTTGCTTCTTGCTTTTTTTGCCTTCTCCTTTTGTTCCACAAAACCGGACGCGGCAAAAAATGAAAATCCCATAACAGACAGCCTGACGGTTGTTGCAGAACCCAAAGCGATAGATACCGTTCCCCCTCCCATTATCATCACAATAGAAAAAGAACTTCTCTATGATAAACATACCTTAGCCGACAGTTATCCGTATAAAGATACCACCCGCCAGTTCCAATGGGATAAAATACGCGAACGTCTGGCCCTGCTCGAATCCATTCAATACAAACCTGCACAATGGGCTATCCTGCAAAACTACAAAAACAGGAACGGGGAAGCCCCGCTTGTCCACAAGTTCCGCAGGGATGCTTACAAACGTGTGTCCGATACGTTGGGTGTCGAACGCTACCAGTCTGTCCCCCTCTACCTGCCAACCGATACGGTAACGGCAGAACGCTATGGACGAGACGGTTCGCTGGTAAGGCTTCTTTCGGACGAAGGCAGGCTGCGCCTTATCGAAACAGTTAATCCGGACGAAAAATGGTTCGCTCCCGAAAAATATATCAAGACAATCCCGGATACGGTCGTATTTAAGAAGGCCATCTTCGTAGATGTAACCAACCAGAATATTGCCACACTCGAACATGCCGGTTCCAAATGGCTTGTCAGAAGCATGAATCCGGCAACAACGGGGCAGCATCGTCCTCCTCATGCACAGGAAACGCCTCCGGGCATGTATGTGGTACAAGAAAAGAAGTCGAGGATGATATACCTCGTAGACGGTTCCAAAGAGACCGGCGGGTTTGCTCCCTATGCCAGCCGTTTCACCAACGGAGGATACATACACGGGGTTCCGGTCAATGCCCCCGGAAAATCGCTCATCGAATACAGTTCAACGCTTGGAACCATCCCGCGCTCCCATATGTGCGTACGGAATGCCACCTCGCATGCTAAATTTATTTATGATTGGGCACCTGTAAATGAGGCAATTGTTTTTGTTTTTGAATAAAAACACTAACTTTGCGCCAATCTTTTTTCCCTTTGTTTTTATGTTATTACGAATCTGTTTATATCTGTTTCTTTTATTTCTTCCGGTAAATTATTCAATAACCAGAGGCTCTTCCGCGTCGTTGCCTGCCGACCCGTCTGTTGCCATACAGACCGAATGCAGGAAGCTTTACACGGATATGGGGTTGGAAGATATTGTAAATTATACGGCTTTTGAACAGATTATCATAGGTAGCAAAACAATCGAGCGTCCCAACAAAGATATTATCACCCTGATTGATTTTACCAAACCATCCACCGAGGAACGTCTGTATGTGATGGATGTACGCCACAAAAAGCTGCTGTTCTCTTCCGTTGTGGCACATGGCAAAAACAGCGGGGGAAATTATGCGACCTCCTTCTCCAATGTAAGCGGTTCTTACAAAAGTTCACTCGGTTTTTATGTAACGGAAAATACCTATCAGGGCAAGAACGGATATTCCCTCATCCTCAACGGACTGGAAAAAGGGATTAACGACAAAGCCAAAGAGCGTGCCATCGTTGTACACGGAGCCGCATATGCCAATCCTTCCGTTGCCGCATCCGGCGGACGCCTGGGTAGAAGTTTCGGTTGCCCCGCCCTTCCGCAATCCCTGACAAAACCTATTATCAATACGATTAAAAACGGTACGCTACTGTTTATCTATGCGAACGATAAAGGTTATCTGGCAAGCAGCACCATCCTTTATCCCGGACTTACAGCTTAATCTATATTCCCAACGGGAAATTCTATCTCTCCAAACTCTATCATCGCATTAAACAGGCGGATATGGGAATAGAGCTTTAAATCATCGACCTTTATTTCTGACGGAAACAGTACACCTTCATCCATAAGCGAAGCCCGTTTCGTTCCTTGCAATAACGGACAGGACGGGGTAAACCAACGCTCGCCATTCCAAAGTGCTATATTGCAAATGGATGTATCGGTAAGCAAACCGTCCTGCACAATAAACACGTCATCGGCAACTCCACGGGAAGCAAACAACCGATTCAAGGCATCACGGTCCGTACTCTTATACCGGTAGCAAAAGGTATTATCTTCCACAATATGCAGAGAGGATACCGGACGGATAGCATAAGGGGCATACTCTACTTCCACAATTTCCTGTTCGTACACGACACGGCATTTAGTCCTGTCCTGACAGGCTTCAGGATGGATATAGTCCGACAAATCAAGCTTATCCGATGCTTGGAAGATATTTCGCCGTGTTTCATTCATTCTCCGGTTATGGTACGGTAAATTATAAATCCGTCCGCCTTCTATCCGGATGGTTTCAATATATCGGGACATATATTTTCTGTTTCATTTCGTTATATTCGCTATCGCAATCACTCCGGGAAGTAATGCCTCCCCCACTTTTGAACAGGAACTGTTCGCCCTGCTTTTCCAGAAAACGTATCATCACGGCACTGTCCAGTTGCATTCCGTCGAAATAACCCGCCACACCGGTATAAAAACCCCGCTCATAGGTTTCCGCCTCCGCTATAATCTGCATCGTTTTCTTTTTAGGGGCCCCGGTAATGGAACCGGCAGGCAAAAGACGGAACAGATATTCCCCCAGGCACGACTGCCAGCCTTCCGGCAACCGTCCCCGGATTTCGGAGCTTACCTGCAATAAACGTCCCTTGTTTGTTTGCAGTTCATCGATATAACGGTAACGGGAAACGGTCACTTCCTCCGAAATCATACTCAAGTCGTTCCGGATCAGGTCTACGATAGTTGCATGTTCAGCCGTTTCTTTCGGATCATCCAGTATCCGCTGCCGGGCATCGGGCAAGGTGGCATCTATCGTCCCTTTCATCGGATAGGAATACACAAAGCCATCACGCATTTGCACAAAAATCTCTGGGGAAAATACGGTAAACGTATCTTTTACCCGGAGCTTATAACGGGCTTTGGAACGGTAAAAAACTTCATCCAATGTAAGGTTTGTCCGAACCGGAGTCGAGCAGGTTAAGTTTACCAGATAAGAGTTTCCGGCATGGATAGCATCGGCTACCTTACGAAAAGAGGCGGCATAGGTTTCCTCTGAAACAGGAAATGTTTCCCAGTCGATTGTTTTATCCGGGAAAAAAACGGCATCCTCAGCATTCGTATAACCATTCAAATTATATAATACTTCGGAAGGGTTTACTTTATCCGTTTCCTCAATCCAAATGTACTCCTGCTTGTAATCAATAATAAAAAGAAATTGTCGTCCAGCCTTTCCCAACCGGTTCATTTGCTCGACGGCTTCCGTACGATTCAAGAAATTCATAGAAGAAAACGCTCTGTCAGTCCTCCAAAGGCATCGATACGGCGGTCACGGAAAAACGGCCACCAGCGGCGGACATTTTCGCTACGTGTTTTATCGATGGTAACCACCTGTACTTCCTCCCGGTCATTTGAAAATTCGGTAATCAGTTCGCCCTGCGGGCCTGCCACGAAACTATTTCCCCAGAATCGGATTCCATTCGTTTGTCCCGAAGGGTCTGTTTCATGCCCTACACGGTTTACCGTTACCACATGCAGACCGTTTGCTACGGCATGTCCGCGCTGAACAGTTACCCAGGCACCTAACTGGCGTTGTTTTTCCTCATCCGTATCGCTGCTTTCCCAACCGATAGCAGTCGGATAAATCAGCAGTTCGGCTCCTTTCATAGCCATCAGGCGGGCAGCCTCGGGATACCACTGGTCCCAGCAAACCAAAACGCCCAACTTACCGACAGAAGTTTCTATCGGCTCGAAGCCCAAGTCGCCCGGGGTAAAATAGAATTTCTCGTAATAGGCGGGGTCGTCCGGTATATGCATTTTACGATATTTGCCGGCAATCGTACCATCCTTTTCAAGCACTACCGCTGTATTATGATACAAACCGGGAGCACGTTTTTCAAAAAGAGAAAGGACAAGCACGATTCCCAACTCTTTTGCCAATGCCCCGAAAGTCTCTGTGGAAGGGCCGGGGATGGATTCTGCCTGGTCGAAAACGTCCGTATTTTCTGTTTGGCAGAAATAAAGCCCATTATGTAATTCCTGTAAAACGACCAGCTCGGCACCTTGTGCGGCACAGGTACGTATATTTTGTTGTAATTTGGCGATATTGGCAGCACGGTCGCTGCTGTTTGATTGCTGGACTAATCCTATTTTCATCACTTTACTATAAACAGTTTGACAATTCATTCCGCCGGTTTATTACCCAAACCGGGACTAATCGATAAAACCTTCCGGATATTGCATCGTCACGCAATGCAACGAACCATGTTGCTTTATCAGAGGCAGGCAATCGATACCTACTATTTCCCTGTCAGGAAAGGCTTCCTGCAAAGCGGCTTTTGCTACGGCATCTTTGGGTGACTGATAAAACGGCAACAAAACGGCTCCGTTCATAATCAGGAAATTGGCATAGGTGGCAGGCAACCGTTCGCCTTCCCATTCGACTTTATCCGCCATCGGCAAAGCAATCAGCCGGTAAGGTGCTCCATTTGCCTGGGTAAAAGCCTGTAGTTCCTGCTCCATCGCCTGCAACTCATCGAAGTGCTCATCCTCCGGTTCCGTACACTGTACATAGGCTATCGTATCTTCACTACAGAAGCGAGCCAATGTATCTACATGGCTATCCGTATCATCTCCCGCCAGATAACCGTTTTCCAGCCAAAGGATACGCTCGAATCCGAACACCTCTTTCAAGTAGTTTTCCAGTTCTTCCTTTTGCAGGTATTCGTTCCGGTTTACGGAAGCAAGGCATTCGACGGTAGTCAGCAAAGTCCCTTTTCCGTCACTTTCGATACTACCGCCTTCCAACACGAACGGTTGCATATTTACTGGCAATACGGAACCGGAAAATGTGCTTTGTGCAAACAGGTTACGGGTAATCAGATTATCGTAATTGGCGGCGAACTTCATTCCCCAGCCATTAAATACAAAATCGTAAACGCAAGGTACCCCCTCATCAAAAACAGAGATACCTCCATGGTCGCGTGCCCAGGTATCATTCGTTTCCATTTCCCGGAACAGGACGCGACTATAATCCACCTCTCCCAGCTGCTCGCGGACCGCTTGCTCATCGACACAGACAATCAGGAGTTTTTCGCGCTTAATCACTTCCTTGGCTATAGAGACAAAACAAGGGATTACTTCATCCAATATCGGGGCCCAGTCCGTATCCTTATGGGGCCAGGTAAGCTGAATGGCACTTTGCGGATACCATTCAGCCGGCAATATGATTTTATCTTCCATTTGCTTATTCATAAAAATCGACAACTACGCGGCTCTCACGTATTTTCTTACAATACGAACTGACTTCCACATGGCGTGGATTTACTTTATAGGCGGCAAGTGCCTGTTCGTCGTCAAAGGTAGAAATCAATACGGCATCATAGGCCATATCGCTCTCTTTCACATTGATACCGACCTGCAAAGAACGTATTTCAGGTACGACGCCCACCAGGGCTTCCAGATGTTCTTTCATCCACAAGGCATTTTCAGCCTTTGTTTTCCCTTCGGCTTCCGCCTTCAGTTTCCACATTACAATATGTTTCAGCATAGTTCCTGTTTTTTTCGCAAATGTACGTATTTTATCTTTCGAAGCAAGCATCGAAGGCGTGTGCTGAAGGCTGGAAATCCATTCTCTTAACAAAAGCACAGGATTCGCGAGCCCCGTGTTCACGGTCCATACCGCTATCTTCCCATTCCACTGAAAGCGGTCCCTGATAAGCGATGTCATTTAAAGTACGTATAATTTCTTCGAAACAAATCCGTCCGCGTCCGAGACTGCGGAAATTCCAGTAGCGCCGTGAGTCGCCAAAAGTCGAATGTCCGCCGAATACACCGATTTGCTTAGGGGTATCGCTCCAATAGACATCCTTCATATGGACATGGAATATACGGTCAGGAAACTGACGGATAAAATCCACATAATCGACAGCTTGATACCCTAAATGGCTGGGGTCGTAATTGAAACCGAAAGCCGGATGATGCCCCACCGCTTCGAGCGCCCGTTTAGCAGAAAAAGTATCAAAAGCTATTTCCGAAGGATGCACTTCGAGCGCAAAACGGACACCTAATTTCTGATACTCATCCAGAATAGGAATAAAACGGCGGGCAAAGTCGGCATACCCTTCTTCTATCATTCCCTCTGTAACGGGAGGAAAAGAATAGAGCCATTGCCAGATAGAACTGCCGGTAAACCCTACCACGGTATCTATACCTAACATTTTTGCAGCACGTGCCGTACAGACAAGATGTTCTGCCGCGCGTTCCCGGACACCTTCCGGCTCGCCGTCTCCCCAAATATATGCAGGCAATATGGCTTTATGCCGCAAGTCGATAGTATCGCATACAGCCTGACTTATCAGATGGTTGGAAATACAAAACAATTTCAACCCGTATCTGTCCAACAGATTTTTTATCCCTGCATAGTACGCAGGATCCATACTACGGACATCCAGATGTGCGGGAAGTCCCAGTTCCAAACCGTCATATCCGAAAGATTTTGCTTTCTCGCAAACCGTCTCAAGAGGTAGATCACCCCATTGAAGAGTACATAATGTTACAGGACGTGCCATGTTTTTCTTTTATTTATAAGGTTAATACACTGTGTCTATTTCACAAATATAAAATTTTTACCCTAATTATGTAAGTAGTTCCCGAAGTAATCGTGTCTTATAAAAATATAACCCATGTTTAAACTTAAATTTATTTTACTATGACTAACCCTCTTTACCCGCTTAGGCTGCTATTTTGTCTGAGCTTACTTCTTTTTTTATTCCAGGCGGCACAAGCCCAGCCCGCTATACACCCCAAAAACAAAAATCATCCTCCAAAAAAAATCACAGGCTACGTTATCGACCATAATGAAGAACCTTTGATTGGAGTAAATGTTGTTGTGACCGGAACAACTAACGGCTCCATCACGGACGAAAACGGTCATTACAGTATTGAGAACGTACCGGAACACGCCACATTAACCTTTTCCTATATAGGATATAATCCGCATACGGTCAAAGTAGGACACAAACATACATACAACGCAACCTTACTTGAAGATACCCAGGCATTGGAAGAAGTAGTCGTCGTAGGATACGGCACGCAGAAAAAAGTAAACCTGACAGGGTCCGTTCAAAATGTATCCAATTCCGAATTGGTTAAACGCAGTGTTCCGAACGTTTCAACGGCTTTACAGGGATTAGTGCCCGGAGTCTCTATCATCCAGTCATCCGGACGACCGGGAGCCGACTACGGCAGTATCCGGATGCGTGGGACCGGTTCCCTGAACTCATCCACCACCCCGTTAATACTTATCGATGGCGTGGAAGGAGATATGAATAATGTCGATATGAATGCCATCGAATCCATATCGGTACTGAAAGATGCCGCCTCTGCTTCTATCTACGGTTCGAGAGCTTCCAACGGCGTCATCCTGATAACCACCAAACGAGCCGGGCAAGAAGGGATCAAAGTATCTTACAGCGGATACGCCAATCTCAATACCCCAACCTTCATGCCCGAACCGGTAAATGCCATCGAATATATGGAAGCCGTAAATGTGGCACGCGCCAATGCCAACATGGACCCGCAGTATACACAGGAAATCATCGACATCTACAAAACCCAGGGTGCCGACAATTTCAACTATTATGATACGAACTGGAAAGACCAGGTCATCAAAAAGCAGACATTCAGCCACAATCACTCCGTGAGTCTGAGCGGAGGTTCCAAAATATTCCATTTATATGCCAATGCCGGATACTTTTACCAGGACGGTTTAGTATCCAACAACGATTATTCCCGAATGACGCTTCGCCTGAACTCCGATGCACAAGTCACCAAATGGATGAAAATCGGTCTGGATGTAAACGTCCGCCAGTCCAAAGCCGTCAATCCCTGCATGGATAGCCCGGAAAGCATCATCAATAAAGCATTGACTTTCACCCCTGTCCTTTCCGGAGTAAACAACGACGGAACCTGGGGCTTCGGCCAGAACGGAGACAACCCGATAGCTGCCGCCAAAGCAGGAGGTATCAAAACCGGAGTCACACCCGAATTAGGCATCAAAGGTACCATCCAACTGAAACCTTTCAAAGGCTTCGATGCGATGGCAAGCTATAGCAGCCGGAAAGTTGAATACAAATCCGACTATTTTATCCAGCCCTACGATACCTATGAAAAAGGGGTATTCAAAACAAGCTACCCGGCTGCAGGCAATTATAAAAACGAAAGCTGGAGCCAATCGGTTTACAACCAGTTTAACCTGCAAGCTTCTTATGAAAAAACCTTTGCCAAAAACTATTTCAAAGTACTGGGAGGTATGCAGACCGAGGAACGAAAAATACATAGTTTCAGTGCCAGCCGCAAAGGCTATGAGTTTGACGGGCACAACGAAATAAATCACGGAGATATATCTACGGCAACCAACTCCGGCGGACGTTCGGAGTTCGCGATGGTTTCCTACTTTGCCCGTATAAACTATTCATTCCACGAACGTTACCTGGTGGAACTAAACGGACGCTGGGACGCTTCATCCCGCTTCCTGAAAGCACACCGCTGGGGTTTCTTCCCCTCCGTATCGGCTGGTTGGAGAATCTCGGAAGAGGCCTTTTTCAAACCAGCAAAGAAGATTGTGGACAATTTAAAACTCAGAGCCTCATACGGCACATTGGGTAATCAGGATATTATTCTGGGTGGTAATGCGATCTTTTACCCTTATGCTGCTTCCATCGGTACCGGTTTCGGTTACTGGTTCGATAAGAAATTGGGAACAGGAGTCGGACAAACACAAGTAGCCAATGACAAAATATCCTGGGAAAAGTCTATCCAGTTTAATATCGGTTTGGACGCCGGACTGTTAAACTCCCGGCTAACTATGACTTTCGACTATTACATCCGCAACATCAACAATATGCTGCAACAATTTCCTATACCTATGTACGTAGGACTTTCCTCTCCCTGGGAAAATGCAGGGTCGATGAGAAATAACGGATGGGACTTGTCTGTCAGTTGGCGCGACCGTATCGAAGAAGTGAATTACTCCATTACCGGAACCTTGTCGGATGTGACCAACAAAGTAACCAACCTGTTTGGTAAGGAATATATCGGAACCCAAATCACCAAAGAGGGGCTGCCCCTTTATTCCTGGTATGGCTATGTATCCGACGGATATTTCCAGACACAGGAAGAAATAGACAATTCGCCTGTGTATGGCGGCAACAAAGCCAATGTCAAACCGGGATATATCAAATATAAGGATATCAGCGGTCCTAATGGAGAACCGGATGGAAAAATAGACGATTACGACCGTACCGTTATCGGAGACCCGTACCCGCATTTTGAATTCGGGCTGAATATGTCTGCCGAATGGCAGGACTTCGACTTCTCATTGTTCTTCCAGGGAGTAGGGAAAAAAGACCTGTTGTATACGGGAGCCGGGGCACGCCCGTTCTGGGTAGGACGCACAATCTTCAAAAACCAGTTGGATTACTGGACTCCGGAAAACAGAGATGCGGAATTCCCTGTTCTGCTTATCGACGGTTCCGGCAATAATCCGAACAATATTGTTTCCGATTTCTGGATCAGAAGCGGTGCCTACATGCGTCTGAAAAATATCGTAGTCGGCTACAGGCTCCCGAAACATATCATCAGCAAAGCAAGAATAGACCATCTGCGTTTCTTCGTAAGCGGTCAGAACCTCTTCACCATCACCAATGCATACAAGGGATACGACCCGGAAAGCAGCGTGAGCAACGGTAGTTGTTATCCACTTCTGAAAACATTCACTTTAGGCTTCGACATTCGTTTTTAATCTATATAGTCATGAAAAAGTTACTCATCAATATATCTATCTTATTAGCCAGCGGGCTTGCATCCACTTCCTGTTCGGATTTTCTGGACAGAAACCCGTCCGACTATTCCTCCAAAGACTTCTATAAAACCGAAGCGGCTATAAAAGCCGGGGCATCAGGCGTATACAATGCCATCAGCATTGAATTGGCCTACGCCACCCCTTTCAGTATCACACTCGACCATCAAACGGCAATCGCACTGGAACGTAATGAAAATACGACTATTGGAGCCGGAGGTGCCTTAAATCCCGACAACGGAACCGTACAGGCATTTTGGAGCAGTATGTACGGAATAATTGCACGTTCCAATTCCGTTATCGAAGGTTCCAAAAGCTATATCGACGGATTAGGCGACAAGGCACATCAATACCTGGCAGAAATAAAAGTATTGCGTGCCTTCGCCTATTATAATCTGATTGCAACCTACGGGGATATTCCTTTTTATACCCAGCCTGTGTCGATCGAACAATACTCCGATAAAAGAGTCTCCAAAGTAGAAGTCCTCGATTTCATCCTGAAAGACCTGGAAGAAGCTGCACCTAAACTGCCCTGGACCGCCACCGAACGGGGACGCGTGGACAGGGCTGTTGCCTACGGTCTGAAAGCACGTGCCGCCCTGCTGGGAGGAAGCCTCGATTATGGAGGAAAAGGAACCGGATATTTCCGTACGGCTGCTACGGCTGCATCGCAAGTCATCGGACAGCGGGCACTTGCCACTCATTTCGACGACTTATTTAATATCACCGGGCAGGAGAAAGCCGATGTCCGCAAAGAAATGTTGTTTGAAATCATGTATTCCAATTTAGGCTCTAAAAAAACTCATGTGGTAGCCTTCGGGCAAATATCCAGAAATACGGGACAAACCGGAAGGCACCCATCCATGATGTTGGCAGACACGTATGAATGTATTGACGGAAAACGTATCGACGAATCCCCGCTATATGACCCGAAACACCCGCAAAAGAACAGGGATCCGCGATTTCATTCTACCCTATGGATGCACGGAGACACTGTGACTGTCAATAACGGTACGGTCGTCCGCCACATCCTGGAAGCCTACAACGCAGAAACAAAATTCTATAATTTTGCCACAAAAGAATGGAATTTGGCAAATAATTCCGATATTAACAGCGCAGCAGCTTGGGCAAGCTTCTGTAATGCCGGTGTAGGATACATATGGGCTAAGTTCAGCAATGAAACGGCTGAAAACGTAAGTGCACAGTCCTGTAATATCCCTCTTATGCGTTATGCGGAAGTATTACTGAGTTACGCCGAGGCAAAAATCGAACTCGGAGAACTCGATGTCTCAGTATACGATGCCATCAATCTGGTACGAAATCGAGCCGGTATGCCTAATGTATCGGAAGACCGGATAGGCAACCAGACAAAAATGCGTCAGTTGGTACGTCGGGAACGCAAAGTGGAACTTGCCCTCGAAGGATTACATCATGTCGATATGCGGCGTTGGAGTATTGGCGATTTGGAAAACGGACAGCCCAGCTACGGACTTCCATTGCCAAGTATCCGCTACGAAGGTCTCTCTGCTACGGACATTCCGAACTTCAAAACATCGGAACGTTCCGACCTGAACGACATTCCGGACTATAATGCTTATAAAGAAAAACTGAAAATAAGAGATAAAAACAGATTCTGGGATAAGAAATTCGCGCTATGGCCGATTCCCCAACTGGAACGCGACCGTAATCCGAACCTGACCCAGAATGATGGTTATTAAAAAGAAAAAACCATGTTAACGCGTAGAGATTTTTTAAAAGTAACAGCAGCCGGTGGTGCCCTGGCATCTTTCGGGAATGTGGCGGAAGCCAAAAATAAAATAAAGGAAGTGACTAAAACACCCATCTGGTGTACTGAACAGGAACGGGATATTCCTGTCATCGGAGAAACAGACATCGTGGTAGTTGGCGGCAGCTCCGGAGCCGTATCCGCCGCCCTTTCCGCCGCGGTAGCCGGAAGCTATGTTTTTTTGATTGCCGGTATGCCTTATCTGGGTGATGACATATGTGGTTCCTTTATGTACCGGATAAATAAAAAGGAAGAACAACCACAAACTGCCCTTGCACGCAAAATATTCCTGCCGGAAAGCGATCCGAGAGAAATATACCGGGCAGGTTCCGAAAAGGAATTACTTTACACCCAATATAAAGCCCCTACTCCTTTACAGGTAAAAACACTGTTGGAAAACGAGCTGATAAACAACGGCATTCAATTCCTGTACAGCAGCTACGTCACAAACGTGCTGAAAGACCCAAGCGGCAACATTGCCGGGGTCGTAATAGCGAACCGTTCCGGCAGGCAAGCCATACGCTGCAAAGGTATAATCGATGCAACTCCCTGTGCCATAGTAGCTGAAATGTGCAACGCACGTTTTACCACCTTTACTCCCGGCACACAAGAGTTTGAATATACGGTTGTAGGAAATGCCATAAAAGCAAACCCGGCGATTGTTTCAACCGAAACTTTGCCTTTTATATTCCGGTCGGAAGGGAAAGAATATCCGGTAATAAAATACATATTCAACTATGAACTGAAAGATAAGTCGTATGCCTCCCTGATGGATGCAGAACAATTCATCCGCGATATAACCTGGGATACCGACCAGGTAGACAGTTCCGACCTGCTTTGGTACACTCCGTCCTGGCACATTATCCCAGAAAAAGAACATACGGATATACCGACATCACCCGAATCTTTGGAAAAGGCACACTATGTCCACAATATTATTAAATATACTCCGGATGGAATCGAGACGGTCCCGTCTGTCCGTTCCTTACCCAAAGATGCATTTTGCTGCAAAGGCATTCCTAATTTGTGGGTGACAGGTCCCTGTGCCGCCCTGCCCCGTAAAGTGGCCGCCTGGGTAGCACGTCCCGTCCAGAGCATGATGTTGGGCGAAGTTATCGGAGAGCATGCTTCTAACTGTGTTGCAGACACCACATTGTCCCGGGAGACCACCGTATTCTATCCATCAAACACCGGTAGTTACTGTGGCGAAGTAAAAGAAATACTTCAACCTTTGCGCCCCCAACCCGATTATGGTTCTGTTCACTCCCCAGCCGGAACTCTTCCCGTATTAGGAAAATATGATGTAATCGTCATGGGAGGCGGAACCAGTGGTGCTCCTGCGGGTATATCCGCTGCACGCCAACAAGCACGGACGTTGGTATTGGAATACCTGCATGGTTTAGGAGGGCTGACCACCCTCGGATTCATCGGACGTTATTGGGACGGTTACCGGAAAGGTTTCACTGCCGAGATAGACAGGGAAGTACGCGCCATGGCTCCGGCAGACCATCCGCGGCAATTAAAATCGAATGCGGATTTCCGTGCCGACTGGAAAATAGAATGGTATCGCCGGCAACTGCGAAAGAATAAAGCCGACCTTTGGTATGGCATTTTAGGTTGCGGGGCACTGGTACACAACAACAAAGTGACCGGTATCATCGTCTCTACCCCACAAGGAAGAGGCGTTGTACTCGCTGATCGCATTATTGACAGTACAGGAAGTGCAGACATTGCAATCGCCGCAGGAGCCGGATATGAATATACAGGAAAAAAAACACTTGCCGTACAGGGTGCCGGGCTTTCCCGTTTTGAATTAAACGACTACTATAACAATACGGACTGGACACTGATAGATGACACGGATATTCTGGACGTAAGCCGCCTGTATGTACAGGGAAAAGCCAAGTACAAGGGTCATTATGACATCGGGAAACTCCCACAGACCCGCGAGCGACGACGCATCACCGGCGAATATACCATATCTGTCTACGATGTAATTAACCATCGCCGTTACCCGGATACCATCTCCTACCATCAAAGTTCGTTCGACACACATGGCATGACGGTCGACAATTATTTCACCCTTAATCCTCCGGGCAAACGGCATGTTATTTATGATGCGGATGTACCTTTGCGCGCCTTATTGCCTAAAGAGCTTGAAGGCATTATCGTAACCGGTCTTGGAGCGAGCGCACACCGCGATGCCATGCCGGTTATCCGTATGCAGCCTTGTCTGCAGAACCAGGGGTATGCCGTCGGCTATCTTGCCGCCCTCTCCGTAAAGGAACAAACACCTTTACGGAAAATGAATATGAAAAAAATCCAGAAACACCTGGTAGAAAAAGAAATATTGCCCCAACGTGTACTGGCAGACAAAGATACCGGTACATTCAATAACAAAGTATTCAGGCAAGCTGTCGAAACCGTCACCGACCAGTATAAAGGATTGGAAATCCTGCTGACGGAGCCACAAAAATGCGTCCGGCTTGTAAGAGAAAAGATAAGTTCTTCTTCCCTTCCGGAACACGACAGACTGATTTACGCCAGTATCCTCTGTATACTCGGCGACAAAGAATATGCTGATATTCTGGTTGATAAAATCCGTTCCTATCCCCTATGGGATGAAGGATGGCACTATACGGCATCCGCCCAGTTCGGCGAGTGCATGAGTCCGCTCGACAGTCTGATTATAGCTTTAGGTAATACGAAAGACGAGACTGTACTTCCCATCATTCTGGAAAAAGCGGAATTACTGAAACCGGAAGATTATTTCTCCCATTTCAGGGCTATTGCCATGGCCTGCGAAGCCATAGGTAGCCGGAAAGCAATACCGGTCTTATACCGTTTGCTTACATATGAAGGCATGCGCTACAACGACTTGCCATCATACACGGTCGCACGCGAGAAAACAATCCCCTATATTCATGATGTTACCTACCGGAACCGTATTCTAAAAGAACTGCACTTGGCTAAAAGCCTGTATCTGTGCGGAGACCAAAACCAAACAGCAGAGAAAGTACTCCGGCGGTATGCGCAAGGTCTGGAAGGACATTATGCCCGATTTGCCAATGAAATATTAACTACATAAACCGATTAAGTTCAGAAAGAAAAATAACGATGATTAAAAACTACCCCTTTACTTTCGTTTTAATGCTAATGTTTTTGTTTACTGCCTGCAAGCAGAAACAAGAAGTAGACGTACTGGTTATCGGCGGAGGAGCGAGTGGAATCGCCGCCGGTATCCAGGCTGCACGGATGGAAGTCCCAACCCTTATTTTAGAAGAGTACGAATGGCTGGGCGGAGCCCTCACCTCCGCCGGAGTAAGCTGCATCGACGGATGTTACAAACTGCCATCCGGACTATTTGGCGAGTTCCGGGACAAATTAGTCGACCACTATGGAAATGAAAATGCCATGCACACCTCCTGGGTATCGGCAATAGCAGCGGAACCTTCCGCCATGAACAAAGTTTTACAGGAGATGGCAGACGCCGAACCTTTCCTCAATATCCGGTACAAATCGGTGGTCCAGGAAATAAAAAAGACATCCAAAGGATGGGCTGTTACTTATAAAGACTGGAACAATGACCAGCAAACCATCCACACCCGGATTTTAATAGACGGGACGGAATTGGGAGATGTTGCCAAAATGTGTGGCGTAAAATATGATATAGGAATGGATGCACGCGACACCACTGGTGAAGCGATTGCTCCGGATAAAGCAAATGACATCGTTCAGGACATTACCTATGTCGCCATACTGAAAGATTATGGAAAAGATGTTACCATCCCCGAACCGGAAGGTTACAACCCTTCTCTTTTTTATTGCACCTGCAAAGCGCATCTTTGCACCAATTTTCAAAAAGAAAGTCATTTATGGGACTGCGACCAAATGATGAGCTACGGCAAACTACCAAACGGCAAATACATGTTGAACTGGCCTATCGAAGGAAATGACTATTATGCCAACCTGGTAGAACTTTCTCCCAAAGAACGGGAAGAGGTTTTGAAAAAAGCGAAAAACTTCACGCTTTGTTATCTCTACTATTTACAAACCGTATTAGGATACAATACCCTCGGACTGGCAGACGACGAGTTTCCTACAGCCGACAAACTGCCGTTTATTCCCTATAACCGCGAATCACGGCGTATTCATGGCAAAGTCCGTTTTACATTGAATGATATGACTGCCCCATATACACAATCTCAAAAATTATACCGCACAGCGATTGCCGTTGGCGACTATCCGGTAGACCATCATCATGGTCGTTATCAGGGACAGGCTGAACTGCCCGATTTACAATTCTATCCGGTACCTTCGTTCGGATTGCCCTTGGGCACCCTTATCCCCGAAAATACCGACGACCTGATTGTGACGGAGAAGTCCATTTCCGTATCCAACCTTGCCAATGGGGCCACCCGCTTGCAACCGGTATTAATGGAAATAGGCCAGGCAGCCGGAGCTTTGGCAGCACTGGCAATAAAAAAAGACCTGAAAGTAGAAGAAGTCCCGGTACGGAAAGTCCAGCGTGCCCTGTTAAATGCAAATTGCTATCTATTGCCTTACCTCGACCTTCCGGTTCAGGACAAATATTTCAAAGCGGTACAACGGATTGGCGCCACCGGTATTTTGAAAGGGCGCGGAACGCACAGCGGCTGGGCAAATCAAACCTGGTTCGATGCGGACTCCTGTCTGACAGCCAACGCCCTGTTGCCGGAACTGAAAGATTATTACCCGGATATCAACCTCTCTCCTTCCGACAAGCCGGCAAGTATCCATGAAGCATTCGAACTGATTGAAGAAATCCGTTTGAATGTAGAGGATGCAAGCCATAAGGAAGTAGATATTTCTCCTGAACTTGCCAGCAATTTATGGAAAACGGTAGGACTGACCAATTATAACCCCGACCGCACAATCAGCCGGAAAGAATTTGCCATCTTATTGGACACAATCATCGACCCCTTCAATAGCGAACCGATTGATATTACCGGGGAAATAATAGAATAATAGGATTCATTCATAGTTATGGTTTTCCGAAATCATAACTATGAATTGGAAAAACCATAACTATGGATTTATTACATTTGCACATTCCGGTGAGAGAGAATTGAACATCAGATTATAAAATAAAAGACAATGAAGGGCAAAATATATCAGATAATAAACGGCAAAGTGCTTACTCCTTCGGGATGGCTGAAAAAAGGTTGTGTTGTACTAAAAGACGGGAAAATAGCAGAAGTTTCCACAACCACCCCACCCATTGAAGGAGCCATTGTAATTGATGCCGCCGGACTATTTGTCACTCCCGGCTGCATCGATATGCATGTGCATGGCGGTGGCGGACACGATTTTCTGGAAGCTACGCCGGAAGCATTCAATGCCGTTACAAAGGCACATGCCCTACACGGTACGACAGCTCTGTATGCAACTCTGGCTGTTTTTTCTCCCGATGCGCTCCAACAGGCCATACAGACCTGCGAATATGTACAGGCACACCCTATCGACGGAGCCAGTGTTCTCGGACTTCATCTGGAAGGCAATTATCTGAACGAGAAAATGAAAGGCGGACAACCACCGGAATATATCTCCCTTCCCTGCCCGGAAGAATACAAGGCAATACTCGATTCCACATCATGTATCAAACGATGGAGTGCAGCACCGGAACTACCAGGAGCTCTGGACTTTGCCGGTTATGCTTCCCAACGGGGCGTAGTGGTATCGCTGGCACATACCACCGCAGGCTACAAAGAAGTAAAAGCCGGTTATGAGACAGGCTTTACCCACGTCACCCATTTCTATAATGCAATGACAGGATTGCATAAAGACAGGGAATATAAACATGAAGGCACAATTGAAAGTATTTACCTGATGGACGGGATGACAGTAGAAGTTATTGCGGACGGTATCCATGTTCCTCCGGCATTGTTAAAGCTCGTTCATAAATTCAAAGGGGTGGAACGTACGGCACTGGTTACGGATTCGATGGCGGCAGGCGCCTGCCGAGAGACCGCTCATATCTTCGACCCACGTGTAATTATAGAAGACGGAGTTTGCAAACTTGCCGACCACTCGGCTTTAGCAGGAAGCATTGCTACTGCCGACAGACTGATACGGACAATGGTGGAGCAGGCAGAAACCCCACTGGAAGATGCAGTACGGATGGCATCGGAAACTCCCGCACGAATCATGGGAATACTCGACAGGAAAGGGACGATTGAACCGGGAAAAGATGCAGACATTATCATTTTCGACGAAGACATAAACGTAAAGGGTACTTTCGTGGAAGGGAAGAAAATTTTATAACGCAAGGTATACAAACGACAAAGCCACTTCCTCACGGAGGTGACTTTGATCAAACGCAATGAATAAAATATTAATAATCACTTACACATCATGATTTTTTGCAAGTACCGGTAGAGAATGCAACCAGCATCCAAACCAGTTTTTCCTGTTCTTTCAGGTAATCGCTCATCAAAGCTACAGTAGCTTCGTCGCCGGCTTCAGAAGCCAAAGAGAGCAATTTACGTTCTTCAGCGATAAACTGTCCGTAAGTTTCGAGGATGTTCTTCAAAGCCTCATCGCCGCAAGATATGCCGGAAACTTCTTTTACACGTGCCACTTTCAGATATTCGCTGAATTTGTTAGCAGGTTCGCCACCCAACATCAGGATACGTTCAGCCAATTCGTCCACCTTTTCTGCGGCATCATTGTACATTTCTTCAAATTTGCTGTGAAGGATAAAGAACCCGTGTCCTTTAATGTTCCAGTGGAAACCGCGAAGATTTGTATAAAATACCTGGTAGTCGGCTAATAATTGCTGTAAAGCAGCTACTACGTTATTTACTGATGATTCGTTCAAATGGAGATAATCTAATGTTTTCATATTACGATTTTTTTAATTGTTATACTTTCGTTTTTCTTATACTGCAAAGATACGGCAGATGTAAACACCTGTCAAACAGATATTTTTTATACTAACATAGATATCATCTATTACATTAATAGTCGTCAACAATCATCTGCCATCCATATGAAGAACGAGATAAAAAACATACCTTTGTAAGTTTTAATAATAGGAAGGTCTGTAAATCCTATTTTGTATAACCCAATAATAAGAATACAGTATGATAACAATTGGTACACCCAAATCGGCAACGGCTACAAAAGTGCTGCTCTGCGGTTCCGGTGAATTAGGAAAAGAATTTGTAATTGAATTACAACGTTACGGTGTTGAAGTAATCGCATTGGATAAATACCCGGATGCTCCGGCAATGCAGGTAGCCCACCGTTCATATATCGTATCCATGCTTGACGGGCAGGCTCTACGCGAAATCATTGAAAAAGAAAAGCCTGATTATATCGTTCCCGAAGTGGAGGCAATTGCTACCCAAACATTAATGGAACTGGAAAACGAAGGCTTCCATGTGATTCCTACAGCCAAAGCAACCTGGCTGACGATGAACAGGGAAGGCATCCGCCGCCTGGCGGCCGAAGAACTGGGCTTGCCTACTTCTCCCTATCGCTTTGCTTCTACGGAAGAAGAATTTATTGAAGCGGTAAAAGTAATCGGTATGCCGTGCGTGGTAAAACCTATTATGAGTTCGAGCGGGCACGGACAAAGTGTAATCCGTAAAGAAGAAGATATAAATCATGCCTGGCTGTATGCACAGGAGGGCGGACGCGCCGGAGCCGGCAAAGTCATTGTGGAAGGTTTTGTGGATTTCGATTACGAAATAACCCAATTGACGGTCCGCCATATCGGGGGGACTTCTTTCCTCGAACCGGTAGGACACATTCAAGTGGACGGAGACTATCGTGAATCCTGGCAACCGCAGGTTATGAGTCCTGTAGCAAAAGAAAAAGCCCGCACGATAGCAGGCAAAATCACCGAAGCTTTAGGCGGACGGGGTATTTTCGGAGTCGAACTGTTTGTAAAAGGAGAAGACGTTATTTTCAGTGAAGTCTCTCCACGTCCTCACGACACCGGCATGGTCACAATGATAACCCAGGACTTATCTCAATTTGCCCTGCATGCACGTGCAGTATTGGGATTGCCCGTTCCGAATATTACGTTCCACGGTCCCGGAGCATCACGTGCTGTTGTAGTGGAAGGAGAAAGTAATCAGTTGTCATTCGGCAACCTGGACAAGGTGCTGGAACAACCAGATACCCAACTGCGACTGTTCGGCAAACCGGAAGTACACGGGCACCGGCGCATGGCTGTCTTGCTGGCACGGGGAACAGATGTCGCCGATGCACGCCGCAAGACAGGCATCATGATGGAACATCTGAAAACAAAACTGTAAAGAAACGCCTACATACTTGCAGATTTTTTTATCTTTGCAATTGGCAAGATTCAAACCCCAGTTCTCAGATACTAATCAATACATCTAAATAAAAAATGAATATACAACAACTTGAATACATTCTGGCAGTAGATACCTACCGCCATTTCGCCAAAGCTGCAGAACATTGCAGGGTTACGCAACCGACACTCAGCATGATGATTCAGAAGCTGGAAGACGAACTGGGTATCAAACTGTTCGACCGTAACCTACAACCGGTATGTCCTACCCCGGCAGGACGTAAGGTGATAGACCAGGCACGTGTCGTCCTTTACCAGACGTCTCTGATAAAAGATATCGTAAATGAGGAAGAACAGTCTTTAAAAGGTACTTTCCGCCTGGCGGTGTTACCGACTATTGCGCCGTACCTCCTGCCCCGTTTCTTCCAACAGGTTGCAGAAAAGCACCCTGACCTGGATATACGTATCCTGGAAATGAAAACAGCCCCGACCATGGCGGCTTTGCTGAATGGTGAAGTGGATGCGGCAATTATTGCCAACCAGCCTACGGAAATGCAATTACAGGGAGACGTGCTTTTCTACGAACAATTCTACGGGTATGTGGCCAGGAACGAAGCGGTATTCAAAAAAGACCTTCTCCGCACGGCAGACATCAGCGACGAACGTCTCTGGCTGTTGGACGAAGGCCATTGTTTCCGTGACCAGTTAATGCGTTTCTGCCAAATGGAAAAGGTAAAACTTCACCAGGCATCTTATCGTCTGGGTAGCCTCGAGACGTTTATGCGCATGGTGGAGAGTGGCAACGGCATTACATTTATTCCCGAACTGGCTACTTACCAGTTAAGCAATGAGCAAAAAGAACTGGTCCGCCCGTTTGCTATCCCTAAGCCTGCCCGCGAAATCGTATTCGTAACCCGTAAAGATTTCATCCGTCACAGTGTTTCCGGTATCCTGATTGAAAGCATTAAGAAATCGGTACCTAAAGAAATGCTGACACTACAGGCCGGATTAAAAGTAGTATGAGAATAAGGTAATAGTGAACACGAATGACGCCGGCAGCGCAGACCTGTTTTTCAGGCTGTGCTATCGGCGTCATCTGTTTTTACAAAATCCAAAGAGTATATCTTTTTCTTCCCAAAATCATTTTTCTATCCAAAATTTTCTACATTTACCACCGAATGGACATTGGAGATGAAAGAGAAAGATTTCAACATTATTTACGAACAAAATTACCGGCGATCATTCCTGTTTACCAAATCATATGTGCATGATGATATGGTAGCGGAAGATATCGTATCCGAATCACTGGTAAAATACTGGAAGGCAATTTCTAAGAGTGAGGGAGAAATAACGGAAGCCCTCCTGCTTACGATATTAAAAAACAAGTCGCTGGACTATCTGCGCCATAAAGCTGTCCACGATGCCGCAATTGAAAACCTGATAGAACTAAATAACCAGGAATTGAATATTCGCATTTCCACACTTGAAATTTGCAACCCGGAAGAAATATTTTCTGATGAAATCCAAACAATTATCCAAAGAACGCTGCAATCCCTCCCCGAACAGACCCGGCGTGTATTCGAAATGAGCCGTTTCGAAAATAAAACGGCAAAAGAAATAGCCGATGAAACAAGTCTCACGGTAAAAGGCGTGGAATATCATATCACAAAATCACTAAAAGCCCTGCGTATCGGCTTAAAAGATTACCTTCCGCTGTTTTATTTTATTTTTCCCTGATTTTTTCTGTTTTTCCACTAGGGTATGAGACCTCTTTATCGTTATTAATAAGAAAGCGATAAAAAACATACCATGGAAGAACTGCTACTACGATATATTCGAGGCGAAGTGTCTGACGAAGAAAGAGGACACATTACACAATGGCTGAATGAAGATCCGGCAAACATGCGTGAGTTTCTTGCGATGCGCAAACTATACGATATTTCACTTTGGCAAACAAAGCCTAAAGAAAAGACTGCACACAAAAAACAAACACTACCTATACGCCGGATTGCTATCGAAACATTAAAAATAGCCGCTATCCTTTTAATCGGCTTCTTTGCAACCAAGCAATTCATGCAACAAGAACCGGAAGAGATACAAATGCAAACGATACATGTCCCTACCGGTCAACGGGCCGAACTTACATTAACAGATGGGACACATGTCTGGCTAAATTCCCGCTCTACCCTGAAATTCCCGGAACGGTTCAGTACAAATTCCCGGAATGTAGAACTCGATGGTGAAGGGTACTTTTCTGTCTGCCATGACCAAAAACGTCCTTTTACCGTACAAACCGGGAAATATGCAATCCATGTACTGGGTACCGAGTTTAATGTAAAAGCATATCATAACAGCTCATCATTTGAAACGGCCCTTTTAAAAGGAAGTGTGGAAATTTCATCCCCGGATATGCCTCAACGGCTACGCCTTAAACCCAATGAGATTGCTATTGCAGATCAAGGGGCTTTAAAAACCTCCCTGATACCGGATTATAACTATTTCAAATGGAAGGAAGGTCTATTCTGTTTCGAAGATGAATCGGTTCAAAGCCTGATAGAAAAGCTGGAACTCTATTATGACATTAAAATCGACGTGCAACGCCCATCCTTACTCCAATACCGTTATTCCGGAAAATTCAGGATAAAGGACGGCATCGACCATGTACTGAAAGTGCTCCAGTTAAAACATAAATTCACGTATACTAAAAACGATGATAAAAACCTGATTATCATAAAATAAACTTATTTGTTCACCATTAAATCGATATGCCTATGAAACAAGACTGTTAATAACTTTATCGGTCTGAAATAAAAACCGGGAAATGGTTGCAGCATTTCCCGGCGGAAGTCAGCACTGAATTCAACTTAAATCATTAGTACTAACATTAAGAATTACAAATGTATGAAAAATAAAACACTCCGAGTCATGAAGTTAACTTTAATAACACTATTTATTTTTACCACAGGGTTATTGGCTTCTGTTCGCTCACAAAACATGCGTGTCAATATTCATGTGAATAATGCCGAAACGCAGAAAGTCCTTGAAGAGATCGAGAGACAGACTGATTATCTTTTTATCTACAATACCCGGGAAGTCGATTTGAACCGTAAAGTCTCGGTAAATGCCAAAGACCAGACAGTAGCGGATGTTCTTCATTCTGTCTTCAACCAGACAGACATATCCTATGCGATAGAAGGCAGCAATATTATGCTGATGAAAAAGGAAAGCCATGCCAATTCACTCCAGCAAGCGCTCCGGAAATTCACGGGAACCGTAAAGGATGTCAACGGAGAACCTATCATAGGAGCAAACATCGTAGTAAAAGGTACTACGAACGGCACCATCACCGACACGGAAGGACAATTTACATTTGCGGATATACCGTCAACAGCCATACTGACGATTTCCTACATCGGTTATAAACCGCTAGACATTAGCATCCAAGGGCAAAACTCTCTGGATATCGTCCTGCAAGAAGATTCGGAAGCTTTGGACGAAGTGGTTGTAATAGGTTACGGAACAACCACTAAAAAGGATTTCACCGGTTCTGTCAGTTCTTTGAAACTTGAAAATTCGCCCATTGCCCTTTCTCCGAACATGAATGCATTGGAATCTTTAAAAGGCAATGTTTCCGGTTTGGACATAGGTGCGACAAACTCGGCAGGAGGACAGCCTTCAATCCAGATTCGCGGACAAAATTCAATCTCCGGTTCCAATGATCCGTTGATTGTTGTCGATGGAATTATCTTTATGGGAAATATCAGTGATATCAATCCCAACGATATTGCCTCATTTGATATCTTGAAAGATGCGACATCCGCTGCCGCTTATGGTTCCCGCTCCGCAAATGGTGTCATCGTGATTTCCACCAAAAAAGGAAAAGTGGGTAAGCCCGTTATCAATATGAATGTAACAGGTAGCATGCAAAACTGGCATCGCCGTCCGGAACTGATGCACGGCGAACAATGGCTGAACATGGTCCGCGATAAAAATAAATACGATGATTACAGCTTTTTATTCAGCCAGCAGAAATTAAATTACGATGCAGGACGTGAAATCGACTGGTTGGACGAGGCAACCCGTACAGGCTGGATGCAGGATTATCAGGTGTCGGTATCCGGAGCCGGAGAAAAGATGAACTATTACATATCGACCTCATATGCCGATAACAAAGGTATTGTAAAGGGAGACAACTTCTCAAGAATGACCGTTCTCGGTAAAATAAATACGGACATCACCAGTTGGTTGCAAATCGGCGTCGATGCAGCGTATACATATTCCGATTATTCCGGTGTGGGAGCTAATTTAAGCAATGCGCAAATCCTTACACCTTATGACATGATGTACCGTGGCAACTCTACCTCCTTACTGGAAAAATATCCGAACGGCCAAAGTGAAGCGATGAACCCGTTGTGGGGTGTGGAATCGGATAATCTGGATGATGTAGATTTAAGAAACAATTTCAGGGCGAATGCCTACATGGTTGTAAAACTACCTTGGGTCAAAGGCTTAAGTTATCGTTTAAATTATTCAGGAAACTTAGACTACAGGAGAGTCGAGCAATTCTATCATGAATCCTATTATGCACCAATCGGTCCTTTTGATGACGAAAACCGTTATTCCATCACAACCCAACAAAATTATCTGGCAAACGCAAATGGTTTCAACCAGAACATCAAAACAACAAGCTGGGTACTGGACAATATCCTGAACTACAAAAATACTTTCGGCAAACATACGATCGATTTAACCGCTGTTGCCACCCGGGACAGCAAACGGATTAAAGATGAAAAGATGACAGGCTCCGATTTTTCCGCCAACGGTAATACGATTTTAGGCGCGAACGGTTTGCACTATGCAAAAATACAGAAACTGAATAACAACAATACGCTAAGGAGAAATATCGGTTATTTTGCCAGAGTTTCTTATTCATTTAACGATACCTATTATATAACAGGTTCTTACCGAAGGGACGGAGCTTCCGTATTCGGTTCCCAGAATAAATGGGGTAATTTCGGCGCAGTAGGAGCCGCCTGGCGTATCTCCAATGAGTCTTTCATGAAATCAGCCGATTTTTTGGACGACTTAAAAATCAAACTGTCATGGGGTAAAAACGGTAATCAGGGAATAGATGCTTACGGCACATTATCTACGGTTAATGCCGGCTCTTCCGGTGGAGTCTTTTATCCTTTCGGCAACACAGGCATTCCTTCATACGGAATCAAACAGCAGATGATTGGTAATACACTGCTGGGTTGGGAAACAACCGAAGCCTGGAATGTCGGTTTTGAATCTTCCTGGTTAAACAACCGGTTGTTTGCAGATTTGGATATCTACTTCTCCAAAACGTACGACCAGATATTCAACCGGACCATACCATCTATGACCGGTTTCAACGAAATGAAATCATCCATGGGAGAAGTAAAAAACCGGGGTGTGGAAATAACACTACGTTCGGTCAACATTCAGACAAAAGACTGGAACTGGAATACCAGCTTGACCTTCTGGTTAAATCGCAATCATTTGACCCGTTTATACGGAGAAGATTTGAATGGTGATGGAAAAGAAGATGACGATATCGGTAACAACCTGTTCATTGGAGAATCCATTCATTCCATTTACGGATATAAACAAAACGGTATTGTGCAATCAAGCGATATCGAGTACATCAAAGCCAATGGCGTAGAAGCAGGAACTCCTAAATACGTCGATATCGACGGCAACGGCACAATAACAGTCGACGACCGTGTTATTGTAGGAAATAAAGACCCACGTTTCAAATTGAGCCTTGGAAACACCGTATCCTGGAAAAACCTGGAACTGTACGTTTTATTTACCGGAACTTTCGGAGGAAACGGTTATTTCCAGGAAAGCAATTTGCCGGCTTATATGGCAGGCAGAGCCGATTTCTTCAGTGCCAACAACATTTATGTTCCTTACTGGACGGAAGCAAATCCAAGCAACAAGTATCCCGCAGCCTGGTTTACCGGAGACAGTAAATTCTTAGGTTTGCAAAGCCGGGCATACGTCAGACTGCAAGACATAACCTTGTCTTATACATTCAATATGCCGGGAATTAAAAATATCGGAATCAACAGGCTGAAAGTCTTCTTCTCCGGTAAGAATTTAGCAACCATAACAGGTTGGAAAGGCGGCGACCCCGAATTGGGAAATGTGCTGACGAGCGGCACTTACCCCGTAGCAACCACCTTGTCATTAGGTGCAAACATTAGTTTTTAATCTTAATACTATACAGTTATGAAAACAAGTATTAATATAGGAATATTAGCATTATCCTCTCTCCTGTTCAGTTGTAACGATAATGCTTTTCTAACGGAAAATCCGGAAACTTTTTATACAATAGATAATATCTTTACTACCTCGAGTCAGGTTAACCAGGTTGTTACGAGTTGCTACGCCCATGTCCGCCTGATCTATTGCCCTCATGAAAACTGGGATTTGGACTGGTATGCCTATCGGTTGGGAAATGGTACGGATATGTATGATGTTGCCACAATCCGCTTAGGGAACCGCTTCAACGACTACAGTATTCTAAATTCGCAAACGAAAGGCTTTTTCTGCACGTATTCAGCATTTTATCAATTAATCAATATTGCCAATACGGCACTTGCAGCCGCAAATCTGGAAAATATAGTTTGGGCATCAGAAGATGAAAAAGCCAGGATTATAGCGGAAGCACGTTTCTTCAGGGCATTCGCCTACCGTAATTTAGGCGAGTTGTTCGGAGGCGTTCCCATTGTAACGGATTTAACCACGGAACCCCGTTACGACTATACCCGCTCAACACGTCTGGAAACTTATCAGTTTGCCATAGATGAATTAGAAGACTGCTTGAATGACCTGCCGGAAACGACCTCCGAAGCCGGAAGACTGGTTCGTGCCGCTGCCCAGCATAATTTATGTCAATTATATATAGACAAAGGGGTTGTGCTATCTGAAGAAGGAGGTGATGCCACTTCTGCTTATACCAAAGCAGTCGAATATGCAGATGTCGTTATCGACGGCGGAATATATAATCTGATGACCGAACGTTTTGGAACACGTGCAACAGAAAATCCTGAGTTTTATTATGCCAGCACAGACGCAGAACAAACAGAGGCTCACCTGTATGAAAAAGCCGGGCACAAGATCGAAGGAAATGTATTCTGGGACCTGTACCAGGTTGGAAACCAAGACTTCCAGTCCGGTAACAAAGAAGCCATCTGGGTGGCTCAGTTCGATTACGATGTATATAAACAGGAAGGTGCCCAAGGTACGATATATACAGGATATTATTGTCCGGTATTCAGAGACCAGGGAGGTGAATACGCAACCGGTTCCATGGAAGATGTAGGAGGTTTGGGAACTTGTGCCGTGCAACCTACTTTCTATACACGGGATGTGATTTACGAAGACAAATGGAATGAAGATATGAGAAATTCCGATGCCGTTTTTCGCCGCACGATATTAGGAAACGTACCGGGAACTCCCTACTACGGCAAACAGATCCCGTGGTCTGTACTGTATCGTGAAGATGCTTCCGGTAAAAAGAATGATGTGGCGACTACCCAGCTATATCCCATATCCTGCAAAGTCGGTCCCGACAAATATGTCGGCATTGAAGATGGAGAGAACCGTTCGCACAGCTTCAGAGACGATTACCTGATTCGTTTGCCGGAAACCATTCTGTTGAGAGCCGAGGCTAAACTAAGATTAGGCGACACAGGAGGAGCTGCTTCGGATATCAATAGGTTGCGCGACAGGGCTAAATGTAAATATAGAGTTTCTTCCGCCGACGTGAATCTGGATTTGATTCTGGATGAACGGGCCAGAGAACTGGTTTATGAGGAATGCCGTTGGAACACCTTATTGCGAATGGGCGGAACCGTTGCTGTGGACCGTATTAAAAAGTATGCTTACTGGGATTATCCCCGTACCACTTTAAATAAAACATTTAATTTATGGCCGATTCCCCAGACTGTGATAGACACGAATAAAGATGTGAAACTGGAACAGAATCCGGGTTGGTAATTTCTAAAGGCTGTACCGGAACCCTTTTTACAGAAGGCCAAGGTACAGCCTGTTTTTTAACAAAATGTCTTATCTTTGCTTCAAAGGAAAAAACGAAGAGAAGCTAGGCGGCGCCCCGGCTTGCACTATCTTTGAAACATCAAAAAAACCGCTAATATGAAGAACCTTTTAATTAGAAAAGTGTGCCTGCTATTCGTGGCGCTCGTTGTCATCTCCTGTAATTCGAATTCGTCTTTGGAGATAGAGAAGCTACAGTGTGAAGAACTGGATAATCCGTTGGGAATCGATAATACATCGCCCCATTTTAGTTGGCAGCTTCACTCCGGCAAACAGGGGAGTAAACAAACCGCTTACCAAATCCTCGTTGCCTCTTCAGAAAAACTTTTGTCCGAAGGGAAAACGGATTTATGGGATTCCGGGAAGAAAGATTCGGACAAATCCGTCTGGGTTGCCTATCAGGGAACTCCGTTAGCTTCCAAAAGTTTTGCCTATTGGAAAGTCCGCATATGGGACGAAGACGGAAATGCCACCCCGTGGAGTAAACCGGCTTCTTTTGCCATAGGGCTCCTGAATGAAAATGATTGGAAAGCCAAATACATCGGCATAAGTTACGAACAGGAGCCACCCTGCTCTCCCCAGTTCCGGAAAACATTCGAATGGAATAATGACGGACAGAAAGCCTTACTGCACGTAAATTCTTTAGGATACCACGAAGTTTATCTGAACGGGCAACCGGTAAGTGACGCTGTATTGACTCCTGCCGTATCCCAGTTCAATAAACGGTCATTATCCGTAACCTACGATATAGCCAAGTTCCTGAAAAAAGGAGAAAACAATCTGGTTATCTGGTTGGGACAAGGCTGGTATCACGGAGACCTGCCCGGTGTGATAAAAGGCGGCCCGTTTGTCCGTGCCCAGTTGGAAACCGAAAAGAACGGTAGCTGGACTACCTCTTTAGTAACAGACGGTAGCTGGACTGCCCGGGAAAGCGGATACGAATCGACCTGGAGAAAACACCAGTTAGGAGGAGAGATTGTAGACGCCTCCAAATTCCTTCCGGATTTAACAGCCAAATCTTTGAACCAAGCCACTTGGGGAACCGCCAAAGAAGTTACGATACCTTCCCACCCTACCACCCCGCAAATGGTTGAACCGAACCGGATACAAAAAGAGTTCCATCCGGTTTCATTCAAGCCGGCAGGCGATAAAACCTGGACTTTCGATATGGGAACCAATTTCACCGGCTGGACAAAGATTAAATTCCCCCGTTTGGAAAAAGGACAAAAGATACAGATAAGCTATTGCGATTTCCTGGATGAAAAAGGCCAGTTCAGAGACAATTCAAACTATGACATGTATATCGCCTCCGGCCAGGAAAACGAATCCTTCACCAACAAGTTCAATTACCATGCTTACCGTTATCTGAAAATATCCAACCTGAAAGAAGCACCGGCATTATCGGATATTACAGCTTGCCTGATTCACACGGATTATGACGGAAGTTCCTCTTTCGCTTCTTCGGATAAAGATCTGAATGCAATCCATCAAATGATACACTACACATTAGGCTGCCTGACTCTGGGTGGTGATATGGTAGACTGCCCACATGTTGAAAGATTAGGATACGGTGGAGACGGCAATGCCTCTACTTTAACCATACAGACAATGTTCAATATGGCGCCTCTTTATACCAACTGGATGCAGGCATGGGCGGATTGCATTCGCGAAGACGGCAGTATGCCTCACACGGCACCGAATCCATTCTCAGCTGGCGGCGGCCCGTATTGGTGCGGATTTATTATTACCGGTTCATGGCAGACGTATGTAAATTATGGAGACCGCCGTTTATTGGAACGTTACTATCCGTATATGCAACAGTGGTTGGGATACGCCCGGAAATATTCGCCGGACGGGTTATTAAGACCCTGGCCGAGTACGGAATACCGCAACTGGTATCTGGGCGACTGGGCAACGCCTATCGGAATAGACCAGACCAATCCGATGTCAATCGACGTCGTGAACAACAGCTTTATGGTGGTTTGTTACCAGACAATGGCCAAAATAGCCGAAGTATTAGGGAAAAGCCAGGATATACAGCCCTACAAGGAAAAAGCTGAAAACCTAAAAGCACTCATTCATAAAACGTTTTACGACCCGGAAAAGCAAAGCTACTCGACAGGAACCCAGATTGATTTGATTTATCCGATGTTAGCCGGCGCCACACCACAGGAAGAGTTACCGAAGGTACTGAATACCTTGTTCAGCGTTACGGCAGAACGCTTTAAAGGACATTTGTCAACCGGATTAGTCGGCATCCCCGTGATTACGGAATGGGCGGTAAAGAACCGGCAAGCCGATTTCATGTATAAAATGTTGAAGAAAAGAGATTATCCGGGTTATCTCTATATGCTGGATAACGGGGCGACAACGACCTGGGAACACTGGAATGGAGAACGCAGCCATATCCACAATTGCTATAACGGTATCGGTTCCTGGTTCTATCAGGCATTAGGCGGTATTCTGCCGGACGAAAAGGCTCCGGGATACAAACATGTATTTATCCAACCCCAGTTGGTAAACGGGCTTACTTGGGTAGATGTTTCAAAAGATACGCCTTACGGACCTTTAAAAGTAAAATGGGAAAAAACAGATACTTCCTTCAATATGGATATTTACATACCGGTAGGATGCGAAGCTACATTGACTTTGCCGGTTGAAGCGAAAACAGTATCTATCAACAAGGAGCAATCCGATGAACTGAATACGTTCCAAATACAGTCCGGACATTATCAGGTTACATGCAGTTTATGAATATGGTATGAATGAAATAGAAATACGGGTTACCAATTTATGGCCTAACCGGCTGATAGGTGACGAACGATATCCGGACAATCGCAGCTATCCCCCCAAGCATTGGCCGGACTGGTTACTGAATGGTTCGAAAGCACCTTCCCGACATGCCACGTTTGCTACCTGGAAACATTGGGATAAGGATTCACCTTTACAGACTTCAGGGCTACTGGGACCGGTATTGATTCGTCCTTACGTATCAGGCGAAGTGTCAAAATGACAAAACATCCCCTGAATACGCGGATTCTATGGACACATACACGGGAGGCTTTGTAAATATGGTACTCTCGCGGAGTTCAGCTTTATCAGTTTGTTAATGTATATTACAAAACACTTACTAATTAACATAGTGAGGATATTATTTTTTAGGCACGGATTACGCAGATTACACGGTTTAATAAAATATATGACTTATATTAATCCGTGTTTTCTGTGAATCCGTGCCTAAACATATTGTTAGGTTTAGTGGTATATAATAATCTATTTGATATCTGCGACAAGTTTGGTTTTCCAACCATTCCAGAGCCGCGTCTCTGCCCAATAAGGTCTAAAAACAAAGCATATATGGTTTGAAATCGAAACATATATGCTTTGAAGTCAAAATATAGGTGTTTTATCCGCGCAAACAGTTATATTTTAGTGCGCAGATAGTTGGAATTTGTACCGCAACTAATTGAAATTACCCTCCGGATAAATGAAAATAAGTGCCGGATAGTATAAAAAAACTCCTTTTTAGCGCTAAAAAGAGTCTGATTTTTCCTGAAATGCCTTTTATTTACAGATGCATAGTCAGCAAAAAAGGCATTATTTAATCAAAATGTTATCAAACCGAACAAAATACAGACATTATAAATTGACAAATAACTATAATTTCCATACAATAGTTTATGCGGGGAAAAGCGAGCAGAAACCTTGCTTGTTGAACTGATAGTACATTTCGACGCGCTCCGGCGTGTCGTTCTCAAGCAATAACAAGAGTTCTTTTGCAAACTCAAGCGTTCCAGAGCCGTTTGCCGTCACTATATTCTTATCGCTTACCGATTGGGCGTGAACATATCCGTCGGGATTAGTGTAGTTTTCACTGCCCCACAGTTTGAGTTGCTCCAATCCGTTTCCCGTATGCTTGACCGTATTAAGAAATCCGTGCTTTGCCATGAATGAAGCCGCATTGCAGATCGAACCGACAATCTTGCCTTTCTCAATGGCTTGTTTAACAATCGGCACAACCTGTTCTGCAACAGGCCTACTCCATCCGAAGCCGCCAATCAGTACCAAAGCGGCATAATCGTCGGGCATAGTATCAAACGAATAATCAGGCAAAGTGCGAAATCCGCCGATTGATTTTACGGGCTCTAAAGTAGGTGCAACAACCTTATTGACATACTTTGGACTCTCTTTCAAGGCTAATTCATCAGAAGCAATAGCCTCTGAGAGATACACTGCTTCGTGTGCGGCATAGTCCGGCAAAAGGATATATAGAATCTCGTTGTTCATATGTTTTTATGTTTTTATTTCTTTATGATTTTACGAATAAAGTTATCTAACTCTTTGGAATTATAGAATTTCCATGAAGAATATGCGATCATATTACCCTCGGGATTTTGAGCTATACCCCAATAATTCATACATTCTTTCTCGACATATTCTTTAATCTTAATGATTTCATCAAGTGATAAGTGACTTAATTGAACAAAATATCCGCCGGAATAGTCTTTATTAATAACCGACATACTATCAATAGACTTGTTCATATGTGCGATACAGGCACAAAGAGCATAACCCTTTGCTTCTTCCAACCGCTCTTTATACGCAACCTTTTGTGTTGTACAACTTGCTGCGATACAAAATACAGACATCATTATTATCACTCGTATATATTTCATATCTATATTCTATTCTTCATCTGCAATGCCAAAAATAGGTAAAATACGACATAAAACCTTGTTTATGCAGTACTTTAAATTTGTTGCATGTCATTTTGCTATACACTTATACCTTTTCTTCGTTCAGATACAGGCAGCATGAGGTGTATCTATTTTATTTTGCCTCTCTCTGAAAAAAAATATCACTTTTTGCTTGTAGTTTCCAAAAAAGCGTTACTTTTGCCCCGTATAAAAAAACAAACGAGACAAATGAATCGATTTAGCTTTACATATTTCTTTTATTACTTTTACTTTAGCAAGGTGAAGGCAGGAGTTTATATGTAAAGCGTTGATGATTGAAAGTATATATCAATAAAACAATATGAAGTCCTGCCGTTCCGGTGGGACTTTTTTTATGCCGTATATACATCCGTCAGATGAAACAAAGAAAAAACGAAAGAAGATGAAAAAGAAAGTAGCAATCCAGGGAATAGCCGGTGCCTATCATGATATAGCCAGCCGCAATTACTTTGAAGGGGATGAAGTCGAGATTATCCCTTGTCTCACATTCAGAGATGTAATCGCAACCATAAAGAAAGACCCCTCCGTATTGGGTATTATGGCTATTGAGAATACGATTGCCGGTAGCTTGCTGCAAAACCATGAGTTGATTCGGGAAAGTGAACTGCGCGTGATTGGCGAATACAAACTGCGTATCTCCCACTCGCTGGTTGCCCTGCCGGGAACTTCCATCCATGATGTGACGGAAGTGAACTCCCACCCGATAGCCCTGATGCAGTGCAGTGATTTCCTCGATACCCTGCCTCATGCCAAAGTAGTGGAGAAAGAGGATACGGCGTTAAGCGCCCGGTGGATTGCCGAAAACAAACTGGAAGGACACGCCGCTATTTGCGGTAAACTTGCCGCCCAGATATACGGGATGGAAGTGCTTGCCGAAGGAATTGAAACAAACAAACGTAATTTCACCCGTTTCCTGATAATAGCAGACCGTTGGACGGCGGAAGATATGCTGCACGGAACCGACATCAACAAATCCTCCCTCGTATTTGCACTTCCCCACACCGCCGGCAGCCTTTCCAAAGTTCTTTCCGTTCTCTCTTTTTACGATATGAATCTTTCCAAAATACAATCGTTGCCCATCATCGGACGGGAATGGGAGTATTTATTTTATATAGACCTCACTTTCACAGATTTCACCCGCTACAAACAAGCGCTGGATGCAATCAGACCATTAACAAAGGATTTAAAAATTTTAGGCGAATATGCAGAAGGAAGACAAAGTATGTAAGATTACACCTGCAAACCGGGTAGGCAGCGTACAAGAGTACTATTTCTCTAAGAAATTGAAAGAAGTTGCTGAAATGAACGCAGCAGGTAAGAACGTGATTAATCTGGGCGTGGGCAGTCCGGATCTTCCACCTTCGGAAAAGACAATCGAAACACTGTGTGAACATGCCCGCCATTCCAACGAGCACGGTTATCAGCCTTATGTGGGTATCCCTGAACTGCGTAAAGGTTTCGCCGACTGGTATAAGAAGTGGTATAATGTAGATTTAGATTCGAAGACTGAAATCCAACCGCTGATTGGTTCCAAAGAAGGTATCCTGCACATTTCGCTGGCATTCCTGAATCCGGGCGACGGCGTACTGGTTCCCAATCCGGGATATCCGACGTACAGCTCGGTGAGTAAATTGGTAGAAGCAAACCTGGTTTACTACGATTTGAAAGAAGAACTGGGCTGGCAACCGGATTTCGAAGCATTGGAAAAGATGAATTTGTCGAACGTAAAACTGATGTGGACTAATTATCCGAACATGCCTACCGGAGCCAATGCAAGCATGGAGCTTTATGAAAAGCTGGTAGCTTTCGGACGCAAACATGGCATCATCATCTGCAACGACAACCCATACAGCTTCATACTGAACGAACATCCTATCAGCATACTGAGTGTTCCGGGAGCAAAAGACATCTGTATCGAACTGAACTCTATGAGTAAGGCCCACAATATGCCGGGCTGGCGTATGGCGATGCTTGCCTCCAACGCACAATTCGTACAATGGATACTGAAAGTAAAGAGCAATATCGACTCCGGACAGTTCAAGCCGATGCAGTATGCAGCAGTCGAAGCCCTGAGCGCACCGAAAGAATGGTACGACACTATGAACCGTACGTATCGGAGCCGCCGAGACCTTGCCGGCCAGATTATGCACGCTTTAGGTTGCGAATTTGATGAAAACCAAGTAGGCATGTTCCTTTGGGGTAAAATCCCGGCGGATGCGGAAGGCAGCGAAGCGATTGCCAACAAGGTACTGTATGGTGCGAATGTTTTCCTGACCCCCGGATTCATATTCGGAAGCCGTGGCGAACGATACATCCGTATTTCTCTCTGCTGTAAAAACGAAACGCTGGCAGAGGCATTGAAAAGAATTGAATGTTTATAATCAGAAGAATAGAAAACAAAATAATAAGTCATCAAGATGGAAATGAATTTAGAATCAATATTATTACCGGGTATAGACCCCCAACGTCCGATTGTTATAGCCGGCCCTTGTAGTGCCGAAACAGAAGAGCAGGTAATGGAAACCGCCAAAGGGCTTGCCGACAGAGGCGTGAAATTATTCCGTGCCGGTATTTGGAAACCCCGTACCAAACCGGGAGGTTTCGAAGGTATCGGTGCAGAAGGGCTGCAATGGCTGAAACGTGTAAAGAAAGAAACAGGCATGTATGTAGCCACCGAAGTCGCTACAAAAGACCATGTTTTCGAAGCATTGAAAGCAGGTATCGACGTATTGTGGATTGGTGCACGTACAACAGTGAACCCGTTCGCCGTACAGGAAATTGCAGATGCTTTGAAGGGTGTTGACATTCCCGTATTGATTAAGAACCCGGTAAACCCGGATTTGGAATTGTGGATTGGTGCTTTCCAACGTTTATACAATGCTGGTATCCGTCGTTTAGGTGCGATCCACCGTGGTTTCAGTTCTTACGATAAAAAGATTTACCGTAATTTGCCTTTGTGGCATATTCCTATCGAACTGCGTCGCCGTATGCCTCAGTTGCCTATCTTCTGCGACCCCAGCCATATCGGTGGCAAACGTGAACTGGTTGCTCCCTTATGCCAACAGGCTATGGACTTGAGCTTCGACGGTTTGATTATAGAATCTCACTGTAACCCGGATTGTGCGCTGAGCGATGCCTCACAGCAGATTACCCCGGATGTACTGGATTATGTATTGAACCTGCTGGTTATCCGCAACGAAAACCAAACAACGGAAAACCTTAGCGAACTGCGTCGCCAGATTGACGGTATCGATGAACAATTGTTGGAACTTCTTGCCAAACGTATGCGCATCTCCCGTGAAATCGGTATCTACAAGAAGGAACATAACATGCCTATCTTACAATCACCGCGTTACAGTGAAATCCTGGAAAAACGTTCCAGCATGGGTGAACAAATGGATCTGAACACCGAATTTGTAAAAGAGATACTGAAAGAGATTCATGAAGAATCTGTACGTCAGCAAATGATTATAATGAACGAGTAGAATCAGGTGACAGTTGACAAGTGACAAGTGACAGTTGGGCTTCGCACTCTGTGTACAAATCGGCTGAAAGCCGAAATAACTGTCAACTGTCACATGTCAACTGTCAACTAAAAAAAAGGCTATACTAAAACAAAATGAAGATATTAATACTGGGTGCCGGAAAGATGGGTTCTTTCTTCACCGACTTGCTTAGCTTTCAACATGAAGTAGCCGTACTGGAAAGTGATCCGAAACGGATGCGGTTTATATATAATGCCCTGCGCTTGCAAAAGCCGGAAGAAGTGGCGGAGTTTGCTCCCGAACTTGTTATCAACTGTGTGACGCTGAGTTATACGATTGAGGCTTTCAAAAGTATTATGCCGTACTTGCAGCCGTACTGCATTATTTCGGATATCGCATCCGTGAAGACTCATTTAAAAGAGTTCTATGAGACATGCGGACTCCCGTATGTTTCCACTCACCCGATGTTCGGTCCTACTTTCGCCAATCTCGGACAATTGGAAAAAGAGAATACAATTATCATTTCCGAAGGAGACCATCTGGGGAAAATCTTCTTCAAAGATATCTATGCCAGCCTGCGCCTGCATATCTGCGAATATACGTTTGATGAACATGACAAGGTGGTAGCCTATTCATTAGGTATCCCGTTTGCTTCCACAATGGTATTCGCTGCAACAATGAAACATCAGGACGCTCCGGGTACCACCTTCAAACGTCATATGAAGATTGCCCGCGGCCTGCTGTCGGAAGATGATTATTTATTGACCGAAATTCTTTTCAACCCGCGTACTCCGAAACAAATTGAACGTATCCAGGAAGAATTATCCATCCTTCAGGATATTATCAAAGATAAAGATTCGGATGCTATGAAAGCGTATTTGACCAAAATCAGGAAGAATATCGAATAATAAAGAGGATCTAAAAAGAGGCAGGAAACAACCTCGAAAAAGATACGAACAAAAACATGTGGAAAGCGGTCTGGCTTCAATTGGCGTCAGACCGCTTTTTATTTTTATTACTGAGTTCCGCAGAGACTGCGTTAGACTCAACAAATATATAAACTAATTACAATATATTAAGCGCTTAATGCTTTGATTTTAAACAAATAACATATATAATCAAACTACTAAAAGCTGAGAATATATGATTCTTAACAGCTTTCACGGCATAACATTTTTCTAATTAATCCTAATTTTTAACGCAGTCTCTGCGGAACTTATATTATTTCTTTTTGAATGAAAATATTCAATTAAACAGTTAGTAGGAATGAATCAGACACCACGAAGAACCAGGTTTACGGATAACGCAGATTGAACGGATTGGAACGGATAAGAATAATTTTTTCATCCGTTTATATCTGTATTATCCATAAATCTGGTTCTTCAATGCGTTATTTAGAAATAGGGTAATAACGAACACAAACAATTAAATATATATGGATATGAAAACAAAACTACAAGGTCTATGTCCCCCTTTCAGACCGGTACAGGCA
>UQLN01000039.1 GCA_900541965.1 uncultured Parabacteroides sp. | reverse complement strand
TGGAAGGCGTAAAAAATGGGGATATTATTCAAATATCTTTCATCGGTTACGTAACCCAAGAAATTAAGTACACAGGACAACCTGCTTTGAATATTAAATTAGCAGAAGATACTCAAAAATTAGACGAAGTTGTTGTTACAGCCTTGGGTATGAAACGTTCTGAAAAGGCACTGGGTTATGCTGTAACAGAACTAAAAGGTGACGAGCTGAAAACAAATGCAATTAACCCTGTTGCATCCTTGCAAGGTAAAGTTGCCGGTGTGGAAATTGCTAGTTCCGATGGTGGTATGTTCGGTGCAACAAAAATCCAGATTCGTGGTGCTTCAACTTTAAATGGAAATAACCAACCTATTTATGTTGTCGATGGTGTAATCTTATCCAATGATTTGTCTGGTACCGGCTCTTCTGACTGGGATTCAAACGCTAACGACTACGGTAACATGTTAAAAAACCTGAACCCTGATGACTTTGAAACGGTTTCCGTATTGAAAGGTGCGGCAGCAACAGCATTGTATGGTTCTCGTGGTCTGAACGGCGCAGTCGTAATTACGACAAAAAGCGGTAAAGGAGCAACTGGCTTCGGTGTATCCGTTTCGCAAACATTCGGATTAGACCATGTCCATGGCGGCATGCAACGTCAGATGGTTTATGGTCCGGGTAATTATTCCGGTAATGTAGACTACGGAACCCCTGATGCAAACGGAAAATTCCAGAAATGGGATAACTTAAACCAATTCCGTTTGAATAATAATGGTCAAGCAACTGTTATTGGTCAAACCAGTCGTTTGTGGGGTCCTAAATATGACGGAAGACAAATCGAAAACTATGACGGTACGATGACTTCTTATTCCCCGATTGAAAGCAATATGAGCGATGCTTACCAAACCGGGCTGAACTCCAATACAAATGTTGCAATACGTGGAGGTAATGAAAAGACTACTTATTACTCCTCTATTTCTTATAAAAAGGCAAAAGGTGTTGTAGAAAACAATGATTTTGAACGTTATTCTCTTTTATTGAAAGGTTCACAAAAAATCAGCGAACGCTTAGATATGAATGCATCTATCAGTTTCGCCAATTCTACGCCTAAAAACGCTCAGAAGAACATTGGAGAATCATTTGCTACAGGGACATATCCGACCATGTATAATACCAAATATTTCCGTGATAAATATTTAGGAACCAAACATACCGGTATGGCAAGTAAAGACTATAATGATACATATGCCAATGTTCCCGGTAAAGATTTGTGGTTCGAAATAGATAATTTTGACTATACTCGTAAAGAAACAGTAGTACGTCCGACTGTCGAGTTCAACCTGAAATTAATAGATTGGTTACAGTTCCGTGCTGAAGGAAACATGAACTATTATTATACAAGCTGGGAAAACAAACAGTTAGGTAAGGGCTTTAATAACGATGGTGGTTTCTATGAAATGGGACAAGATTATAGTAAGCAGACTACTTTTGCAGGTACATTCACAGTGAACAAAGACGTTAAAGATTTCCATATCGGCGGTTTCTTACGTGGTGAATATTATACAACATCCAGTGGACATCAATTATCAAAAACAGATGGTGGCTTGGTTGTTCCCGGGCAATACTTTGTTAATAACTCTAAGAACACAGTTAAAACAGAAGCTTCAATCAAGGATACAAAACGTATCTTATCTGTAGTAGCAGCAGCAAACCTCTCATGGAAGAACCAGGTATTCTTGGATATTACCGGACGTAACGACTGGTCATCCGGTTTAGTTTACATGAATGGAACTGGTAATTATTCTTATTTCTATCCTTCAATCGGCGGTTCTTGGTTGCTTAACGAAACTTTTGATTTACCGGAATGGATTTCATTAGGAAAGATTCGTGCATCATGGGCTCAGGTTGGTAATGATGCCAGTGCATATTCTATCTATTCTTACTATTCTTTGGGTTCATTATTGCAGCCTAACGGAAATAACATCTTCACCAACAGTTTCAGTGATGACCAGAAAAAATTGTTTAGCCCCAATTTAAAACCTGAACGTAAAAACTCATGGGAAATCGGTTTGGACTGGCGTTTCCTTAACAACCGTATCGGCATTGATGCTACTTATTATAAGGAAAATACAACCGACCAGATTATGACAATTGCAATTCCGTCTGAATCAGGTATCAGCAAACAATTAATCAATGCCGGTAACATCCAGAACAGTGGTGTTGAAATCGCATTAAACACAATTCCATTCAAAAATAAAGAATGGGAATGGACATTAGACTTCACATTCACAAAGAACTCCAATAAAATCGTAGAACTTCACCCCAATGTAGCAAATTATATTGCATTGGAAGGAGATGTAGCTTATGGTAACTATCGTGTAGGTTCTGTAGCAATGGTTGGTGGTTCTTACGGATTGCTGATGTCTGATGCTATGCCGAAGAAAAATGAAAATGGAGAAACCGTATTGACATGGAATGACGACTTCCGTGCCGCTTATGCACAACGTAGCGGTACTGCAGAAGAAGTTGGTAGCATGGTCCCTAAATTAATGACATCTATGTCTACAGGCGTTACCTGGAAAAACCTGAGCCTGCGTGTTGCATTAGATGCTCGTTTCGGCGGAAAGATTGCATCTTACTCCAACAAATACGGACAAACTTATGGTTATACGAAATCGTCTCTTGATTTCCGAGATGAAGAACATGGAGGACTTTCATGGACATCAAACTATGCAGACTCCAGAGGCATGACTTTCAACGATGGCGTAATTCCTGAAGGTGTATTCGAAGCTGGAACAATCGTAACAGGTGTAGATGGCAAGCAACATGACGTAAGCGGACAGAGTTTCGCCCAATTAGTTGCCAATGGAATTCTTGAACCGGTACATGCATCAACCTATCACTATTGGAGCAACAGTTGGGGTACCGGAACTGTAAACGACTACTGGGTACACGATCTGAGCTACATCGCACTTCGCGAAATTTCTCTGGGCTATCGTTTACCGAATAACATCTCTTCCAAATTAGGAGCAAAAGGCATTGCTGTTTCATTCAGCGCAAGAAACCTGGGATACATTTATAACTCATTGCCTAATAACCTGAATCCGGAAGGTATTCGCAGTAACAAATCTGCTGAATTCCGTGAACGTTCAAACAACCCGATCACATCCAGCTACATGCTTACTATCAACTTGGATTTCTAATTTAATAAAAGACAATTATCATGAAATATAAATCAATTATAACCGCCACAATCTTAGGAGCCTCTCTTATTGCAACTCCAGGATGTAAAGACGATTTTGCGGAAGTGAACACCAACCCGTCCGCCGTAACAAAAGCGGATGTCCGCTACTTGTTCACACAAGCTTTGGCCGAATTCGAACCTTCAAAATACCAACAATGGTTTTATAATAATCTGGCATATACCCTACCCTGGTCACAATCAGTTGTCATGCAGAAAGGAAATACATCCGATCTTAACATGATGGGAGCCTATGAAGGTTCACAAAGCCAGGTTATCAACGTAAAATTATATACAGAAGAAATCAAATATGCGCTTTCTTTAATGGAACAGGAAGAACAGGATAAATACCAAAATATTACCGCAATGTGCAAACCCTTGTTGGTATATCTGGGTATTTTCGGTACGGATATGTACGGTTCTTTAGCCTATACGGAAGCTGGAAGAGGCTTACATGAAGAAATCCTGACACCTGCTTATCAAACACAGGAAGAATTATTTACACTCTGGTTAAAAGAGTTGGATGAAACAATAACCGTATTGACTTCCAATCTTCCTAATCAGATAACATTGGGTGCACAAGACTTTGTATACAACGGCGACTTAAATAAATGGGCTAAATTTGCAAACTCCTTGAAATTAAAAATTGCAGTCCGCATGTTGCATACAAATAAAGCAGAAGCTTTAAAAATTGCACAGAATGTAGCAGAAAGCCCTGTTGGTGTTATGTCCAGCCTGAATGATGATTTCTTCTACTGCAAAGGTGCGCAGGAATATCATTTTGGAGATGACATATTAGATGGACAAGAAAAAGGTATCGGTGCTCAGCAATTAATCAATTTCTTAGTAGAAAATAAGGATCCACGTGTTCGCTTTATTTTCCAAAAAAACGATTTTAACAGCAAAGTGATAAATGCTTTCTTAAAACGTGATATTAAATTACCTCCTTACATTGAAGCCAACATCAATACTAAAACAGAAGGTGGTGTAAAGAAATTTGACGGATGGAAAGCTCCAGGTGAACCTTGGGTACGTTATTATGGTGCTCCGCTAAATACCAAAGCTCGTGAAGACGCAGAAACAAACAATGCTTATTTCAATTATGACAAATTTAAAATTGACAAAAAGCAATACTACCCACTGGCACGTATGAACCGTGAAATGTTACAAGGACAGAAAGAATATACCTTCCCTGATGATCCGGATGTAACAGCTGAAATTGACAAACAGCAAAATGCATGGTATGGTTTGCATTTCTCTTCCGGCGAAGTACAGCTTTATCTTGCGGAATTAAAATTGATTGGTGCAACTCTTCCTCAAAGTGCAGACACTTATTTTAAAGAAGGTATTCGCCTATCTGTTGAAGAATATAACAGATTAGCTGAATTAAATAAGATTCCGTATTATTCAAGTGTATACGATAAAGATTATGAGAAACCTTTAAAGTTAAACGACGGTGAAATTGACTACTTATTGAATCAGCCGGCTTACACTTTAACAGGCTCCCCCAGAGAACAACTGGAAAAGGTATACATTCAGCAATATATTCATTTCCTACTATTCCCGACTGACCAGTTTGTACAAGTTCGCCGTTCAGGTGTTCCGATGAGAGGAAGTAATATTTTAGCATGGCAGGATTTCACAACAGCTGGTGATCCTAACTTTGCAATCCCTCGTAGATGGACTCTGTCTGCACCATTAGAAAGTGATTTAATGTATACTATCAAAAGTAATGCATTCAAGGCTCAGGGCTATACCACAGGAACTCAAGATCCAAAAATCCTCAACACAGAACGTGTTTGGTATGACAAGAAAGCTCCGAATTTTGGTGAAGGCCCGAATTTCTAAAATGAAATCTATATGATTAAGGAGGACTATGAAAGTCCTCCTTTTTTATTTAACTTAAAACTATCAGGATATGAAACGAACCATATTAACTATCTACAAAAATGAAAACAGAGATGTTATCGGCACCTACAATGATAACGATTACTGGCTTTACTTAAATGACAAATTCGTTAAATTTAAAAATGAAAAATCCTTACTTAAACTTTTCCCTCAAAAAGAAGAGGCTATAAGGAATTATATCAAGGAATATAAAACAGATATGAAAAACCCCGAACAAGTAATCGAACTAATGAACTACTGTTTGGAATGAAACCACATTGCTATTGCGACTTTAGTCACTTCATTGTATATTTGCACGATTTTAAATTTTAAGACATTTAACATGAGAACTCTAATCAATTTAACAAAGTTATTTACCTTATTAATTATCTGTATAGGGGCTACAAGTTGCAACAACAATGATGAAGAAAAAGATACTCGGGACGAGATTCTCGGTATTTATATGTACACACGGACAGGCACAATTGCAACAACCCCCATAAATGGAGAGCCAAAAAGTAATGCTGTTAATGAAACCGGCTTAATGGAAATACGCAAAAAAGAGCATGACAATTCAACTACGGCAATAGAACTTGTCTATGTTGATGAAGCCGGCTTCTGGAAGGGAAGTGTAAGTAATGGAATCTATTCAAACGGAAAACTAACATTAGAACCAGGAAATCCAATAAAGACATCGAGCATTACTTCAAACGGGGTATCTCATACCTACGTAACTCAAGAAAAAATTGTTTATTCGGAAGCTGCTTTTAACAATGGTTTCACGATTTCAATAACAACAACAGGAACTGAAACGAAAGATGGTTCTCCCTACTCTACTATTTCCGGAAATGAAGAACTTAAGTTAGTAAAACAATAAAATATATCTTTGCGATATCAAAAAGAATATGCCTGCCAAAAGCTTTATAATCGCTTGGCAGGCATATTTTGTATTATTCATTTTAGAACTTTTTCTCGTTCGCCAAATTCCACATATTAAGGAAAGATGCTTTTGTTATATCAACAACCTTAGTCCAGTTGATCTTGTCGGCATGGTCGCTCGGCATATGATAATCAGGATGACCATCTGTATGATACCAGATAACCGGAATATCCAACAAGGCAAAAGAAGCATTATCGCTACCTCCTACCGGTTTATCCCAAGGACGATAATCAGGAGTAAGATTTAAATTATACTTTTTGATATCACTCTTCAGCCAGTCACCGAATACCGGATGCGCTTCTGTATAAAAATAGACTACATGGGTCGGTTTTGCTTCATTATTATTGCGACCGATCATATCAAAATTCAGATACCCTTTTACCTTTTTAATCCCTGGGAAGTTCTGTACGAAATATTTTGAGCCCAACAAGCCTTTCTCTTCCCCATCCCAAAAAGCAAAAATAACTGTCCGTTCCGGTTTTTCCCCAGTGGCAAGGAATGCTTTAGCTATTTGAAGAACAGCCGATACCCCAGATGCATTATCATCCGCACCATTGTAAATCTGGTCACCCTCCAACATCGGATCAACTCCCAAATGATCATAATGAGCACCTATAATAACATATTCATTCGGATTCTTGCCCTCAATTTTTCCAAGAATATTCCGCATGGATAATTTCTGATGAATCCCTTGTTTTAATATCGCAATCGAATCCGGATGAACCTGAAAACGACCTCGCTTCTGACGTTCCTTATTATATGCTTCAAATGGCTGGTAATAGGTTTCAAACAAAGGAGAAATACCCATCGTTTTCAAATTAGATACTATATATTCACCTGCAATACGACCACCATGGAAACCAGCCTCACGTCCTTCCAATTCATCACTGGCAAGAAAACCGATATATGCCTCAGCATTTTCTTTGTTGATTACATCCAATCCTTTTTGTTGTGGAGATTGAGCCCACAATGTTGTACTCAGTACAAACGAAGCAACTAATAGACCTGTCTTTCTCATCTTATTATATTTAGCTCAGCATTTAAAATCTGAATGATCTTCACACAAAGATAGTTCGAAAAAAAAACATCACAAAATCTAAAAAAAAGAAGTACACAAAAGGGCATAAAAAAAGGCTACTCTCCACCGCTTATAGTGTCGAATACCCCACCTGTTCATTTCTCTCACCTTCCGTGAAAAACGGTGGTGAAGAGAACCCATCAAAAAAATTATACTAATAAATTAATTTTCAACTTTAGAGCTTTCGCTCATTTCGTTCATTAGACGACGAATTTCAGCATTTAACCGCTGACACATTGATCCATTTCCTATTGACTGATAACGGTCAGCCTGATAACGCAACATCGCTAAAGTACGCAAACTTTTTTCATTTCTACTTGCTATCATAATTTCAAAATTTATGCTTTCCACGCTTGGAAAGCCTGTTAATAATAAAAACCTAAACTTTCTCTTTTTCTTTTACACTGCAAATATAAGCATTTTACCCGAATATATGCTATACAACATATTAAATTCTTGTTTTATTTCTATTTATTTAACATTACAAGCCATTGAATTATTCTCTATTTTATTATATAATCTGAACTAATTCCCCTGTAACAGAGTTTATTATAAACCCGTAAACGCTTATATCTGAAGGGATCAATGGATGTGCCTTAACCAAATCGACCGTTTTGCGAACTGCGCTTTCCACATCATTAAATCCATTCAACCAGGTATCAACATTCAATCCGCAATATTTCAGCATTTGCAGATTCTCATCCGTAATGCCTCTTGCTTTCATATTCCGGAGCATCCGTTCGCTATTCAACTGCTGTGCACCGCAATCAGTATGTCCGATAATCATAATTTCTTTTACCCCCAGTTCATAAACAGCAATCAGCAAACTTCGCACCGCACTGCCAAAAGGATGTGAGATTACTCCACCTGCATTCTTTACTACCTTAACATCCCCATTTTTAAATCCCAAAGCAGCAGGAAGTAATTCTGTCAACCGGGTATCCATACATGTCACGATTGCAATCTTCTTGTCCGGATACTTATTTGTTATATACTGTTCATATCCTTTATTCTTTACGAATTCACGGTTGAAATTCAATATCTCATTTAATATAGGCATATGTATATACATTATATAATTCAAACATCAAATCACCCCAAAATGTTTCAATGCTTTGAAAATCCCATCATTGTCTACAGAACTCGTCACATAAGCGGCGGCGGCTTTCACTTCATCTGCTGCATTTCCCATTGCAACACCTAAACCGGCATGTGCCAACATTTGGATATCGTTTCCTCCATCGCCAAAAGCCATACATTCATTCAGGCCAATACCAAAATATTTCAACATTTTACTTATACCGACTTTCTTACTACTTCCTGCAGGAACAACATCTGTGAACAATGGATTCCAGCGGGTTGATTCGCAATGGGATAATACAGGCATAATACGCTTTTCCTGTTCTGCTGTAAAGAAAGCTATCAACTGATACACTGTCTTATCACAGACCTCTTCTACCGGACGTATCGGAGGAGCTGGAAAATTCAACATATCAAATACTTTATTAGCTGAATCATCTACATAATTCATCAGAATATCTTTCTCCATTACAAAAGCACAAGGAAACGAATCTACCTTATTCATGTAACGAATTAACGACTCTATATCTTTATTTGGAATACTATGTTTATAAATCACATCATGACCAGCAAAACAATATCCGCCATTCAATGTAACATAGCCATCAAATTGCAAGTTCCCTAAATTATTTATGGAAATGTAGTGGCGCCCTGTGGCAATAAAAACTTTTATATTTTTTTTTCTTAATAACTCCAGTGCATCAATAGTAGATTGCGGCACTTGATGAGTTTCAAAGCTCACTAAAGTTCCGTCTATATCAAAAAAAACAGCTTTAATCATCTTTCTTATTCTTCTTTTATTCCAAACAAAGGTAAGAATAAATATGAACACTTTTCTTTCATTCAAAAACTTATTATATTTAGCGAACATAAATAAATATCTAGAAATGAAAAAGCTTTTTTGTCTGTTAATCAGTGCCCTTATTACTTTATCATCTTATTCTCAAGAAATTGAACAAGAGAACACCCCAGGTCAGGAACCAACATTGGTCGAACGCCTTACACATGGTAAAACCGTAATTAAGAATGTGGAAATGAACCTTCAGTTATTCACTTCTGCGAATGCCAATTTCGTAGATAATACTTTTGATGATATGAATTTCAAATTGAATCGTCTCAGGCTGGAAATTAAAGGTAATGCCATGAAAAACCTGACATATCATTTCAGACAATCATTTAATAAATATTCAAATCCTTATTCAGTCGATAATTTATCTTCATCACTTGAATTGGCATACCTGAATCTAAACATTCACAACAAGTTTGGAATCAGTGTAGGTAAACAGTTCGTGAACTTTGGAGGATATGAATATTATGTCAATGCCATTCGAGTACGTGAATTCAGTGAATTCAATAATCTGCTGACCTGTTATCAAGCAGGCGTCTCCGGTTACTGGTATATTACTCCAAGCCAGGAGCTTTCTTTCCAGATAATGAATAATAAACATGATGAAGATAGTAAAATTTACCCTAGTGGCCTACCTGAAGGATACCAGGAATCTAAAATTCCATTCATGTATGTGGTTAACTGGAACAGTTCTTATTTCAACAACGTATTACAATTACGATATGCTGCAGCTATGGGACAACAGGCAAAAGGTAAATATTCTTATTATCTTACTTTCGGTAATATCATCGAAAAAGGTCCATTGCTCGCTTATATAGATATAATATATACACGCCAGAGTGTAGACCAGCACAGTATGATTAGTTATCTTCCCACAATACCAGAAACGGCAGCAAACACAGAATATCTTTCTGTTATTGCTGATGTTGATTACCGTTTTCATCCCCGATGGAATGCGTATATCAAAGGAGCCTATGAAACAGCACGGGTATATCAAAGTAACAGGGCATTCGAAAAAGGTTTATACCGTACATCCTGGAACATACAAGGTAGTGTTGAATATACACCATTCAAAAAAAGCGACCTGTTCGTTTTTATACATTACACTTACAGAGGCATTGATTTAAAAAAGCCCGCATTAAGCCTGGGAGCAACAGATCCCGATACACATCGGATTTCATTAGGGTTGGTCTATGCAATCCCCATATTCTAAATTCAGATGTTCAATCATTGCCAAAACCTTTACTAATTTCATTTCTTTTTGACTTTAACAACATCTCGACCCAACGTTAACTTTATTTCACATTTATAATGGGGACATTTTTAATTTTACTGCGTTTTTAAATAGAAATATAAATAAATCCCAATTTTAACCCTAAATGTTTTTTGCCTATGACATAGAGATTATCCCTTAAAATCCAATACATTTTTATAACTAACAAATCATATTTTAATTACCAAGAGAAAACAACCCAATATGCCACGTAATAACTTTAACCATAGAATATACATAACCTGTATTATTCTTATGTCTATTTTAGAAAGCTCAAAGCTTTACGCAGAGGTATTCGATTCACAATCGAACCCTCTTCCTTCGATGCAAGCTAATACAACACTTTTTGATATACTTCAATCTGTAGAAAAGAATAGTGAATATGTCTTTTTCTATTCCGACGAAGTGCAATCAGTATTAAGCAAAAAAGTGAATGTTAACACAAAAGAGGCAAGTATAGAAAAATTATTAGCCCAGGTACTGAAAGGATCCGGTCTGAAATATACAATCAATGAGCACCAAGTCGTATTATACAAAGAAAATGCCCAGCAACAACAGCCTCATGGGATTGCAATAAACGGTACTATCCGGGATTCAGAGAGGAACCCGTTACCCGGAGTAAATATCACAGTCAAAGGAACCACTATCGGTACAAGTTCCGATTTGGATGGAAACTATTTTCTAACCGTACCTGATAAAAAATCCATTCTTGTATTTCAATACCTGGGATTTGCCTCACAAGAAGTAGAAGTTGGCAGTCAGCTAAACGTCAATATAGAAATGAAAGAAGACAGCAAAACTTTAGAAGAAGTTGTCGTCGTAGGTTTCGGTAAGCAAAAGAAAGTATCCATCGTAGGTTCTATTACTACTATTGAACCCAAACAATTACAAGTAGGAACTTCCCGCTCTATGAGTAACAACCTGGTAGGACAGTTATCCGGTGTAATCGGGGCACAACGTAGTGGTGAACCCGGATATGATAACTCCAGCTTCTTTATCCGTGGTATCTCTTCATTCAACGGCAATAATAATCCACTGGTATTGGTAGATGGTATCGAACGAAACTTAAATAATATCGACCCTGCTGAAATCGAATCTTTTTCTATTTTGAAAGATGCTTCCGCCAGTGCCGTTTATGGGGTACGTGGAGCCAACGGGGTAATTCTTATTAATACGAAAAGAGGTAAAACAGGTAAACCCGCAGTCAACATCCGCTTTGAACAAGGAGTTACGCTTCTTGGCAAACTACCAAAATTCGCAGGTTCTTATGATTATCTAAGTTTAATCAATGAAATTGCCGTAGATGAAGGAAAACCTGCCCCCTATTCTAAAGACGTACTGGAAAAATACCGTACAGGTGCAGACCCGGACCTTTATCCGAATGTAAACTGGATAGATGCAATCACCAAAAGCAGTGGGCATAATACCCGTGCCAATCTGGATGTATCCGGCGGTAGTGAAATTTTACGTTATTCACTGGTCGGTTCCTTCTATAATGAAGGAGGAATTATCAAGCGCGACGAAAAACAAGCATGGGACTCTTCTTCGTCATTGAACCGTTACAATATCCGTTCTAATGTAGATGTAAACATTACTCCGACTACATTATTCCGCGTAAATATCGGGGGATATCTACAAGAACGTAGACGAGCACCGCAAAGCGTAGATGGTCTATTTTCTCTCGCCTTTGAAACACCTCCATACGTGCATCCAACCCAATATTCTTCCGGAGAAATACCTCGTGTAAAAAACCGTCAGAATCCTTGGGCACTTGCCACGCAAACCGGATATGAAGACCATAGTGAAAGTAATATAGAATCTTTATTCTCTGTTGAACAGGACTTAAAGTTTTTCTTACCAGGATTAAAAGTAAAAGGCCTCTTCTCTTTTGACCGCCGTAGTGCAACTTCCGTGATACGGTCAAAATCACCGGATTACTATAATCCGGCTACCAAACGTAATTCTGACGGTTCATTAGACCTGACAATTGCAGACTATGGACAAGTTTTTCTGGATCATAAGCTCTCTGCTGAATATGGAAGCAAAAGTACTTATCTGGAAGGTTCTCTAAACTATGACAACACTTTTGGAAAACATGCTATTGCCGGTATGTTTATGTATAACCAGAGAAGTCTGGACGAAGGACAAAAATTACCTTTCCGTTTCCAAGGTATAGCCGGACGTTTTTCTTATACATACGATGGCCGGTATGTTGCCGAATTTAACTTCGGGTACAATGGTTCCGAAAACTTTGCAAAGGGACACCGTTTCGGATTCTTTCCATCTGCAGCAATAGGATGGATTATCTCTGATGAAGCATTCATGGAATCATTGAAAGATATTTTTTCCACCGCAAAAATTCGTGCATCCTACGGATTAGTAGGTAACGACTGTTTAGGTAGCTCTCGTTCTTCCATCCGTTTTCCTTATCTAACAACTATCAATGAAACTGGTGGTTATCGCTGGGGTGTTGATAACGATTACCATCGTGCAGGACGTTGGGAAGGACAAGTGGGATCGCCTACTCTTACATGGGAAAAGGTAAAAAAACTAAATATCGGTTTTGATTTAGGACTGTGGAGTATGATTGACTTATCTGTTGATTATTTCCATGACCACCGTTATGATATTTTCATGCAACGTCAAACAATCCCTGCTTTCTCCGGATTTATACAAACGCCTTATGCCAATTTTGGCAAGGCAACCAACCAAGGTATAGACCTCTCTCTTTCTGCTAATAAAAATATAGGAAAAGATTGGATTATTATGGTTCGCGGTACATTTACTTACGCCCAAAGTAAAATTACCGAAAAAGATGAACCGGCAGGAGTCATTGGAACAAACCGTGCCCGTACCGGACATCCGATTAACCAGATATTCGGACTGATTGATAAAGGTTTATTTACAAAAGATGATTTTCTGGATGTAGAAAAAGGAATCCTGAAAGATGGTATTCCTGTTCAGAAATTTAGCGATAAAGTTCGTCCGGGTGATATTAAATATGCAGATATCAACGGAGACGGCATTATTAACTCTTTGGATGAATGTGCAATTGGAGGGACCTGGGACCCGCAAATCGTTTATGGTTTTGGCGCAACTATAAAATATAAAAGCCTGGACTTCGGCTGTTTCTTCCAGGGAAATGGAAAAACATACCGTATAATCGGAGGTAACAATTTTATTCCGGGAAGTGGTGCAGGTATGGGTAATATATATGACAACTATGGAGATCATTGGACTAAAGAAAACCCAAGCCAGGATGTATTTTGGCCCAGGTTATCCAGCTCTGCCAATGCGAATAATTCACAATCATCAACCTGGTGGTTGCGCAATATGAGTATGTTACGAATGAAAAGCATTGAATTGGGATACAATTTCCCAAAAGAGAAACTACTTCCAAGCTTTATTAAAAGTGCCCGCATATTCGTTGCCGGCTCCAACTTACTGCAATTCTCCCAATTCAAATTATGGGATCCGGAAGTAGATACCAGTAATGGGCTACGCTACCCTATTATGAAATCTGTATCAATAGGGTTCGATGTTAATTTCTAATCAATTACAAACAGACATAAAATGAAAACACTCAAACATATTCTTTTAGCAAGTAGCTTATTCACACTTGCTTCTTGTTCGGATTTCCTGGATAAAGCACCGGATGACATGCTTGATCTCGAAATGATATTTAATGATAAAGTACGTACGGAAGATTGGCTTGCCGGAGTATATACGAATATTCCAAATCAACGGAGTTTCATGGACCAGGAAGGAGCTTTAAGTGATGACCAGAACCCATCCATCGGATGGCTTAAATTTGGATGGGGAGTTATAGAAAAACAAACAGGTAACTGGAATCCCAACAGTGGCGACTCAAGAGGATATTGGGATAATCTCCCTAAACGTGTCCGCTCAGCTCTAATCTTTATTGCAAATGTAAAACCAAACGCGGCCCAGCTTGTAACTCAGGAAGAAGTTGACCTGATGAAATTGGAAGCCCGTTTTCTGATTGCTTACTATCATGCTATTTTAGTAGAAACTTATGGGCCAGTTCCCTTTAATCCTAATAAGATATTTTCTCTTGATACTCCAGATGATGAATTAATGATGACCCAGACACCAGTAGATTCTATTGTCGATTGGATAGACAAAGAGCTATTGGAAGTATCCAAAGGACTACCTGCTGTCTATTCGGATAAGAAAAAGTTCGGTCGTGCCACATCTCTCATGTGCCTCGCCGTACGTGCCCGCTTGCTTCTTTTCAATGCAAGTCCGTTGTTAAATGGTAATCCAGACTATAAAGGACATGTGAATGCGAATGGCAAGGAATTATTCAGTTCCATCTATGATGCAAGCAAATGGAAACGTGCAGCAGATGCCAATAAAGAATTGATTGATGCAGCGCATGCTGCCGGTAAAGACCTTTATAAAGTATATAATGATGACGGTAGCATCGATGCTTTCCAGTCTTATCAATATATGTTGATGAAAAAAGAGACGGAAGGAAACAACGAAATCCTATTTGCCCGTCCGGACTGGGATCATGGAGGCACAAACAGCTTATGTACTCCCCGTGGTTGTTCCGGTAATGGAGGTTATGGTATCACCCAGTCACTGGTAGACGCATTCTTTATGGAAAACGGACTTCCGCCTATCCTTGGTTACACAAACGGGGATATTGGAAAACCTATTATTAATGAAAAGTCCGGATATGTGGAAAAAGGATTCTCCACTAAACCAGAAATCCGCAATACCAAATGGATTGAATGCCAGGGAAACCAGGACGGACATAAAGGACAGGTAACTTTAGCAGAGACTTATAATATGTACTGCCACCGGGAACCCCGTTTTTATATCTCTGTTCTTTATAACCGTGCATGGTATCGTTCGGAAAACAGAACGACTCGCTTCCTTGTAGGCGAATGGGATGGAGGTATCACACATGATGCGCCCCAGAATGGTTATCTGATGCGTAAGCTGGTACATCCGGAACATGATACACGTAATGGTATTCATCCTTACCGTCCAAGCATCAACTTCCGCCTCGCAGAAGCCTATTTGAATTATGCAGAAGCATTAAATGAAGCGGAACCGCTTCATTTAGACATACTTAAGTATGTTAATTTGGTACGGGAACGAGCTGGTATTCCTCAATATGGAAACGGAACGGGTATGATTATTCCTCCAACGACCCAGGAAGGCATCCGCGACTTAATCCGCCGAGAACGCCGGGTTGAGCTTAATTGCGAATCCGGTATACGCTATCAGGATATCCGCCGTTGGAAAATCGGGGAAGAAACTTTAAACCGAGATTTCTATGGTATGAACTATTTAGGTGAAAGCCTAAGCGATAATGATAACGATCCGAAGGCATTCTTTAAACGGACCGTCTATCAGACCAGAACTTTTACTAAGAAAAACTACTTTTTCCCGGTTCCACAATGGGAAATAGATAAGAATCCCAAACTTGTTCAAAATCCATTCTGGAACTAAAAAGCTCTTTTTAACAGAAAGCGTATGTGTGTCTTTATATTCAGACAGCATACGCTTTTTTATTTTAACAGTCTGTTTTACCTGATAAAACTCAATACTCGAGCTAAAAATATACAAATTACAACAGGCATACCTCATTTATTTTTAAACGAAACTGGAGGCCTAAAAATTCGGCAGCCTTGCGACAAAGCAGCATACGATTAGTGAATATCTCGAAATAATCCATTACTGCACAAATTTCGGTATTAATCTTCAAGTTCAAAGTAATGCTTTTTCCATCCTTGTCCAATACTACTTCCGAATGTTCGGCTGCATAATTCACACGGTCATGTATATCGAAATTTATTGTAGAACGATTACGTACACGACTACGGCGTACATCAGTTTTATCTGCAATGATAAGTGCAGCAGCAACAGCATTAACAGCAGCTGCCGTCAATTCGTCATGATTACCGATTGCAGTAATCACTGCTGCAACATCCACTGGCGCCATTCCCATTTTGTCCAAAATACGGAAAGCCATCATCGCACCACTTTGTGCGTGGTCGATACGGTTTACCACATTTCCTATATCATGCATAAAACCGGCAATCCTAGCCAATTCAACTTCGTGTGCACTATATCCTAATTGTTCGAGTAAATCACCTGCTACTTTAGCACATTTTGTACAGTGGGCAAAACTATGTTCTGTATATCCTATCTCTTTCAACGACTCGTCCGCTTGTTTAATGTAAGTCCGGATTTCTTCCGACTGGCGGACATCTTCATAAGTTACTTTCATATTACTATGTTTTTATATATTAAAAACACAAAAATACCCGAATTGTTTTACCGGATGATAGAGTAAGCATGATATTCATACGGCAAACTCGCATCCTTTTCCTTAACAATTCAGCCATAACTTGAATGACGACAGCTTTTCCTCGCTAATTGTTATCTGGGTTTTAGAAGGAGGATTTACTTTTACTATTATTTTCCCATTAAAGAAAGGTTCTGCATGGTCTATCGCATTTATGCTGATAATTGTTTGACGATTAGCGCGAAAGAAGACTTTGGGGTCCAATTGTTCCATTAATTTATTCAGAGAAAGATCAATAATATGCTCCTGCCCTTTTCTCGTTACAGCAAATACAATTTTATTCTCGAAATAAAAATAAGCGATATCCTCAACCTGTAATGACCAGAATTTACCAGTCCCCCAAATCAGAAAGCGGGAACGATAACATTTTTCTTTATTCTGTAAAGTCTCGAGTAATGTATCCAGATAATTTATTGCCGTATCCTTCCGGCATGACAATACGGTTTCATACTTTATAATAGCATCCAGCAACCGTTTTTCATCTACAGGCTTCAAAATATAATCTATACTGTTGACGGAAAAAGCACGTATTGCATATTGGTCATATGCTGTAGTAAAAATGATAATGGAAGTTGGTTTTGCTACCGACAAGAAATCGAATGAATTCCCATCGGCAAGCTGAATATCCAAAAACAGGATATCCGGATGTAAATTCTCCTGAAACCACGAAATGGCTTCTTCCACACATCCCGGTAAAACAGACACACTCCATTCCGGACGTAACCTGGTTATCATAGAATATAAGAGGCGTGCTGCCGGCACCTCATCTTCTATTATAGCTGCATTTAATTTATTCATACGATAATGGTACTTTTACAATAAATAATTCTTCCCGTTTCAATAGAATGATTTCTTTCCCCACCATCAACCGGCACCGATTCGATAAATTTTTCAGTCCGATACCCGAAGATATTTGATTCTTACGGGGACGTACCGGATTAGTTACCACCAAATAATCATTTTCTATTCCGATATGTATCTCCATGGGTTTGCTCATCGTAATGGAGTTATGTTTGATTACATTCTCTGTCAGTAACTGTAAAGTTAAAGGAGGAAGCATACAGTCCATAAAATCCGGTGATATACAGACATTCCATGTAATACAGTTACCAAGCCTTACTTCATGCAGAAACAGGTAGGACTTCATAAACTCCAACTCCTCTCCCAACGATATAAGCATTTTGTCCTGACACTGTAAAACATAACGATAAACATCCGATAAATTTTTAGTAAAAAGAACCGCATTATCCGGATTATATTCTATCTCTGCAATCAAAGTATTCAGACTATTAAACAAAAAATGGGGATTTAGTTGGTTTTGCAAGGCTGTATAGCGAGCTGTATTATTTTCTTTCTGCAAATCAGCAGCCTGTTGCTGTAACTTCAATGTATTTTGCATAGACCTGTTTGCCAACAATAATCCCAGAACGACCAATTCAACCAACCACACCACCAATAAAATCCGTATCCCTCCATTCGGAAAAAAGAAAGGAGAAGATGTTCCTGCCAGAAGTTTAGCCGTAACCAATATCCCATAATTCAATAAAAAGAATGTCAGCATTACTGCGGCATAGACCAATATTATTTTCCATTTCTTTTGGATATTCAAAGCATACTGGTTATTCATCCATGAACTGATACGCAGTGTACTAAATCCCAATAAATTAAAAGCCGCTATAAAAAACAGAAAGCCTCCCGCAGAATAGAGCACACGAAAAACTGCTTCCGAAAGATCCGTATAACTAACCAGCAACAGGAAAGAAAAGGCTCCAAATCCTGAAAATAATAAACCATATAAAAAATTATTCCATTTCATAACGAACAGGTTACTGGGCAAAGGTATATTATTTTTCAATACTCATATTCATTTAAAGCCCTCAACAATCCGGAATAAGCACCTTGTGCCAAAGCTTTTGCCTGGACATAATTCAATTGGGATGTTTGCCGGTAAGTCTGTGCTTCGATTACCTCAATAACCGATATTTTACCTTCAGCATAACGTTCCAATGCTTTTTGTTCATTTTCCCGTGCTTTTTCCAAAGAGTTACTACTTAGTTGGACTTGTTCGACTGCACGGGAAAGAGAGACACGCGCTGTTTGTATTTCCAAGTTCACATTGTCCTCTACTTTATTCATTTGGTCTGTTGCCATATCTATTTTTAATAAGGAAGCCCGCTTCTCACTCTTCCGTTTTCCCCATTCAAATATAGGAATAGACAATTTGGCATACACAGCATAATTAGGATCTAAATCCGAACGCAAATCATAACCGGGAGACGAATAACTTCCATCTGCCCCAATATACAGTTGGGGCTTATACTTAGCATCTGTCAGCTTCATTGAACTTTCCGCCAGTTTTATTTTATCATAAGCCATTTTCAATTCCGGACGTTCCGTTCCCTCTATGTTCTGAATACTATCTATCCGGATTATCTCCGGCACCAGTGCTTCTACAACTGTTTGTTCCTGTAAATCAAGTCCAATCAAGGAATTCAATCCCATACGCCCCGTTTCAAAATAGCTTTTTGCCTGAATCAACAGATACTCTGCTTCATTCAGTTTAACTTCTGCCATCAACAAGTCTTGCGGATCTACCAATCCCACTTCTTCACGTTCACGGATCGTTTGTACGAATGAAGATACAGAATTACGAAAATCGGTGGCAACTCCTACCATTTCATGTCTTGCCACCGTGTTCCAATATTGTATATCTGTTTGATAGCAAATAGATGCCCGAAACATTTCTGCCTGATGGGATGCTAACGAGTATTGATACTTTGCCATCCGTATGGTTTCCAAGATGCGCCCACCTGTATATAATGGCTGCAAAAGAGTTAAAGATGCTCCATATTTTATATCACGTCCTTTAAACTGCAACGGGTTATCCATAGATGGCAGGTTCAATGTCAGTTCCAAAGGATTCCCTGTATATTGAAAATTAGCATCTCCGGAAAGTTTAGGTTTTAAGTCGGCTTTAGCCGCCCGCTCAATCTCCATACTAGCTGAAATATTATTCTCGGCAGCTTTCAGATCATGGTTATAATCCAATGCCATAGACCTGTATCGCATCAACAATTCGCTTTGTTGGGAAAAAACGGACGGCACCGACACACACACAAGTATACATAGCAAAATACAGAATCTTTTCATATCACTTTTCTTTTACTTTATAAAATATAGCATACAAAGCCGGGGTAACAAACAGCGTCAGCAAAGTTGCAAACGTCAAACCGAAAATAATTGTAGCCGCCATCCCTCCGAACGCAATATCAAACAATAATGGTACCATGCCTAAAATAGTTGTCGTAGCTGCCATCAACACTGGACGGGTACGGGATACGGTTGCTTCGATAATAGAAGTATACAATCCGGCTCCACTCCTATGCTGCACATTAATTTCGTCGAGCAGAACAATTACATTCTTAATAATCATGCCCAACAATCCCAGCCAACCGGCAATAGGAAAGAAACCAAAATCGAAACCGGTCAGCAACAAACCGAGGGCAACGCCTATTAAAGAAAGAGGCAGAACGCACAAAATAATCAGAGGCTCGCGGAAGTTCCCGAACAAGGTAACCAGAATAACTATCAACATTAAGAAAGCTAATGGGAAAAACTTAACAATTGCCTGCATGGCTTCTCTCTGGTCCTTATATTGGGAATCCCAAAAGAAAGTGTATCCATCAGGTAAATCGATAGCCTCTATCTCTTTTCTGATTTCACTATGTACTTCTGCCATCGTATGCCCAAGTTGGACTCCACACATGGCAGCCATAGATAATTGCCGGTTGTAAGTTCTTATCTGGGGAAACTCCCAAGTGGTTTCAATACGTTCCGTCACCTGAGAAAGTGGAGCGGAGCGTTCGCCATTCCATATAGAAAAGTCTCCTAATGAACGGGCATCAGTAATATTAGAGGCTTCTGATTTCAATAAAACAGGAACTTTTTTTTCTTCATCCCGGTAGATACCCACCATCGTACCATCACTGATAGATTTTACAGACTCCATCATGGAAGCTTTAGTTATTCCTAAAGTTCCGGCTTTTACCGGATCATATACAGGCCGTATCATTAATGCCATATTTCCCCATTCATTCCGGGCATCCACCACTTTAGGGTTTCGACGCATTATCTCAATAGCCGTTCCCACCAAAGAATCTAATACGGCAGGATCCGGCCCTAAAAAGCGAGCTTCTATTACTGCCTCGGTTAACGGACTCAACTCAAACTTATTCACTTTTATCAGAGGACCGGGAAACTCAACACGGATAGAATCCTGCAACAAAGCATGCAACTCCCTTGACTGAGTTGAAGTCTTACATTTTACCAGCAACTGGGCATAATTTGATTGAGGTCCAAAAGAAACATTTGATAAATAATAGCGAGGAGGTGTTCGTCCCACATAAGATGAAACCATTTCTGTCTGGTCGTATCGTTTGATATAGTCCACCATATTTGTTGCCAGTTTATCCGTTTCCTGAATACTCGTTCCTTCCGGCAACCAGATATCTAAGGTAAAATACTGTTTGTCTAAAGCAGGAACAAATACCTTAGGGATAAACTTGAAACTCCAGGCGGATAAGACTAACAGACATACCAACAAACCTACTGCCATAAACTTATGTCTAATAACAAATCCAAGGAAAAATCGGAACCTGTCATACAATTTGCCTGCAAACAAAGCAGACTTTAACTCATCCAGACGCGGGCGGCGTACAAATTCCTGAATAACAAATGGAGTCTGTGTTAATGCAAATATCCAACTGAACATCAAAGAAACTCCAATCACCACCACCATCGATGATAATAATTCGCCTGTAATATGGGGAGAATAATAAATAGGAAGAAAAGTCAAGATAGCTATCACTGTTGCTGCTAATAAAGGCAAAGCCGTAGAAGAACAGGCTCGCATAATAGCCACACGTTTTCGCATGCCTCGCTGCATATTTACCAATGTGGAATCGGATACGACGATTGCATTGTCCACAAGCATTCCCATCGCTATAATAATTGCCGCCAATGACATCCGCTGTAGCGCTATTCCACAAGAAAACATCACAATAAGCGTAGCAAATATGGAAAAGATCAAACCGCTTCCAACCAATATACCATTCTTAAAGCCTATAAAAAATAATAAGATAGCAATAACAGTAATTACCGACACAATCAGATTAATAATAAAACCCTGGTTTGCCACATCCGATTCATATCCCTGGTCATAAATAGAGGTCAGGGTAAAACCTTCCGGCATCTTACTATTCCATAAATGAATCTGTTCTTTTACCGCTTCTGCCATTTCTACCACATTCCCTGTTGGAACAGTGGATATGGCAATACCTACAGCCGATTTACCGTCAATTCGCATAAAATTGGAAGGAGGTATTTTATAACTTTCTTCTATTTGGGCAATATCTGCCAAACGAAAGTGTTCTCCTGTACGGGAAACTATCGTAAGATTCCGAATGTCTTCCAAAGAATAAAAATTTCCGGTAGATTCAATACGTATACGATTCGAACCGACATCTATTCCTCCGGCATCCACTACTCTATTTTGTGCATCAAAAGCTTTGGCTATATCAGAAGTCATAATACCACTACGTGCCATAACGGAAGGATGAACCATCACATCAATCACCGGCGTTTGTATACCATATATTTCGACTTTAGCGACATCCTTGATTTTCAACAAGTCATTCTTTATTAATTTAGCTTGTTTTTCCAGTTCACGGTAACTATAACCTTCACCTGTCAACCCGTAAAATACGCCCAGAACATCACCGAAATCATCATTCACAACCGATGGTCCTGCTCCTGCCGGTAGCTTATCTTGTACATCATTTACTTTTCGGCGCAATTTATCCCATAGCTGCTGCATTTCGTCGGCACGGATTTCCTTTTTCACATAAACCGTTATCTTAGATAATCCTGCCCGGTTCTCCGTTTTCAGATAATACAACTCTCCTAATGACTGAATAGACTCTTCCAATACATCCGTAACTTGCTCTTGTACTTCCTTCGGTGATGCTCCCGGATAAGATGTCAATACCAATGCCTGTTTAATGGTAAAAGGTGCATCTTCCAACTTTCCCATTTTTATATAAGAAAACAAACCACCAGCCAATATAAGTGCCAAAAGAAGCAAAGTAACCGGTTTCTTCTGCAAAAAATATTTTACCAGTTTCATCTTGATTCCTTTTCTGAAGTTTTCACGGTCATTCCATCTGATAAGAAACGCAGTCCGCTTGTTGCTACATATTCACCTTCACGTATTCCCTCTTTAATCACAACATAACCGTCCGGGAGCAAATCTCCTGTCTGCACATTACGTTGCTCTGTTTTCCCTGTTTTAGTATTTACAATCCATACATAATTTCCTTTAGTAGGACGATAACAAAGGGCTATCTGGGGAATACTTACTTTAACAGCTCCGGTTGCCGAAGAAATATTCAAACGCATGCGTCCGGACATACCTGCCAACAATTCATTCTTATCATTGGAGAGTAAAGCGGTAAGGAGATAAGAGATATTATTCTGTGTAGTAGTCTTGGAGATATCCAGCACTTTCGTCTTAAACATTGTATCCGGCAAAGCATCAAAATACAAGGATACATCATCTGAGCTTTTCACGGACAAAGCAATATCCTGGGGCACATATACTTCAATCTTCAGTTTAGAAATATCTGTAAAAGAAAGAATGGGTTGGGATGCTTTCACTTCCTGATAATTTTCAACATAGATTTTACCTGCAAAACCATCAAAAGGAGCAATCAGACGAGTATCCTTCAGTTCATTTACAGCCGTCTCAAAAGATGTTTTTGCCGTAATATATTCCGATCTTGCTTTTTCATAGGTGCTTGCCGATATATTACCTTTATTAAACAAAACCTGAATACGTTCAAATTCTGCTTTTGCCTGATTATATACAGCTTCCGCACGTTCCCTGCATATCCGAAAATCACGAGGGTCTATCGATGCAACAACATCACCCTGTCTGTAATAATTACCGGCATATACCTCAAAATTATCCAAAGGTCCACTTACCCTAAACGATAACTCCGATGAGCGAAAAGGCCTGGATATAAAAGGATATTCTTTACAACTCCCATCCGGAACTGCCAACACTTTTGTCACACCCACTACCAGAACCGACCCCTCATCTATATTTTCTGTTCTTTTACATGAAAACAGAAAAAGGGAAAAAGCCAGCATCCAAATCGTATTTGCTTTTATTTTCATCTCTTGTTTTTCTAATTATGGCTCAAAAATAAAAACCGGCTTCGGAACCTATCTGATTATAAATTCCAAAGCCGGAAAACAAGGTGTTTAAACAGGAATATTGAAGTTTTAGCAATCCTTCTTTTACTATAATATACAAAAAAACGGAACCCCCATCACAAGGATTCCGTTTTAATATGTTACCACGGTGAAATATCTTTCACCTCACATGATCATTATCTCATTCTTCAACACCCCATTGCTGTTTAGCCAAACGCTTATAGTTGTTTAATCTCCACTTAGCGTTTTCTTCAGCAGCCTGGAACAATTGAGCAGCTTCTGCTGGATATTGTTTCATTACGGATGCAAAACGTACTTCACCTTTCAGGAAGTCTTGGAACTTACTCCAATCCGGTTCTTTTGAATCCAAAGAGAACGGGTTCTTTCCTTCTGCTTCCAAAGCCGGGTTGTAACGCCACAAGTGCCAGTAACCACAAGATACGGCTTCTTTTTCTTCAGCCTGAGATTTACCCATACCTTTCTTCAAACCGTGGTTGATACAAGGAGCATAAGCAATAATCAAAGAAGGACCATCATATGCTTCTGCCTCACGAATAGCTTTCAATGTCTGAGCCTGGTCTGCACCCATTGCAATCTGAGCAACGTATACATAACCATAAGTAGTAGCCATCAGACCCAGATCTTTTTTACGTACACGTTTACCTGATGCAGCAAACTTAGCGATTGCGCCTACCGGAGTAGCCTTAGAAGACTGACCACCTGTATTAGAATAAACTTCTGTATCCAAAACCAGAATGTTAACATTTTTACCGGAAGCAATTACATGGTCAAGACCACCGTAACCTATATCGTAAGAAGCACCGTCACCACCGATAATCCATTGTGAACGTTTTACCAGGAAGTGAGTAAGTTCTTTCAACTGTGCACAAATCGGACAGCCATGAGCAAGGCCTTCTTCAATAACAGCTTCCACCTGAGGAGCTAATTCTTTTGTCTTATCAGCATCATTCTGATTTTCGATCCATGCAGAAAGAACAGCTTTAGCTTCAGCTGAAGCATTATCAGCAGCAAGAATTTCATTCATCAGTTTTTCGATACGGGCACGCATCTTTTCATTTGCCAATTCCATACCTAATCCGAATTCACAGAAATCTTCAAACAAAGAGTTAGCCCATGCAGGACCTTCACCCTTTTCATTAGTTGTATACGGAGTTGAAGGAACAGAACCGGAATAGATAGAAGAACATCCCGTAGCATTAGCCACCATTTCACGATCACCAAACAACTGGGAAATCAATTTTACATATGGAGTTTCACCACAACCTGAACAAGCACCGGAGAACTCAAATAACGGAGTAGCGAACTGAGAATTCTTAACATTAGACTTAATGTCTACCAGATGTTGTTTAGTCTTCACATTTGCTGCACAGTAATCCCAATTAGCAGCTTCTGCCAACTGGCTTTCCAGCGGAGCCATAGACAATGCCTGATTGCCTTTAAAGCCCGGACAGATATCAGCACAGTTACCACATCCCAAACAGTCAAGAACGTTAACCTGGATACGGAACTTCATCCCCTTCATTGTAGCCGGAGCTTTTACATCCAACATCGGGAAGTTTGCACCCTTCTGTTCTTCATCATCCAATACGAACGGCCGAATAGAAGCGTGAGGACATACATATGCACACTGATTACACTGGATACAGTTTGCTTCATTCCATACCGGAACAAATGCGGCAACACCACGTTTTTCGTATTTGGCAGTACCCTGGTACCAAGTTCCGTCTTCGATGCCTTTGAAAGCAGAAACTTTCAACAAGTCACCATCCTGAGCATTGATCGGGCGAACTACTTCATTGATAAATGCAGGATCGTTGTTTGCCACAACTTCATCATCCGGCAGATTAGCCCATGCCGGATCTACTGCCAACTGATTGTATTCACCACCACGGTCAACAGCTGCATAATTCTTATTAACAACGTCTTCGCCTTTCTTTCCATAAGACTTAACGATGAATTTCTTCATCTGTTCAATAGCCAAATCAACAGGAATTACACCTGTGATACGGAAGAATGCAGACTGTAGAATTGTGTTTGTACGGTTACCTAAACCGATTTCCAAAGCAATCTGAGTTGCATTGATATAATATACAGAAATATTTTTCTGAGCGAAATAACGTTTTACTTTATTAGGCAGGTGTTTTGCCAATTCTTCGCCATTCCAAACCGTATTCAACAAGAATGTTCCATTTTCACGCAAACCACGTGTTACATCATACATACGCAGGTAAGCCTGAACGTGGCAAGCTACGAAATTTGGTGTATTTACCAAATAAGTAGAACGGATAGGATGATCGCCGAAACGCAGGTGAGAACAAGTGAAGCCACCCGATTTCTTAGAATCATAAGAGAAATAAGCCTGGCAATATTTATCTGTATTATCACCGATAATCTTTACAGAGTTCTTGTTAGCACCAACAGTACCGTCAGCACCCAAACCGTAGAACTTAGCTTCGAACATGCCTTCACCACCCAAAGCGATTTCTTCTTTCTGAGGCAGAGAAGTAAATGTGACATCATCTACGATACCCAGTGTAAACTGATTTTTCGGCATCGGTAATGCCAAATTTTCAAATACAGAAAGAATCTGCGCAGGAGTGGTGTCTTTAGAACCCAAACCATAACGACCACCAACAATAACCGGAGCATTTTCCGCTCCATAATAGCAGTCCTTAACATCCAGGTACAACGGTTCGCCTACAGCACCCGGTTCTTTTGTACGATCCAGAACAGCAATACGCTTAACTGTTTTAGGAACAGCAGCCAAGAAGTGCTTAGCAGAGAACGGACGATACAAGTGAACAGAAACCAAACCAACCTTTTCACCTTTAGCAACCAGATGGTCAATAGCTTCACGTGCAGCTTCCGTTACAGAACCCATAGCAATAATTACACGTTCCGCATCTTCTGCTCCGTAATAATCGAACAAACCATACTTCCGGCCTGTGATTTTGGAGATTTCGTTCATATATTCTTCTACAATAGCAGGAACTGCTTCATAGTAAGAGTTAGAAGATTCTCTGTGCTGGAAGAAGTGGTCTGGGTTTTCAGCCATACCACGAGCAACCGGAGTTTTCGGATTCAATGCTCGTGCGCGGAATTCAGACAACGCTTTCTGATCAATCAGTGGAGCCAAGTCTTCATTTTCCAGAGCTTCAATCTTCTGGATTTCGTGAGATGTACGGAAACCATCGAAGAAGTTCATGAAAGGAACACGTGATTTAATAGTAGCCAAGTGAGCAACACCGGCCAAATCCATTACTTCCTGAACAGAACCTTCAGCCAACATTGCAAAACCTGTCTGACGGGCAGACATTACGTCTTGATGGTCACCAAAGATGCACAAAGCATGAGATGCCAATGTACGGGCAGAAACATGGAAAACGCAAGGAAGCAATTCACCGGCGATTTTGTACATGTTCGGTATCATCAACAACAATCCTTGGGAAGCAGTGTAAGTTGTAGTCAAAGCACCTGCCTGCAATGAGCCGTGAAGTGCACCGGCAGCACCACCTTCTGATTGCATTTCCTGTACCATTACAGTTTCGCCGAAAATATTCTTACGTCCGGCAGCAGCCCATTCATCCACATATTCAGCCATTGTAGATGACGGAGTGATGGGATAGATTGCAGCAACTTCACTGAACATATATGAAATATGCGCAGCAGCCTGGTTACCATCACAGGTTAAAAATTTCTTCTGTTTTGTCATAGACTCTTACTATTAGTATTTAAAAATATCTCAATATAAAAAACCGAAAAGCCAAAGCGGAATCATATTATCCTCTCCAACTTCAACTTTATCGATTGCATAATAGAAGTCAGGGTTATTCTTTACCTTCATATTCTCTTCAATCCGGAAATTGTAAGTTGAATTTATAAGAAAAGGAGCATTTTTTATTCCTTCATTCAGCTTATTATCCTTCAATAACTGATTATAAAAAAACGACTCGCGTACAGCCTGTATATTCACCTCCATCGGGCGGATGGGATACATCAGGTTTGAATTATACATATATACCTTAGCCGGTTTTTTAGGAAAAGATTCTCCTATCGGATAAAGCATATTCATCAAACGGGCATCTGTCAAATACTTGATGTAATTCATCACAGTTGCACGTGATGTCTCAATTTCTTTACTTAATTGGCTCACATTTGGCGTACAAGGAGCAGAAGTCGCCAGCAGATATAACAGTTTACGTAGTTTAGGCAGATAACTTTGTTCTATTTGCTTAATGTATAATACATCCACTTCCAACATCATATTCATAGTTTTCAACAAATTTTCCGAGAAATTACGTTTCTCAAGAAAAAACGGGTAAAAACCATGATGAAGATAGTCCTGAAAATAAGCCATCGGCTTTGCTACCGAACAAATGCCCTTTGCTATCTCTGTATGATTAGCTAAAATCTCATCAAATGTATAAACCGGAAAATTATTTCCCGACATCAAGTTAAAAAACTCACGGAATGAAAAACCACGCAAATTGTAAGAAACGACTTTCCCGGCCAAATCCGGATTTTCCTCCTTCAATCGCATCACGGACGAACCGGAAAATATGATTTTCAGATCAGTAAAATTATCATAACAATAACGGAGTTCTTTAGACCATCCCGAATATTTAAAAACCTGATCGATCAACAACACTTTTCCTCCTTTTGCCCTGAACTCTGCGGCAAAATCAATCAAAGTCCGTTCCGTAAAATAAAAATGATTTAGATTGATATACAAACATTCTTTATTATCTGCCCCAAACTTTTCGCGGGCATAATCCAATAGAAAAGTTGTTTTTCCTACCCCGCGTGAACCTTTTATGCCAATCAACCGGTCATTCCAGTCAACTTCATCCATCAAGCCCCTACGGACCGGCGAGTATAAATGCTCTACCAGATATTTATGTGTTTTAAAGAATGCTTCCACTTCATCAATTGAAAAAAGAAAATTGATAATTATCGGCACAAAGATAAACATCTTATTCATATTTGCAATGCAGAGATTGCAGTTTTATCATAAAAAGATAAACTTCAAACTAACAACTTGATTCATTATTTGTCAAATTTGAATTAAAAAAGATACTAATTTATTTTTTAACGCGGACTTCGCTAAAAATATGTTTTTCGAGAAATCCGCGTCAATGTTAATATCTAAATCTATCGTTTATCAGTCGTGCCATACATATCAATTACTCAATAACAGCAACCCAACCATATGTGTCCGGTTCGTCTCCATATTGGATTGCACGCAGTTTATTGTACAATTTTTCACAAACAGGACCAGGCTTACCGTCTTTGGATATAATATATGATTTATTAATATCCAGGTCATCAATCTGTGATACAGGAGCAATTACTGCGGCAGTACCACATTCCGCAGCTTCTTCAAAAGTAGCCAGTTCTTCTACCGGTACAGGACGACGCTCTACAGTCAGCCCCATATCTGCTGCAAGCTGCTGCAAACTTTTATTGGTGATAGAAGGCAGGATTGAATGGGATTGCGGAGTAATATAACTGTTTCCACGAATACCGAAGAAGTTTGCAGGGCCACATTCATCCAAATATTTTTTTTCTTTCGGATCCAAATATAAAACGGCTGCGTAACCTAATTCTTTTGCCTTTTCTCCGGCGACTAGACTGGCAGCATAATTACCGCCGACTTTAATCGTACCGGTACCTTGAGGTGCTGCACGGTCATATTCACGCATGATACAAACTTTCGATGGCTTAAAGCCTCCTTTAAAGTAAGGCCCAACCGGAGTAACAAATATCATAAACATATATTCGGGAGCTGGTTTTACCCCTACCTGTGCACCCAAGCCTATCAGCAACGGACGGATATATAATGCTGCACCACTTTCATAAGGCGGAACAAAACGCTCATTCAGTTTTACGACTTTACGAACAGCTTCTTCAAACTTTTCTACAGGTAATTCTGCCATTTTGATACCACGACTGGATGACTGCATACGTTTTGCATTCTCATCCATACGGAATACCCGGATTTTACCATCCTTGCCTCTAAAAGCTTTCAAGCCTTCAAAAGCTTCCTGCCCATAATGCAGACAAGTTGCAGCCATATGAATATTAATAATTTCGGAGGAGCTAACTTCCAATTCACCCCATTTTCCATCCCGATAGTAGCACCGAACATTATAGTCTGTCTTCATATAACCAAATGACAGATCAGACCAGTTAATATTTTCCATATATTGTCGTAATTAGATTATTATGAAACGCAAAGATATTAATAAAACTACAGATTGGTTCAAAAAAGGCATTAAAAGATACAGTCTTATATTTTTACTATCAAAAATCCGATGCATTATAAACAGCTCCGGGAAATGCTAATTGCAAAAGCAAACAATAATTACTACTTTTGCCTCAAAATAGACAGACATGAGAGTAATAGACTTAATAAATGAAAGCCAAAGCACCGCTTTTTCTTTCGAAATACTTCCTCCCATAAAAGGGAACAGCATACAAAAAGTATATAATGTAATCGATAAACTAAAAGAGTTCGACCCTAAATATATAAATATAACATCCCATCACAGTGAATATATTTATAAAACGTTACCGGATGGTAGTTTCCTGAAAGTAAACATCCGCAAACGTCCGGGTTCGGTAGCCATAGCCTCTGCCATACAAAACAAATATGGTATTACGGCCGTTCCCCATATTATATGTAAAGGATTTACCAAAGATGAAACGGAATATGCTTTAATCGACCTGAATTTTTTAGGTGTTTACGACCTGCTGTTGCTGCGGGGGGATGTAAAGACTTTGGACGGCTCACAGGATCCGAATTTATACCACGAACATGCAACCGACCTGCAAAAACAAGTCAACGATTTCAATAAAGGCGTGGCAATAGATGGTACGACTTTTACAGCCAACGAAACCCCGTTCTCATATGGTATGGCCTGTTACCCGGAAAAACACGAAGAAGCTCCCAATATGGAATCCGATATTTACTATCTGAAAGAAAAAGTAAAAAACGGGGCTGATTATCTGGTGACTCAGATGTTTTTCGACAATGAAAAATATTATTCATTTGTAGACCGTTGCCGTACTGAAGGTATAACCATACCTATTATCCCTGGTATCAAGCCGATTGTCTTTAAAAACCAATTGACTGTATTACCTAAAATATTCCGTTCGGATATTCCTGAACCTTTTGCAACGGAACTACGTAAATGCCAAACAGATGAAGAAGCCAAAGCTGTTGGTGTAGAATGGTGTATCCAACAATGTAAAGACCTGATTGCTCATGGCGTACCGAGTCTTCACTTCTACACAATGATGGCAAGCGACAGCGTATATAAAGTAGCAAAAGAAATTTACTAATCACATAAATCACAACAAAGGGCTCTTTTTTATAGAAAAATAGCCCTTTGTGAATAATCATATCAAATTTTCCATACATTTGCATGTAGTAAGAAACCACTTACAGAAAAAGGAAAGCTGCCAGAGTGGTCGAATGGGCCGCACTCGAAATGCGGTGTACGGGTAACTGTACCAGGGGTTCGAATCCCTTGCTTTCCGCTTTCAAATCAATAAAATCTAATCATACGATTCAAAAACAAAGATGGAAAGTCCTCTGGATCTATCACTATTCTCCATTTTTCCAATAAACAGCTCGTTGTAGGCTACTATTTGAATAATTATCTATTCCTGAAACATATACATCCTTATCAAACACTTTAATAGAATTGCATATACCTTCTGTAGAAGGCAATTATAAAATATTGACTCATATAATAAATTGAGCCATAATACCTTTTAAGTAGAAAAGAATACATCTTGTTTTAATTATCAATATATAAACGACAGTTACAGTTAGAACTAAGTCACCACCCTTGTAAATAGACACACTAATTATTTTATAAGCAAAAACGGTTTATTACTCGTATATTCCTATTTTCACTCCGCATCCTCATAAACCAGCATCTGGCAGTGCTTGCAATCAAACTGCAAACGCAAGCGAGTCTCTTTGTAGAGCAGATAATAAGGTTCTTTGTAAGGAGATTTATTTTTCTGGTAAGTCGGGCACCATCCCATGCTGTAACGAAGACAATGTTTGGTAAACATCAACGGAATCCCTTTCTGAGGCGCCAATTCAAATGCTGGAGCAATCTCATCCACCTGATGAGCAGCATAAAAAGCTTTGGCATAGGAATTCGACACATTCCCTAAATACGTAAGCTTACGTTCAGGGAAAGGAACCTCTTCTTCAGCTTTTTGATTCCGGGCTATCTCACGCGAATAACGGATATTCCGGGCAGCTATCAGTTTCTCCACGCCCTCCCTGCGCATATCAGACAATAAAGAGGAAGGGACAAACCAATTATCAGACATGCAAACCTGCACATCAGTCGCTTCAAAATGCGTATTTCCTAATTTTGATAATTGGGTACGGATATTCTCTTGTTGGTCACGGCGAGCCAGTTCCTTTTCAAAAGGACGGGTAAGCAATACAGATGTACCCGTTTCATCTTTCATCCTTAAGGTAAAACCAAAAGCATTATCAATGAATTCCATCCGTACAGCTAACTTACGCTCTGCCGAAAGTTTACCCAATAACTTTTCAAACTCCTGGTCGAAATTCCGGTACAACGGTGTTTTGGGGCGAATATCCGGCATTTCCAATGGGAACACCCGGTTAGCATCCACACGGTTTACCCGGAAACCTTCCAGTTCTCCCCTACTATTGAAAAATACCAACCCATCCCCGTTATTCAACTGCTTCAAACCGGCTACAGTAAAAGAATTACCTTTCAGTTCTTTCACGGTTCCTATCGGCTCACCCAACGATTTAGGCGTATCAAAAGCTGTTATATCAGCCGTTCTACCCTGCAAAAGGAATGGAGTAAAACCACGATTAAAACTTTTCTCGGCAATAGGTTCAAACGAAAATGAAGTATAACCGGCAGAAGCACGGCGATACTCATGACGACGTGCTAAGATAGCGTCCAGTTTCTTCCGGTAATAAGCAGTAACATTCTTCACATAAGAAACATCTTTCAACCGTCCTTCTATTTTTAAAGAAGAAACTCCGGCATCCAGCAAGGCTTCCAACTGTTCCGAACGATTCATATCTTTCAAGGATAGCAAATGTTTGCCCTTTGCTATCTCTTCCCCGTTTACATCTACCATCGTATAAGGAAGGCGGCAATATTGTGCACATTCTCCCCTGTTCGCACTACGCCCGCTTAATGCGGCACTTAAATAGCACTGCCCACTATAGCTTACACATAGAGCGCCATGCACAAATACTTCCAGAGGTACGAAAGTCTGTTCCGAAATAGCGCGAATCTCATTCAAAGACAATTCACGTGCCAGAACCACCTGTGTAAAACCTGCCGATTCAAGAAACTTCACTTTCTCCACTGTGCGGTTATCCGTTTGCGTACTGGCATGAAGCGGAATAGGCGGAAGTCCAAGCCGGGTAATCCCCATATCCTGAACAATCAGGGCATCCGCTCCCGCCCTGTAAATATCCCAAATCAATTGTTCGGCTTCCTGCAATTCATCCTCCTTCAAAATAGTATTCAGTGCCACATAAATACGGGCACCAAACAAATGGGCATACTCGCAAAGTTTACGAATATCCTCTAATGAGTTACCAGCTGCTGCACGCGCACCAAACTTCGGGGCACCGATATAAACAGCGTCAGCACCATGATTTATAGCCTCGATCCCACAAGTATAATCCTTGGCGGGAGCGAGCAATTCTATATTCCGGGGAGATAATTGCATACAAACTGATCTTATAAACTACCCAAGTTTTTAATATCCTCGATTTTGAAAGGAGTTTCCTGATAAACATAATAATTCAGCCAGTTGGTAAACAGCAAATTCGCATGTCCACGCCAACGGACAACTGGTCCTTGTGCCGGGTCATCATTCCGGTAATAATAGCGGGGAACCGAAATCGACAAACCTTTATTCACATCACGAATATACTCATCACTCAATGTATAAGGAGAATATTCGGAATGCCCCGTAATGAAAAATTCACGTCCGCCTCGTGCCATCACCATATAGACCCCCGATTCTTCGCTTTCAGAAAGCAGTGTCAGTTCGGGCACTTTCATAATATCTTCACGGCGTATCTCCGTATGGCGGCTATGAGGTACATAGAATTCATCATCGAATCCGCGGAAAATAGGCTGGTAAGGTTCACGCATCGTATGGCGGAATACACCGAACATTTTTGCCGGCAAATCATATTTAGGTACACCAAAGAAATGATACAACCCTGCCTGGGCAGCCCAACAAATATAAAGAGTAGAAGTTACATGCGTACGTGCCCAATCGAATATTCCAGTCACTTCCTCCCAGTAGTTCACCTCTTCAAAAGGCATCTGTTCTACCGGAGCGCCTGTAATAATCATGCCGTCGTAATAATTATCTTGCATTTCATCAAAATCCTTATAGAACTCCTGCATATGTTCAATCGGAGTATTCTTAGGCGTATGACCTTTTATTTTCATAAACTCCAATTCCACCTGCAAAGGGGTATTACTAAGCAAACGGATCAAGTCCGTTTCGGTCGTAACCTTAAGAGGCATCAAATTCAGCACAGCAACCCGCAACGGACGTATATCCTGTTCGGATGCACGCAACGAATCCATTACGAAGATATGTTCTTTCTTTAACAGCTCTACAGCCGGTAAATTCTTTTGTAAGTTTAAAGGCATTGCAATTCTTATCTTTGTTTCAGGCAACAAAGATAAGAATTAGTTGTCAATTATTATACCCTCCTCCCAAAGCCTTATACAAATAAACTGCTGACAACAGCTCATCCAGCATGGCATTATTCAGACTGATTTGTGCATCCAATAATCCACGTTGTGCATCCAATACATCAATATAGTTCGTTATACCATTGATATATTGCAACTGAGCCAACTGGGTATACGTATTGGCAGACTCCAATAGCCGTTCGTAAGACTGGCGTATTTCTTTTGCTTTCCGGATGGAAACAATCGCATTATTTACTTCTTTGAAAGCTCCGAGCACGCTTTTCTGATAACTTAATACCTCTTGTTCATAACGGGCACGGGCTACTTTCAACTTCGCCTTATTCTTTCCCATGGCGAAAATAGGTTGCAATAAACTTCCGCCGATAAACCAAGCCGGGCTTTTTATAAAGTCGCCAAGCTCATTGCTTTCGAATCCCAGATTGCCTGTCAGGCTAATTTGCGGAAACAAACTTGTATGGGCAACTCCTACATTCGCATTTGCTTCGCGCAAACGTTGTTCAGCCTGTCTCATATCCGGACGACGTTCCAACAATGAAGAAGGCAAACCTACAGGAAGAACATCCGGTAAATGCTGCTTGCTTAAAGCCATCCCCCTCGGAATATCACCGGTATATTCCCCGAGAAGATAAGAAATATCACTCTCCTTTATTTTTATTTTACCTTCCAATGCAGGAACCAGCGTTTCCGTACGAGCCAATTCCACCTGGGCCTGGTTATAAGAAGTTTCGGAAGTCAAACCACCTTCAAAACGAAGTTTCGCCAAACGAACCCCCTCCCTGCGTGCTTCCAACGTTTGTTGGACAATCAACAATTCCTGATCAAGTGCACACAGTTGATAATAGGCTGCCGCCACTTCAGCTATAATAGTCAGTTTCAAGGCCTGCTGTGCTTCTACCGATTGCATATAAGCCGCAATACCGGCCTCATTCGCCCAACGAAGTTTTCCCCATAAGTCAAGTTCCCATGAAAGCACAAGCTTAGCACCATATTCCGGTGATGACTTTAGATTATCGCCCCCATAATTCAAGTCTTCCCTCTGGCCATATATATTAGCTCCAAGTTGCGGAAATTGCTGCGCAAAACTAATACGTTTGGAAGCAATCATCTCCTTGATTCTTGCAGCAGCAATTTTCATATCTTTATTATTTTCAAGGGCAACCTTTATTAAACGCTGCAAAGTCGTATCAGCATACAAACTCTCCCAAGGAATATTCTCTACAGAAGAGGCCGTATCAGCATCCTCTACAATCTCTGCCGGCAGATTCAATTCCGGGCGACTGTATTTCTTCCCTATCTTACAGGAAGAAAGAACTCCTACGAAAAACAGGGAAAGAATTATAATTATATATTTGTTTTGTTTCATAAGACTATACTGTTAGTTTTCCATCAAGCTTTTGCTTTCCGCTTCAAAATATTATCCAATCGCATCTTCCCCTTCAATTTATAGATAAAAACAAAGAAGAATGGAACCAGTACAATTCCTACCGTAATGGCCACAAGCATTCCGAAAAATACCCCGGTTCCGATACTATGGCGTGATGCCGAACCCGGTCCGGTTGCCAGAACCATCGGAAGCATCCCCAACACAAAAGCCAAAGAAGTCATCAATATCGGCCGAAAACGCATCTGGGCTGCATGAATCGCAGCTTCCACTGCACTAACCCCGGCATCGACCTGTACTTTTGCGAACTCTACAATCAAGATTGCATTCTTGGCAGCCAAGCCTATCAACGTAACCAATCCGATCTGGAAATAAATATCATTATGAAGTCCCGTCACCCATATGCCAAGATAAGCCCCTAATGCTGCTATCGGAAGTGAAAGCAGGACAGAGATAGGCACGATCCAACTTTCATACTGGGCTGCCAGGAACAAGAATACAAACAAGAACACAAGTGCAAGCACAAATCCGGTTTGTCCGCCGGCCTTTTTCTCCTGATAGGAAAGGCCGCTCCATTCAATACCTATATTATCCGGCAAATGCTCGCGGGCAATCCGTTGCATGGCAGCCATAGCTTCACCGGAACTGTATCCCGGAGCCGCTACCGCACTGATTGCAGCCGTTGTAAACATATTGAAACGCTTGATAGTACCCGGACCTGTTGTATAATTAGTCGTTCCGAGTGCCGTAAGTGGAATCATCGAACCATTCTGTGCCCGTACGAAAAAAAGTCCCAAATCATCCTGTGTAGCACGATAAGGCGCTTCAGCCTGGATATAAACTTTGTAAATACGGTTGAACATATTGAAATCGTTCACATAAACAGACCCCAGATAAGCCTTCATAGTTGAAAAGATATCCGTCAAAGGAATCCCCAAAAATTTGGCCCGGTCGCGATCTACATTAAAGTACAATTGCGGTATCTCTGCCTGCATAGCCGACGAAACACCTCTTAATTCGGGGGATTGGGATGCATAAAGCATAAACGTATCTGCTGCCGCCACCAGATTTTCCCAACCGGCATCTCCACGGGCTTCGAGCTGCATTTCTATACCTCCGCTTTCCCCTAACCCTGGAATAACAGGCGGACGGCTGAAGTAAGCAAGAATCTCCGGATAGAAAAGAAATTCCTTACGTGCCACTTCCATCACATCTTCTACCTTCATGCCTGATGACTTACGTTCTTCCCAAGGTTTCAATATTACGGTCAATGTAGAACGGCTTTGAGAAGTTCCTACTCTCGTACTACTACCCGTCACATTCTGTACATAAGCTACAGCTGGCAATTTATCAAGAAACTCAATAGCACGATCTGTTACTTTACGGGTACGTTCCAATGTTGCACCTTCCGGCATCACCAGCTCAACAGTAAAGAATCCCTGGTCTTCTTCCGGGATAAAACTGGTGGGTATCACCCGGTTCAGGACGAAAATAAAAACAATTGCTATACCAAAACCGGCCAATATCCGTTTCGGATTCGTGACAGCACGTTTCAACAAATGCACATATTTATTATTTCCTTTCGCCAACCATTCGTTTATCTTACGGAAAACGATATTCTTTTTCTTATGGGAACTCGGACGCAGAATAATCGCACACATGGCTGGACTCAATGTCAGAGCCACCACGGTAGAGAGCAATACCGACACGACAATCGTGATTGAAAACTGACGATACAAAGCCCCAGTGATTCCACTCAGGAAGCTAACCGGCACAAACACTGCCGCCAACACCATAGAGGTAGCGATCAAAGCACCCGACAATTCATGCATCGCACGATGCGTCGCCTCACGGGCTGAAAGACCCTCTTCGTTCATAATACGTTCCACATTTTCTACCACCACAATCGCATCATCCACCACGATACCGATAGCCAAAATCAGACCAAGCAAAGTCAGCATATTCAATGAGAATCCCATTATCAACATGAAACCAAAGGTTCCAATCAAAGAAATGGGCACTGCGATGGTTGGTATCAAAGCAGCACGCCAGTTTTGTAAGGACAAGAATACCACAAGAACTACCAAAAACAAAGCTTCAAACAAAGTTTTGTACACCTCATGTATGGATTGTGAAATATATTCGGTCGCATCAAAAGGGAATTTATATTCCAGACCTTCCGGAAAGTTCTGGCTAATTTCCTTCATTGCATTCTTCACGTTCGTAGCTACTTCCAGGGCATTGGCTCCCGGTAACATATAAATAGCCAGGATCGCGGCATTTTTCCCGTTCAATCCACTTTCGGTCGAATAAGAAGAGGCTTCCAAAGATACTCTTGCCACATCGCGGATACGAACAATCGAACCATCCGGATTCGCACGGACTACAATGTCTTCAAACTCTTTTACAGTCGATAAACGTCCACGTGCAGTTACAGGGAGCGTGATATCCACATCCAATACAGGCTGTTTACCCAATTCACCGGCAGCCGACTCACTGTTCTGGTCCTTCAAAGCATTCTGTAAATCCTTTACCGTCAATCCCATATTGGCAAGGCGGTCAGGATATACCCAAATCTGCATCCCATAGTAGCGGCTACCGACATTGGAAACACGCCCGACACCGGGTATACGGCGCAATACGTCCAATACGTTAATCGTAGCAAAGTTACTTAGGTAAATTTCATCAAACCGGGGGTCATCGGACAACAAACTCAAAGTCATCAACTGGCTTGCCGATTGCTTTTCCACCGTAATACCATTCTGCACGACATCCGCCGGCAAACGGGATTCTGCCAGTTTCACACGGTTTTGTATTTCCACTGCTGAAAGGTCCGGATTCGCATTCACATCAAAAGTTACCGTAATAGTCAAGCCTCCTGAATTGGAGCTACTGCTCTGCATATAAATCATGCCGGGCGTACCATTCAGCTCTTGTTCAATTGGAGTTGCCACAGCCTGCGATACCGTCAAAGCACTCGCTCCAGAGTATGAGGCACTGATTTTCACGACTGGCGGCGTAATCTGCGGATACTGGTCCACAGGCAACATCACCAGTCCGATTATCCCGACAATAACAATAACCAGCGAAAGTACGGTCGAGAAAACAGGACGGTCTATAAAAAATCCCGGCTTCATTCTCCAACCTCCTCTCTTAATGCTTCAATCGCTTTATCATCGTCGGCAGGAACAGGCTGAACCAGCATACCCGGTGTCAATTTATGATACCCTTCGGTAACTACTTGTTCGTTCTCACCCAAACCACGTTCTATAACGATATTATTGTCTATTTCAGGTCCGGTCTGTACGAAACGCTTTTCTGCTATATTATCGCGGCGGACAATATAAATAAAGGCTCCACCCTTTTCAATGGAAATCGCTTTCCGGGGAACCACGATAGCACGTTCCCGTACATCAAGAAGCAGCTTTACTTTAGTAAACTGTCCCGGAAGTAATTTTTGTTGGGGATTCGGCAATTCAGCACGAACTCCAAATGTACCGGTTTGTGGGTCAACCAACGGGTCGGCAAAGTCTACAATACCTTTTACCGGATATTCGGAATCATCCGCCAATGTAACCGTCACAGTAGGCTGCCAAGAACGAGTAGTATCCTGTTCACCGAATTTCACATTCCTTCTTTCCGCACGCAGGTAATCCAACGCGGTCATTTTAAAATCGACTAGTACGGTATCACTCTTTACCACTGCTGCCAGTTTGGAATTAACGCCCGGTCCAACCAAAGCACCAACATCAACAAAACGTTCGCTAATATATCCTGCCAACGGAGATGTCACAGTTGTATAGCTCAATTCCAATGAAGCCTGATCCAAATCAGCCTTACTCATTGCAATATTCGCTTCCGCATCATCCAACGATGCCAACGCATTGTCCAAATCCAACTGGCTTGCGGCATGCTGTTCATACAAAGGTTTCAGACGTTCTACATCGCGGCGTGCTTTAGCTGCTTGTGCTTCATTCTTTTTCAACTGTGCCCTTGCCTTTTCCACTTTCGCTTTATATAAAGCTGAGTTAATTATAAACAAGGGTTCATTTTGTTTTACCTCTTTACCTTCCACAAACAACATCTGCTCCAGATATCCTTCCACACGTGCATGTACTTCTACAAAACGTGCGGCACGAATACGCCCTACATATTCTCCAAAAATCTGTACGTCTTTCTTTGAAGGTTTCTCAACAATAACAAGCGGAGGCATAGCTTCTTGCTTATGCCGGCATCCCGTTGTCAAAATCAATAAAATCACAAAAAATAAACTACCCCTAATCAATCTTTCTCCTTCCATATTTCTACTACCTATAAATAAGATTTAAATCTACTATCATATTTTAAGAATGAAATAATCGTACCAAAGTTTCGGCAAATACGTTAAAAAAAATTACATCCTTAATAATTAAACGCATACAACACCACACACGGTAAAAACCCGTTGTTGAATACTTATAAAAACTGTAGAATAATTCCACAAAAACGTGAAGAACCAGATCCGCTGATGACACGGATAGGGCGGATTGGAATGGATTTTTAAATTAAAAATAACTCTTATCTGTCTTAATCAGTTCAATCCACGTCATCCGTAAACCTGGTTCTTCCGACTATCCATCCATATACACCATGCAACCGACTTCCCCTTAAACGAAAAAAGGAGTCAGCCTTTCGACTAACTCCTTTCTCTCTCAGCTTTCGCTTGTTTAAGACGGCGGC
>UQLN01000038.1 GCA_900541965.1 uncultured Parabacteroides sp. | reverse complement strand
GTCTGCAAAACCATGGACAACGGTTCGAATCCGCCAGGAACCTCAAGTAAGCCCGTAAATTCATTCAATAAAAATGATTTACGGGTTATTTATTTCCCCTACCTCGCATACTACTTCAAAATATGAATAATTTCAAAAAGAAGACAAAAAAGAGATTCAAGCCCATTATTAAATATTGGAAAAACAACCCTATTGAACTAATCAGAATCATACTTGAAATTATTATTGTTTTCGGATTAATAACATATTTCACTTACAAGCAAACTAATATTTTAAATCGCCAGCTTGAATTACAAGAACGACAACAAAATATTGCAGAACAACAATTGTCTATTTTCAAGTTTGAACATAGCCCCAGATTTCAAATTGAAGAATACTCCCAAAGAGACAGTTTAGGAGTTTGTAAGACAGAAGAAATATACATACAAAATGAAGGATACCCTATAGATACAAAAGAAATAACAATCTATAGTTTTTTTGAAGTTCGTGATGAGAATGAAACAAAAACTATTTTTCCTGTACAATTCTATTACAGTACCGGCAGTATCACAAGAAATGCAACCGGAGTATTAGAGGCATATACCCACAGCCTAAACCACGATTTCTATATTAAGCTGATGGATGAATTATCTAGTATTCCAGAAACATATCACTGGGTACTCGACAAATTCCATATTATAAAAATCGAATGGAATGATATTTTAGGTGAAAGCCATACTGACTATTTTACCACATACCAATTTCAACCAAACCAGAAAACACAACCTTCAGAAGCTAATAAGTACATATCATTACATAATACAGGATTTTATATTAATATTCAAGAGCCATTAAATATTAATACAATTATTGATAAAGTAAAAGATACAGATTACAATAAAAAACACAAATTATTCCAACACATTGCAAACCATTCCCGGATCAGACCTCAAACTTGAGGAAATCTTCTTTTATGCACAAAGATTAACAAGCCTGAATTTAGAAGGGACTATCCATAAGATTGTGTAAATAGAAAACTACGGGATTCTTCTCGTAGTTTTTTTATTTATGAATTAACTTTGTAAAAAGACGATTTATGGACATTCCGAAAGAATTTTTAAGTAAAGAGTTTCTGTCTCAATTTAAGACAGGTGAAGATGTGACAGCTTTTATGAAGGAGCTTCATACTCGTGTTTATGAGCAAATGCAGGAAGGTGAGATGGATAACCATTTAGGTTATGAAAAGCACTCCAATCAAGGAGATCATAGCGGCAACTCACGTAATGGCAGTTATAAGATGCAGATTCAAACAGAGATGGGCGAATCTGTCATTCAGGTTCCTCGTGATCGAGAGGGTAACTTCGAGCCTATGGTAGTTCCTAAGCATCAATCCCGGGGTTTATCTATCGAACGGCTTGTTATTTCCCTTTACGCCAAAGGTATGAGTGCATCAGACATTGAGTCGGAAATGCAGGAAATATACGGCATCAACCTCTCCACATCTGCTATCTCCATTATCACCAATAAGGTCAGCCAGGCTGCTTCTGAGTGGCAAAACCGTCCTTTGGAAAGCCTATACATGATTGTCTGGATGGATGGTTTCGTATTCAAGGTCAGGGAAAATGGTAAAGTTATCAACAAGACTGTTTATCTATGTGTAGGTCTGAACAAGGAGGGCTTTAAAGAGGTATTGGGCATGTGGGTTGGTAAAAATGAGAGTGCCGCTTTCTGGATGGGCATGTTAACGGATATTAAAGCCCGTGGCGTAGAAGATATCCTGATTACGGTGACTGACAATCTGAATGGATTTACAGAAACCATCAAAAGTGTGTTTCCTACTTCTACCACCCAAATATGCGTGGTGCATCAAATCAGGAACTCCTGTCGGTATGTAGTTTGGAAAGAAAAAAAGAGTTCACTTCTGATTTAAAGAATATCTATAATGCTCCAACAAAAGAAGCGGCAAAGATGAAGTTGGATAACTTTGAGCAAAAATGGGGTGGTAAATATCCATATGCAATACGTTCATGGAGAAATAATTGGGAAGAATTAACCGTATTCTTTGACTTCCCCGTTGAAATTAGAAAGATAATACATACCACTAATCTTATTGAAAATCTGAATGGTAAAATTAGAAAGTACACGAAAAACAAACTATCATTCCCTAATGATGATGCTCTGAAAAAGTCTGTTTATCTAACTATTACAGAAATTCAAAAGAAGTGGTATCAACCTATTTGGAATTGGGCATTGATTTTTAATCAATTTATTACTATATTTGAAAATAGGATTCAAGTATAAAACCTGAATCCTAATGTTTTCTATTTACACAAAATGCTGGACAGTGCCAATTAGAAAAGGATATCCCTTCCTCCAAGACGGTCCCTAAAAGACTTAAATTCTGCATTAAAAGATTCACTGATATTATTCAAGGATGCTTTCGGGGATTGTAGGAGTAGTATTAAGAGTTCCTATTATAACATAATCAGTATCATCTATTGTTGTTTTTAACATTGGTTGGTGTACATCACTTTTAGTTCCTTTTAATGCTTCTTGTGTAAGCACTTTCCAATCTACACTTAAACATGCTTGTATCATACTTATAACAACATTGTTCGTCGTTCCATCATACATTTCAAATCTTAATTGATGAGGTGTGGGCTGTATTGCGACTTCTGTGAAACTTCCTTGTTCATCAGAAACATAATTTAGTGTCAAATAAGGTATGAAATAGGTAGGTGATGAGTTGCCTATGCCATATTCCTTCTTGGTGGAGAATCCGTATGTTCCTTTAGCTGTTGGCATACTATAGGTTTCTAATCCAGAATCTTCATATCGAAAAAAATAACAGTCTTTGGCTTCATTGTTAATCAAGTAGACTATTGTACCCTGTGATAATGCTGGATGATTACTCTTTGTTATTGCATAAGCCAAATAAGTATCTATCACTTTAATTTTTAAAACAACAGTTTCCTTAGTGATATTATCTTTTACAGTAACGGTAGTTTCTCCTTTTTGTTTTGGATTAATTACTAAACTCCCCATTCCTGTTAAACTCGATATGTCCATAGAGGCATCCAAAATATTCGCTTTTTCAACGGCTACAGTATAATCCCTGTTTCCTCCCCTAACGAGTATAGATTTTTTCCATAATAGTGGAGCTTCATAATATTCTTTTTCGAATGATAAAGAATATATTTCCTTCTTCCTTTCATCGTTATCTCCACAACTAATAAAGGCGATAATACAGAAAAATAATAGTATTCTAAATATTTTTTTCAGGTTCATTATTTTTAATTTTATGTTGATAGATTATTGCAAACACATTCGATTATATATATATTCAAACAAAAAACAGAAATGCCATTTTCTGTTTATACGTATTAAATTCTGGACTTTTCTTCTACATCGAACAGCTAATCCCTTTTTCTCTTAAGTCTTTAAAATAAACTATATTGCAAAACTGCACAAATATAGAGAATATTATATTAAATTCACTCAAGAAAGTCATTTTTTTAGTCCTTCTCTCTATTTATCCTTTTCTTTTTGAATAATACTCAATTTTTCTTTCATTTCTTGAAATCTCTTTTTGAACCATTCAAGAAGTTAAACTCCATCAATATAGAAATGATATTTTCCATTCTGTTGCGTATTCCTCTCTGTCCACTTGCTAACCATTTTCTCCATTTTTAGAGACTATTAGATAAAAAAATTTAGTTTATAAGTTTTATCTTCAACTATGGTTTCTTTTTCTCTGTTTTTAATTAAAGGTATGTTGAGAAAATTCACATTTAATAGTCTATGAATAAAGAAAAAGAAAACAAATGGTATGCTCTGGAGACCAATGAAATCCTAAAAATCCTGCAATCCGACATTAATGCTGGTATTGCGGAAAAGGAAGTAAAAGACCGATTAATGAAGTATGGGGAAAATATCCTCCCTCAAAAGAAAAAAAGATCAGCTATCATCCGTTTTCTTGCGCATTTTGATGATATATTAATCTATGTATTATTTATTGCTGGTATTATATCGGCAATACTTGGACATTATCTTGATACGATAGTTATACTCATTGTTGCGGTAGTAAATGCCCTCATAGGGTATATTCAGGAAGGTAAAGCCGAAAAAGCGCTGGAAGATATAAAAAACATGTTATCGCCCAAAGCTGAAATTATCAGGGGAGGACAGCGGATGGAAATCGATTCCACACAATTGACAATCGGAGATATTGTTTTACTGAAACCTGGAGATAAAGTTCCTGCCGACCTGAGACTGCTTACATCCAACAATCTGAAAATAGAAGAATCACCTCTTACCGGCGAATCAGTTCCCTCAGAAAAAAGTACAGAGATATTGGATAACGATACAATACTTGGTGACCGCATAAATATGGCATTCTCCAGTACGACCGTATCATCCGGCACAGGTAAAGGGATTGTTGTTGCCATCGGTACCAATACGGAAATCGGAAAAATTAACCAGATGCTATCCGAAGTAAAAACAGAAACAACCTCTTTACTGAAACAAACTGCACAATTTAGTAAAACCATATCATTTACAATCATAGCAGTAGCACTTGTGATACTTGCTTTCGGATATTTTTTCAGAGACTATGATTTCTCAGTACTAGTCATGTCCGTAATAGGGCTTGCCGTTGCCGCCATTCCTGAAGGATTGCCTGCTATTCTATCGATTATACTAGCTATTGGCGTACAAAATATGGCAAAGAGGAAAGCCATTATCAGAACCCTTCCATCTGTAGAGACGCTTGGTGCTATCTCTGTTATTTGTTCCGATAAAACAGGAACCCTCACTCAAAATAAAATGACGGCACAAAATGTTGTCACCCGCAACCAGATATTCAACGTATCAGGGACAGGATATGCACCTATAGGAGAAATCACCTACAATGGAAACACCGTCGACTTTAAGAAAAAGGAAACATTGACAAGGCTTATCGACTGTTTTTATTATTGCAATGACGCCTCTCTAGGCATGGACGAAAACAACCGTTGGGTAGTAAAAGGCAACCCGACTGAAGGAGCCTTGATCGCATTATACGATAAAGCAGACCTGAAAGAACTTGACATAAGAAGAATTTCGACCATACCTTTTGATTCCGAATACAAATACATGGCTATACTTACCAGTATAGGAGACAAAAAAGTTATCTTTATAAAAGGAGCTCCCGACCGCCTGCTCGAAATGTCCTGCAAAGAAAATACAGACACTGGAATCCAAGCATTCGACCGTACTTTCTGGGAAAACAGTATCCTGCAACTTGCCCAAAAAGGACAAAGAGTGATCGGCGCTGCTTACAAAATAGTAAAAGACGATAAAAAGACCATCACCCACGAAGACATTCAGGATGAAGTTATCTTCCTCAGTCTTGCCGGCATCATAGACCCTCCGCGACCGGAAGCGATTGAAGCAATTGCAGCTTGTACAAAAGCCGGAATAACTGTAAAAATGATAACAGGTGACCATGCCGATACAGCCAAAGCCATCGGTAAAGAGATGGGTATTGGTGATGGTAAAAAAGCGATACAGGGGAAATATCTGGAAAAAATGAATGATAAAGAACTAGAAGCGGCAGCCCTGGAATATAATATATTCGCACGTACCAGCCCTGAGCACAAACTCAAATTAGTAAATGCTTTACAAAATCAAGGCATGATATGTGCCATGACCGGAGACGGAGTAAACGATGCTCCCGCTTTGAAAAAAGCCGATGTGGGTATCGCCATGGGAATAAAAGGTACCGATGTTACAAAAGATTCTTCCGAAATGGTTCTTGCCGATGATAATTTCAGCACCATTGTGGCCGCTGTAGAAGAAGGACGACGAGTATACGATAACTTGAAAAAAACAATACTCTTTATACTTCCAACCAATGGAGCCGAAAGTTTCCTTATTATAGCAAGTATCCTGTTCGGCACACTTATGCCACTCACTCCGGTACAAATATTATGGGTAAATATGGTAACTTCTGTTACCGTATCTTTAGCATTAGCTTTTGAGAAACAAGAACCGGATGTTATGCTCCGTCCGCCTCGCTCGCCCCACACCCCATTACTGAATAACTATTTTATATGGCGTATCATATTCGTATCTGTCCTTATAGGCGGAGGTACTCTTTGGATGAATATGAACCTGCTTGCACAAGGCGTCGAGAAACATATTGTCAGAAGTATCACTCTTCAAACCATTGTATTCACACAGATGTTCCACTTATTCAACAGTAGAAATATCAGTAAATTCGCTTTAAATAAAGATTTCTTTTCCAACAAAGCTGTCTTTGTTGTGTCCGCTCTTATGATTATCCTTCAATTAGGCGTTACCTACCTCCCATTCATGAATGAAGCATTAGGAACTTATCCTTTAAAATTACATGATTGGATATATCCGCTTATTATGGGACTTACCGTATTTTTCATTGTCGAACTTGAGAAATTCGTTATGAATAAACTAAAGCTGGCAAAGCTATAAGGCAAAACTTTTTAGTAGCTTTGCATTTAGATGTATGTATGAAATAAAAACATGAAGAAAATTAAAATAGCTATTTCCGGTATCGGTGCTGTCGGAGGTTACTACGGAGGATTACTGGCTGCCAGATATAAAGATGCAGATAATATAAATATTTATTTTATCTCGCGAGGAGAAAATCTGCAAGCAATCAGGAACAACGGATTGGAAATAAAAGAACCTCAACGAGATATTCTGGCAATTCCGGCTTTGGTAACTGATAATCTATCAGAAATCGGTCCTGTAGATTACCTTTTTTGTTGTACGAAAAGTTATGACCTGGAAAAGAATCTCACCCAGTTGCTTCCGGTCATTTCCCCGGAAACAGTGATTATCCCATTCTTGAACGGAGCAAACATATCCGAACAGATACAACAACTTCTTCCGGACAGTGAAGTATGGAAAGGATGTGTTTATATCGGTGCCCGTCTGATGAAACCCGGATTTGTTGACAAGTATTCTTTAAAAGACCGCTTGATTTTCGGTAGCAAGACCGGAGATAAAACCCGCCAGAAACAGTTACAGCAGGTACTTATAGACGCCGGTATAAACACCATCAACCCGGAGGATATCGACCTGGAAATATGGAAGAAGTTCTTTATGATTTCCACAGCTGCAACCATCACTTCTTATTTCAACAAAACAATCGGCGAAGTACTGGAAAATCATACAGACCTGTTTATTGCATTAGGCAACGAACTGGAACGCATTGCGAAAGCAAAAGGCATTGCATTGCCGAAGAATTATACACTTACTTCCATCGAGTTGCAAAAGATGTTGCCACCCCACTCCACAACATCCATGCATACGGATTTTATAAAAGGGAACCGGACAGAAGTGGAAACTCTGACAGGATACGTTATACAAACCGCTACGGATTCAGGGATAGAAGTTCCCACCTATCAACTCATGTATGAGGCGTTAAGAAAACGTTCCCACTAAAAAAGAATCACAATTTTAATTCTATATACTTATGATAAACAAAGTGTTTTTTTATCTCATCCTGTGTTTCCTTGTAAACTTTACAGGATTTGCCCAAGGGACTGTTATGGAATCCTTATCCTTCCAGAGTGACAAATTAGGGAAGAAAGTTGCTTACTCCATTTATTTACCGGAAGATTACAATACGTCACAACGTACTTATCCGGTACTGTATCTCCTACATGGATACAGCGATAATGAAACGAATTGGGTTCAGTCCGGGCAAGTTAAAACAATTGCAGATAAAGCGATTGCTAATGAAACGGCTGTTCCTATGATTATCGTAATGCCTGACGCTTGGGATACATGGTATGTCAACCAGTATGATGGAAAAGCACCATATGAAGATATGTTTTTTGAAGAATTAATTCCCTATATGGAAAAAACGTATCGTATCCGAAGCACTAAAGAAAGCCGGGCTATAGCCGGATTATCGATGGGCGGATACGGTTCTTTCCTATATAGCTTACATCATCCGGAAATGTTCAGTGCATGTGCACCTTTGAGTGCCGCCGTATTTGACGATAACGTAATGAAAGCAAGGCAGAGTAATTCCCATAAAGACCTATACTTCCGGCTATTCGGACCAGGATTAGAGTATTGGAAAAAAAACAGTGTCCTGCAAATCTTATCCGAATCAAATGAAAACAACTTACCGAGAGTTCGTTATTATATCGACTGTGGAGACGATGATTATTTATTAGAAGGTAATTTCCAGGTTCATAAATTGATGCAGGGAAAGAAGATTCCTCACGAATTTCGTGTACGCGACGGTGGTCATTCCTGGAGCTATTGGCGTTCAGCATTGCCGGAAGTCTTGAAATTCGTCAGCTTGTCATTCAGCAGAAGCTAATAAATTATAAAAAACAGAATGAATGCATAAACAAATTATCCTTGTGACCGGTGCTTCCTCAGGGTTCGGTCTGACTACAGCAACCATGTTGGCAGCACAAGGTCACATTGTATACGGCACCAGCCGGAAAGCTACAAATTTGGAAACCGGCAATGTACGTATGCTGAAAATGGATGTTACCGACACCTTATCCATTGCAAAAACAATCAATCGGATTACACAAGATGAAGGGCGTATAGACGTTGTTGTCAATAATGCCGGGGTAGGTATTAGCGGCGCATTGGAATTGGCAACGCAGGACGAAATAGACTGGCAGATGAATACGAACTTCAAAGGAGTTGTAAATGTATGCAATGCCGTACTTCCTTTTATGAGAAAAGCAAGAGGAGGAAAAATCATTAATATCAGCTCTATCGGTGGACTTATAGCCGTTCCTTTTCAAGGTTTTTATGCTGCATCCAAATTTGCAGTCGAAGGATATAGTGAAGCATTGGCGATGGAAGTTCATCCTTTTGGAATACAAGTCTGTTTGGTGGAACCGGGAGATTTCCAAACAAATTTTACAACGAACCGCAATCTCTCTTCTGCTTCACTTGAACATGAAGATTATGGGTTGTTCTTTTCCAAAACATTGAAAGTGATTGAAGATACAGAAAAGAACGGCTCTTCTCCCGATAAATTAGGACGTGCCATCTGCAAACTGGTAAAAACAAAGCACCCGGCCTTCCGTACAAAAACAGGTCCGATAGGACAAGTTGCTTTTGCCTATTGCAAAGGGATTTTACCGGACAAACTAATCCAATTTATCACCCGTTCATTTTACAGGATATCAAAAACAAGATAACAAAAAAGTCTTCAAATAATTCCAAATGGTTCGATTAAAAAAGGATTCCAAGACTTCCCTCAACTAAAACGTGACTAATTTAAATTCCAGTCGGTACAATTAAAAGTCTTAGGCAAGCTGGTCTTAACCCTAATCTTGTGTAATTTAAATTCCAGTCGGTACAATTAAAAGTTTAAATTCTTTGATGTAAAAGTATATAGCCTATAAAATTTAAATTCCAGTCGGTACAATTAAAAGTACCAAAACAGAAGTTATCGCAGCTTTGAAAACCGCATTTAAATTCCAGTCGGTACAATTAAAAGCCCTCTATTAGGCCTTCATTCATTACTGATTATTAACAACTTATTCATTTCACATTAAGATTTTATTCCCCAAAAAGTTGTCGACCTCCAATACTATAAAAAGAACGGGCGATCGACAACTATATAAAAATACCTGATTACTACCCTATCAAAGAACGGATATCCTACAGAAAACTAAAATGCCACCATCTTATCTCCTATTCCAACTTTCTTTTCAGTTTTACCTGTTCCTTTTTCTTTATATAAATAACCACGGAACATCCCGGTACTATTGAATGGCATAGCGATATTCCCTTCCTTATCTACAGCAATTAGACCTCCATTGCCTGCATTTGTATTCAGTTCGGTATGAATAATATAATCGGCAGCTTTCCCTACCGGTTCTTTCAGATATTTATAACGGGCACAAACATTAAAAGCCACAGCATGACGAATAAAATATTCACCATGTCCGGTACAGGACACAGCACAACTATTATTATCCGCATAAGTACCTGCACCTATTACAGGCGAATCTCCGATACGGCCCCATTTCTTTTTAAACATTCCGCCGGTACTGGTTCCAGCAGTCAGATTTCCTTGTTTATCCAAAACAACACAGCCTACCGTTCCATTTTTCTTACTTTCCTGTTTTAGTTTTTCTATCCATTTCATTGTTTTAGGAGTAGCAAAATACATATTATCCACCAACTCCAACCCTTGCTCTGCAGCAAAAGCATCTGCTCCGGTTCCACTCAACATCACATGGGCAGTCTTTGTCTTTACTGCATATGCCGCATTAATCGGATGTTTTACAGTCTTTACTCCAGCAACAGCACCAGCCGACAAATCCTTACCTTCCATAATAGAAGCATCCAATTCAAATGTCCCCTCAGCCGTACAAGTTGCTCCTTTTCCTGCATTGAAAAGCGAATTACTTTCAAAATAATTGATTACAGCCATTACAACCTGGGGTCCTTCACCACCGGAGGCCAAAATACGGTCTCCAATCATTAAAGCACTGTCTAATGCTGAATAATACAGGGCCGATTTAACCGGATCCTCTTGGAGTTGTCCCATATTACCGGCACCACCATGTACTACAATAACATATTCCCGGTTTTGAGCAGATGAGAAAGCAGAAGCGCAAAGCAGAAATGCCGCACTGAAAAGTAGTTGTTTTATCATAATATAAGTAATTAATAAGGATATATACTATAAGGAGGATATTGCAAAAGTTTGTTTTACAATATCCTCCCGACACACTTTCTATTTATTCGTATACCAAACCGGCCCCGGTTTATTGCCCATTTCAAACTCGAATGTATCACCATTCATTATTTGTTCGTGAGTAATATAACTCTTGTCGTAAGGTTTACCATTTAACTTCACAGACTGGATATAAATATTTTCATGACTGACAGCCGGAGCAAGAATCGTAAAGACTTTGCCATTATTCAAATGCATCTTGACTTCCGGGAAGAGCGGAGTTCCTATTTCATACTGGCCGCTTACCGGATCTACCGGATAAAAGCCCATTGCACTGAATACATACCACGCAGACATCTGTCCGCAGTCTTCATTACCACAAAGACCTGCCGGATCATTCTTATATAATTCATGAAGGACTTCCGCTACATATTGCTGGGCTTTCCAGGGCTGCCCCACTTTATTATATAAATAAATGACATGATGGCTCGGTTCATTACCATGTGCATATTGTCCGATCATTCCGGTGCTGAAGATTGGAAGTTCTTCATCTGTATGAGGTACATAAGTAAACATGCTGTCCAGTTTTTGGGTAAAGCGTTCCTTTCCTCCTACCAGCGAAATCAAACCATCCAAATCTTGCGGTACAGACCAGAAATATTGCCAGCCATTACTTTCACAAATATCTTCCGTATAATCATCCGGACTGAAATTAGATGCAAATTCACCTTTTTTATTACGAGGCTGCATAAAAGAAGTTACAGGATTATAGGCGTTCCGGTAGTTCTGTGAACGTTTATAGAATTCATCTGCCAATTCCTTTTTGCCCATCTTCTCTGCCATGCGTGCAATACAATAATCATCATAAGCATATTCCAGAGTCTTGGACAAAGACCAATGTTCGTCAGAAGGAACATATCCTAACTTCTTATACAAACCAATACCCCGGTAATCGTCAATATTGGCCGTAGCCACACAAGCCGCTAATGCCCTTTCCGCATCAAAGCTGCCAATACCTTTCAGATAGGCATCTACAATTACAGGTATAGAGTGATATCCAATCATCATATCCGTTTCCACTCCATAGAAATTCCATACCGGCAAACGTCCGTTCTGTTCATAAAAGGCAAGAAATGATTTTACCATATCGTTGGCACGTTCCGGCTGTGTATAAGTAAATAGCGGATGTGCAGCACGATAAGTATCCCAAAGAGAGAAGGTGGAATAATTCACCCAGCCATCCGTCTTATGCGCTTTCTTATCCGGTCCATAATACGAATTATCCACATCACTGTAAATAGTCGGGGCAAGCATCGAATGATACATAGCCGTATAGAAATTCACCAAATCATCGGTAACCGGGCTTTTCACTTCAATCTTTGAAAGTTGTTTATTCCAATTAGCCACAGCCTGCCGGTGATACAAATCAAAATCATTTTTCGGAGCTTCCGCCTGCAGGTTCTGTGCGGCACCATCCATACTCACTCCAGAAATAGCAGTAGTAACAAGTATCTCTTCATCTTTCTCCGTATTGAAATCGAAACGGGCGATATAAGCAGTGCCGATACGTCCCTTCTCTTTCGTATTAATTGCCGTTGTATCCATATGACAGGCTACAAACGGTTTGGAAAAGCGTGTTTTAAAATAGACATGCTGGTCTTTCGCCCACCCGTCGGAGAAACGGTAGCCCCGGATAGTTACCGAGTCGAGCACTTCTATATAAGAATCCGTTGTGAAATCCCAGTTCATCGCCTTCTTCAGGTTCAGGAATACGGAAGACTCCGCTTTCGGGAATGTATACCGTTGAATACCGCAACGTTCCGTAGCCGTCAGTTCCACGTTGATATTATAATCCTTCAACAACACACGGTAATAACCGGCAGATGCGGCTTCTTCATTATGAGAAAATGAAGAATAGATGCCTAACGGAGCCGGAGCTTCTTTATAAGGGCGCGTTACCGGCATAAATGATATATCATATAAATCGCCTGCCCCTGTCCCTGAAAGATGAGTATGGCTAAATCCTGCAATAGTCGAATCAGGATAAAAATAACCGGAAATACGATCCCATCCGGGAAGTCCATTATCCGGACTCAGCTGTACCATACCAAACGGAACTTGTGCTCCCGGATAGGTATTACCTGTAAAATCGGTTCCGATAAAAGGATTTACATACTGTGTATAATCCGCCTCCTGTTGTTTTTCAGGCGTGCAGGCTGCCAAAGCCAGCAAGGAGACCGCCAATAAAGACATGTGCCTCATGTTTAATTGGTTTAGTTTTGAACAAAAATACGAAAAAGAGACGCAACAAACAAAGTCATTGCGCCTCTTTTAATTCCGAATTTATACAATCTCCGTCAAATTACCATCCCGGATTTTGTACCAAAGTGGGACAACGTTTCAATTCTTCCTGCAAGATAGGGAAAAGATATGAGCGGGGACTGCTGAAAGTTCGTCCTTCTTTCGCATCAAAACGTATCATTTTATAACGTTTGCCGTTTACGACAATCTTCCCGTTCGGATCTTCAACCGGTTTCATACCATGGGAAAAACGTTGTGTTTTAGGATATGGCCAGTTGTTCGCATCCCTATATGCTTTTTCTTTCGTTATTTCCGCAGCATTATCCGGTTCCATATACAGGCGGCTCAACCAATAACGGTTATTTTCATAAAATAATTCTATGCGTCTCTCACGTTGTATATACTCCTTCATCAGTTCCTTATTCGTTTTCGTTTCCGGAGGCATCGGAGCCATAAAGGAACGGGCACGAACTCCATTTATCAAATCGTAAATTTCCGCATTCGGACCGGTCGTTTCGTTCACTGCCTCAGAATAAATATAAATAAATTCGGGAAGACGCCAGATTGCCGGGCCATTTATCTGATAACTGCCCATGCTACGGTTCCATCCGTCCTTAAAGAATTTACGCATATAATATCCGGTATGGGAAGCATTATCCAGATAACTGCCACTTACGGCATCATTACCTTCGGCTGTATTCAATTGGCTTCCGCCATACCAGGAACCATGATAGCGGATATCACGATAAAAACGAGGGTCACGTTGTACGCTTTCATAAGGATTTTCGTCATCGTAACCATCCGTTTTTGCTCTGGAGGCATAAACCGGATAACCATATCCGTCCGGAGCTATATATTCGTATTCATCCACTTGTTCCTGTAATGGTCTCTGCCGCGCATGGCCACCTTGCGAAGGAGGCATCATATCGCCATTCCATCCGCTGTCCTTATCTTTCGTAACAAACCAGACCCATTCATTCTGGATAGATTCCATATCAAACAACATCTGCCACAAACGATGTTGCACTTTTTTATTGTTGGTATCGGATTTGCCATCGATGTCCCTGAAATCATCCTTATCATATTTTTCATACAGTTTGTAGCGGATGGAGCCGTCATCTTTCGTACAATCCAGTACAGCTTTGGCGGCTTGTTTGGCTTTCTCCCAACGTTGCGGGTCATATGTATATTGTTCTTTAAACTGGCGAGTATCGTCGGACAGCGTTCCCCCGTTCCAAAGCGGAGTAGCAGCCATCCAACGAACCATCGCTATCAATCCTAAACAAGCGCCTTTATCTACGCGACCAAAAATATTGCCGCCGTTCCAGCCATCTACACGACAGTAAGCCGAATCGGCATCTGCACAAATCTTTTCTACGACATCATGGACGGATATCTTTTTAAAATCCATATCATCGCCTGGATTAACAACATGACTGACATAGGGTATTTCCCCATATTCCCGAAGCAATAAATAATGAAGATACCCCCTTAAGTAATAAACTTCTCCCAGTCGCCTCTTCAAATCACCGGTCCGTCCATCCTGGGGATTGTCCGGCGTATTATATTTGGCTACTCCTTCCAAGATGACATTAGCTTTACGTATTTTGGAATAGATCCCATTCCAATATTGCCCCTGTTCGCTGTTGCCCGGCAGACCTTGGGAAGCTCCATAATTGCCCACATGAAACTGATGTGGGATAGCCTCTTCATGACTACTGGCACTACATTCATCCGTGATACTGCTTATACTAAAATGTTTAAGGAAAAGCAGCGGGCTATTGGCAGACTTACTATTAGCATATAAATCGGTCACCAGGGCTTCCACCTTTTCATAACGGGAAAACACCTGTTCTTCTGTTGTCTTATCATCCGGTTGCCGGTCCAGATAGTCGTCGCATGCAATAAAGAAAGCGAGACAGGAGGATAATCCGGCAAATAATAGAATCTTATTCATTCTGGTTTTCATTTTAAGGTTAATAGGTAATATCTACTCCTAAGTTAAATACACGTTGTATCGGATACCAGGCACCATCCCCTTTTTGGGTTTCCGGATCTACATCCACATTCTTTAAACCGTCAATAGTCAGGAGGTTCATTCCCTGCACATAGAAACGTACATTCTGTAATCCGGCAAAACGGATTGCACTTTTCGGAAGTGTATACCCCACTTCCATATTTTTCAACCGGAGATACGAAGCATCATATAAAAACAGGCTGCTTGCTCCGTTTTTATTATTCTCATAAGCTCCGATAGTCAGACGCGGATAGGTGGCTTCATCTGCTGTTGCTTCCGTCCAGCGTTTCAGGTGCATCGATTTTACTTTACCCAACTGGTCCTGTTCATAAGCCGGGAAGTCCCATGTTGCAGCCCCCGTCAATAGCAGGCTGCTCTTTGCTGCTCCCTGAAACAGCATGCTGACATCAAAGCCTTTATACTGGAAACCGATAGGTATACCGAACTGTATTTCCGGAGTACGCGGATTTCCCATCGCACGTTTATCACCTTCATCTGTAATTTTGCCGTCTCCGTTTAAATCTTTATAGACGACATCCCCCGGATAAAGTTTACCCCAAGGTTGGAAGCCTTGTCCGTTATTCATGGCATTCAACCGGTCTGCTTCTTCCTGGTTACGTACAAAATGGTCTACCTCATACAGAAAATATTCATCAATACGTTTGCCGGTATTCCTGCGCCACTCATTATTATAATGCACTTCATTCATGAATTTGATTTTATTGCGGGCAAAAGTAAAGTTGGGTTTGATATAATAACGGAATTCTTTTCCGATTTGCCCGGTCCATCCTATTTCAAAATCGATTCCTTGATTATCTACAATACCGGAATTTATATACGGTGCGCTCTTTCCTACAACATGTGGAAAACCTAACTTATTATTATCACTCAGGCTTGTAATTATATCAAACCGGTGTTCATTAAAATAATCTACACTCAAAGTCAGGCGTCCTTGAAAGAATGCAGCATCCAAACCGACATTCAGCTTACGTGCTTTTTCCCAGGTAAGGCTGGGATTGGCAAAATTGCCTTCACTTAAACCATCGTACCCATTTCCAAACTCATTTATACCGAACGAATAACCACTTCCTCCCTGGTAAAATTGCAGATAAGCAAAACGGTCATTATCACTATTCGATATTTTATCGCTTCCTACCATACCGAAAGACGCTCTCAATTTCAGGCTCTCCAACCAACTATGGGTTCTCTCCATAACACTTTCACGCGAAATTACCCATCCGACCGAACCTGCCGGAAATGTCCCATAGCGTTTACCCGGAGCAAAGTTTTCTGAGCCATTGCGTCCGATATTAAATTCAGCCAGATATTTATTGTCGTAAGCATATGTTGCACGTCCGGTCATACCCTGATAGCGATATGCCACACGGTTATCATATGTACGGTTCGACCGGTTTACCAAAAGCATAGCAGATACATCATGTTTTCCAAAAGAACGCATATAGTCCAGTTTCAACTGATAATAAGTTTTGCTTTCCGAAGGCTTATGGCTAAAACTATTACGGATAGTTTCATCTTTATCATACCATGGGTTCCCCTTAACATATTTTCCTGAATAACTGGTATGATTCATATAATAATCCCCATGCGTCCCTTCGGCCGGCTGGAATGTCGCATAACGGCTGTAAACGGCATAACCATCTTTTCGTTCATCAAAATTACGGTGTATCCAGCTTCCTTCAGATGCATCATATGAAAAGGAACCTTCAATCTTCAACCCTTTTGTGACAAAATCCAGCTTATGCCCAATAGCAAATGAACCATTCAGATACGTATTTTTATCAATCAGATATCCGGAACGGGAAAGTTCCCCCAATAAGTTGAAACGATGCTTGGAATCGCCATATAACAGTCCGTAAGGGTTATTTAAAACATAGTCGCTATTTTCGGTATTTCCATTATTCGGCAAAGTAATAGGCAAATAAGGAGGTTGCGTATTACAAATAGCCACTACACGCCCGGCGGTAGTACCCGGAGCATGGCGGTCTGTAATACGTGCACCCAAATCTACTTTTACCCAAAAATCTTTAGTGATATCCACGTCCACATTCGCCCTGAAATTATAGCGTTTGAAATGAACCTGCGTATCATGTTCCGTCACATCCGTATGCTTATAGTTCCCATCCTGTGAAAAATAGTTTGCCATTACATAATAACGCGCCCTTTCGGACCCACCTCGGACAGACAGACTATAATCCTGTTGCATACCCGTCTTGAATGCTTCTTTGAAATAGTCCCAGTTATAACCGAGCCCATCCGAATTATCCCCCTTTGCCCGACGGAAATTCTCAATGGACTCCTGGCTAAACAGAGTCAATTTGGACGGGTCCACATTCGGGTTGCTATTAACCATTGCTTCATTATACAGAGCGGCATAATCAGCCGAACCTAAATAAGCCGGAAACTTAACCGGACGGTTCGTTCCAATAGAACCTTTGAAATTCAGGCTCGGTTTCTCCGAAGCCTTTCCTCGTTTGGTTGTAACGATAATTACCCCGTTTGCCCCTCTCACACCATAAGGAGCTGTTGCGGAAGCATCTTTCAGGATAGTAAACGTTTCGATTTCTTCCGGTGCGAGATAACTCATGTCCCGTTCCACACCATCTACAATTACAATCGGCGACTGGTCGCCGTAAGTTGCCAATCCTCGTATTCTAAGGTCTGCCCGGTCTACCCCCGGCTCTCCCCCGCTAAACTGGTTTACCATTAATCCCGGCATACGTCCGGCAAGTGCATTATTCAGGTTCGCCGTCGGACTCTGTTTCAGGTCTTTGGTTGTTATAGTTGCAATGGAACCGGTTATCGTTGCCTTTTTCTGGGTAACATATCCCACAACAACAACTTCTTCCAACGCCTTGGTATCTTCTACCAAATCCACATTCAGTACATGCTGGCCGTTTATCGGAACTTCTTTTGGCTGATAACCGACATACGAAAATACCAGGCTGGCTTTCGAATAGGGAGCCATAATCTCATAATTCCCGTTTACGTCTGTTATCACGCCGGTCATCGAACCTTTTACCATGATATTCACTCCGGGTAATGCCCCCATTTCATCCGACACTTTACCTTTTACTTTGAAACCTTCCTGGGCAACAGACTTCACATCCTGCATACTTTTTTCCAAAGAGAATACGACCACCTGCTCATTCTCTATCTTATACGAACAGTGCTGGTTTTCCAATAAAATACGAAGAATTTCCTCCAAGGTTGCATTTTGTGTATGGCAGGTAACCAACGCTTCATCATTCAATACATTATTCGAATAAATAATACTGACGCCAGTCTGCTCTTCCACCTTTTCCAAGACTTTTTTTAACGTAGTGTTAGTGCACGATAGTTTGACTTGCGATTTCAATACATTTGCGAATATACTCATCGACATGCAGCTACATAAGCCTATAGTCAATACTTTTCTCCATCGTTCTTTTTTTCGATAAGGGCTTTTCTGTTTATTTCCAATCTTTTTCATAAAGATAGATTTAATATATTAATTAACAATCGGTTCTTTTCTTACCTGGCACTCAGTCTATATAGTTGTTTCTTTTCTCCGTCAGGCGTAAGGGTTTGCATCAGGACATCCAGTGTTTCTTCCGGGGTATTTTTCATATCCAGACTTCCCGACACTTTATAATTATCATATTCGGGATAAAGTAAGGTTACTTTTACATTATATATCTTTTCTACTTTATGAAGCACTTTGGACAAAGGCTCTTTACTAAATTTCAGTTTCCCGTTTATCCAGGAGACATAATCGGAGACATCCACCTCTTTAACCTGTTCATTTCCGGTTTTCGGAGAATATCCATAATATTGGTTCGGTTCCAATATCACTTGGTCCGACTCGCTTTCCAGAGCAATTTTTCCTGTGACCAAAACAGCCTCAAACATCTCTCCTTCTTCTGCCAGTACATTGAATTGGGTACCCAATACTTCTACTGCCTTATAAGCAGTCTGCACAACAAAGCGCCTGCTGCCTTCTTCCTTTTGTACATAAAAATAGGCTTCCCCTTCCAGATACACTTCCCTTTGCACTCCATCAAAAGAGGAAGGATAAACAAGTGTAGAGCCGGAATTCAGATAGACTTGCGTTCCATCGGCTAAAATCATCTTAGTCCGTTTTCCATAAGGAACATAAAGCGTGTTCAGGACTGTTTTTCCTTCCTCTTTTATCTGAATGGTATCATTAATCAGAACCTGTCCCTGACGGTTATAAGAAATTACAGCAGAAGAGTCGGAAAGGACTATCGGCTTATTATTATTCACCATCAAGACAATTTCCTTTTGCTTATCAAAATTGCCTAATAAGGTTTTGTAGTCATATTTGGGAAGTTGCCGCTCAGGCATAACAAACCATAATAAAGCGGCAGCCACACTTGCGACAGCAGCAATAGCCGTATATCCTATATATTTTCTCCAAGGTTTGACAGCCTGTTTATTTACGGAGAAAGTCATTTCAGTTAAAGCCCAGGCTACTTGCAGTTCCTTAAAGCGTGATTTGTTCTCTTCACTTGCTTCAATCCAGCGTAAAACATTCCGTGCCTCATCCAGTGAGCATTCATGTTTTATGTATTTTATTAATAATACGTCTTCCATTCTATATACGTTCATTCAAACAGAAGAACACCATTTGGAAAAGGTTACCCTAAAAACAAACTGCATTTTTTTTAAAATATACCATAAAATAAAATGAAAAGGATTTTATAGGCTTCCGGCAAATCACCTTTTATCTGTTTGAGAGCCTTTGCCAAATGATATTCTACCGTTTTTTCTATTACCTGTAGCCGGTCGGCTATTTCTTTATTCTTAAGTCCGTCTTTCCGGCTCATCCAAAATATTTCCCGGGTTTTAGGAGACAATTTTGATAAAGAAGCCTGGATGGATTGTTCCAGGTCTTTTGTAAAAAGAGAACACAAAGCATCATCGTCCAGCACATAGGCGTTGCTTCTCAAATAAATCTGTTCTTCGGTAAGGGATTCGATGGGTACCATTTCCAGCTTTTCATTGCGTATATGGTTCAGGCATTTGTTTCGGGTAACGACCATCAGGTATTGAATCAGGTTTGTGTTATCCGCCAATTTTTTTCTTTTATCCCATAAAACGAGGAAAACATCCTGTACGATTTCCTCTGCTACTTCTGCTTTCAGAACATATATTTTAGAGAACATGAACAAGCGTTTTTTATACATCGAAACCACTTGTCTGAAAGTCTGTTCATTTCCAGATTTTAAATCACTAATACTTATATCCATGTTAAAGTCTCATAGGGTAGTTTCACCAGCAGTTTACGCAAATATACAATAAAACAAATACATCCGGCAACTCCATTAAGAACTATTTTACAATACATTCCAAATGAATGTGAAAGCTACCGTTATCAAATAGAAAAGCCACCGGATTACCCGGCGGCCTCTCATCTCTCCCTATAAAATAAAACACTATTTGTAAATTTCCAGCTCATAAATGCGGGCGCATGAACTTGCCGGATTTTGCATTGGTTGTGTAATATACAAACGTATATAACGTACGGATACGGGTTCTGACAGTTCCCGGACCACTTCGTTTTTATGGTTTCCTGCAATACGGTCCAGCGTCTTCCAATCTTCTGCCAGGCTATTACGGCCTTGCAAAAAACAAGCAGCTGTTACATAAGAATGGCTTTCCCGTCCGGCGTTTACCAGTTTCCAGCCTGAAACCGGGGCAGAAACGCCTAAATCAAAATCTACATAATTAGGAGTATCCGTAACGTCGCACCATTTCGTTTCCATATTACCGTCTATCATTCGTTCCGGAGATTCCCGCTTATTCACATAAGCAGAATAACCAATCACCTTGGCATCTTTCAATATATTTATCTTCGGTGCTTTCTTTTCTATTGCCACTCCCGGCTTCAATGCTGTATGAAACAAGGAAGAAGCGGCACCAACAGACGGATAGTTTTCTCTCGCCAACACAGCGGCAAATAAAACAATCTTTTTATTATCCGGCAGGACAATGCTGGTTGCTCCTTTAGGAATATCCAAGCCGACTTTAAACATATAAGTGTATTCATAGGCCTGGTCCCCATCCGGAGCGTGGCGGTGTGTTCCCACATATGCTATCTCACCATCTTTCAGGAAGCCCTCGGTATGTCCCAGATGTCCCCACTGACCGATAAAGCCGCTATAGTAAGGAACAGAAACAGTCTGTTCACTCTTTCCTATGCGGAAACACCCCTCAGAATCACCTTCTGTTGAAGCTGCCAGGAAATAAACACGATTATATGCAGAACCTTCCGGAAGATACAGTGTATCCCCCTGGCAAGTCATTCCATTAAAAGAATCTTTCTCTCCAAAAGTAAAAGGCACGTTATTTATGGTCATCGTCTCAGGCAGAAGTTCTGCGGCATACGAATAACCGGATTCAAAATCAGCCTCATTGCGAAAAGCATTCCAGCTTACACACTTACGATTATAGTTCAGCGGCAAAGCTGCATACTGCAATTTAGCTACAGGATTACCGGAAGATTTTAATTTCACTTTATAAGTCTTCACAGAATACGGAGATATGGATACCTGTAATTTATTGCCATTGAAAGAAACATTGCCAATAGTCTTTTCTGTTCCATCCGCTTCATTTGCACTCAGAATGTCTCCTGCAAATGTAATTTCAGCCTGTTGTGCTTGCTCCCCTCCTGTTTCGTAAACACGGACAACGTATTCGTCGGAAACTTCCGCTTTCTTTACGGTCTTAACAACAACATTCTTGTTGTTTGAATTGACCAAAGAGAATGATTTGCCTAATACTCCGGCGTGCTTCGGAGCTTTGAATGCCAATACAGGCTGGTTCAATTGTTCCGCTTTCAATACGGTAGCAGGTTTATCCAAGGCTCCGGCATGGGGAACCAGACTATATGTAAATGTATGGTAACCAAAATCCTGGCGGTTTTGATAACTATAATTGCCTTTTGTTTCCGGTGTATGGAGCAAAGTCAGACGAATGGTGTTGTCATTCGGTTTATCCCAACCATATTTACTGTCATTCAGGACAGATACACCGTAACTACCATTCTTGTCTGTCAGGTCTGCCCAATATTGGGCATAGACTTCATAAGCTGTAATTGTGTTATTTCCTCGTTTTACACTACCGATGCCCAAATCATATGTGGCATCCGGATTAGATATGGAAAGAGGAAATTCTGCTTTCAGCAAAGCATTGGTAGACTGCCAATCCACTTCATTATAAAAATCTATACGGTCGGCACGTGCACCTTCATACAAACGGATATACTGTTTGAATACTGATTTTCCATGACGTTTTTCCACACAAAGCGCTTTTCTCAATGACCCGTTTTCTACCAAAGAAACTTTTACATCATCTGTAATAGAAACCGGTTCGCGGTCTGTTGTTTCCTTTATTATTTCCCAAGCAGGCCAATCATAAGATTTATTTTCCGTAAAGAGGGCTAAACGTATTGTTTTTCCTTCTTTCACCAATTCCTTATTATTTGTCTTATCGAACAAAGAAGCTATGTCTCCGTTCTTATCCAACTGAATCTTATAAAGGGAATTCTCAATCCTATTTGCTTCTGCCGGTTTACTTATCCGTGTATCTGTTCCACCAAGACGAACATCATAAACAGCGTATCCGGCAGCTGGAACGGTTGCAGCAATCAGCAAATGGACTTTTCCATTCTCATAAGCGACAAACTGTGATGGCACCTTTTTGCCATTCTGGTCATATACTGTAAAACCTTTTGGTGCAACGGGCATATCCAGAATAACTTCTGCTAAATCCGATACCGGCAAAGCCTGTGCATTATAAAGGATAACCGGAGTTCCTTTTGTACGTGTATCCATTTGCCCGGAAACAGCATTTACCGAATAAGTCAGCACATCTGCAAATTGTTTCAAGGAAATCAATTCGTCATTCCATGAAAATTCATAAGCTCTCGGGATACTGGTTCCTGTCAGGTCATCATGAAATTGATGTAGGATGAAGCGTCTCCAGGCATCCGTTAATGTCTCCTTCGGGTAAACAGAACCACCCAACCATTCGGCAGCAACGGCTGCCCGCTCGGCTGCATTACCAAGTATTTCGTTTTGACGATTATACAATTTCATTGCTGCTTCAGATGTATAACAGCCCGTACCATGTACATCCATCAGCAACTCTCCATCAAAAACCGGAAGTTCCGGATGATTTTTATAAGGCATAAAGTCTTTATATAGCCGGTCGCTGGTCGCACTGATTATTTTCAATGGTCCATCTCCTTTCAGTCCTTTTTCTACAGAACGAACAGAAGCCAAATTAGGAGAACCTCCCGTATCACCCGTACCATAATAGCGGTAAACGATATTTAGCGGCGTACGTCCACTCAATTCCAGTAATTGTTTATTTTGGGACAAATCCTCATCTTTCCACCTTTTACCATAATCATAACCATGTGCCAACATAATGGAAGAGCCGTCTACTCCCTTCCATAATCCAATAGTAAAAGGATGTTTGCTTTTACCATAAAACGGATGATGACGCCAATCGAGCTTTTGGGAAGAAAAACCCATCAACCCGCAATGTGAAGCGATAGTAGGCAAAGTCCATCCGAAACCGAAACAATCCGGTAAGAATATGTCCGTACTTTCTATCCCGAATTCATTCCTGTAATAGGTTTGTCCCAATAAAATATTCCGGATAAAAGATTCGGGAGAAGGAACAATCGCATCCGTCGCATCCCAGCTACTGCCGGAAATATGCCAACGCCCGTTTTTAATATACTCCTTCATTTCTTCAAACTGGGTAGGGTAATACTCCTTCATCCAAGCATATTTCACCCCGCCTTCAAAATTGAAAACATAGTTGGGATACTGTTTCAGCAAAAACAGATTCTGGTTCAAGGTATTCCATACATATTCCTTAATTGTTGTCTGGATATCCCAGTTCCACTGCGTATCCAGATGGGCATCAGCCACCATATAGGCTTTTGCTTTTTTTTCCTGAGGCTTATCTTGTGCCTGTAGGGTACCTCCAGCCGTCAATAAGGCGAATGAAAGCAACGCGATTGGTAATTTCATGCTAATAAATTTAATTAGATATAGCTTTTATACTTCTTAGATTATCACTTCCTAATAAAAGAACACCTTAAAACGGATTTACCCCCAAAAAGAGTATGTTAACATTATGTAATTTTTTAAATTTACTTTTTCTTTGCAGTTTTTACCTCAACATTTATCATAAATATACAGAAAAATATAATAGCCTGTACCTCAATAGAGATACAGGCTATTATATTTTCATGTAACTACTAAAAGTCACAAATCATGCCGTTCTTTTCCTTGCACTAATCCGGGTTCACGGCGTTCCGTTCCTTTTACACGGGTCAAATTGTCTCCTAACTCCTGACGTTTCAGGTCTGCTATCTTCATCAATTTAGCAGCTACTTCAGGATATTGTGAAATTACATCATAACGTTCACCCGGGTCGCGGCGCAGATCATATAGCTCCGCTTTTTGTATTTCAAGATTTGTCAATTTCCCCGGTTGCCCGTCATTACCCGGAACATAAGCACCATAAGTTACATACTTATGAGGAAATACAAGTTTAAACATACCATCTGTTACAGCTTCCAAATCATTTTTATTATAGTAGTAAACAAACGATTCACGAGGATTTGCATCTTTTTCTCCTCTTATTAATGAAAGAATACTAACACCGTCTATCTTACGGTCCGGCAGAGGAGCTCCGCTGATTTCCGCAAAAGTCGGAAATAAATCAATATTGGATGCCAGGTTATTACAGGTTATACCAGGCTGTGTTTTTCCTTTCCAGTACATCAAGCAAGGAACCCGGTTACCACCATCGAATGTTGTAGCTTTCGCTTCACGCAGACCACCGGCAGAACCCGCATGATTACCATAATTTGTCCAGGGCCCATTGTCAGAGGTCAATATGACTAATGTGTTTTCCTCCAGTCCTAATTCCCGTAATGTTTTCATCACTTCACCGACACTCCAGTCTATTTCCATCATCACATCCCCATACAAACCTTGCTGACTTTTCCCCTTAAACTTGTCTGAAACGGCAAGTGGAACATGTGGCATATTATGTGCCAGATACAGGAAAAACGGTTTATTCTTGTTTCTTTTGATAAAGTCTACAGAATGCGTAGTATAATCAGTAGTCAACCGTGTCTGGTCTGTATTATAACCAATGACTTTATTACCTTCATAAGTCGGCAAGTCCGGAAAATTGAATATTTCTCCTTGTTGAGGATGATTCGGCCACATATCATTAGAATAAGGCAAACCATAATACTCGTCAAACCCGTTCTGCAAAGGCAGGAATTGATACTGGCTACCTAAATGCCATTTACCGAAAACAGCTGTACTATATCCTTTTTGTTTCAACAACTCTCCCAATGTCATTTCATCCGGATGGATGCCATAGTTAGAATCAGGTCCCGGCGCTCCGGCAAAACCAATACGATTAGGATAACAGCCTGTCAACAAACCGGCACGGGAAGCGCCACTAATAGGCTGTCCGGCCAGAAAATGGGTAAAACGAACCCCTTCGGTAGCCATTTGGTCTATATTTGGAGTCGTATAACCATAAGCTCCGTTATAAGAGAAATCTCCATACCCGGCATCATCCAGATTTATAATAATAAAGTTTGTGTAGTTTGCTGCTATACCAGCTACCGAAAAAACAGATGCAGCGGAGACTAATAATAGTTTGTTGTCCATAATATGATATTAAATGATTCTTTACTCTTTAGCAAAGGTATCAAACTTTTTCCGGCAACAATCATGCTACCGGAAGAAATAGAAGATTAACACCCAATATAAAAAAAGACGTAACTCATCACTGAATCACGTCTTCTTTTGTCTTTTTTCTATTATTTATTCTGTTACTTGCACAATTTCAGAACTTTCTTCGTCTTCTTCATCATCGTCATCATCCGGGTCTTCTTTCGGTGCTTTCTTCACAAAGAACGCACTCAATTCAAACAGACCGTATAACGGGAAGAACACGATACCTAACGTAAACGGGTCGCTACTCGGAGTAATAAATGCTGCTGCTACCAATAAGCCAACCACAGCATGACGCCGGTATTTATGGAACAATGACCTGTTTATTAAACCTATCTGAGATAACAACCAGGAGACTAAAGGCATTTCAAAAACAATTCCCATGATAAAAATCAACATCAGGAAATTGTCCATATAAGAATCCAGAGATACCTGTTCGATAATGTCAGCACTCAATGAATATGTTGCCAAGAAACGCAATGTCATCGGAAATACCATGAAATACCCCACAGCACATCCGATAAAGAACATAATGGTTCCCAACAAAAATACCCAACGGACACTCTTCTTCTCATTCTCATATAAAGCCGGACTGATAAACTTCCAAATTTCCCACATAAGATAAGGGAAAGTAAGCACCAGAGCCAACCAGAAAGAAGTGGTCATATGAGTAAAGAACTGAGATGCCAACCTGATATTGAAAACTTGCACATGAAAGTTATCGTTACAGAAATCAGGAAGTACATCAAACCATGAGCTTACGCTGACAAGCCACTCATTCAGTCTGCACAACAGCCTGTAAAAAACAAAATCAGATGAGCAGGGAGCCATTATCACACTATCGAAAATGCCCCCGCTTCCGCGCATAAAGGCAAAACTTCCGATAGTAAAAACAAAGAGCGCTAAAAAAGATCGAAATAAAGTCCAACGAAGTTCTTCCAGGTGGTCCCAGAATGACATTTCATCTTGTTGCATTTCCTTTATTTCTTATCTGTATCGTCTATTTTAATATCGTCTTCCAGTCCTTTTACACCGTCTTTAAAATTCTTTACACCTTTACCAATACCCTTCATCAATTCAGGTATTTTCTTGCCACCAAACAATAATAATACTACAATGGCGATAATGATAATTTCGCCTGTTCCTAAATTTCCAAGAAATAGCAATTCACTCATGATATTATATAAATTAATCGTTAATGTTTCCGTTTTATACGGGACAAAGATACAATTTGTAACGAATAGTACCCTATCTATTCCAATTTTATTACCTTTGCACCATCTTAAAAAACTGAAATTAGAAAAAGATTAGAACGATGAAAGCGTATGTATTTCCCGGTCAGGGAGCACAGTTTGTCGGAATGGGAAAAGACCTTTACGATAACAATCCCCTTGCAAAAGAGATGTTTGAAAAGGCCAATGAAATCCTTGGTTTCCGTATCACAGACCTGATGTTCGCAGGAACAGACGAAGATCTGAGACAAACTAAAGTTACACAACCTGCTATTTTCTTACACTCTGTCATCCTTGCCAAAACATTAGGTGACCAGTTCAAACCCGATATGACAGCCGGTCATTCATTAGGAGAATTCTCTGCACTTGTTGCCGCTGGAGCTCTTTCTTTCGAAGATGGCCTGGTATTGGTATCCAAACGTGCAATGGCAATGCAGAAAGCATGCGAAGCAACTCCTTCTACTATGGCTGCTGTTTTAGCTTTGCCGGATGAAAAAGTGGAAGAGATTTGTGCAAGCATCGAAGGCGAAGTTGTTGTTTGTGCTAACTACAACTGCCCGGGACAGCTGGTTATTTCCGGTTCAATCCCAGGGATAGACGCTGCTTGCGAAAAGATGCTGGCTGCTGGTGCTAAGCGTGCATTGAAACTGAAAGTGGGTGGAGCATTCCACTCTCCGCTGATGGAACCAGCCCGCGCTGAATTAGCTGCTGCTATTGAAGCTACACCAATCAATACTCCGTCTTGCCCGGTTTATCAGAATGTAAGTACAAAAGGCGAAACTTGCCCGGAAACAATCAAAGCAAACTTGATTGCCCAATTGACTGCTCCGGTTCGTTGGACACAGAGTGTACAGAATATGATCGCTGATGGCGCTACTCATTTTGTCGAATTAGGTCCGGGTGCTGTGCTGCAAGGGTTGGTGAAAAAAATCAACAAAGAAGTAACAACAGAAGGTATGCAATAAAAATCTTGCTAAAACCAAACCATAGTTATGGTTTTTCCAATTCATAACTATGGTTTTGGAAAATCATAACTATGAATCAAAAAAAGACAGGTAACCATTCACTCATTTATCCGATTTATAACATCTCTCAGTTTCAAATTTAATTCTTCCATTTGCTTATCATACGCATCCGTATCTTCCTCCACAGCCTTAGTAATCAACTTACATATTTCAACTCGAATCTGACAGTATTCACGTAGCAAGTTATTGTATTCCCGGTACTCGGAAGGTATATTCTCTATCTTGTCCAGTTCTTTCAACAAATCCATATTTTCCTGCAACTTAGGAATACTGACTGTCTCAATATGCTTAAGTACCTGCTTTGCCGGTTTGCTATCCATCATATCATAAAACTCGAGTGACAAGGCATCATTTTGATCAAATCGGTCTATTTGAGCATTATACTGCTCTATGTCCCAATTATTCAAACGTTTTTCTTCCCAATATACACCTCCCAACAACACGGCAAAGATGATTGCACAACAAACCGTCCCTACTCCTGCTGCTCGCCAATTTGAATAAAACGGGTTACCCGCAGCCTGATGGGCTGCCAAATCTTTTCCTTGTATTTTTTCTACTATCAAATAAATAATAGCTGTATAGATTGTCGGTACTACAACATTCGGTATCTTATCCAACACGGGTTCGGGTATCAGAAATATACTGCTAAAAATCAGGACAGTAGAGAGGATGCCAATAATCAAGGCATAAAGACCCTGTTGCTCCCGTTCCAATACTATACAATTTTTACGTACTAAAATACCGGCCGCAAGGGGACCTCCGAAAAAAGTAGCCACAGTAATTGCTTTTTGGGAGTAAAGCTTTTTATTTTCTTCCATATAAGAGTTTTTATTTAAAACAAAAATAGAAAACTATATTTATTATTCATAAGATTATACTCTTTAATATTGAAACATAAAGACAATACGAATAGAGTTCCGTAATGTAAATATTTATATGTTTGTATTTTAATTGAGAAATTTCCAAATACAATTAATTAGAATATGATTGAAGCACCGGAAGCCCTTTATATCTCCGAACAGCTAAACCGGACGATAAAAGGGAAAGAGATTACATTTGTCAGTGCCGGATTTACTCCACATAAGTTTGCCTGGTATTACGGCGATCCGCAAAATTACGAAGGAATGCTCCTTCATAAACAAATGGGGACGGCATATGCCTATGGCGGATTAATTGAAATCGAAGCAGAAGATGTTCGTTTATTATTAGGCGATGGCATAAACTTACGTTTCTACCAACCCGGGGCAAAAATTCCGGAGAAACATCAACTATTAATCGGATTTGAAGATGAAAGTTGCCTGGTGGGTTCAGTCCGTATGTACGGAGCCGTATGTTGTTTTCCTGTAGAATCTTTTGAATGTAGTTTCTCTCCATACCGGGATGGAGCCAAAAACAAACCACAGGTTATGTCAGAGGCCTTTACATTGGAATATTTCCTTAGCTTGATAAACAGCGAAGAGAAACAAAAAAAATCTGCAAAGGCATTTCTTGCCACCGAACAAACGATTCCGGGGCTTGGGAACGGAGTTTTACAAGATATTCTGTTTAATGCCCGGATACACCCCAAAACCCGTATCAATACATTAAATGCAGAACAAAAAGAAAATATATTTCATTGTATGAAGTCAACCTTAAACCAAATCTATCAGGCTGGCGGACGTAATTCGGAAACGGATTTGTTCGGGAAAAGAGGAAGCTATATTCCTGTCCTATCCAAAGAGACCAACAACAAACCCTGCCCTGTCTGCGGGGAAGTTATCCGGAAAGAGAGTTACATGGGAGGCAGTATTTATTATTGCTTCGAGTGCCAGAAATAAAATAAAAAACAGCGCTGTACGTTTGAGATATACAGCGCTGTAAACATTTATATAATATGGAGAGTGTAACCTACTTCATATTCCACCACAAGGAAGTAGATACCAAATCCTGACCTCCCAACAATTTCAAAGCCTGATTATAACCTGCCTGATTGTTTGTCTGGATATTTGCAGGGTAACGATAACGCTTCGGATAAAATTCCAAACGGCATTCTTTAGAAGTCGCCACTGTCAGAGGAACCTGGTTCAATGGGTTATAGTCTTTTTCCACAGCCTGATTTTCAAAGAATGGCAAACCGAGACGACGATGGTCGCTCCATGCTTCTTCCGGTAGCCAAGGCATTTGAGCCAGATATTTCTGAGTGATGATTTTTGTCAAAGCATCGTTATTATAAGCTCCACCTCTGTAAATGGAGTTTTTCGGATAAGTATAAGTTTGTGTTTTATTCTCCTTTGTATAAGGATCCACATAATTAATTGAATAAGGTTGAGCTTCCTGAGTATGGTCGAAACTTACAGATGTTCCTACACGGTTATAATCCGTAGACGACAGATAACTTCCTACCTGGCTCAACAATCCATGATATTCAAAACTGGAAGTAACGCCACTTTCGTAATTTGATTTGGCAGTACCCGGAACATTCCATCCTTTTACTGCAGCCTCAGCCAATAAGAAATAACTTTCCCAAGGACCAAAGAACACGCGTTTTTTTGTACTCAGACGGTATTGTTTCGAGAGAGATGGATAATTGTAATTCTTTCCAGTTAAAGCACTGACCAAACCACCTTTCACATCCCATTCGCCGGCAACCCAGGTTTCCCAAGTATATTTTGGGTTAATAGTCAACATTGGTGTCGTATTGTCATTCGGATCAAGCAAGGCAACTGGACCAACCTCTTTGGCAGCACCGATATAATCCGAATAAATCACGCCATCATCCCAACCTACCACGCTAAACAATTTAGGAGCACGCGGGTCTACATACTGAGGAACCCCGTCAAAATAGAAACCGGCACAAGGATCATTCGTTGTCAATGGGAAATGTTTATTCAGATATAAACCTAAATATGTATGCGGGTCTTTCAGATGGCTTTTCAAAGAATCAGGCAACGGAAACTCTTCGCCGCCAAGCCCGACCACCAAGTTCTTATAGGTAACAGACATTGCCTGACCATTCCATGGGCGGGACATTACGCTGGTCAGGTCGCCCCAACCATCCTTTTCCTGCACGGCTGCTATTTCTGCAAGTGAGGAAATATAGCCCTTAGATGCCGCATCCTCAAATTCCGCTTTAGCCAACTCCGGAGCAACACCCGAGATACGCATAGCAAAACGCATGCGCAAAGAGTTTGCATATTTCTTCCACATATTGACATCTCCGCCATAAAACGCGTCTTCGGCTGCCATCGGTGTCATTGTAATAGACGGATCGAGAGCGGCTTCCGCTTCTTTCAGCTCCTTCAAAATGAATGTATAGATTTCTTCCACACTGTTGTACTCAGCAGGGACACCGGAAAAAGCATCCAAAGCCGGAATTGGCCCGAAACCATCCGAGACTTCCGAATTCAGGTATGCGCGCCAGATACGTGCCATTTGCACCACATTTTTATAATAAGGATACAGGTCACCTTCACCTTCTTTTATCTTTTTCTCTCCTAGCTGGACAGCTTTTGTTGCTGCATTCAGCCATTTTACAGAATAGTCGTTACTCAAATAAAGAGTGATATAATCGTTATTATCCGTTCCGATGGTAAAACCGCTTCCCCTGTTAAAACGGGAAGCACGGTTCCATGTCAGGATAAACATACGTTCTGCGATTTCCGGATTCATCTGGTCGCCTATGATTGAAGAATTCAGGAACCATTCAGGCTTCACTTTACTTTCGTCCACCTGGTTCGGGTCTTCATTCAACTCCTGAAAATCACTACAGGAGGAAAATAAAGCGGCTGCTGAGAAAAAGCCTGCCAGTAATATATTTTTCGTATTCATAATTCTTTCGTTTCTTTTTTATTAATCCTTGCTTATGCCTTAAAATCCGACTGTTACGTTGAATGTAAACGAACGGCTTGTCGGTGCTGCACCATTCTCGAAACCTGTAGCATTGGTATTTGTTGCCGAAACAGATTCAGGATCAATACCCGGCATATTATAGTGAATCATCCAGACGTTGTTGCAGGTTGCTGATAAACGCAAGCGCTGGAACGGTGTTTTCTTCAACATCGTACGGTTGAAATCGTATCCCAATGTAATATTACGCAAACGGATATTGGTCGCATCGTAAGTAAAGACTTCCGGCAAACCGTAATTACCGGTAGAACCGATACGTTCCCAGTAATTCTGAGGAGTGACAGCCACCTTGTTTTCCACATAAGAATCCCCCTGTTTCACTACTGAATTAGGTACTACAAAATTCTGCCGTTTCCCGTCTACAACTGTGCCCTTGGCATTACCACGGACATACAGGTTGGATGCTGTTGCCGAATAAATCTCGCCGCCAATACGGAAATCCACCAAAAAGCTAAGGTTAAAACCTTTATACGAGAAATTGTTGGTTATACCCAGCATCCAGTCTGGATTCTGATTACCAACTTTCGTTTTTTCCGTTGAAATCAATGGCAAACCATCATCACCTACTACTATATTTCCGAAGTACGGGCTATTCTGATCGGTGACACGAACAAATGTCTGACCATAAATATCACCATAATAACCACCCTGAGCAGCAACAATCTGAATCGCATCCAATGTTTTAATATCATATAGTGTAACGCCCGGATACAAGTCTATAATTTTATTTCTATTCAAAGAGAATTGTGCCGAAGCATTCCAGTTGAATCCTTGCGGATTAGTACTTTGGAAGATACCGCCATTCAAAGAGATTTCCACACCTTCGTTCTGAATATTACCAGCATTTACTTTTCGTGAGCTATATCCGGAGAACGGGTCCATCGGCAAGTCCAGCAACTGGCGTGTCGCATTTGATTTATACCAGGCAAAATCCAATCCCAAACGGTTATTGAAGAAACGTACATCAAAACCGGCTTCCCATGACTTAATCAACTCACTACGTACATTCGAATCGAACAGGACTTTACCGGGATTGGCTATCGTATTGCCGTTTTCATCTTTCCCTACTGTGTAATTATTATATAATTGATACGGGTCGAGGTCATTACCGACTTCGGCATAAGAAGCTCTTACCTTTGCAAAGGAGAACCATTCCGGCATTTCGGTACCTAACTTCGGTAACATCTCCGAAATAACACCGGATAAACTTACCGAAGGATAAAAATAGGAGCGGTTCGCTTTCGACATGGTAGACGACCAGTCATTACGTGCTGTCACATCCAGGAACAGATAACCATCCCAGTTCAACTGCAATGAACCATATAAAGAATTCATTTTACGGCGTGTCAGTTCGGATGTGACTGTCGGTTTATTAATACCATTGTTCAGGGAGAAAAGGTTCGGAACGAGCAGGTCGCCAGCTGAAGCATCCATTTTCGTTCTTTTTTGCAACATCAAGTTACCACCAAAAGTAACAAAACCGCCCAAACGGTCGATTAAATTATCTTTACGTGCTGTAGCCAGAAAGCTATAATTGTTTTCATAAAATGTTTCAGAACCTTCGCTATACAAACCACGGGGAGAAGTATTACCTCCGGCATATACTTTTTGATTTTTTGTAGTTGTATAATAGTCGGTACCGGCTCTCAACTCGATATCAAACCAATCGACCGGAGCATATTTTAAAGAAACATTACCCAACAAACGGTTACGTGTATCGTTATTCTGGCGATATTGGGTTACCCAATAAGGGTTTTCCTGTGGATTCTTTGCTGCATCCCACCAAATCATATTGCCGTTTGCATCCACACAATCTTTAAATTCAGCTACATTCAAAGAGCGGGGTAAATTATAAATCGTATTGAACGCATTGGAAGGGTTTACTCCCTGAATAGGGCGGTTATGCGCATTCATATTTATATAGTTCACCTTTGCATCCACTTTCCACTTTTCCGCTTTATCCAGGAAAGTTGTGGCACGAAGGGTGATATTTGTCTTATTCAATTTGGATTCAGGGGTAATCCCCGCGTCATCCGAACGGTTTACTGAAGTAAAAACAGATGTTCCGTTTATATTTTGCTGGAAACTGACCCCTTCATTGAAAGATACTCCTGTTCGGAAAAATGCATCGATATTATCATAAGTACGAAGAGAGACATCACGTCCTAACCAGTCTTTCACGGTTTGTCCTTCTGCCTTCGGTCCCCAACTCAGACGGGATTGGTTATCATATATTCCTACAGAACCCTGGCCAAAACTATTCTGCATATGCGGCTTCAGGAAAATAGATTCAGTCGTGATACCGGCATTTACGGTAATGCCAAGACCCTCATTTTTTCTACCCGATTTAGTAGTAATCAAGATAACACCATTACCTGCACGAGACCCGTATAATGCTGCAGCCGACGCACCTTTCAGTACCGTCATAGATTCGATATCTTCCGGGTTAATATCAGAAAGTCCGTTACCCATATCGGTACCGGAATTCCCCCATACATCATCTACACCACCAGTAAAGTTATCCATAGGCGTACCATCTACAACAATAAGTGGTTGGTTGGAACCGGTCAGTGAGTTATTACCACGAAGTACAATTTTAGAAGAGCCCCCTACTCCATTACTGGAACGGACAATTTGTAAACCGGAAACTTTACCGGAAAGAGAGTTCGCCAGGTTCGGTTCGCGTGATGACAACAATTCGTCTCCTTTCAACTCTTGCATGGCGTATCCCAATGCTTTCTTATCCCGCTTCATACCTAAAGCTGTTACAACTACTTCATCCAGTTTCTGAGTATCTTCTTCCAGATGAACATTCAGGGTCGATTGTCCGGTATAAGGTATTTCTTGAGTTATAAATCCGATAAAGGAGATCTGGATGATATCTCCTTTTTTTACTCCTTCAAGAGTAAAATTACCATCCATATCGGTTATAGTTCCGTTAGTTGTACCTTTAATAAGAACGGATGCTCCGGCTACAGGTCCCAAAGCATCTTCCACTGTTCCCGAAATCTTTGCATTTTGCTGGGAAACGTCAGTGATTTGATTTTCCGTCTCCGGGGCTGCGAATATATTTCCTGAGAAACATAACGAACCCATAAGCAGTATCATACTGACAGGTCTGATTTTTTTCAACATAACTGATGTTTTTTGTTTATTATAACATGATATTTTACATGGCTGACACCAATATCTTTTTTGATATATGTAACACAAAAAAAGAGAATTTGTTTTTGTCATTAACATGTGTGAAAATGTAAGGCATGGTTATATTCTTTATTTGAATCAAAAGGCATCACATGAAATATAAAGGGCAAAAGGATTTCCCATAAATAATAAGAGCCAGTACTCAATAAGTTTTTTTTTATTTTCAAAACAAAAAATTAAAAACAACTTCTTTTTAGCCACTCAGTCCTTTCTATAAAAGTTTTAGTTAAAAAAAGAGAGGCATATCCCCCAAACAGGATATACCTCTCTTTAAATTCGGTTAAAAGATTAACTATAGAAACCTATATTTATTTCGAACTTTTAGCCCACCATAATGGTGTAAATACATCATCCGGACCGCCTAATACCTTAACAGCCTGATCATAGCCTTCCGGGCTGCTGTTGGCCAAACTTGACGGGAATTTCAAACGCTGCGGGAAGAACTTATATGTCTGTTCCATATAGTTGCTCTGTGTTAAAGTAGGCATATAAATCAATGGTTGTTCTACAGCTGGCGTTTCAAAGAACGGAAGTCCTAAACGACGATGGTCGCTCCATGATTCCATCGGCACCCAAGGCACATTGGCAATAAACTTCTGTGTGATAATTTTAGTCAACTGATCGTTCAAAGCTTTACCGTACAGTGTTTGAGAAGCAACCGGATATTTATATGTAAATGTACCTTCTGCTTTTGTATAGCCATCGATCATTTTCATTGTCTTTGTTGCAGGGGGTTCTGCCGTATGATCCCAGGCAACAGAAGTTCCTACATTATTAAAATCTGTCGATGCAAGGTAACTATCCACAAACTTGGAAACACCGTTGTATTCAAAACTTGCACGGATACCAGCTTCATAAGCATCTTTGCCTCCCATAGAAGCAGCCCAACCTCTTATAGAAGCTTCTGCAATCAACAGATAAGATTCCCAAGCACCGAAGAATATACGAGAACTATTACTATCTCTATATTTCAATACCAAACGAGGATTCGTTCCATTAAAACTATAAACCTGATTCAACGCACCTTTATCTCCCTGCGAACCGATAGCCGGGGCATTCCATGTATAAGAGGCATCTATTTCTTCCAATTTTGTCTTTTTGTCATCTTGTAACAAATCACGCTTTACGGTTTTTGCCGTATTATCCCATGACGGATAATTACAGAAACCTTCGCTGTCAAAATCTCCCGGAATATAAAATAAAGCATATGCACGCGGATCAATCTTATTGCGCAAGCCATCGAACCAAAAACCGGCACCTGGCTCGTTTGTATACAACGAGTAGTGTTTTTCATAACGTTGTCCCATATAATCTTCTGCTTTGATATGTGACTGGTATCTTTCATCTGTCAATTGGTCAGATGTTTTGATACCTCCCAAGCCAATCATCAGGTTATTCAACGTTGCAGACAATTGCTGCGAATTCCACTCACGTGACATAACTCCGGTCAAATCATCCCATCCCGGTCTTTCTGCGACTGTAAAATTATCACTGTTATTAGCAATATATCCCCCCTTGACAGCATCTTCAAATTCAGACTGTGCTCTGGCAGGTTCCACTTCAGACAGACGCATAGCCAAACGCATACGCAAAGAGTTACCGAATTTTACCCATTTGCTGAAATCAAAATTGTAAGCACGATCATACTTCTTTTCCGTATCATCCGGAGTAACATTTACATCCAATTTGCCAACAGCATCTTTCAACTCATCAAAAAGGAAATAATAAATATCCTTTGTGCTGTTAAATTCCGGGTTCGTTCCCTGAAATGCATCTTTAGGAAGAGCTCCGAAATTATCCACAAATTCACTCATCAAATAAGCACGCCAAATGCGGGCAACCTGTTTCAGGTTCGGAATCATTACAGCATCATGTCCGGTCAGATTTCCTTTGGATATTTTATCATCAGCCAATGTAATAGCCAATGTTGCAGATTTCTGCCAGCTAGCCGATTTATCGTAGTAAGCGGAAATCCATGCGTCATTATAAGAACCTACGGCTATACCGGAAGTAAAATGTTGGCGAGCAGCCGTTTTCCAGTTTAAAACAAATGCACGTTCCGCCACATCAGGATCCATCTGGGCACCTGTAATTGAAGCATTTATAGCATACTCGACACGCGCCTGGTCGATCGTTGCCGCTGTAGGGTCAGTATTCACTTCATCAAAGTCCGAGCATGCCGTTAACAGCAAAGACCCTATGCCAAGTGTATAAACTAATTTATTTATATTTTTCATATTGCTTATTTTTTATGTAATTAGAAACCAAGTGTTACGTTAAACAAATAACTGCGTGATGTAGGAGAACCACCATTTTCGAAACCGGTAGCATTTGTACTTGTTGCATACACAGATTCCGGGTCTACTCCATTCAGATGACTCTTAATCATCCATACGTTATTACAAGAAACACCTAATTTAATTTGTTGGAACGGGGTTTTCGAGAGCATTTTTTTATTAAACGCATAGTTCAATGAAAGATTACGCAAACGAACATTGGTCGCACTATAAATATTTGCTTCACCAATACCCAAGTTACCGGTAGAACCTGTAACTGCTTCCCAATATTGTTGAGTAGTAATTGATGAATTATTTACCTGATAAGCACCATTATCATCAACATATACCGCATCTAATTTCATATCAGGACGCTCGCCATTAACAACTGTAGCAGCAGCTGTTCCCGATGCCTGCATAGCACGGTTTGTTCCGGAGAATATCTCACCACCAAAACGGCTATCGATCAAGAAACTAAACGACCATCCTTTATATGCAAAAGTGGAAGTGATACCTAATAAAGCATCCGGTTGCTGATCGCCAATCTTTACTTTTTCCGTGTCACCGGTTGGCAGACCGTCTTTTGTTACAATCATTTTACCATAATAAGGAGAGCTTTCATCTGTCACACGTTTAAACTGTGTACCCCAGATTTCGCCATAGTTACCACCGGCAGTTGCATAGATCTGCACATTATCATAACCACCTAAAGAATATAAACTGATATCCGGAGTTAATTCAATGATTTTATTGCTGTTTTTAGAGAAGTTTACCATTAAATCCCAGCTAAAACCACTTGCAGTTTCAACTGGACGGGCATTTACCATCAATTCGACACCAGTATTCTGAATATCACCTGCATTAATTTTCTTATTCTTATAACCGGACAACGGGTCCATCGGTAAATTTAATAACTGACGGCGTGCATTCGATTTGTACCATGCCAGGTCAAAGCCTAAACGGTTATTAAAAAATCTCAGTTCCAGACCGGCTTCCCATGAAGAAATAAGTTCAGAGCGAACATCCGGATCATATAAAGTATCCTTTGTTCCAACTGTTGCATTTCCTTCCGGATCGTTACCGATAGTATAAGTATTATACAACTGATAAGCATCCATATCATTACCTACCTGTGCAAAAGAAGCACGTACTTTAGCAAAAGTAAACCAGTCCGGTAACGGTTTATCTATTTTATTCATCATATCCGATATAATCCAGGCTGCAGAAATAGACGGATAGAAGAAAGAACGGTTTTTCTTACTCAAAGAAGAAGACCAGTCATTTCGGAAAGTAGCGTCCAAGAACAGATATCCGTCAAAGTTTGCCTGCAATGTACCATACAATGAATTAATCTTTTTACGGTTAAACTCTTCTGTCCCGTTAATTTTGTTCTTCGCATTTCCTAAAGTAAACAAATCAGGGACATTCAGTTCGTCAGGCGAAGCTGAGACTTTCTTTTTCTGGCGCATCATCAAGTTACCACCAAAAGTTGCCGATCCACCCCACTTGCCGAATAAATTATCCTTTTGAGCAGAAATCAAAAAACTGTAATTATTTTCATAGAAACGATCCTGTCCGATACTGTAACGTCCACTGTTCGTTAAAGAACTTCCGGCATATGTTTTAGATACGAAATCGGTGAAATACATATCACTACCTGCCTTAATTTCCGCATTCAGCCAATCTGTAAAACGATATTTCAAGGAGCCGAACATCAGGAAACGGTCGCGAACATCTTGATTATAAATATAACGTGATGCCCAGTATGGGTTAATTTGCTGTCCACCACCATACCAAATCATCTTTCCGTTTTCATCCCTTGCAGCAGAAAAATCACGAATGTCCATTGAGCGCGGAAGCTGATAAATAGTGTTGAATACGTTCGAACTATTATCTCCGGAGATAGGACGGTTCTCAGCATTTGAATTGATATATTGGATTTTTGCATCCAATGTCCAACGCTCGTCTTTACCAAATTTAGATAAAGCACGCATTGTTAAATTCGTACGTGCCAGAGATGCTCCCGGTATTTTACTGTTATCATCCATACGCGTTACAGAAGTATAAACAGAAGTATTGTTATACTGCTGGGCAAATGAAATATTTTCAGTTATATTCGTACCTGTATCAAAATAATTACGAACATTGTCATAAGCCTGCATATTAGCAGTCACTCCATCCCATCTTTTATAAGACTGTCCTGTTATCTGAGGTCCCCAGCTGGTAGACTTCAATTCATCATATACCCCCAGAGAACCTTGTCCAAAACTATTTTGCATTTTCGGATTCATAAAAATAGTTTCTGCAGACACGGAACCTGAGATAGTAATACCTAATCCGTCAGTCTTCTTACCTGTTTTTGTTGTAATCAATATAACACCATTACCAGCACGGGATCCATACAAAGCAGCAGCAGAAGCACCTTTTAAAACAGACATACTCGCAATATCTTCCGGATTAATATCCGATAGTCCATTACCCATATCCGCTGAAGGGTTCCAATAATCATTGTTGCTACCACCGGTAAAGTTATCCATTGGGATACCGTCCACAACAATTAAAGGCTGGTTTAATCCGGTAACAGAGTTACTACCACGTAATTGGATTTTAGAAGATGCACCAGGACCATTACTTGAACGGATAATCTGTACACCGGAAACTTTACCCGATAATGCATTTGCTACATTCGTTTCACGGGCATTAACCAGTTCATCCCCCTTAAGTTCCTGCATAGCATATCCCAATGCCTTTTTTTCACGTTTGATACCTAAAGCCGTTACCACAACTTCATCCAGTTTCTGAGTATCTTCTACTAAATTGATATTCAGTGTAGACTGTCCGGTATACTTGATTTCCTGAGTTACGTAACCGATGAAAGATATTTGAATAATATCCCCATTTTTTACGCCTTCCAATGTAAACTTACCGTCCATATCAGTAATGTTACCATTGGTAGTTCCTTTTACAACTACAGATGCCCCGGTTACAGGACCGAAAGCATCCTCAACTGTACCTGTAACCTTTCCGCTTTGTTGGGAAACGTTTGTACCAAGATTGGCTGACTCCGAAGAAGCATAAATACTTCCAGGAAGGCAAAATGCACCCGCCAATAGAATTAAGCTAATAGGTTTGAATTTTTTCAGCATAATTTGTGTTTTATTTATTGAAAGAGATATAATTGTGTTTGTCCAATAGTTTTATGCTATATATCTTGAAATATGGAGACTTTTAGGTTTAGCGTTTACTTTTGTAGCATTTGTTACTTTAGTTCTAAAAGAACTGTGCAGATTTATGTGGAAGTTGGTCTTGGTTCTAAAAGAACTTCTATATAAACCAAAGTTTGTAAAAAACATTTAAGATATTGATATACAGGATATAGTAAACATTTTCCCCATTTGTATAAAAAGTATACAAATGAGCGTCACTAATACATCTTATATTTTATAATGTATTTATTAATAGAAAATTTATATCTTGAAGAAAAGTATAGCGCCTAAAACTTAAATTTTATAAATGTTAAAGTATATCTTGTAATATATTGTATATATGTTGATTAACAATAATAATGCCAATCTCCTAATTGTTAAAATTGAAATCACAACGTATTTTTTTTAGAAAAATAACACAAAGACATAGAATTTTCATATCTTTGGCGCAGATATGAAATGTGCAGAGTTCTTTTAGAACTAAAGTAATAAACGCTAAAATAAAGTAACACTATACCTAAAAGCCTCCATATTTCAAAAGCTCTATAAAATATTAGTATTTAAACGATTATATCTCTTTCAATTTAATTAAACACAAATTATGCTGAAAAAATTCAAACCTATTAGCTTAATTCTATTGGCAGGTGCATTTTCTCTTCCGGGAAGCATGTATGCAATTACGAAGCCAGCCAATCCAAGCACAAACATTTCCCAACAAAACGGAAAACTAACAGGTACTGTTGAAGACGATTTCGGTCCTGTAACCGGAGCATCTGTGGTGATAAAAGGGACCACCAATGGTAACATTACCGATATGGATGGGAAATTTACTTTGGAAGGCGTAAAAAATGGGGATATTATTCAAATATCTTTCATC
>UQLN01000037.1 GCA_900541965.1 uncultured Parabacteroides sp. | reverse complement strand
ACCGGTCTGGTTAGGGGGCATAGACCTTGTAGTTTCGTGTTCATATCCATATATAATTAATCGTTTGTATTTGTTATTACCCTATTCATGCACTATAAATTGACGCGGATAAAAAAATAAGTACTTCAGTTCTACGTAGACTACGTTAGAACTGGACAAATATATAAACTAATTATCGCATGTTAATTATGTAATCCATTGATATTTAAGGTTTATTGCTTACGGGATAATCGTCGAAAACGTGAGAGTATATGATTTATAACAGCTTTCACGGCATGATATTTTTTAATTATCTCTAATATTTAACGTAGTCTACGTAGGACTCAATAAAACAAGGGGTACTGCCTGTAATTCACAGACAATACCCCTTATTTTATTTCATATATCTTTACTCTCCTACTTCTTCCAGATACAACGGTAATTAAAGCGGCGGTTCGGAGCCGTATCGCCATTTACACAAAGAGAGATAGGGTCGTTCAAATCGGCAGCATTATCGCTCCACTTAAAATCGAAGGAAAAGGCGTTGCCTTTCAGCCCTAAGATTGTACGGGGAATAGCCAGTGCCAGTTTATTTTCGTTCATGCAATAGTCCAGTTGGCAAACCGTTTCCCAACTTTTAGTGGAGGAATTATAACGCATCAGTTCCGTCTTTTCCGAATTAATTACATGCTTATTTACCAGATAGTCATAGCCGTACCAGCCGGTGGAAGCATCTTGATCCGCATCTATCAACAGCAACATCCAGTTCGGGTCGGTGTATGGAGTCAGTTCGTCGGCCGTTTCCACATAGAAATATACATTCTTTTTATCTCCCGCCACTTTGGAGAGGGTTATATCGTTCCTGCCGGAGTCGTTCGTATAGTAAGTGCCGCCATATCCTTTATGGGCACGGTGGGTCACATCCCCTTTCGTATCCCGGTATTCCACCGTTACGGCATGCCAGCCGGCAAAGTTGCCATCCAGACGAATCGTATGCAAGCCCTTATTTTCGGGAATAGGGCGGACACCTTTGTAGCGGCGGATATTCTGGGCCATCTGCATATAGTAGTTATCCGTATAGTCTCCCTTCATCGGCTGTATAGTACGGTTAAACTCCGAATTATACTGGTCTACAAAATAGAAAGGGTTTTCGCGTCCGAGGAAAGTGGTAGGTCCCGGCAGTTCGGAACCGGGAGCTTTGCCCGATTTGTATTTACCGGCAGTCCACTCGTTCCAGTCGTTCAGATACAGGAACTGAGGGTCGCTTTTCAGCGCTTCATCCCAGCGGTCCTGAAAATAAATACCGTAAGCCGTCGGATTATCCACCGTTTTGCCTAGCCAGGGGACATAGGTCGGTTCCGGCATGTCGTGGTCGTTCAGCTTCGGTTCCTTATGCTCGCGGGTCCAGGATTTGCCAATGATGGATATCGGATGCTGCGCCGGAGTTACTGCTGCCTGTTCCCGTTCCCCTTGCCAGGTAGACACCAGGCTGTCCGGTGGCAGGTTGCATACCCGCTCGTCTCCCAAGTCATAGCCGAAACTCCAATTTCCTTCCGTCCCGACAAAGCGTTCGCCAGCCCATTCATAGTAGCCCCACCACATCGTCCGGAGGGTAAAGAAATTCTTCACATCCTTCGTATAGTCCGTATAATATTGCTGTGTGTAATCCGGGTCCTGATAGTGCGGATTGGAAACATCCGTAAGGGCTTTCGCGTCGTAGTGCGGATTCGGGTTCTGTACGCCTCCCCCATTTGCATCGAATTTAGGCTTGCCATTACAAAGGAGCAGGGGCTTGCCGTCCCAGTAGTACCATAAATCGCGATACTTATTTGCTTTGTATATCTTGTCGTATAAATCCTGCACGACCGTAATTACCGGCCCGTTGAATGCCCAGAAACAGAACCGGGGGACTTTATTGCCTTCCGCTTTCATCTTTTGCATGGTGGTAAACAGTGTTTCCCACTCATCCCAATAGCGAACGGCATTGGTAACATCCATCACCAGGACATCTACTCCGGCGTCGGCCAACATGGACATATCTTTGCGGATGACATATTCATCACGGCTCAGGAAATAGCCCAGTTCCGGTTCGCCCCAATGGTACGAACCACTCGTCCATGCCGGATTATCCCCATCCAGACGCGCTTCGGGAGCTTTATCCAATACTTTGGAGACATCCGCCCGGTAAGGTGCTTTCAGATTGGCAAGGCCGTCCGAGTGCCAGGTGATATAAAAGATGCCGACTACGCGGCGTTTGTCGTTTTTAGGCGCACCTGCTTCATTATAATCCGGCATGGTCCGTCCCAACGCATCCGTTGCCACCCAGGTATCCGGATAAATATCCGTATAATAGGAATCCTCGGTAACAGGTACCGTATCACTTTTCGCTACTTGAGCCGGATTGCCACATCCCGTACTTCCGGCAAGCAATGCCACACCGGCAAGCATACCGGCAAAAGCCGCCCGTTTTTTCATGCAATTCTTTCGTATTAAATCCATTTATATTGTTGCTATCGATTTCTACTCTTCTACGGATTACCATCCCGGATTCTGCCAGTTATCCCCGGTGTACTTCAATATCTTTGCCACTTCTTTCCCGTCTATCGGATAACGCAGGTATTTGTCGGTAGCCGTCGGACGTTCGCTCAACTTGAAACGGGTATAGGTATAAGTGCCATTTTCTTTTGCAATCTGCATACCTGTCACGAAGCGGTCGGTCTCGGACAGTATTTTCCAACGGCGCACGTCAAAGAAACGATGTTCCTCGAACGCCAGTTCCACACGCCGTTCGTTCCGGTAACGTTTCTCAAATGCATCTTTCGACAAACCGGCAGGTAAAGCCGGCATTCCGGCACGGGTACGGGTTTTGTTTACGGCTTCCCGGGCCGACAGCATTCCGGCACCACTGGAAGAAGCGACCTGTGCATCCGGTCCGTAAGCATGGTAAGCGGCTTCTGCAAAGTTCAAATATAGTTCGGAAAGATGAAATATCCGCATTAATCCGTCGGCATCGACATTGATACCCGAACGGCAATTGTTATATTTCCGCAGGTAATAGCCGGTACGGGTATGGCGCACTTCTTTCACGTCATCGGAAATGCCGCAATTCCCTCCTGCATAGGTTTCCACTTTTATGCCGTTCGGGTCGTCCAGATAGCGGACTGCCTCATTATAATAAACGGAAGCATAAAAACGGGGGTCCCTGTTTTTATACGGGTCGTTCGGATTGTATAGTTTATTCGCCGGATTATAGTTGGGCTGCAAATGATCGGAATCCTGATAGGGTTTATCCGGATTCAACACAGGCTCGCCGTTTGTCGTTTCATAACAGTCGATCAACTCCTGCGACGGGCAAGCTCCGGCTTTCTCCATCCCCGGAGTAATGGGTACACCGGCCAGCCGCCATACATTGGAACGCCATGCAGTTGTTTCGTAAATGGTTTCCTTATCCCACGAACGGCTGGGGTCGGAACGGGTAATGAAATAATAGGCATATGCATTCTGCGCATGTTTCGGATCGGGCGGTGTGGAATAAAGTTCAAAACCGTGGTTCAGGCACTGGTCCAAAGCCTCTTTGGTAATTGTTGCCGCCTTTTCCCAAGTATAGGTACCGGAACCGTTATTCCATAACGGGCTTGCCGCATAAAGCGCCACTTGCGATTTGATGGCATAAGCCATCGCACGTGTCATCTGCCCCCGCTCATTATCGTTGATAGCCCAGCGGAAACCGATAGACGAACCTTCTGTTTCCTTCGTTGCCAAAGCGGAGTCGCAATCTGCTATAATAAAATCCGCACAGGCTTCGAACGAGGCTCTTTTATCCTTGGAGAAATCGTGGTCCAGTTCATAGGGCGTATGAATCAGGGGAACGCCTCCGTAACGTTTTACCAACTGCAAATAATAGAAAGCCCGCAGTACATGGACCTGTGCTACCCATCCGTTCTTTTCGTCTTCCACAAAATGATAAGTAGCAATTTCGGGGTCTGCGATAGATGCTAAAAAGGTATTGCACTTCCGGATGCCGGCGAAGTAATGCGACCAGACATCCATATATCCGTCATTCAACGGATTATAGGAGGAAGAGGTCAGCCCTTTGTACCATTTTGCCACAGGACCGTTTGTATGGTCGCTGGCATCGTGCGCCTCATCACAGAAAGAAGCAAGCGGCGTAGAGTTCCCATTATAGGTAAAACCGACCTGTGGCATATAATTGTAGCAGGTGTTCAGATAGCTTTTCGTACGCTCGTACCGACTGAATACTTCTTTCAAATCCAAGCGCCCGTCAGAGGGCAAATCCAGGTCTGCACAGGAGGAACTGAACAGCCCTGCTCCCACTATTAATAGTATTGATATGATATTTTTCATACGGAATAATCTTTTGGAGGGTTAGAATATTAAGTTGACACCGATATTATACACACGATACGGCTGGAACGTACCCATCGAACCGACTTCCGGGTCGATATACTTCGAACGCATATTATCTATCGTGAACAGGTTTTGCGCCGCAAGGGAGAAGCGTATCTTTTGGGCGAAGATGGCACTCGATGCCTTCAGAGGCAATGTATAGGCTATCTCTATATTCTTCAGGCGGAGGTAAGAACGGTCCATCACGAAGAAACTGTTTGCCCGGTGGCTGGTTGTCTCGTGCAGGGACAAGGCCGGATAATCTATTCTCTCGTTGTTGGCATAGCGTTCCGGTGTCCATGCATGCATATGAATATCATTGAATACGCCTTGGGAAGCATATTCGTAGGCACCGATTCCGCTGATGGTAGTGGAAGCCTGCCCGGTTCCCTGAAACAGGAAGCTGAATTCAAAGTCTTTGTAGGTAAGTCCCCCGGAAATGGTATAATAGTTCTTCGGCAACCAGCTATATCCTATGGGAGCGATATCTTTTTCATCGATGACTTTGTCGTTATTCAAATCCTGATAGATAAAATCGCCGACACGGGGCGTACCGATGGCATAAGTCAGCCCGCTTTTCCTGATTTCATCTTCCGAATTAAAGAATCCGTTTCCATTGCTCCTGTCAATCAGGTATCCCCATTGCTGACCGTATGCAAAGCCTTCCGTACGGTAACGGTATGCGTATTCATTCAGGTAAGGGGCTTCTCCGATATCGAGCACTTTATTATCGTTCCGGCTGAAAGAGCCGCCGGCCGTTACGCTCCAGTCATCGTTTATCTTCCTGGAAAAACCGACTGTCAACTCAAATCCTTTATTCATCATCTTTCCAGCATTGATTTTGGCGTAATTGCCCAACTCGATACCCTGGTAAGAAGGCACATAACCGGCACCGTTTATCAACATATTGTCACAATGGTTATGATAGTAATCGAACGAGAGGGTAAACATATCCAACAGCCCCAGGTCTATCCCGTAATTCTGCTTTTTGACTTTCTCTGCCATAACCGACGGATTGCCACGCAACCCTTCCGAAATGGAGCCGTTCACTTCACGTATATCATCCAGATACAGGAAACGGGTACCGCCTAACTGGTCGTTGGCGCTGATACCGTAAGAGGCACGCAGTTTCAGAAGATTCAGCCAGTGTATATTTTCCATGAATCTTTCATTGGAGGCTATCCATGCGGCACTCACGGCAGGCGTTGCCACATACCGGTGGTTGCGGTGGAACTGTTCCGAACCGGAATATCCCAGGTCTCCTTTTATAAAGTAACGGTCTTTGAAGCCATACGTAACCGTCCCGCCAAGACTTTGCCGTTTATAAGGCAAAATAGCAGCCCCCGAGTTTGAACCCTCTTTTTCCTGCATCTGATAGAAGATGTAAGCCATCGCTTCTATGCTGTGATTGCCAAATGCACGCTTATAATCGAGATTGGCAAAGAAATTCAGGTTGTAATAGAACAGGGAACCTTTACCATAAGACAGCGGTGTGTTGTTGGCGGACCCTTTCTTGGTAAATTCCAGCTTATCGGGGCTGCCCGAACGTACCCAACGTTCAAAGTTCTGGTGCGTGTACAGGCCGTTCACCGAATTGGTCTGATAAGCCATCAGCCCTTTCAAAGACAAGCCTTTGGTCAGGAAATCCATATTCAGGTTCAAGCCCGCCTGTGCGATGATATTGGTAACGACATGGTTCGTATAGCCGGAGCGGTTCAACATACCGTAAACCGGAAGGTCTTCTCCCAGATGGGTAATCACCTGGTTGCTCGAAGCGTAAGCCAGGTCATTCCGGTCTTCCACCACTGGAGTCAACGGTCCGTACATGGTCGGGGGCAAATTAAACAAATGGTTATAAATCGTAGTATTGGCATACTGGGTGGTCTTTTCCGTCTTAATATTTCCGGCAAGGCGCACGAAAGCTTCCAGATATTTGTTGATTTTCAAATCTACATTGGAACGGAAGTTTATCCAGTTGTTCATGGGAGTCGGGTCGTACTTCTCATTCTTTTCCACCTTAAAAGGTAATGCCTGGTGCATGAAATTCACGTTAGTGAAATAACGGACAGCTTCGGAACCTCCCGATAAGTTTATCCCTGCACGTTCCATCAGGGTAACCTTTTTCATGTACATATCATAATAGTTCATATTGGGATAGAGCGGGTCGGCTCCCGAACGGTATTTCTCGACGGCATCCTTCGAGAACTGGGAATACTCCCCTAAGCCGTCATTTACCCCCGCCTGGTTCCGCAATCCGGCATAATCCCACGAGTTTAGCGACATCGGAGTCTTTGTCATCTGTTGGAAGGACTGGTTATAATACACATCCACACTGACCTTTCCTACTTTTCCCCGCTTGGTGGTAATCACAATCACGCCATTAGCTCCCTGTATGCCATACAGGGCGGTAGTAGAGGCATCTTTCAATATGGTGATACTTTCTATCTCTTTCGGAGAGATATATTCGTAATTGGTATTCGGGCATATCACCCCGTCGATTACGACCAAAGGCGTATTCCCGTTGGTTGTGGAAATGCCACGGATATACAGGCTCGCCCCGCCACGGGAAAGTTCCGAACCATTCTCTATCGTTGTCAGTCCGGAGAGCTGGCCGGCAAGCAGCAAAGACAAGTTTGCCACGGGTACTTTTTCCAGTTGTTTCCCGGAAACGGTAGATACGGCTCCGGTAAGCGAGTTGCGGGAAACAGAAGTGTATCCCATCTCGATTTGCTCATTCAACCGGAGTGTGTCTTTTGATATTTCCTGCGCATAAAGCTCCATATCCAGCAATCCGATACAGAAGAACAGGCATATTCTTTTTATGTTTTTCAGGTTTTCCATGTTGTGCTTCTTTTAATAGTATAGTGATTGATTACCATCCCGGGTTCTGCCATTTATCCCCTGTCAATACTTCCATACGGGAAACCTCCGATAACGACAGCGGCATCAACAGGTCTTTGTTCTCATAGCCGAAACGGGGACTCTGGCGGACATTGACACGCTTATAGCCGAATGTTCCATCCGTATTCTTCGTTATCTGCATCCCGGTAAACCATTTGCAGGTAGAGCTCAGATTTCCATCCGGTTTCTGCCAACGGCGCAGGTCGAAATAACGGTGTTCCTCCCAGGCAAATTCCACACGCCGCTCGTTATGGATACGCAAGCGCATTTCATCCTGTGTCAATCCTTCCGGCAGCGGCGGCATACTTACGCGGGCACGGATTTCATCTACAGCCGCCTTTGCTTCTGCCAGATGTCCGGCTTCGGCAGCAGCTTCCGCATAATTCAGTATAATTTCCGCCAAACGATAATGTTTCCAGTTAGAACAATTGATAGGATTAGTACCGCAGGCTCTCGGCGTAACCATCTTCCGATGATAATATCCGGTACGGGAAAAGTTACGTTCCGACGGATTCAGATCTATATGATGGCGACCACCTACATATGTTTCTATTTTCCAAACCTGACCATTGTCCCAAACGATCGTATCACCATTCATCAGAGCTGTTATATACAAGCGTGGGTCACGGTTTTTATATGGATTATTAGGATCATACAATCGATTGGCGGTGTTGTAATTCGGTTGCAAATGCTTTTCATCCAGATAAGGTTGCCCCAGATTCAAAACGGGTTGTCCGTCGGATGTTTCAAAAGCATCCACTAATTCCTGGGTAGGACAAATACCGCATTTAAAAGTGTTCGACATATTACTGCCGATATAAGAGATATGCCAGACGAAAACACCGCCGTCACGCTGTTGCCATATCGTTTCCTTATCCATCGGAGAAGATGAATATTCGGCATTTTGACAAACCAACTGATGAAGGGCAGCTGCCGGATGCGTTCCGAATGTGTTTTTATTCGTACAGGTAGTGAACAGTTCATATCCGTTCTTCTTCAACTCTTCCACAGCCTTTTTATTTTCCTGATAGGCTTCTTCCCAATGATTTACTCCTTCATTATGAAGGGGGCTTGCGGCATAAAGCAGCATTTTGGATTTCAGGCACCATGCCAGAGCTTTAGTTGCGCGTTCTCCTTCGGACTCCGTAGTAATACGCCAGGGTAATTCCGGGGTATTGATTGCCGCATCGCAATCTTCAGCAATAAACTTGGCAACTTTATAGACAGATTCCCGTTTCAGGTCGGAATAGTCCTGGTCATACGACATGATTTTACGTTCGATAGGCACTTTGCCAAACCATTTTATCAGTTCGGAATAGAAAAAGGCACGCATAACCTGGGCTTCTGCTTTCCATCGGGCCCGTTCCGTTTCACTGGGAACTGCCGCTTTATCTATATGTTCCAGGAATTGTGTACACAAACGGATTTGTTTCCAGTATCTTACCCAATAACCGGAGAGGAAGGCCCCATGACCATCATGTACATCCCGTATCGGATGGGAACTTGCCGAAGCTTGACCGTCATACATAAATTGTAACGCTCCTCCGGCATTCTCATCGGAACTCCAACCGTCATCCGAACAAGCTATGGGCAACGATTCAAAAAACCAGTAATTAAAACCTTTCTTCGGGATATTATTGTAGCAGGAATTCAGGAACGCTCCCACTTTATCCGGGTCTGCAAAAACTTCTTCCAGCGTAAGCGTCCCGTCAGGAGCTACATCCAGAACATCCGAGCAGGAACACAAGGCTCCCGAGGAAAGCAATAAGGATAAGATTATATTTTTAAGTCTCATTGGATTAAGTTGTTTTAAAGGGTTAGAATGAAACATTCAAGCCGAAGTTTACCATCTTGGTGATCGGATAACTCAAAGCGGCCGACTGTTCCGGGTCTATTGTATTCACAGGTAGTTTACTCCAGGTTAATAAATTGTTTCCACTGATAAATAAACGCAGGTTGTTAATGCTTACCCGCTTCAATAAATCTTTAGGGAAGGTATACCCCAATTCTATGTTCTTCATACGAAGGAAAGAGCGGTCCATAATAAAGAAGCTGTTCGCAACCTGGCTGGTTCCTCTGGAGGTTCCTAAAGCCGGATATAAAATCTCTTCTCCATTCTCATAACGTTCCGGAGTCCATGCTTTCAGATGATAGCCGGAATAGAACCCGGCCAACGAATATTCCCAGACTCCGCCTCCTTGGTAAAGGCGGGAGGCTTGCCCGATTCCGGAAAACAGAACGGAGAAATCGAAACCTTTATAACTTACAGAGCCGGAAAAACCGTAGGTGATACGGGGGATATCGCTATATCCTATCGGTGCCATATCCTTTTCGTTAATATAACCGTCGCCATTCAAATCCACATATTTGAAGTCACCGATACGGGGCGTTCCAATCTGGTACACCGGCAGTTTATCCAGTTCTTCCTGCGAATTGATGTATCCGTTTCCATTGCTCGTATCTATCAGATAACCGAAATTTTGTCCGATACTGAAACCGGTCTGGCGGTAACGGTAGGCATATTGGTCCGAATACATGGCCTCATCCATGAACTTCTGGACATTCTTATTATAAGCAAAGTTTCCTTTTACCGTAAAAGACAAGTCCTTGTTGATTGTCTTGTTGTAAGACAATTCCATCTCGAATCCCTTATTATCGATTTTCCCCATATTGACTTTTGGGAGATTTCCCAACTCAACCCCCTGTATCTCAGGAACCGTACCACGGGAAATTAATACGCCGGAACGTTTCTCGACAAAATAATCGACAGAAAGAGACAATTCCCGGAAGAGTTGTATATCCATCCCGTAATTTTGCTTATAGGCAATCTCCCAACTCAGGTTCGGATTGCCTAACCTGCCTTGTACAATCTGGTTGCCACGCCCCAAAGAAGAAATAAAACCGCCGGACTGAGAAATATTGCTTATATAAAGGAAACGTGCCGAACCTAATTTATCATTCCCGACCTTTCCATAAGAGGCACGCAGCTTCAGGTTGGTAATCACTTTGTTTTCCGCCAGAAAGCCTTCGTTACTTATTACCCAACCGGCTGAGAATGCTGGGAAAAATCCGAAACGTTTCCCTTTTGCAAACTGTTCGGAACCATTATATCCGATATTCGCCTCTAACAGATAGCGGGAATCGTAAGCATAGGTGGCACGTGCGGAAAGCCCCAACATATTATAAGGCAAATCACCATCCCACTTCTGCCAGTTATCCCGTTGAAGCAGCGCCATTGCTGTAATATCATGACGACTGAACTGGCGGGCATAGTTCAGGGAGTATTGTATATTCATGTAATAATTCGAACCCATCGATTTAGAAAGGTTTATCGTATTTGCCTGGTTGACGCGTATCTCCTTATAGTGATTTTTCTCACTTGCATTTCTTGCCACGACCGCTCCGTACATATCCAATCCCCGCACACCATCCATTGCCGTTTTGGCTCTTGCGTCATAAGAAAGCATCAGTTTGGTACTTAATCCTTTTGTAATGAAGTCAAGTCCCCAATCCAGTACGAGCGAAGTATTCAGGTTCGTATTGGTTTCCTGGCGATACCCGCGACGATTCAGGTCACCATAAATATTACGGTCGCTTGTCCCCATTTGGGCAATAACCTGGTCGGAAGGGACGCCATATCCTTCCATCGTCAGAGGCCCCGGATCTGTAGGAGGAGTTGCCCAGGTCATATGAAGCATATCCGTAACCATCGCATCCATGCTGCCGCCATACAAATCGCGCAACTGGGGAGAATTCATCTTTTCCAGATAAGTTGCTACATTAACAGAAGCTTTCAGGTTCTTGGCTATCTGGTAATCCAGATTCACACGAAAATTATAGCGGTCCATTTTGAAGCTCGGGTCATATCCTAATTTATCTTTCGATTCGGTTTTAAGTTGCCCGCCTTGCCCCAGATAAGCGGCATTTACAAAGTACCTCAGTTTCTCGGTACCTCCGTTCAGGTTCATATTGACACGGAACTGGGGAGCCCATTTACGGAATATAGCTTCATAAGGGTCTCTGTCCGGATAGAAAACGGGGTCATCCCCGCTTCTGTATTTCTCTATCATATAAGGAGAGTACGGCAGGTTCTCTTCCAATGTCCCGCTATTGCGCGCCGCCTGGTTACGAAGTTCGGCAAACTCCCAGGAATGTATCCGGTCCGGGCGGGTGATAAAAGATTGGATACTGTAATCGGCAGTAATATTCAACTCCTGCTTGCCGACCTCCCCACGACGGGTTGTAATCATAATGACTCCATTGGCTCCGCGTACACCAAAGACGGCTGTGGCAGACGCATCTTTCAGAATGGAAACAGATGCAATCTCATTCGGGTCCAGCGAACTGATGTTATCGCGGGGCACCCCATCTATCATAATTAAAGGGCTGGACCCATTGGTCGTACTGGCCCCACGCAGATACAAGGTAACGTCATCCTTTCCCGGCTGTCCGGATGTTTGGATAGCAGTAAGGCCCGGCAACCTTCCTGCCAACGCATTAGACAGGTTTGCCGAAGAACTTTGTTTCAACTCTTTCGTTTGTACGGAAGCGACAGCTCCGGTAACGGACACCTTTTTCTGGGAACCGTAACCAACCACGACTACTTCTTCCAAAAGCTCGGAATTTTCCAACAAAACAATTTGCAAGTGTTTTTGCCTTTTGACTTCTACGGTTTGGGTAACATAGCCGATATAAGAAATACTCAACTTGGATGAAGGGGAAACCTGGATGGAAAAATTCCCGTCTATATCGGTTACCGTACCATTGACCGGACTATCCATTATATTCACTCCGACCAAAGGGAATCCGTCTTTATCCACGACTGTTCCTGTTACCAGTTCCTTTTGTTGTGTAATATCCGTTTTCAGGTTTACGGGTATATCCACACTTTCCGCATATCCCGCGGCAGGCATTAAAGAAAAGGTTAGCATAATTAGTAGAATCAGCCGATTAATTCTACAGACATTTTTATTCTGCCTCATAGCAATATACATTAGGTTAACTCAATAAGGGTTATTATTATATGCAAATGAAGAGATTATTACGCGACTGAAACTTGTAATTATGATTTTATATGTTAGAGTTTTGACATAAATATTTTAACACTTTAACCTTCTTAACAAAACTGATATATAACCACTTAAGAAGAGCCATACCTGAACTATGACAGTGATTACCAATCATAAAAACGGGCACTTTACCTAAATAAATGACGCAGACCGGTTTCCTGCACCAGCCTGCGTCATCAACAGTAGGGTATTATCTATTTTATTTATTCACTATCGAAATCTCTTCTATTTGGACAGGACCTATCAAACCGGATTTCTGCAAAGGAGAATCGGGAGTCCATGTATTAACAGGTATCCAGGTTTTTCTTTCCTGCTCCGGCAACTTGGTATCGCCTATCAAGCGGTTCATCCAGGTGGTTACCACTTCTACCTCTACCTTGTTCTTTCCTTTCTTCACCCATTCGGTAACATCCAAACGATAGGGAGCCGTCCAAACGCCTCCGGCATACTGCCCGTTTATTTTCACTTTTGCCATTACGCCTACATCATTCAGATTGAGGAATAAGTTTCCTGCCGGTTTCTTTTTCAGATTGAAATCTGTTTCATAAAGAATGGTTCCCGAATAATGCTGAATATTGAAATCCGCATGCTTACTCAAATCTTCCAGACGGGTAAAGGTCTGTGGCTTTTCGGGTCCTCTCCTTTTAGATTCAAAAGTAACTTTCCACGGACCGTCCAAAGCGACTACAGCTTCAGCATCCGGATAATTCACGGCAAGGCTGGTTCCTTTCGGTGCTCCGGCAGGTTTACGGAAAACGATAAAAGCGCTTTCATTCGGATATAATTTCATCGGAACCACTGTTCCTGTTGATGTTTGCTGATAAGAAGTAAGCGGACGTATTGTTCCGGATACCGGGTCCCACAGTTCCGGTTGAAGTGAACGGACTCTAAATTCCGGATTAATTTCGATGACTGATTCCTGCTGGTTGGAGATAAAATATATCTCCTGTCCATTAAGGGTACGGTGTGCATACTGTACCGGGTCGTTTGCTCCCAATTTGCAATCGGGCACACATCCTATCTGCTGCATAGCTTCCTCCATGCTCATACCATAAAGAAGCTGGCCTTTTCCTACTTTCGAGGCTTTCCGGTTCACACCATCGAGGTTCGCCCAAAGAGCATCCGCCATTGTTTTAACCTGCTTGTCTGCATTCGGGTAACCCTGCAAACTGGGCGAACGTTTCGGAGCCGGTCCAAGGACAACAGCCCCCTCTTCTATCAATTGTTTAATCTTAGCCAGCAGTTCAGGGCGCATGGTTTCCAACTTAGGCAATACAAGCATACGATATTGCGTGCCATGAGGCAATGTCAGCAAACCGTCCTTCACGAACAGGTCGCGTTCTATTACTTCGGCATTGATATAGTCGAACTGATATCCTTTTGGCAAGGCCGGGTCTGTGATACCTGTCATCTTAGGTGCATCTTCGCCAATGAAATAAGCCACATCCGCCACATTCAATCCCTGTTGAAGCATGAAGTTTGTACGTTTCAAATAGGTCGTAAACAAATCCAACTGGGGGAACCAGGTATTCTTACGGTTGAACTCATTGCTGAAAGAGGCATTTACCCCCGGGTCTCTGTCTTCATAAGGCTGGGTAATGTAAACATGCAACAATGTATTGTTGATACCTTCTGTAAAGAAACGGTCACCCCGCTGTTTCATGATTGCCGGATAACGCCGGTAAGGAGTCCCTCCGCAAGTAAACGATTCGGCAGATATTTTTGCCTTTCCATAGATATGCCCACAAGAGGATGCCGCCCGGTTTTCGATATTACCCAAATCACCTTCGCTCCAGAACTCGCCTCCTATTTCATCCGACTGTCCGCCATATTGAAGGAACTCGCCGGGGAATCCCCAGTGCCCGTAATTCTCCAACCAGGTCGTCAGACCATATTTATGGCTGACATCCCTCAAACCGCCGACATAGTCGTATGCAATCTTGTCTGCTACCAACCGGCGTACATCCCAAAGGAAACGGTCGGACATCTCTTCGCTCTTCACTACATATCCTTTATATACCGGAAGGAATGGAAGCGGGTCGTATCCGTAACGTTCCCGGAACTCTTTCAGGAAACCATCGGTAAAGTTCTGCCCGCCCGTTTCATAACTATCCTGCACTACTACTTTCCAACATTTACGGTCTGCCGCAGGAATACGCCGGCAGATTTCACCCATATAGGCTTCAAAATGGGCTTCGATATGCTTCTTGCTCATCTTGTCTGTTTCCAATCCTGTAGCTTCCGGGCTGGCGGGAGCGTTCGTCACGCCTGTAGGAAGCATACCCAGCCGCATAACCGTCCAGTTTCCGGCCGGTGCATTCCAAGTCAGGTTATCACCATTCAGATATTTGGTAATATCCAGCACCTTATCCGGGTCGATAACTAAAGATGCATCATCAGAGGCAGGTTGTACGGGCCATTGGTATTCGTTCCAATAAGGTAACGGGGTCTGGAACATCTTTGCCAATGTCTTTTCCGGGTATCTTTCTACATGAGGTAAAGATGAGAATTCAATCTCTCTGATTCCATTTGCAGCTGAAACATGAGAGAGAAGGACACGAAACTCCTTGCTCGTCGTCGCTGGAGTCGACACAACTATCGGTGCATACGGTTCAAATCCCACATTCAATGCCGGATTGAAACGATCTATAGCAAACTCGGCTATTGTCTTATAAGAACCGTTTTCCTTCACCTGCAATTTGGCAGGGCTGTTAACGGCCTGTTCGGAGGCAAATATTTTTAAACTACGTAATGTAAACGGTTTATCCGTCTGGAAATCCAATGTAACCTCATTTCCTGTCAGGCCGGAGAATGTTGTTTCGGTCTCCTTATTTCCGTCTAATAAATAAGTGAGGTCTTTCAATGCCGGAGTAGAAGAGATTTTCGTATCGGCAGAAGAAAGAATGGATGCTTTCTTATCTACGGAAGGAAATGCAATTACTTTCACATCCTGAAAATCCTTATCCGGTTTTACCAGTAGTACATTTACTTTCTTTCCTCCGGTAAGTTCCGCCTTCACAGAAGTAAGATAACGCATGGCCTGTTCCGGTTTTACCCAAGGACCACCCGACTGGCTCCAACCCGGAGAGTTGAATATACCGATTTCTATTCCTAATTCTGTTGCTGTTTTAAGTGCTGTATGCAGGATATTCCACCATTCAGGTGTTGCAAATTTTACTTTCCCGACACCCGATTCGCTTTCCGACAAACCGATATTACCTATGAAGGCACGGTTAATCCCGGCTTCTTTCATCGAATACAAGTCTTTCACAACTCCTTCTTCCGATATATGATCAGAAATCCAATACCAGTAAACGGACGTTTGTATATCTTTTCCGGGGTTTACGAAGGTATTCTCCAAGGTATTTGCCTGCTGGGCATAAAGGGGGAAAGAACAGCATAAAAACAAACACAACAAGGCTTTACATAAAGGTTTTCTCATGGTACATACATATTACTGATTTGCCGGTAAAAATAAGGAGTTATTTACGGAGGATATTATACATATTGATTTATCTGTTTTTAAAAATGACAGTTTTCTATTCCCTTAAACAACAATATTCCAGAATAATACATCTTATGCTTACTTATACTGCCATAAAAATCGTAAAAGCTTCCCAGCTATTTTATACAAAAACAAACCCTGTATGAACAGGATATTTGCCGTAAGACATGTATCACTGTGCATACAGGGAAACTAAAAGGATTTATTTTATCAAATTGCCAGAACCGATACGCCAGCAATCCCTATTAAATTTTCTTTTCGATAATAGCTTGTACCACATTCAGTACATAATCGGCCAACTTTTCAGACTCACCGACAATATCCATATAGTAAACGCCGTCCTGATACTGGTACTTCTTATCGTTTACATCTTCCATATTATGAATCTTCAACTGGTTACGATAATTATTTATTTCGTTTTCCAGATTATAGGACAAATTAATATCATCATGTACCACCTCCGATTTCTTCAATATTTCAATCATCCGGCGAAGCGCTTTATCTACCATAGCAAACATCTGGTCCACATTATGATTTTGTTCATCTGTAAAGACAGACTTTCCTTCATTACGGCGCTTGATACTACGGGCCAGGTTATTGCAGGAGTCGGCAATACTTTCTATTTCGGTAACGGCACGCAACATGATACGTATCTCTTCCTTACCTTCCGAACTCAAACGTCCTTCGGCTACGCATGTCAGATAATTGGCTATCTCGATTTCCATACGGTCGCTGATGCTTTCATACTTCTCAATGCGGCTGTAGGTCTTCAGGAAGTTATCTTCATTCTTTTCATAGAACAGTTCCTTTACCATATCCATCATACGTCCGGTACGTTCACCGAACAAGGTTATTTCCTTACGCGCCTGCAGAATGGATAACTCGGAAGTAGACAACATACCACCAGATATATAGCGCAAACGGTATTCCTCATCTTCATCCGTCTTCGATTTGATAATCGAACAAACCGTCTTCTCTATCAGGCTAACGAACCATATCATAATAAAGGTATTGCTGATATTAAATGTAGTATGGAATGCGGCAAGTTTAAATGAAACGGCAACAGCCGGATCGGTTATCTTCATCACATTGGTGACAAACCAGGATACAGCATTGGTAAGCGGATAGAAAACGACAAGTACCCAGCAAACACCGAATATATTAAATACGAGATGCGCCAAAGCAGCACGCCTTGCCTGCGTATTACCGGTCAATGCCGCCAAATTAGCAGTAATGGTCGTACCTATATTTTCTCCTAATACGAGTGCCACACCCAACTGGTAGTCAATCCAACCGTTCGCACACATAATTAATGTAATAGCCATCGTTGCTGCAGAAGCCTGCACCACCATGGTTAAAACGGCACCTATGAATAAAAACAGCAAGATAGATAAAAAGCCCATATCCGTATAGTTCTGCACAAAGGCAAGCATGTCCGGATTGGCACCCAAGTCGGGCGCATTGGCTTTCAGGCTTTGAAGCCCCATAAACAGGAAAGAGAAACCGAAGATAAATTCACCGACTGACTTGCGTGAACTTTTACCGGAGAATAGAAAAGGAAGGCCAAAAGCAAGGAGAGGAAGTGCAAAAGCAGCGATATCTACTTTAAATCCGAGGGCTGATATTAACCAGGCGGTTACTGTCGTACCAATGTTGGCCCCCATAATGACCCCGATAGACTGGGTAAGTGTCAGCAAGCCTGCATTTACAAAACTTACCACCATTACGGTGGTTGCTGACGATGATTGGATAAGAGCGGTGATAAGAACACCTGTTAAAACACCGGTCACCCGGTTGGTTGTCATTGCAGTGAGAATTCTTCGTAAACTGTCACCGGCAAACTTCTGCAAACCTTCACTCATGATTTTCATTCCGTACAAGAACAGGCCTAACGAACCTATCAGGCGTAGAAAATCAAATAAAGAATAGTCCATTTAAATTTTGTCTAAGTGGATGTATATCCGATTAATATTCCTAACTTTAGGGGACAAAATTATAAATAATAACTGAAAATATATGTCTGAAACGATTACAATTTACTGTAAAAACAACAATGTTTATAAGGATGTACCTATCGGTTCCTCTCTATTAGAGATATATTCTCTGTTAGGAGCACCTCTTCGTTACCGTCCGATGAATGCCCAGGTTAACAACAAAGTAGAAGGCCTGAACTACCGGTGTTGGTATCCCAAGGATGTCGAGTTTATCGATTACACGCAGTCTTCCGGCCTACGTACCTATGTCCGCTCTCTCTGCCATATCTTCTCGAAAGCGGTCAACGACGTACTGCCTTCGGCTACCCTCAACCTGGAACATCCGATATCCAAAGGTTACTACTGTGTAATCCATAACGGAAAACAGATAGACCAGATTACGATTGAAAAAATTAAGAAAAGGATGCAGGAAATTATAGATGCCGACCTTCCTTTTCATTTAAAGAATGTCCGCACGGCGGAAGCTACCACTTTATTCCGTGAAAGAGGGATGAATGACAAAGCCCGCCTGATAGAGACATCCGGCATGTCTTATACCTCTTATTATGAACTGGATGGTTACATCAATTTCTTTTATGGTTGTCTAACCCCTTCGACAGGGTATATCCATGCATTCGACCTGGTTCCTTATTTCGACGGCGTACTGTTGCGTGTTCCCCGGAAAGATAATCCGGAAGAACTCGAGCCTGTCATCCGGCAGGATAAAATGTTTGAAGTATATAAGGAGCATCTTACCCTTCAACGGGCGGTCGGCATGAATAACGTCGGAGACCTGAACCTGGCAATCACTCACGACCACACTGCCGAAATCATTATGGTCTCCGAAGCATTACAGGAAAAGCAGGTAGCCAATATAGCCGAAGAAATAGCCTGCCGGTATAAAGAGGGAGTACGTATTGTCCTGATTTCAGGTCCCTCCTCTTCCGGGAAAACGACATTCTGCAAACGGCTCCAAATACAACTTATCACCAATCTGATCCATCCCGTAGCTTTATCATTGGATGATTATTTCCTGAACCGGGAAGATACGCCTAAGGATGAATCCGGAGAATACGATTTCGAATCTCTGTATGCACTCGATTTGCCTTTCTTTAATGAGGAGATGAAAAAATTATTGTCCGGCGAGGAAATAGATGTCCCCAGTTTTGATTTTAATACGGGACGCAGAGTATTTAAAGGCAAAAAACTGAAAATGCATGAAAAATCCGTATTGGTGATAGAAGGTATCCACGCACTGAATCCGGAATTAACAGCTATGATAGAAGATAAATACAAGTACCGTATCTATGTTTCCGTCCTTACGAGTATTTCTTTGGATAATCATAACTGGATACCGACTACAGACAACCGCTTGTTGCGCCGTATTATCCGCGACCATAGTTTCCGCGGTTATTCTGCCCGCGACACAATAGCCCGCTGGCCCAGTGTACGCCGAGGAGAAGATAAATGGATTTTCCCATATCAGGAAAACGCAGATGCCATGTTCAACAGTGCCATGTTGTACGAACTGGCGGCTTTAAGAAAAGAGGCTGAAAAGATTTTAGTTGAAGTCAGGGAATGCGACCCTGAAAATGCAGAGGCTTACCGTTTATTGCGTTTCCTCCGTTACTTCAACTATATGCCGGATGAAGAATTACCGAAAACATCCTTGCTGAGGGAATTTTTAGGGGGAGGAAGTTTCAGGTATTAAAACCTTTCCACAAGAAAGGAAAGATTTAATTCAAGAGGGTTGCCCGGCTGATAATAGGAAAGGCAGCCCTCTTTCTTTTTTTACAAAATATCCGTATTTCTTCCTAATAAATAGCATATTGATAAAATAAAGCCTTTTATTCTGACTCAACATATCTCCCTCAAAACCTTTTCAGGATGAATCGGGCTCTTTTTGGCATTAAAAAGGAGGCTTTTTTACACTATCCGGCACCTAATTCCATCTTTTCGAAGGATAATTCCAATAATCCGCGCAACTAAATCCAACTATCTGCGCACCAAAAAACAACTATCCGCGCGGATAAAACACCTATATTTTGAAATCAAAACATATATGTTTCGATTTCAAAGCATACATGTCCTGTTTTCAGATGTTATTGGGCACGGACGCAGCTCTGGAATGATTGAAAAGCCGAACATGATGCGGATATTAAATAGTTTATTATATTCTAAAAAACGTAACTATATGACCCATTAATATCCGCGTCCTGCCATTTCGTAATTATAAATCCATCTGCGTCAACAAACTGATAAACCTTAACCTCCCGGGAGCGGCATATTTGCAACGCCTCCCGTATCTACATCCATACAGTCCGCATATAAAGGGGGTATTTTATCATTTTGACATTTTTCTATTTGGTTTCTATCACCAATAATAGGTATCCATAATCTGTTGCATCCGCGGCGTATTGCGATCCTCATCATCTACAGCTTTCCTTAATTGAAGCAATTCCCCTTTCATCTGCTTGATAATATCCTTATAAGCCGGAGAATTATAAGCATTCGTATTCTCATGCGGGTCCGCCTGCAAATCATAAAATTCCCAGGAAGGTGTAGTCGGTTCCTTTTCCGAACCGGTTGCATTCAGACAATCGCCATACAGGAACATCAACTTATAACGTTCATTTCGTATACCGATATGTGCCGGACGTATTTTATGATGAGTCCAATATCTGTAATACATGGATTTACGCCAATCAGCCGGAGTCTCTCCACGTAGATTGGAACGGAAGCTCTGTCCTTGCGACCTTTCAGGCGTTTTCACTTTTGCATAATCGGCAAGTAAAGAAGCAAAATCGGTATTCAGGATAATGTCTTTATTTCGCGTGCCGGCAGGTATCTCTTTCGGGTAACGGATGACAAACGGCATACGCAACGGTTCTTCATACATCATGCGTTTATCAAAGAAACCATGCTCGCCCAGAAAATATCCCTGGTCGGAAACATAAACGACAATGGTATTCTTCGCCAACCCTTCTTCATCCAGAAAACGAAGTAAACGCCCAATGTTATCGTCGATGGTAGCCCCGCAACGCAAATAGTCCTTGATTAATTTCTGATAAATCTTCTTCCGAGCAGCAATCTTATCCATTCCCTGAACGGAAAATGGTAACTCCGGATATCTGCACCACCAGGAATCCGGGTCTTTTGAGGCAGTCTCCCAGCGCCATGCCATATTTTCCAACTGTTGTCCGGGGAAAGTACGTCCGGATTGTTCCGGTCCAAACTCCATCATATTGGCTGGTTCAGGGAAAACCACATCATCATACAGATGTTTCATTCGCTCGGGGAAATCCCAAGGTTCGTGGGTTGCTTTAAAATGGCAGCACATCATAAAAGGTTTATCTTTCTCCCGGTCGCGTATCCACTTTATGGTTTTATCCGTTACAAGGTCAGTCGAGAAGCCTTTCTCTTCTTTCCCGCTCTTTCCCTGGTCATCATCTATCCAGTTTTCGGCTGTTTTGAACAACGGATTCACATATTCGCCCTGGTCATGGAATACACAGAAATAATCGAACCCGGAAGGTTGTTTCTTTAGATGCCATTTTCCTATCAAAGCAGTCTGGTACCCTCCGGCTTGCATTTGTTTGGCAATGTTATCTTCCGCCGGGTCCAGGCCATCTTCAAGCGTATATACCCCGTTCTTATGACTGTAAGCGCCGGTAAGGATACAGGCACGGCTGGGTGAAGATATCGAATTTGTACAAAAGCAATTATCCAATACACATCCTTCGGCGGCAAGCCTGCGGATATTTTCATTCTTTACATAAGGAGCCAATATCCCTCCATAAATTCCCCACGACTGGGATGTATGGTCGTCCGACAGGATAAACAAAATATTCGGACGGTCATTATCACCTGTTCCTTGTTTATTTCCCTCGGCAAACCCGGGGCTTACCAAAGCAGAAAAGCCAGTGCCGAGAAGTAATACGTTTATGTTCTTCATGTATTATTAAGTATTATATCAACTATTTACAAGTACAAAGTACTCCTATGAATCGTACAAAAGTGAGTAAAAAATACGGTATCTCAAAATCTTTCAAATAAACATACAATGTGACTCAGTTCGTATGGTACTCAGTCAACCGTACCGAAGAATGATAACAGACAGTATATGGAAACAGAACAATCGAACCTGATAATCGGCTACTTGCAAGGCCGTCTGGACCGGGAGGAAACCGACCGCTTCTACGCTTTCGTGAACGAAAGTGCAGAGAATAAGCGTCTTTTCTTCGAAGTCAAGGCGATTTACGACGCAGGTATGTCTTCTGCAAAAGAGGAAGATATGCTGGCGAGTTGGAAGCGGTTGGAGGAAAAAATCAATAAGAAGAAAATACGGCGATTACCCGTCTGGTACCATATCGGTAGCTACGCTGCCGCCATTTTGATTACTGCCGTACTAACCTCCGCATGCTTCTTTCTCTTTTCAGAAGAGGGAAGTGAGGTATCTGCCCGCTATATCGGAGGCGACGGATTAGAGGCCGATGTGGTAGAACTTCCGGACGGAACACGTATCAGTTTGAGCTCAAAAACGACTTTTCACTATAATACGGACTACGGAAAGAAAGACCGTATCGTATATCTGGAAGGAGAAGCCTACTTCGATGTAGCCAAAGAAAAAAACAAACCGTTTATTGTCCGCACAAAAGAACAGGATATAGAAGCACTCGGCACAAAGTTCAATGTATCGGCATACCCGAAAGATTCCTTATTAGTTACCACACTACAGCAAGGTTCCGTATTGCTGACAACAGCGGGAACCGGCGAACAAACGATTTTGAAGCCGAACGAACAAATGGTATATAACCGCAACACCCGTTCTTCCCATGTACATCAGGTGGATGCCTCCCTGTTTACATCCTGGACTACCGGTTATTATTATTTCCCCGAGCAAAGCCTGGAAACCATACTTGAAAGGATGAGCCATGTATACGGCATACAATTCACCATCAATTCGGAGAAGTTAAAGAAAAAGACTTTCACCGGAACATTCTATCGCGGACAAAGCATCAAAGATATCATGGAGATTATTCGTTTATCTATTCCAATCCGATACAGGATAAACAGTCAGTACGTGACCATATCGGAAACCTGACAAACGTTCTAATTATAAAACCGGAAAAGCACATGAATACAAGTTAACAAGGAGAATGAGAAGAGAAAATCTTGCCGGGTTTCCTCTTCTGGAATAAGTGAATCAATTAAACTCCCATTGCCGTGGGATAGTGTTTAATCTTAAAACAATCAAATGTATGAATGATCAACGTATAGTTGTTTCTTTAAATCTGAAAAGGGCTATAAAAATTATGAAACTTACCGTGCTAATGCTCGCAGCATGCTTGTCACAAGTAGTTGCGGCAACTTACGCTCAAACGGCAAGGCTAAATGTCTCTGCTAAAAATGAAACACTGGAAAGTGTATTGAAACAGATAGAAAAGCAGTCGGAGTTTCTGTTTTTCTATAATCTCGAAGAAGTAAATAAAAACGAAAAAATCTCTATTAATAAGAAGAATGCCGATATTCAGGATATATTGGATGCAATTGCCACTAAAACAGGTCTGAAATATGCAATCAAAGACCGACATATCGTACTCACATCCAATGAAACTCCGGTGGTCGGCAATGTACAGCAAGACCGCAGAATTAAAGGTAAAATTGTCGATATGAACAATGAGCCTGTTATCGGTGCAAATGTCGTTATAAAAGGTACGACCAACGGAACTGTAACCGATATAGACGGAAACTTTGAAATCAGTGCTCCGCAAAGTGCGGAAATGTTGATAAGTTACATCGGCTATCTGCCTCAGACAGTTAAAGTCGGAAAGAATACTTCCTATACCATTCAACTGAAAGAAGATACCCAGGCACTCGACGAAGTGGTAGTGGTAGGTTACGGTACACAAAAGAAAGCAACCCTTACAGGAGCCGTTGCTTCCATTAAAGGAGAAGAAATTGCCAAAGTAAGCCAGCCTTCAATCCGTGCCAGTATGTTAGGTAAAGTTCCGGGTATCCGTTTCCAACAAACGAACGGCGAACCGGGTAACGACGGAGGTACATTCGATATCCGTGGCTTCGGTGATGCTTTGACCATTGTGGATGGTGTGGAAAGACCGTTCTCGCAAATAGACCCGAATGAAATCGAATCGATCAATATCTTGAAAGATGCCTCTGCTTCCGTTTACGGTTTTAAAGGAGCAAACGGCGTTATCATCATTGAAACGAAAAAAGGGAATATCAGCAAACCTAAAATCAACTATAGCTACACAATCGGTTTGCAGAATCCGGTTAAGAACCTGGAGATGATGGATGCTTACCAATACGCTTACTACCGTAATGAAGCCTTGATGAATGCCGGACAAGCTCCCAAATATAGCGCAGAAGAACTTGAAAAATACCGTATAGGTTCCGATCCGGTAAACTATCCGACTACAGACTGGTATAAAGAAGCGGTCAGAAACGTTGCCCCGAAACAACAGCATAACCTGAATATCAATGGGGGTTCCGAAAAAATAAGATATTTCTTCTCTCTCGGTTACCTGAACCAGGAAGGTATCCTGAAATCTTCACAGGAATTCGACCGTTATAATTTCAGGTCGAACATTGTTGCGGATATCACTCCGAAACTGAAAGCAGAAGTGGGTCTGGGCGGTCGTTTGGAAGATTACAAATATCCTTACTATCTGGGCGACGAAGGAATCAAGGTCTTTACCGCTATTAAGTCAAATGCCCCGAACGTTCCGGTTTATGCCAACAACAATCCTGACTATTACTACAATTCCGACAATAACGAATTGAACCCGATAGCCATGCTCGACCGCGAAGCGACCGGTTATAAGGACAAACGTTACCTCGAATTTAATGGCCAGATGTCTTTAAGCTACGAAATTATCAAAGGTTTCACCGCAAGAGCATTCCTGGCTTACGACTACACCAGCGAAATGAAAAAAGAATTGAAGAAAGATTTCAAATCTTATACATACGACCAGACACTGGATATATATAATCCGGTTACTAAAGTAGCACAGGGCGAACTGTACCAGAGAACCCAGCCTTACTACAAAACCACTCAACAGTATTCATTGAATTATAAGAATACGTTCGGAAAGAAACATAACGTAGAAGGTTTGCTGCTTTTCGAATGGAAAGAAGTTAAAACAAACTGGTTCGACGCACGCCGTTATTTCAGCATGACTTCCGCGATTCCAGAATTGGATAAAGGGGATAAGGACAATATGCAAAATTCCGGAAACTCATCCGTAGATAAATACGGTGGATATGTAGGCCGTTTCAACTATGACTTTGCCGGTAAGTATATGGCGGAATTTAGTTTCCGTTATGACGGCTCTTTCAAGAACTCGCCGAATCACCGTTGGGGATTCTTCCCTGCCGTATCCGCCGGTTGGAGACTTTCCGAAGAACCGTTTATCAAAGAAGCGATTCCGGCTATGGACAATTTCAAAATCCGTGGTTCATGGGGTAAAATCGGAAACAACAATTCGTTGAATGCAAACAACTTCGTTAGCGGTTGGTTATATCCGTCAGGCAATTATATTTTCGGAGGAAACAATGGTGCATCCATTACCCAGGGACTTTCAGAAGCCAACCTGGCAAATATGAATATCTTCTGGTATAAGGTACAAACAACCAACATCGGTTTCGACGGTTCTTTCTGGAACGGGAAACTGAGTTTTGAATTTGACTATTTCTATCGTAAAACGACAGGTTTGTATGCAACCCGCGAAACATCATTGCCTACAACCGCCGGTATACCTCTTCCGCAGGAAAACCTGAACAGTAGCGATAACCGCGGTTTCGAACTAACCGTAGGAACAACACAACGCATTGGCAACGTTGATTTCCGTATTAAAGGTAACGTCGCTTATTCCAGAGCAAAAGATTTATATAAGGAACAGGCTGCTCCGTTGAACCAGTATAAGAACTGGCGCGATAACGGAAGTTACCGGTACACTAACAAAACATGGGGTTATGAAGCAATCGGCCAGTTCCAGTCTTACGATGAAATCTATAGCTCTCCCATCCAGGATGGTAAGGCAAATTCCTCTTTACGTCCGGGCGATATCAAATATCAGGATTTGAACGGCGACGGTATCATCGACGACAACGACCAGAAGATTATTGGTAAAGGTGCATTTCCCGACCTGAACTTCGGTTTGAACCTGACGTTTGCATGGAATAACTTCGACCTCGACATTCTGTTCCAGGGTGCTTCCAACTATACCCAGATGTTGAACGCTTGTAAGAGTCCGTTCAGAGGTCCGGGCGAAGGAAACGGTTTTGAAATCTGGACAGACAGATGGCATAAGGCAGACTACAACGACCCGTACAGTGAATGGGTTCCGGGCAAATTCCCGTCTCTTCGTATCGACAATAACGATAACAATTCAAGAAGTTCCACATACTGGGCAACCAATGCTTATTATGTCCGTATGAAAAGTATCGAACTGGGATACTCTATTCCTAAATCATTGCTGAGCAAAGTCGGCATAGATAATCTGCGTGTATACTTCAATGCTTACAACCCGCTGACCTTTACTAACGTAAAATATACAGACCCGGAAGCAGTGGAAGGATGGATGAGTTTCTATTATCCGCAGTTAAAAGTGTATTCATTCGGTATTAATATTGGTTTTTAAAAAGAAGATATATGAAAAGATTAGTATATAGTTTTATTATCGCATCCCTTGCCGGCATGTCTTCATGCAACGATTTCGATGTTCCTGTTACCGACAGGTTGACTGAAGAAGATGTATGGAAAGATGAAACATTGGTCACAGGCGCACTTGCCAATTTATATGATAAACTGCAGGTAGAACAAAACTCTGCCTATTTTGAAGGATGGGATGTATGGAATGTCAGCCTGACAACCGCATCCGACGAAGGCACCGGAGCTTATCAGGCTGGAGACTTGGGAACCGGCGATGTAGCAAGAGCTACCTTCAACGATGAATGGTTCGGTCTTTGGGCGGATACCTACAAAAGCATCCGTGGTTGCAATGTATTCCTTGAAAAACTGGAAGAGTCTGCCATGGAAGAAAAATTAAAGAAGACCTATAATGCAGAAGCTCGTTTCTTACGCGCATTCCATTATTTCAACCTGGTAAAACGCTATGGCGGTGTACCCATCGTAACGGATGTACAAAGTTATACCGGTCCGGAAGATCTGCCGGCATTGCAGGTTCCCCGCGACAAAGAACAGGCTGTTTGGGATTTCATTATCAACGAAGTGGATGAAATCACACCGGAACTGCCAGTTTCAAGGGACGCTAATTACCGTACCCGTATTACCCGTTACGGAGCCTTTGCCTTACAATCCAGAGCTGCCTTATATGCAGCCTCCATCGCCAAATACGGAGAAGTTCAATTAAATGGTATCGTCGGCGTAAGCAATGGAGACGCCGATACATACTGGAAAAAAGCCATAGCCGCATCAGATAGTGTTATTAATTCCAATCAATATAGTTTATATAATAAGTATTCCGATAAAGTTGAAAATTACCAGAAAATGTTCCTTGAAAAGAGAGGATGCTCAGAATTTATATTCTACAGAGAATTTCTCGCTGTGGATAAAGGACACTCCTGGGACTTGCTGAATGTGCCATTCAGTTTTGTACAAAACGGATATGGCTGCGGGCAGAATCCTACTTTGGATTTAATCGAAGCCTATGAATACAAAGATGGTACTCCCGGTCAATTGAAACTGAAAGACGGTTCCGGTAACTTCATTAAATATGATTCGCCGCTGGATTTGTTTAAGGATAAAGACCCGCGCCTGAGAGCAACGTTCTATCTGCCGTATGACAACTGTCGTGGCGGTATCGTTGAAATCAGAAGAGGTATTTACGACCCGTCTATCGCAGGAAGCGACAAATTCGTTACTTCCGGCAACAAAGACGAATACTACAAAAACAGCCAGACAAAAATTTTAGGCAAAGACGGCGTATGGGATACTGGCGATGTTGGCAAAACCGGTTTCTATACAAAGAAATTCTCAGACGAATCGCTTACTAATATTGTCGGAAACTATTCCGAAGCTCCCTGGCCTGTCTTCCGTCTGGCGGAAATGTATCTGAACAAAGCGGAAGCTGCGATGGAATTAGGCAAAAGAGACGAAGCCGAAACAGCTTTGAATGAAGTAAGAAGGCGTGCCGGCATCCGTGAACTGAGCGGTGAAGTTACTCTGGAACGCATTCGCAACGAACGCCGTGTCGAACTGGCTTACGAAAATCACCGTCACTGGGATTTAAAGAGATGGAGAATAGCCCATACCGTATTGGCAGATTTCCCGACCAATGCCTTGTATCCCTGGTTCGTATGGGGTGAAAACAAATATATCTTCACCACCGGTAAGGCTCCGAAGCCTAATAAAGTGTTCCAGACAAGGAATTATTATGTAAAAATCAAGGACGATGACATGAGTAGCAATCCGATGTTAGGTCCTAATAATCCTGGTTTCTAATCTTAAAATATTCTGAAAATGAAAAGAATTATCTATAGTATCGTATCCATTTTGCTTGGCTCCCTTTCCCTGGTTTCTTGCCAGGATGACAACTACGATGAGCCCAACTCCGGAATCAAAGGCCGTTTCATTGATGCTGAAACATCAGAACTCGTTCCTATGCCGGTGCAGGGAGACAATGGCGTACGCTTAAGACTGTATGAAAAAGACCGTTTCTATTCTACAGGCCGCGACCACTCGGAACTTCCGGTTTCTTTCTATGCCAAAATAGACGGGACCTACGAAAACAGTTGGGCGTTCAGCACGGATTACCTGCTCACATTCGAACAGACCAACTTTTATCCGGTCGACACGATAGAAGTGTCTCTTCAGGGGGGAAGCATTACGGAGAAAGACATCCTTGTCACACCTTATGCCCGTGTCAGTGTTGTGAAGGCGGCTTTCGAGAACAAGCAACTGAATGTGACTTATAAAATTTCAAGAAGTAAAGCGGATTACAAAATTGAAAACACATTCCTTGCCTGGCACATCAGCCCGTATGTAGATAAGGTAACCGGCAACTTTATGGATATGAATACCATCGACCGTAAAAATACCGAAGACAGCCAGTTACTGGATACGGAACTGACACAGTCCATCGACCTTACCGACAACGCGAACTTCAACAAAGAAGACAACAAGGCGATTATTCTCGGTAATGGAAGCCAGATATTCATCCGTATCGGCGTAACGACAAACGGAAAAGTAAACTACAGTACGGTTGTTCCCGTTAAAGTTACCATAGAAAAATAAACAAAAAGGGTTATAGGTTTAGTCTATTCACTTACAGGTATATATCCCTCTCCGTATCCTATGGGAACATAGGGTGCCGGGGAAGGTATATCCCTAAGCAAAACGATTTTACTCTTATAAAAACAACATGAGAAAACAGTTATACATCGCTTTCCTGTCTGTTGCAACATGGGTTGTGTCGCTCCTGCCAACCGCTTCGCATGCGCAGGACTATAGCAGGAAAGTAAACACATTAATCGGTACCCAGGGAAATGGCTGGTCTTCGGGCTATTTATATCCAGGCGCTACATACCCTTTCGGGATGGTTCAGTTTACGCCGACCTATTTCACGAAACAATTGGGATTTGTTATCAACCAGTTGAGCGGGGCAGGCTGCGACCATATGGGTAACTTCCCGACTCTTCCGCTATCCGGCGAATTGAAAGTATCACCGGACAGCATTATAAACCTGAGGGCATCCCTTAGTAAAGAGAAAGGGACAGCAGGATATTATACAACCCTTGTCAACGACAGCATACAAGCCGAATTAACGGTTACGGAAAGAACCGGGATGGCTAAATATTCTTTTTCGGCGAACGAAAACAGAGGAACGGTTATCATTGGTGGCGGTGTAGCAGCAACGCCGGTAGAGGTTGCTGCCATATCAATCACTTCTCCTAATTCCTGCGAAGGGTATGCCGAAGGCGGCGCTTTCTGCGGGTTCCCTACTCCCTATAAAGTCTATTTCGTTGCAGAGTTTGATGTTCCTTCCGCATCATCAGGCGTATGGAAAAAAGAACGCTTACTTCCGGGAGAGAAATTTGCGGAAGGCAAACACTCCGGTGTGTATTTTACTTTCGACCTCAAGAATAAAAAAGAAGTACTATATAAAATCGGAGTATCTTATGTCTCGGTCGAAAATGCAAGGGAAAACCTGAGAACGGAGAATCCGGCATGGAACTTTGCCGCCGTAAAGCAATCTGCTGCCGACAAATGGAACCGGTATCTGGGTAAAATTGAAGTCAAAGGAAAGAATGAGGACCGTATATCCCAATTCTATACACATCTGTACCATTCGCTTATCCACCCCAATGTATGTAGCGATGTGAACGGCGAATATATGGGTTCCGATAATAAAGTGTATAAATCCGAACGCAATTATTACACCTCTTTCAGTAACTGGGATACGTACCGTACACAAACTCAGTTGATGGCAATGCTGGCTCCGGATGTCACTTCCGACATTGTTATGTCGCACCAGTTGTTTGCCATTCGTTCGGGAGGCGGATTCCCCCGTTGGGTACTGGCGAATATAGAAACAGGTATCATGCAGGGAGACCCCACCCCTGTTCTGATTGCGAATGCATATGCGTTTGGCGCCCGTAACTATGATACACGCAGTATCCTGAAGACGATGCGTTACGGGGCAGAAGTGCCGGGAGCCAACTCGCAAGGGGTATTGACCCGTCCCGGTCTGGAACAATATCTTGAAAAAGGGTATTATGATGCTTCCGCCATGCTGGAATATACATCCTCCGATTTCGCTATCGGAAGATATGCACTCCAAGCTTGCAACGACGAACCGGTATGCAACTATTATACCAACCGTGCCATGAAGTGGAAGAACTTATATGATAAGGAAACCAACTGGCTCCGTTCCCGTAACGAAGACGGTTCATGGAAGAATCCGGGAGACGATTGGCGCGAATCCACCTACAAAAATTACTTCTGGATGGTTCCCTACGATCTGGATGGATTGCTTCAAATAATCGGGGGCAAACAAGAAGGGGAAAAACGCCTGGACGAATTATTCCGCCGCCTGGATGCCAGCTATGGAGATGAATGGTTTGCTTCGGGAAACGAACCCAGTTTCCAGATTCCCTGGATTTATAACTGGGTGGGTGCTCCTTACAAAGCACAGCATATCATCCGCAAAGTGCTGAACGAACAATATAACAGCCGCCTGGACGGACTGCCCGGAAATGATGATTTAGGTTCGATGGGCGCTTGGTATGTATTTGCCAGTATCGGTCTTTTCCCGGAAATACCCGGAGTCGGAGGCTTTTCCATCAATAGCCCGGTATTCCCGGAAATTGTATTGCATCTGGCAAATGGCGACCTCGTTATAAAAGGCGGGGATGAAAAGAAGGAATATATACAGGGATTGAAAATAAACGGTAAAAAATCGGATTCAACCTGGATTGACTGGAACGATATCAAGAACGGCGGGACACTGGACTATTCGTTGTCTACCAAACCGGACAAGGCATGGGGTACTTCGGTTGCTCCACCTTCTTTTGGCAATTAAAACGGCTTAAATGATACGATTGCACGAAGAATGTTAAAAGCAAAGGCTCAATAACAGATATATTTTATAATATTGTAAGCCTAAAACAGTTGTGTAATAATTTGTATCCGTTAAATCTACTAATTTAATAAAAGATATCCATGAATAAAGGTATTATGATTCTCTCAGCCGGTTTGTTACTGGCGATAGCATCCACATCATGCGAAATGAAAAAGAAAAGTCCGGAAACTGCCTCGGCAGATACTACTGACTGGTGTTTGGACGGTTTCGGACGTCCTGCCGGTAAAAATCCGGTTATCTCGCCATTGGCGAGTACTAAATTTTACTGCCCGATGCGGGAGGATTCCGTAGCTTGGGAAGAAAGTGACACATTCAATCCGGCGGCAACCATTTACAACGGCGAAATTGTCGTTCTTTACCGTGCTGAAGACAACTCGGCACAGGGCATAGGCTCCAGAACTTCCCGGTTAGGCTATGCGACCTCTACCGATGGCGTTAATTTCATCCGGAAAACCACCCCGGCTTTCTATCCGGCAAAAGACTCACAGGAAGCAAACGAATGCCCCGGCGGTACCGAAGACCCGCGTGTTGCGATGACTGAAGACGGAACTTATGTATTACTTTATACACAATGGAACCGGAAAGTGCCCCGCCTTGCCGTAGCTACTTCCAAAGATTTAGTGAACTGGACGAAATATGGTCCGGCATTTGCCAAGGCATACGGAGGTAAATTCTATGATGAACCGTCCAAATCCGCTTCTATCGTGACAACAATGAAAGACGGAAAACAGGTTATCACAAAAATTAACGGTAAATATTTCATGTATTGGGGCGAACAGAACGTATATGCCGCCACATCCGATAATCTGACAGATTGGGAACCGCTTGTCGATAAAGACGGTAACCTGTTGAAGTTGTTCTCTCCCCGTCCCGGGAAATTTGACAGCCACCTGACGGAATGCGGTCCTCCTGCCATTCTTACCCAAAAAGGTATCCTATTACTATACAACGGAAAAAACAGAGACGGCTCCGAAGGGGATACGGCTTATCCTGCCAACTCCTATTGCGCAGGTCAGGCTTTATTCGACCTGAAAGACCCGACGAAAGTAATTGCACGCCTGGACAAACCGTTCCTGCAACCTACGGACGATTTTGAAAAGAGTGGCCAGTATCCGGCTGGAACGGTCTTTATCGAAGGGCTGGTGTATTACAAAAACAAATGGTATTTGTATTATGGCTGTGCTGACTCGTTCGTAGCCGTAGCAATTTCCGATAAACAATTAGAATTTTAATAAAGATGAAACACATAACAACATTCATAGCCTCCGCTTTGCTGGCTGTACAATCTTTGTCCGCCCAAAAAGCGCCGGAACCATTTAAAGCCGGCGACCGGGTAGTCTTCGTAGGAAACAGTATTACCGAAGGGGGACATTATCATTCGTATATCTGGTTATATTATATGACCCGTTTCCCGGACCAGCGTATGCAAATGTATAGTGCCGGTATCGGAGGCGATGCTTCCTGGGATATGCTGAACCGCCTGGAAGAAGATGCATATGCCAAAAAGCCGACAGTACTGACTTTGACTTTCGGCATGAACGACAGCGGTTATTACGAATATTTCCGGGATGACGCCGCCCAATTCGTAGAAAAACAGTTGCAAAGAGTGGATACGACATTCCAGGCTATGCAAAAAATAATGAAAGGACATCCGGAAGCAAAAGTAATTATGATTGGCGGTTCGCCTTACGACGAAACTTGGAAGAATGCGGACAATAAACCGTTCCCGAACAAAAATGCGACAATTCAGAAAATCATTGCCATGCAGGTGGATGCGGCAAAGAAAAACGACTGGGCTTTCGTTGATTTCCACAACCCCATCTTACAGATTAATGCAGAGCAGCAAGCCAAGAATCCGGAGTTCACCTTAATGCAGGGCGACCGTATCCATCCGGACAATGATGGAAATATGCTGATGGCTTATTTCTTCCTTAAATCACAGGGACTTGCCGGAAAGCCGGTTGCCGAAATTTGTGTAAATGCTACAGACAAGAAGGTGGAGACACAAAACAACTGTTACATCAGTAATGTGGAAAAACAGAACGGGAACCTTTCATTCAACTACCTCGCAAAAGCATTGCCTTATCCTTTGGATACAGTGCCGCGTGGCTGGGGTAAAAAGAGAAGCCAGGCGATGGCAACCCAATATGCTCCGCTTATACGGGATATTAACCAGGAAGTATTGCAGGTTAAAGGCCTGAAAGGTAATTATACCCTGAAAATAGACGGAGAAGAAATCGCTACTTTCCCGGCAGAAGACTTGGCAAAAGGTATCAATATGGCAGAACTGACAAATACCCCCCAATATCAGCAGGCTGTAAAAATCATGCACCTGAACGAAGAACGTTGGGAAATAGAGAAACGTTTCCGCGAATATGCCTGGACGGAATTTGCCATTTTAAAAAATAAGGGACTTTTATTCGCCGATAATCATGTGGCAATGGACTCTATCCGTGCCAACCTGCATGCAAACATTTTCTTGCAGGGACATATCGACAATTTTACCAAGGCGATGCATCCGGAAATACGCGAAGCATGGAATAAGGAAATGGAACTGCTTGTCAATATGATTTATTCGATTGCACAACCTAAAATAAGGAGAATCGAATTAGTGCAGATATAAAAATAAAAAACAGACCAATAGTTAATATCATGAGAAAACAAATCGTATCATCACTCATCGCCCTGATAGGATTGGGAGGATTGCATGCGCAGTCTGTCTATTTTGCCGACGGATACCACGGAGGCGTGTTCGGGCATTACCCGAAATGGCAGACCGCATTTATGATGGATAAGCTGAAAGAAAATCCAGGCTGGCGGATTAATCTGGAATTGGAACCGGAGACATTCGATTCGGTAAAAGTCTGGGTGCCGGATACATATAGGGAGTTTCAGCAATTTCTGGCAAAAGAAGACGGACGGCTTATCGAATTTACCAACCCTACTTATTCGCAACCTTATTGTTACAATATCTCGGGAGAGAGCCTGATACGGCAGTTTTCTTATGGTATGAACTTATTGAGAGCCCATTTCCCTGCTCTTTCCTTCCACACCTATGCCGTGGAAGAACCTTGTTTCACCAGCGCTTTGCCACAAATACTCCGCTTGTTCGGTTTCCGGTATGCCGTACTGAAAAACCCGGACACCTGCTATGGAGGATATATGCTGGCTTACGGGGACGATTTGGTAAACTGGATAGGACCGGACAGCACCCAAATGCTGACTGTTCCCCGTTACAGTGTGGAAAAACTGGAAGACAATTCCACCTGGCAGACAACCGCATGGAACAATTCTTCCAAATACCTCAACGCTTGCAAAGAGGGCGGTATAAAAAATCCGATAGGTATGTGTTACCAGGATGCCGGATGGAAAAACGGACCGTGGCTCGGCGCACCGGAAAAAGCCTCAGGTACTTATACTTTATGGACTGATTATTTAAACCGGATAGCAGGCAAACAGGCGGCTAAAGACTGGAGAGTCAGCCAGGAAGACGTATTAGTATCTTTAATGTGGGGAAGCCAGGTGCTGCAAAAACTATCGCAGGAGATACGGGTTACTGAACAAAAACTGGTACAGACCGAAAAAATAGCAACCTTGCAAAAGTATTACGACCGGAAAGCCTGGGATGATAAAGCGTTCGACAGGGCATGGCGCAACTTATTGATGTCGCAACACCACGACTGTTGGATTGTCCCCTACAACAATATGGGAAGTACCGGAAAGACCTGGGCGGAAAACGTACGCCTGTACACAACCGAAAGCAACAGCATATGCGACCACCTGATTGTTCCCCAACAAACGGATAACTCCAATATACGGGTATATAATACAACCGGAACAGACCGCAAGGAATTAGTTCATTGTAAAATAAATGCTCCGTGGAATACCACTCCGTTCGTTGTGAAAAACCGTTCAGGCAAAACCGTTCCCTATCAGAGAATATCAGCCGATGAAATTGTATTCCCGGCAGATGTCCCGGCAATGGGCTATACCTCCTTTTCCCTGAAAGAAGGTAAAGCATCCAAAAGTAAAGAAACACAAACCCAACGACTGGCAAACAACCATTTGCTCGTTGAAAACGACTTATACCGGATAGAGATTGTACCGGAAAAAGGAGGGACAATCGTATCCCTCTATAATAAAAAAGAGAAGAAAGAATGGATAGATAGCGAGGCTGGTTATGCCTTCAACGAACTACGCGGCAACTTTTATGAGGAAGGCGGTTTCTTATCTTCTGCCTCAACCCCGGCAAATGTATCTGTAGAAACGGACGGCGCTTTAATGACAACCGTCTCCGTCAGAGGAAAGATAGGACGGCATCCGTTTACACAATACCTGACACTAAAGAAAGGAGAACCCCGGATTGACTGCCGGCTGGTTATCGATTGGCAAAATAATTCCAGAATCGGGGAACGAAAAGAAACCAGCAAGATGCAGGAAGTCCGCAAAACCTACTATGACGACCGTTATAAACTGCATCTGCTTTTCCCTGTCCTTTCAGGTAACCGGCAGATTTATAAAAATGCCCCTTTCGATGTTTGTGAAAGTAAATTACAAAATACCTTTTTCAACCGTTGGGATAGCATAAAAAATAATGTCATCCTGAATTGGGTAGACTTGTACGACAAACAAAACGACCGGGCTTTCTGCCTGTTTACAGACCATACCACCAGCTACCTGCATGGCGAAGACTATCCGCTGGGGCTGACCGTCCAGTATTCAGGCGGCGGACTGTGGGGACGGGATTATGCCATAAAGGAACAAACGGAAATCAATTACAGCTTTCTGCCTCACAGCGGTATGTGGGATAAAGCCCATATATCTTTTGAAAACGCGAAAAGAGATGAGCCGCTGGTCGCTTTGTATGAGGCCTCGGACCACCCATCCGCTTCTTTATTGAATACACCGGATAAGGATTTGCTCTTAAGTACGGCTTATTATGACGGCAATGATTTAATTGTTCGCCTTTATAACGAAGGAACAAGCGGAACGAAGACCTTTGCATTGCCGTTTACTCCGGCTTCCGTGGAAGAAATCAATCTGGAGAATCAGATAATAAAAGAGTACGCTTGTAAAAAAGAGAAGGACAGGCAGGTTCTGTCTTTCCATATCCCTCAATTCGGAATGAAAACATTCAGGATTAAACAATACTAAAAACATACAGTCAGATGAATAAACTATTAGGCATTCTAATCAGCATTGCATTGACCGGTTGCAGTTCCGTTACAGACCAGGCGGAGACTCCCCTGCATGTATCGGATTATGTCAATCCGTTTATCGGAGCCAGTACAAATGTCGATGCCGCAGGAGCTTATCATGGGTTAGGAAAAACATTTCCGGGAGCAACAACTCCCTATGGCATGGTTCAGGTAAGCCCGAACACAATTACCGGAGGAGATAACGGTCCCGGGTACAGTTACGAGCATGAAAGTATCGAAGGTTTTGCTTTCACCCAAATGAGCGGAATTGGCTGGTACGGCGATTTAGGGAATTTTCTGGTAATGCCGACTACCGGGAAAATAAAAACCAATTCCGGCAAGCCGGATAATCCGGATGCAGGCTACCGTTCCCGTTATGATAAAAAATCGGAGCAGGCAAAAGCCGGTTACTATTCGGTTCTGTTAAGTGATTACATGATTCGTACGGAAGCAACAGCCGCCCCACATAGCGGGATGCTTCGTTTCACTTTCCCGGAGAATAAACAGTCGCGCATCCAAATAGACCTGGCACGCCGTGTGGGCGGAACCTCCACCTGGCAGGAAGTGAAAGTAGTGGACGACCATACTATCGCAGGAAAGATGATATGCACACCGGATGGCGGAGGTTGGGGCAATGGAGACGGGAATGCCGATTATACCGTGTTCTTTTATGCCCAATTCTCCAAGCCGTTAAAGAAATACGGAGTATGGAGCGCCGATATACCGGACGGACAACCCCGCAAAAGGGAAAATATAGAAAGCGACGCGTATCAGCAACTAATAGCGAATGCACAGGTAATACCGGATATAAAAGAATTTAAAGGGAAACATCTGGGTTTCTATTCTGAGTTTGAAACCGGGAAAGAGGAACAGGTATTACTAAAAACCGGGATTTCTTTTACCAGCCCTGAAGGGGCGGAAAAGAACCTGAAAGCGGAAATACCGAATTGGGACTTTGATTCCGTATATGAAAACAGCCGCCTCCTATGGGATAAGGCGTTGGGTAAAATTGCCGTGGAAGGTAAGAATGAAGAACAAAAGACCATTTTCTATACATCGCTTTACCATACGATGATCGACCCCCGTATTTTTTCCGACGTAAACGGAGAATATCCGGGAGCGGATGGAAAGGTACATGCTTCCGATGCGTTCACCAAACGGACTATTTTCAGCGGATGGGATGTGTTCCGCAGCCAGATGCCTTTGCAAACAATCATCAATCCGCAATTAATCAACGATTTGTTAAATTCACTAATAACATTGGCTGAACAGAGTGGAAACGAATATTACGAACGCTGGGAGTTTCTGAATGCCTACAGCGGATGTATGTTAGGCAATCCGGCGATTTCCGTATTGGCTGATGCTTATGCAAAAGGCATTCGTGGATACGATATGGAAAAAGGGTACCGGTATGCCATCAATTCTTCAGAAAAATTCGGAAACGGGGAATTAGGATATACGCCGGATCCTACAGGCATATCCAAAACATTGGAATACGGTTATACGGAATGGTGCATGTCGGAACTGGCACGCCAACTCGGAAAAAAGGAAGACCAGGAGATATACCGGAAACGCTCGCAGGCATACCGCAAGATTTACGACCCTGAAAAGAAAAGTTTCCGCCCCCGGCAGGAAGACGGCTCTTTTGTTGCCTGGCCGAAAGAAGGACGTTTGCAGGAATGGTACGGCTGTATGGAATGTAACGAATTACAGCAAGGCTGGTTCGTCCCGCATGATATAGAAGGGATGGTGGCTTTAAAAGGAGGAAGAGAAGCAGTGGTTGCCGACCTCGACAATATGTTTGAAAAAACACCTTCCAACTTCCTGTGGAACAGCTATTACAACCATGCAAACGAACCGGTGCACCATGTCCCGTTCCTGTACAACTGTTTGGGGGAACCTTGGAAAACCCAGAAATGGAGCCGCTTTATCTGCGAAAGAGCGTATAAAAATGCCGTTGAAGGATTGGTTGGAAACGAAGACGTAGGACAGATGTCGGCATGGTATGTACTGGCAGCTTGCGGCATTCATCCGGTCTGTCCGGGAGAAACCCGCTTTGAAATAACGGCACCCCTATTCGAGCATATAGGCATACAGGTCGGAAAAGGAAAAACCTTTACGATTCTGGCACTGAATAATTCGCCAGAAAACACATACATCCAGTCTGCACGGTTAAATGGTAAAACATATACAAAATGCTACATCGATTACCAGGATATCATGGCTGGTGGAACTTTGGAAATAGAATTGGGAGCTACCCCGAATAAAGAGTGGGGAAAGACAAGTGAAAATTGACAGTTGACAAGTGAGTATAATAAATATATATCAAGTAAATATGAGAAAGATTTTCAAACCATCATTATTAGTTGCCGGGCTATTGCTCAGTAGCTTTATGCAGGCGACTGTCAGCCTGCCGCATTTCTTCTCCGATAATATGGTACTTCAACGGGATATGCCTATCCGTATCTGGGGAAAAGCGGATAAGAAAGAAACCGTTGCCGTTTCATTTAACGGGACGAACGTAACGGTAAAGGCAGACAAGAACGGTCGCTGGCAGGTAGAACTGCCCTCCATGAAATACGGAGGTCCTTTTGAGATGACAGTCAAAGGAAACGACAATACCATCACGTTAGATAATATCCTGATCGGGGATGTCTGGTTATGCAGCGGGCAATCCAATATGGAATTTAACCTGAGTGGGGCACATAATGCGGAAGAAGCCATCCGCCAGTCTGAAAACAAACAAATCCGCTTGCTTACCGTTCCTAAAACGATACAGACAAACGAGTGCGACGACATACAGGCGGCTTCATGGAAAGAATGCAACCCGCTGACAAGCCCTACTTTTTCGGCTGTAGCCTATTTCTTCGGACAAGCCCTGGAAAGTGAGTTGGATGTTCCTGTCGGACTCATCCATTCTTCCTGGGGAGGTACGGATATAGAAACCTGGACAAGCTGGGAAGCTGCCATGGAGAACCCTGTATACGCACCTTATAAAGGCAAGACACTGGAAAAAGCGCTGGGCTATTCCATGCAGGATATCGAACGCTTCAAGAAAGCCATGGAAAAAGATAAAGGGCTGATTGAAAAGTGGTATGCCCCTGCCGTGAAAACTACGGGATGGAAAAAGACCCATATCCCGTCTATCTGGTCCGGCGATTTGAAAAATGAAGACGGAGTCGTTTGGTTCAGGACAGAAATTGAATTGCCGGAAGATGCAGCCGGGCTGGAAGGTCGCATCCAGTTAGGTGGAATCGACGACGGAGATATTACCTATGTGAACGGTGTAGAAGTGGGAAGAACCGATTTCTGGTTTGCCAACAGGAACTACCGCATTAAAGACGGCATACTGAAAAGCGGCAAAAATACAATAGCCTTGCGTATGACCGATACAGGAGCCATCGGCGGCATGTCCGCAAAAGATGAAGAAGTATATCTGGAAGTTGCCGGACGCAAATATCCTTTGGCTGGAGAATGGAGTTATAAACCGTCTGTACTGAGTTCATCCTATGGTTTTTCGAGTACAGCTTCCGGTCCTAACAGTTTTTCATCCCTGCTTTACAATGGTATGATACGTCCTCTGGTCGGTTATGGCATCAAAGGGGCAATCTGGTATCAGGGTGAAAACAATACGGCTCATGCCTGGCAATATCGTTCCTTGTTCCCGCTAATGATTAACGACTGGCGTAAACAATGGGGATATGAATTTCCATTTATCTGGGTGCAGTTGGCAAACTTTATGGCTATAGAGGCACAACCACAGGAGAGCGAATGGGCGGAACTGCGTGAAGCGCAGAATATGACTTTACGTTTGCCGAAAACCGGACAAGCCGTCATTACGGATATAGGGGAGGCCTTTGATATTCACCCGAGAAACAAACAGGATGTGGGTAAACGACTGGCACAAAATGCCTTGAAAATTGCTTACGGAAAGGATATACTGGGAGCCGGGCCGGCATTCGAGTCGATGAAAAAGGAAGGAAATAAAATCATATTGTCCTTCTCCAATACAGGCAACGGATTATCTACCAGTGATAAGAACAGATACAACTATGTCAATGGCTTTACCATTGCCGGAGCAGACCGGAAATTCGTCTGGGCACAGGCTTATATACAGGATGGAAAAGTGATTGTCTTCAACGACGGAATCAAAGAACCGGTTGCAGTCCGTTACGGATGGTCTAACAATCCGGCAGACAATAACCTGGTAAACAGTGACGGCTTGCTTGCTTCCCCGTTCCGTACGGATACATGGAAAGGCCTCACCGAGAAATAAACAAATCATATTTGTAACAATCAACAAATTCAAACCATACGAATGGATAAAAAGAACCGATTCAATATCAAACGTCTATTCACGGCACTCGTACTGATTGCCGGAATGGGCGTAGCCTCGCAGGCCGCAGCACAAAAAGACCTGGTCAAATATGTGAATACACTGCAAGGGACAAACTCTACTTATGAACTTAGCTGGGGGAATACGTATCCCACAACAGCCGTACCTTACCCCATGCATGCCTGGTCGCCACAGACCGGAAAAAACGGGGACGGATGGAAATATAAGTACACTGCCACTACCATACGCGGGTTTCAGGAAACCCACCAGTGCAGCCCGTGGATGGGAGACTACGGTGTATTTTCTTTAATGCCGGTTTTAGGTAAACTGGTTGTCGGCGAAGAGGAACGCGCTTTATCTTTCACACATGCCAATGAAATAGCCGGTCCGCATTACTATAAAGTTAAATTCGACAATGGCGTAACCACGGAAATGTCTCCGACCACCCGTTCCGCCCATTTCCGTTTTTCCTATCCTTCCACAGGCGATGCCTATCTTGTGCTGGACGGATATACCAAAATGAGCGAAGTAAAGATAGACCCGAAAAACAGACGGATTACCGGTTATGTGAACAACGGGGCTTTCGTACCTAAAGAGTTCATGAATTATTTTGTCATCCAGTTCGATAAGCCTTTTACGGCATACGGCACCTGGAATAATAAAGACAACCAAACGGTAAACGGTCAGTTAGCAGCTTCCGGTGCCGGAATAGGCGCTTATGTCCAGTTCAAAAAAGGCGTAAAAGTACAGGCCAAAGTAACCTCCTCCTATATCAGCCCCGAACAGGCTTTGGTTACGTTGCAACGCGAGTTGGGCAGCCACAAATCGGTGGAAGACACGAAAAAAGCTGCCGGAAACGAATGGAATACACTCTTGAACCGTGTATTGGTGGAAGGCGGAACGGAAGAAGATATGACTACATTCTATTCCTGCATGTTCCGTGCCAACTTGTTCTCCCATAAATTCTATGAAGAAAAAGAGAACGGGGAACCTTACTATTTCAGTCCTTACGATTCCAAAGTACATGATGGATATATGTTTACAGACAATGGTTTCTGGGATACCTTCCGTTCGCAATTTCCTTTGACAAACATTCTCCATCCTACCATGCAGGGACATTATATGCAAGCATTGCTTGATGCACAGGAACAATGCGGCTGGCTACCTTCCTGGTCGGCACCGGGAGAAACCGGCGGGATGATTGGCAACCATGCCATTTCTTTACTTGCCGATGCCTGGGCGAAAGGTATCCGGACATTCGACCCTGAACGCGCATTGAAGGCCTATGCACATGAAGCAATGAACAAAGGTCCTTGGGGCGGCGCCAACGGACGTTTTCTCTGGAAAGAATATTACCAGATCGGTTATATCCCTTATCCCGAATCCATGGGCTCTACGGCACAAACACTGGAATATGCTTATGATGATTTCTGCGGTTATCAATTGGCAAAAATGACCGGAAACAAATTTTATCAGGAGGTATTCGGCAAACAGATGTATAACTATAAGAACGTGTACGACCCTTCCGTCGGATTTATGCGCGGACGAAAGATTGACGGTTCCTGGGCGGACTTCGACCCGTACGAATGGGGTGGTCCGTATTGCGAAGGAAATGCCTGGCATTATACCTGGTCTGTCTTCCACGATGTAAAAGGATTGATAGACCTGATGGGAGGCGATGAAAAGTTTGTTGCCAAGATCGACTCTGTATTCTCTGTGCCCAATACGATAAAATACGGAACTTACGGAACGAAAATACATGAAATGCTGGAAATGGAACTTGCCAAGATGGGGCAGTACGCACAAGGAAACCAGCCTATCCAGCATATGATTTACCTTTACAGCTATGCCGGGCAACCCTGGAAAACGCAGTATTGGATTCGCCAGGTGATGGACCGTTTGTATAACGGAACGGAAAACGGTTATCCCGGAGATGAAGACCAGGGCGGTATGTCTTCCTGGTATGTATTAAGTGCATTAGGTATTTACAGCGTTTGCCCGGGTACGGACGAGTATGTATTAGGCAGCCCTAAATTCCCAAAGGCAACGATTACGCTGGAAAACGGTAAAAAGTTCGTGATAGAAGCCAATAACAATAGCAAAGACAACGTCTATATCCGGAATGCCAGCCTGAACGGCAAAAATCATACACACAACTTTATCAAGTACAGCGACATAATCAATGGAGGTATCCTCAAACTGGAAATGAGCGGCCAACCTGAAAAAAGCAGAGGTACTGCTCAGAGCGACCGTCCTTTCTCTCTTTCACAAAAATAAAATCAATTCAGTTAGCGGATTGACTTTAAAAATACGTTTTTCCCATTTCATAACTATGGTTTTGGAAAATCATAACTATGATTTGGGAAAAACATAATTATGGTTATTCTGCCGCATTCAGAAAGAACTCCACTTTATCCTGAATTTTTTCTTTCTTTTGTACGGAACAGGCTTCTATCTTATTTACTCCTTTTTGCAAGCGGACGCTTTTCCAGATGAAGGTCGCCAGTTCGTCCGGTCTTTGTTTGCCCAGACTTTTACCGTTGACAAACAATTCCACTTCCGGCAGATTAGAAAAGACCATGATGTCTGTAACCGGATTTACTCGGTCCCTGTTTCTCCGGTTGGAGATATACACAAACTTATCTTCTTGATTCCAGTTGGCTTTATAGAAATAGAAGGCATCCTTTTTCACCTTCCGGTCGTGGGTTACCAGCCCCTTGTCGTTAATACCGGGACGGTCGCCTTCCGTACGGTGGGCCGCACCGAAATCAAACAGGTTCCAGATAAAAGAGCCCCAGACAAACGGTCGTTCCGACAAAGCTTTCCAGTTCCCCATATGGTAATAAGTCTGGTAATTCTCAGGGTGCCACCAACCGGATGCTTCTCCCCGTTTCATCGAATCCTGTTGATGGTAAATGCTGGCGCCTGCCCCATATTCACTGATACCGATTTTATATTCCGGATGGCTTTTATGGGCGGCATCCAGCCATGTACCCATATCGGAAGGCGAACCTCCGTACCAACCAAAATATTGGTTCCAGGCTATCACGTCGGTAATTCCGTTTATTTCGTTATCATACGGCAGGAAACTGGCAGAGGTAGTCGGTC
>UQLN01000036.1 GCA_900541965.1 uncultured Parabacteroides sp. | reverse complement strand
CGTCTGTCAGGACACCTGTTTCCACATCGTAAGTAAGTGGGGTGAAATAGGTATCTGCTACCGGATTACCATCTACAGGATTAATCAGTTCCATTTGGTTGGCTATGCAGTAAAGGCGGACGAACAGCCCTTTTTGCAGTTCCAGCAGTGCGGTAGTGGTAGCATTGTCCGTACTTGGTGTAAGGTTGAGTTCCTTTGCTCCTGCCGGAAGTGCCGAGCCGTCCTGACGATAGGAGAATCGTTCGCGGAAGGTATAGGCGTCGCCTTCCGCTTTGGCTCCGAACACATATACATCGAGTGTTGCGATTTCATTCTCCGCTTCGGTAGCAATAGGAGCATCCGCTTTGGTTGCTACTTTGGTTTCCGCCTTGGTTGTCTTTACTGTGAGTTTGTTTTTAAAGGAAAGCAATACCTCACGTCTGTTTCCGTTATCCGCTTCATCCGCAGATGTACGGTCTGCTTTGTCCGCTTCTGTCGTGCAGGAAGCAAACAGCACAGCAATAAGCAGATATACGCTTGCTGCAAGTGCCTGTGCCGGTCTGTAAGAGGGACATGGAGCCTGTAGTTTTGTTTTCGTCTTCATATATTCGGTAGTTATGTTTGTTCTCAAAAAGGAATAATGTGAGTTCTGTGCAGACTATGTTAAAAAAGGAGATAGATTAAAAAAATATCATACCGGGAAAGCTGTTAATAATCATATACTCTCGGCTAATGGGTCCTTTATTGCATGCGTTACGCTTTAAAAATCAATGAGTTTGGAAGTTTATCTCTGATGATTAGTTTATATATTTGTCCTGTTTTGACGCAGTCTGCACAGAACTTGGTTCATATGAAAAACGAATGAGGGGTCAAAAGCCTATGGTTACTTACATAATAATAAAATTTTAGGCACGGATTTCACTGATTACACGGTTTATTTAATATTATATTTAAAACCGTGTAATCAGTGAAATCCGTGCCTAAAAGAAAGTATCAAAAACGTTTTAACACATTCACCATATCAGGAAAGTTGTTTTATTTCCCGTATTCTTCGTACAGCATCAGCAGATGTGCCGAGCTCCAGCTAAAGTGGGGAGCTTTCAGGCGTCCGCCGTTGTGCGTGTCGTAGTTTTCGTGGATAGGTGCATCCTCTTTCAGGCCTTGCAGGCGGTTGAATACCTGTTCGGTGAAAGCGTCCGCTTCTTTCTTGTATCCGTAGTTGCGGATACCGGAGATACCGAAGTAAACCTGGTCCAGCCAGATAGGCCCCCGCCAGTAACCGGCCGGCATGAACTTGGGATTGTCTGCGGCAATGGTGGGGAAGGGGATATAAGTGGCGAATTTGGCCGTATCGGTAAACAGCTTCATACAATCGGCTGCCTGCTCCTTGGTCGCTATTCCTGCCCACAGGGGGATACACGCTTCTGTCCCCTCTTCTAAAACAAATGTGCCGTCCAGCCGCTTGTCGAAGAAGAATCCGCGTTCCGGCACAAAGAAATAGTTTTGAACATCCGCCGAACGGCTCGGTTCGTCGAAGGTAGCGCCAGCCACCGGAGCCAGTTTTGTCAGCAACCGGTGTTCCAAGGCAAGGAAAGCATTCAGGTCTACCGATTCCTGATTCATGCTCCAGGCATTCTCTCCGTTCTTTACCATCACTGCGTCGTCGAAACGGATGGCATTATCCATCCCGCTCTCCCAGGCGGCAGCTTCCAGCGTGCCGTCGCAGGAGCCGAATTCGCAGATACCGTTTTGATTATGGTCGCGGTACTTGAACCACCATTTATAATAAGCGAGCAGCTTGGGGAACATCTCTTTTACGAAACTGCTGTCGCCGGTCGCTTTGTAGATTTCGTCCACGGCCCATGCTGCCAACGGCGGTTTGCTGTCGCGTGCGTTGTTTTCGGCGGCATCGCTGTAGATACAGTCGATAATCATCCCTTCCGGTGTCTGGTAGTCGAACATCGTGCGCACCTGGTCTTTGGCAAGTTCCGGCGCAAAACGGGCGATACCCGCGGCATGTTTCCATGAATCCCAGCCCCAGAATCCCATAAAGTAGCCTACGGCATGACTGGGTACTACACCGTCGTGGAATAAGTCTCCGCGTGCGCTCTTCCAGTTTGCCATCAGGGTAACAACTGCTTTTACCGCTATCCGGTTGTAGGCTTCCGGCATATCCGGGCGGAGCACTTTGGTGAGGTAGCCTTCCCAGCGTGCGGCTGTCTCTGCTTTGTATTTCTCTGGGTCTGTCTGGATGGAGGCAGCTTTCTGTAGTACGGGAAGGGATAGGGAGTCTTTTTCAAAGAAGGAAATGACGACTGCTGCCTTTCCCGGTTTGAGGGATAAGGTTTCGTATCCGTTCTCCGTGGAAAGTATACCCATTTCCGGGCTGAATGTCAGTGCAACGCCTTCGCCGTCGGGAAGTGTCAGTGTCAGCGTGTTTTTATCTACCAAGCTGGTGGTACCCCCGGGGAGCGTTTTCCCGGAGAACCGGAATAAGGCATCCCGGTCCGAACGGCAGGATAGCAGGGCTGTCCCTTTGTCGATAAATACCAGTTCCTGTTCGATGCGTCCTTTGCCGGAGGACGATGCCATATACAACCGTCCGGGGAAGTAGGAAACGGAGTCCGGCGTGTAAGCTACGGCCGTATCTTCATCGGCAAAGCCTACTTTAACCAAGGCATCCGACAGCCATTCCCTCCGGTTCATATCCAGATGGAAGGGACCGCAAAAGCCGTTCACCCATTTGTTTTCCTGCGGCAGGGTGAATCCGAACCATGAACCCGCATCGGTAAACCATCCCCGGCAACGGGATGTTGTGTCGGGGGTGTAGCGGATGTCCACGATATTCCCGTACTTTTCCGCTGTGTAGACGGGCAGGGACTGCTGTACAGTGCATCCTGCCCATCCGAACAACGCAAGTAGAGTGAATGTTATAACGGAGAATTTCTTGTTCATTTTATCTGCTTAGTTTAGCTTGTTTCACAAGGTCTGTTTGCCGGTCGACCGGAATCAGGTAGAAGCTGTAGCTTTGGGCTTCCGGAGTGATGGTATATTCCGGGTGCGTCTGTGCTCCCCAGGTATTGTCGCCTCCCACACCCATTTGTTTGCTGTCTATGTTCAACCAGACCATATCTTTCTTTTCAATGCTTCCGCCGTGGATATGCCGAATCATGGACGGGATATATTCGATGTCCTTCATCGGGAAATTCCAGGCACTTACGTTCAGTGGGTGGCTGGCGGTTTTAACCAGAAGTCCTTCGCCATCCTTGTTCTGCAAGGCAGCCCAACGCACATCGGTTTTGTTGGCGGTTTCCTGTGCGCGGACATACGGATGGTATTGTTCCCAGACAGATGCTTTATACAGGTCTATATCGGCGCCGGATTTGCGGTCCCAATAGTTTTCCTGCGGTCCGCGACCGAACCAGGTCATTTGGTCGTATTCCCCTTTCAGTATCATACGCATGCCGACACGGGGGATTTCCGGCAGTACCTTTTCGCCCGGAGTGAAGGCAAAGTCCGTCTTGACTACACCGTCTGCATACACCGTGTAGGTAATCAGGGTTTGGGCATCCTGTTCCGGCATTTTATAAGCGGAGCGGATGGTCACCTGTTCTTTTCCTGCGGATGGTTGGATGGAAATATCGGTCAACTGTAATTTATCTCCTGCCGATTTCCATGTGCCACAACGTTCGTCCATGCCATTTGCCACGTCATTGTCGGTCAGTCCGCGCCAGAAATTCGGGCGAAGTCCTTCCTGCAGGTATTCTTTTCCACCTATGCGGTAACTGTCCATTTCGCCGCTGGCTTTAGAGAAAGACAGGGATACGGAGTTGCCTGTTATGTGAATGCTTTCGGGCGTTTCCTCAATCGTCAAGGTACCGGTAGCTTTTTCTGGTGATACGGCGCGTGCCTGAACCGGCAATTGCCATTGTTCGGAGGCGGCAAGATGCCCTTTGGGAACCAGAGGTGTGTCTTGTTTGGTCCGTGCCGAAAGATGAAGGAAGTATTCCGTACCTGCTTCCGGTTGGATTTCAGGCATGGGAACAACTACTTCCGCCGATTGATGGGGAGCGATAACCGGGACATCCAGTTTCCCTTCGAACAGGGTCTTTCCGTCTGCTTTTACCGCCCAGGCGTAATCGTAGCAATCGGAGGATACGAAATCGTGATAGTTGGTTACCCGGATGCGGTTTGCCGTGAAGGGGATGCCCTTGAAATGGATATACTGGTACACTTTTTTGACTTCCCAAATATGCGGATGCAGGGAGCGGTCGGCTGCTACAAGTCCGTTTGCACAGAAGTTAGAGTCGTTTACGATGCCGACAAATCCCATGTCGCCGCCATATGCCTGTATGTCGTGCCCTTTTTTGTCTTTGATGGCAAAGGTCTGGTCTACCCAGTCCCAGATAAAGCCGCCTTGCAGGTTATCGTATTTGTAGATAAGTTCCCAGTAGTCGTTCAGGTTGCCCACGCTGTTACCCATGGCATGTGCATATTCGCAGAGGATAAGCGGGCGCTGTTGCCGTTGGTTCGCCCATTGGCGGAGCAGCCAGATACGTCCGTACATCGGGCAATAGATATCGGATAGGCCTTTCACGCCTCCTCCTTCGTACTGTACCGGGCGGCTTGCGTCGCGTTTCTTTGTCCAGTGGTAGATGGTTTCAAAATGTTTGCCGTAGCCCGATTCGTTACCCAGGCTCCAGGTGATGATGGCTGTTACGTTTTTATCGCGTTCCACCATGCGCTCCATACGTTCCATGAAAGGAATGTCCCATCCGTCCATATTGGCAAGCGTCCCTTCTTCCGTATCCATCATCCCGTGGGATTCCAGATTGGCTTCGTCTACCAGATAGATACCGTATTCGTTGCACAGTTCGTACCATTCCTCATAATTCGGATAGTGGCAACAGCGAACGGCGTTGATGTTGAATTGTTTCATTAGGCGGATATCCTGTATCATGCTTTCAACGGAGATGGAGCGTCCTTTGTGCATGTCGTGTTCGTGGCGGTTTACTCCTTTTATCAGGATGGGGGTTCCGTTTACATGCAGCATGCCGTGTTTCATTTCTACCTTACGGAAGCCGAAGCGTTGAACGAAAGATTCGGTAACTGCTCCTTTCTTGTTCAAGGTATTTACAACCAAGGTATAGAGGTTGGGCGTTTCCGCTGTCCAGCGTTTTACATCCGGGAAGTCTTTGGCAAAGGTGAGCAGGGTGTCTGCATTGCTTCGTGCGGTCAGCCGGGCAGAGGCGATTTCTTTGTTGCCGTCCAGTATCTTTAGTTGTATGGTGGAACCTTTTACGTTCTGTCGGTTGTCCAAGGTGAATTTGATTTGGAAAGCGCCGTCCTTATATTCATTTTGGAGGTCGGCAAGGAGTTCGAAGTCTTTTATCCGCACCTTGGGACGGGCTATCAGCATGACATTGCGTTCGATGCCGCTGTATTTCCAATAGTCCTGTCCTTCCAGATAAGAGCCGTCGCTATAGCGGTATACTTCTACAGCCAATTTGTTCTCTCCCGGTTTCAGGTATTTGTTAATCAGGTATTCGGAAGGCAGGCGGCTGTCTTCGCTGTATCCGACGAACTGCCCGTTTATCCAGCAGTAATAGGCGGATTCCACGCCTCCGAAATGCAATAATATATCTTCTCCTTTAAAGTTCTCGGGAACCGTGAAGGTGGTTACGTACGAGCCTACCGGATTATAGTCGGTGGGTACATGAGGCGGATTGGCAGGGAACGGGTAGCGTGTATCCGTATAAATCGGAGCATCGAACCCTTGTAATTCCCAACTGCCGGGAACGTCAATATTTTTCCAGCCGGAAACATCGAATCCTTCCTCGTAGAAGGTTACCGGACGGGAATCCGGGTTTTTAGCGAAATGGAATTTCCATGTCCCGTTCAACGAATGGCGTCGTTCGGCTGAGGCGTCTTTAGCCAATGCTGCTTTTTCCGAAGCATACGGAACAAAATGGGCATGGATAGGTTCCCGGTTGATTTGATTCACTCGTTGGTTTTCCCATTCTTTGGGCTGTGCCTGGACGAGTAAGCAAGTTAATAAGGCATATGTCGTAAGATAGAATTGTCTCATAACTGTTTTAGTCTTTGGAAGGAAAAGGAGGGGTTACAAAAATCTTTTTGCAACCACCTCCGTTAAATACTAAGAATGTGTCTATTTATTAGGTATGATTGATAGGTTTTACCTTCATATCAGTTCAATGCTCCGTTAGAATTTATTTCTTGCAGGGGAACCGGATAGAAGTTGTTTTTCTCCGGATTGAAATTACGTCCTACCGCCTGTAAAGCGTCTTTGGTCTTACCCCAACGGCGCAGGTCATAGAAACGCATGTTTTCCAACGGGAATTCCAGGATACGTTCGTGTTCGATCTGAGCCTGGACCGCTTGTTTGGATGTGCCTGTCATTTTAGGCATATCGGCGCGTTCGCGTACTTCGTCGATCAGCAAGATAGCTTCCGGGGTACGGTTCAGTTCGTTCAGGACTTCTGCTTTCATAAGCAATACGTTGGAATAACGCATCAGAGGAATATTCGGGGCGAAATAATTGGCAGCCAGCCCTTCGTAATTGGCGGGCATCAGTTTGCGGAAAGCTGGTTTGTTGTAGGCTGTGCCTTCAATAGGATTATCATCTTCATCAAATTCGCAGAACCAATGGTCGTAGATGTCGCCATATACACGTCCGGCATCCGGGTCATTGAAATAGTCGCACTGGTAGAAGATGGTCTGGTACAAACGGCTGTCGTAGCGTCCGGTTGTGGCGATTTTACCTTCTTTCATGTATTCTTCCATCAACATGTCGCTTGGCAGGATTTCATCCCATCCCCAGAGTTCTGAACAGCCGATCCAACGGTGTAATTGTGTTTTATACCAGGCACCGCTGGCATCCGACATACTCAGTTGCAGTTCGAATACGCTTTCTTTCGAGTTTTTATTGGTCCCGTCGAATAAAGTGCTGGGATCGTCAACCAGTCCGTATCCTTTTACTTCATTGAAAGCAGTAAGTGCTGCATCCAGTTCGGCGTCTTTCTTTGCCGGTTCTTCATAAGCACGTGTAAGGTGAGCCCAGCCCAGATAAGCATAAGCGGCTCCGCTTGTGGCACGTCCCAGTTTATCCGAACCGCGTTCCGACGGCAGTTTAGTCGCTTGGGTAAATTCATCAATGATAAAATCCCAAGAGTCCGAACGTGTGGACAGTGCTTTGTTCAGCCCTTCCGTATCTTTGATATATTTATCCCGGATGATGATCTGTTCCCAGTTTAACTGGAGTTTCAGATGATAATAGCCACGAAGGAAATGAGCTTCAGCCAAAAGGGATGTCCGTTCTTCGTCTGTGATTTTGTCGGCAGGAATGTTCGGTACGTTTTCCAGAATCTGGTTGCAGTAGTTGATACCCCGGTAGTTTTCCTGCCAGTAGTAAGTGAACTGTGTGTTACCGTTAGTGTAGGTGAAATTGGCGAGTTCCACCCAATTCGGGTAGTTTAAAGCGTCCGAACCTAACTCTACGATGTCTTCGCGGTATGCTTCCACCGGCCAGTGGATTTCAGCAAAGCTATAGGTATCTATCGAACCTTCCATCGGGGCATAGGCGGCTGCCATGGCGGATTCGGCATCATTAACATCTCTCCAGAACGTATCGGTGGTCAGCTGGTCCGGCGATTCCACTGTCAGGAAATCATCGCAACCGGTCGTTGCTCCCATAAACAGGAGGGCGGCAACTATATAATTGATTTTTTTCATCGTTATCTTCTTTTTATGGTGAATGAATTAGAATGTAAGTTGTAAACCTACGATATAAGAGCGGGTGAACGGATAGATTTCTTTGTCGACACCTGTATTCAGGATGCTTGATGTAGAAAATTCCGGGTCGATACCGCTGTATTTTGTGATGGTGAACAGGTTTTCACCGCTAACATAGATTCTCAGACGGTCTATCATTGCTTTCTTCATAATGGAAGAAGGCAGTGTATAACCGATTTGCAACTGGCGAAGACGGATGAAGTTGCCGTTTTCGAGGAAGCGGTCACTCTCACGTGAGTTGTTGTTCGGGTCCTGCAATACGGCACGAGGCACATCTGTGTTTGTATTTTGCGGTGTCCATGCGTTTAATGTAGAAGTTAACATATTTGTTCCGGAACTCATGCCTTCGAAGAAGTAGCGGTTACCGTTATATAATTTATGTCCCCAGCCGCTTCCCAACAATACGGAAGCATCGAAACCTTTGAAAGACGCTCCGGCTGATAAGTTGACTTCCACTTTCGGCATACCGGAACCGCAAAATTCTTTGTCGTCATCGTCGATGACACCATCTCCGTTTACGTCCCGAAAACGGAGATCTCCTGCCTTAGCGTTCGGTTGCAAACGTTGTCCTTTGCTGTTAACGTAGGCTGCGGCTTCCTGGTCGCTCTGGAAGATGCCGTCGGTGCGGTACAGGAAGAATGAAGAGATAGGCGATCCTTCGCGTGTCTGGGTCGGGAAGTGTTCTGTTCCCCATTTCAAACCGCTTCCGTAAAGGGCTTGTCCTTTGTCGGACAGTTCCAGTACTTTGTTGTCGGTGGTTGTCAGGTTCAAACCTACATTGTAGTCCCAGCCGCCTTTTTTGTCAGCCCAGTTTACTTCCAGTTCGAAACCTGCATTACGTATCTTACCTACATTCAGAGTCGGGTTTTGCAGACCAACAGAGAGAGGGAGTTTCTTTGTGATTAACATATCCTCTGTCTTGTTGTAATAGTAGTTGATAGCACCGGATAAACGTCCGTTGAATAATCCATAGTCCAATCCGATGTTTTTGGTATCTGTTGTTTCCCATTTCAGGTTACGTTCCGATAAGCCGTTTGCAATGCTTCCCGGCCATGGAGAAGAACCGCTTCCCTGTACGGAACCCTGGTTCATTGTATTGTCTGTAGTGATCAATGTCAGGAAATCATAGTATTTCAGCGCCATTTCATTACCCAGGCGTCCCCAGCTGGCACGAAGTTTCAGGTTACTGATTACACTCTCTTTCGGGAAGAATTCTTCTTCGGAAATTCTCCATCCTACAGCTACGGAAGGGAATGTACCCCAACGGTTATCTTTGCTGAATTTGGAAGAACCATCGGCACGTACGGTAGCCTGAATCATATAACGGCCTGCATAGGAGTAATTGACACGTCCGAAGAAAGAGGCACGTCTGTATTTGGAGATGGAACCGTCGCCGGAATAAGTGCCGCCTTTGCCTGCACCGATTGTTGCGAAGTTCTGGTCAAGGAAACCGGCGGAGACTTCGTTTGTTACCAGTTTGCCGTCTTTTACTTCATACACGGTATTTTTTCCTTCTACCTGTACTTCATTCCATGTATAATCGTACAACTGGATGGAACTACCGGCCATTACATTCAGCGAGTGGGAACCGAACGTTTTGTCGAAGTTCAATACGTTGTCGATGGTCTGTTCTTCCCAATAGTAACTCTTTTCGTATTGGGTAGGATAGTCCTGTTTTTGTTTGATGTCTGCCACATAAGCCGGCATATGTCTGGCGTAGCGGTAGTTTTCACCACGGTAAGAATAAGCGGTTTTGAAAGTCAGCCATTCAGCTAAATGGGCGGTGATAGAAACATTTGCATCGATATTATATGTTTTACCTTCAGCTTTGCGGAATTCGTTATCTGCTAAAACGTTACGATTGCTTGGCAGACCATCATGGTCGGTTAGTCCGTAGCCGGAGGGGGCATTTTCATCGTACACCGGAACAAGGGGAGAGATGCCGTAGGCTTCTTTCAGTTTATATTGAGGTTGTTTCTCATTTTTAGCCATGAATGCCATATTTGCATCCAGATCGAAAATGTTTTTAGTAACGGCGAGTTTCATACGGGCATTGTCCTGGCGGAAATTGTTACCCAGTAAGATACCTTTATCGTCAGAGTGATTGTAAGAAACGGAGTAGCGGGCTTTTTCCGAACCTCCGCGTACGCTGACCTGATAGTTTTGTGTCAGACCGTGGCGGAAGATTTCGTCCTGCCAGTTTGTATTGGCATATTTGGACGGGTTTGCCAGGTAACCAGTGATATATCCCGGATAATTCGGGGTTTTGTTGTATTGTGCATAGTAGTTATCATACATCTGTTTATGAACTTGTACGTAACCTTCCGAATCCAGCAGTTCCAGCTTTTTAGCAACCGAAGAGAAATTCAGGTAAGCATTCAGGTCTACTTTCAAATCACCTTTCTTACCGTTCTTCGTTGTAATCATGATAACACCGTTGGCAGCTCTCGAACCATAGATAGCAGCTGCGGCACCGTCTTTCAATACTTCCATAGAGGAAATGTCCTGTGGGTTAACATTGCTGATATCACCAGGGAAACCATCGATGATATATAGCGGTTGTTGGTCATCGCTAAATGATTTTACACCACGGATTTTTACAGTGATGCCTGCTCCGGCATTACCTCCCTGTTTCTGGATATTTACACCGGCAACGCGTCCTTGTAATGCTTCGGCTGGGTTGGTTGTGGCACGACTGGTCAGTTCTTCCACATCTACGGATGAAATAGCTCCGGTTAAGTCGCTCTTTTTCATCGTACCGTAACCGATAACGACCACTTCGTCCAGTTTTTCGGTATCTTCCTGAAGTTTAATGTCCAGTTTGGATTGTCCGTTATAGGGAATTTCCTGCGAGGTATATCCTATATAAGAAAAGACGAGGATGTCTCCTTTTTGTGCAGCGATTTCGTATTTACCGTCTGCATCTGTAATAGTACCTATCGTTGTCCCTTTTTTCAGGATATTCACACCGATAGCAGGCAAGCCTGTTTCATCATAAACAACACCTTTTACGTTTATTTCCTGGGCAAAGCCAAAGAATGGAAAAAGGGAAAGAAGTACCAGCAATGTGGTAGCTTTTAGAAGCGAACCGGATGTTTTCCGGTGGTTACTTAATGATATTCCCATGGTTTTTGATTTGAAAAGATTAATAAATTTTTTCGCAAGAATAACCTTTGTTTTAAGTCTTGTCAATGGTTTAGCGACCTATCTAATCTCTACAAATGGGGAATATTACTTAAGTTTTTATCTACATGGCTGTTGTTAATAGTTTGTTTTATTGGTATTTAATTATTTTGAAGTACTACATTTATATACTTTTCATATATTCGGTCAAACTTTCATCTGTTTCTAAATTTAAATGTTTGCGAAGTCGGTAACGAGCCATATTAACAGTTTTTTGGTTGGAGTCGATTACTGAAGCAATTTCTTTTGTGCTTAAACCAATCCTTAATAAGGAGGCAAGACGTTGCTCGTTCTTGGAGAGATCCGGGTGGATTTGTGACAGTTTGCCTATGAAGCGGGCGTTCACTTTATCAATCAATAGTTCCGTTTCCGAATTCTTAGCATTGAACTGGGAAATATAAGCATTGATACTTCTGAGGTGTGTATCCATATCTTTACCGGATAATTTATATCCGTCTTTAATCATAGACTGGATATTGGCAAGCAAATCGTTTCTGCTCCGTACAAAAAATGCAAAGTTGGTCAGTTCTTGCCGGCTGTAATCCAGTTCTGCTTGTGCAGCTTGTGTATCACTCTCTGCTTTCTGTAATTTCAGGGCAATCAGCTCTTTTTCCTGGCTATCCAGTTTTTTTGCCGCTTCTAATGCCTGTATCTTTTTTTGCTGACGGGAATGACGTAATACATATAGTAGTATTAACAAGATTGCAATAGCCGCTAAAGCTGCAATCAGTGTCTGCATTCTTAAATTTTTGATTTGAAAAGCCTGCTCCTGCATCAGCATAGCCTGTTCTTTTGCACGTAAGCGTTTTTGGATGATATTCAGTTCAATCTGACGCATTTCGTCTTTTGCCAGTAACTCTTGCTCTGTATTGTACAGTTCCAACAGGTTCGTGTAAGCCTCCGGATAGTTTTGTTGGGCGGCATAGACCCAAGAAGCATAGCGGTGATTATCGGAAATGAGTTCTTTGGCATTAATCTTTTGGGCGTATCTTTTTGCTGTATCGAGAGCCGCCAATGCTTTGTCATATTCTTTCGCATAGAAATATTGGGTCCCCAAATTATTATAATTTTCTCCTAAAGACCATATGGCTTTCAGTGAATCATTGATTGCTATGGCTTCGTGTAGCATATCTATCTTTTCCTGGCAGTTGCCTTCGTACAGGCAGAGGTTATTCAGATTTGCGGCAACCAGTTTCTTGTTACCCAGTTTACGATTGATGGCAAGTGAGGTTTTAAAGTTTTCTTCCGCTTTGACATTATCTGGAACGAGGATGTAGATAAGCCCCCGCGTGTTATAACATCCGGCAAGATTGGCAGAGTCATTCAGCGCTTTATAAATCTCTGCCGCTTTGTCCACGTATTCGAATGCTTTTTGGAAGTCCCTCAGTTTAATATAGGAACTGGACAGGCGGACATAGATATAAGCATTAAGTGTATCGTTTTTCGCCGGGCAATTTTCCATAGCGTTGGTAATTGCTTCAAAACCCATGTCGAAGTCTCCTTGGTTCATATAGGCTTCACCCAAAGTAGCTTGTGCCATGGATAAATACGTTTTGTCTTTTAAGCCCTGTGCTTCCGAGATTGCAGAATTAGCATAATAAATAGCCTTGGAGGGATTTGCTTTTAGCATTTCCTCCGATTTATGTATCAGTGCCTGTATCTTTTCTACCGTATCCGGCTTTTCAGAAAAAGCCGGTACTGCTATTATCAGGAGAAATAAAGTAATGAGGCCAACATGTAGGCAGAATTTATTTTGCATGTGTTCCTGTGCTTAGTTTGTGCTCTTGCTGTCATTAAAATTGCAAATATATTGGAATGTATCGGATTCGTAACAATATCTGAAGTCTTTCTGCCAGATAAATCTAATATGTTGTTTTTTATTCTTCGGATAGTGAATTTCCATAAGGGGTATAATTGCTGAAAATTTTCTTTAATAGTTTGCGTGATATACGTATTTAGCATACCTTTGCGTGATTAATGCACAGATGGGAAGAAATTTCTAAATACAATTAAATAACTTAAATTATTATCTTATGTGGTTACTTAATTCTTCTATCGGAAAGAAACTGATAATGAGTATATCAGGCCTCTTTCTTGTTCTGTTTTTATTGTTCCACCTGTCGATGAACGTGGCGGCTGTTTTCTCCGGAGAAGCTTATAACACGGTTTGTTCGCTGTTGGGTGCAAATTGGTATGCTGTTGCTGCTACTTTGGTATTGGCTGCAGGTGTAGTGGTTCACTTCGTGTATGCAATCATGTTGACTTTGCAGAACCGTAAAGCTCGTGGTAACGACCGTTATGCTATCAATGCTCGTCCGAAAGGCGTAGAATGGGCATCACAAAACATGTTTGTGCTGGGGCTTATTGTGATTCTGTTCATGATTCTACACTTCAGTCAGTTCTGGTATAAGATGATGTTTGCAGAATTGTTGGGACATCATGAAGTAGCATTGGGTACTGCTATGGTTTCTCCGCAGGATGGTGCGGCATTTATCAATTACTACTTCCAGGGTAACATTGTGATTACTGTTCTTTACCTGATTTGGTATGCTGCCTTGTGGTTCCACCTGACTCACGGTTTCTGGAGTGCTATCCAGACGATCGGTTGGAACAACACAATCTGGTTGAACCGTTGGGAATGTATTTCTAAGATTGTAGCAACAGTTATCTGTGGTGTATTCGCTATAATCACTATTATCTTCTATCTGAACGGAGTAGGTGGTAGCTGTACAGTTGCTTAAGGCGCTCGTTAATTAAGTGCAATAATTGAAGAACTTTAGAAAATTAATTATTATGACCGAAATAAATTCAAAAATTCCTCAGGGCCCTTTGGCTGAGAAGTGGAAAAATTATAAAGATCACCAGAAACTGGTGAACCCTGCTAATAAACGTCGTTTGGACGTTATTGTTGTTGGTACAGGTCTGGCTGGTGCTTCTGCTGCTGCATCACTTGCTGAAATGGGATTCAATGTGTTGAATTTCTGTATCCAGGACTCTCCCCGTCGTGCACACTCTATCGCTGCACAGGGTGGTATCAACGCTGCAAAGAACTATCAGAATGATGGTGACTCTATTTACCGTCTGTTCTATGATACTATTAAAGGTGGTGACTATCGTGCCCGCGAAGCAAACGTTTATCGTCTGGCCGAAGTTTCCAACAATATTATCGACCAGTGCGTAGCACAAGGCGTACCTTTCGCTCGCGAATATGGTGGTCTGCTGGATAACCGTTCATTCGGTGGTGCTCAGGTATCGCGTACGTTCTACGCCCGCGGCCAGACCGGACAGCAGTTGCTATTGGGCGCTTACTCTGCTTTGAGCCGTCAGATCGGTTTGAACAAAGTAAAGATGTATACCCGCCACGAAATGCTTGATGTTGTAAAAGTAGACGGTCGTGCTCGTGGTATTATCGCTCGTAACCTGGTTACAGGTAAGATTGAACGTTTCTCTGCTCATGCTGTTGTTGTTGCTACCGGTGGTTATGTAAACACATTCTTCCTGTCAACCAACGCGATGGCTTCTAACGGTTCTGCTGCATGGCAGTGCTATAAGAAAGGTGCTTATTTTGCTAACCCTTGTATGGTTCAGATTCACCCGACTTGTGTTCCTGTACACGGCGACTATCAGTCTAAGCTGACATTGATGTCCGAATCTTTACGTAATGATGGCCGTATCTGGGTACCGAAAAAACTGGAAGATGCAAAAGCATTGCAGGCAGGAACTAAGAAAGGTAAAGATATTCCTGAAGCAGACCGAGACTACTATTTGGAACGCCGTTATCCGGCATTCGGTAACCTGGTGCCGCGTGATGTGGCTTCACGTGCTGCTAAAGAACGTTGCGACGCTGGTTTCGGTGTTAACAACACCGGTTTGGCTGTATTCCTGGACTTCTCCGACGCTATCAACCGTTTGGGTAAGGAAGTGGTAAAACAGAAATATGGTAACTTGTTCGATATGTACGAAGAAATTACTGACGACGATCCATATGAAACTCCAATGATGATCTATCCGGCTCTGCACTACTCAATGGGTGGTCTGTGGGTAGATTATGAATTGATGACTTCTATCCCGGGTCTGTTCGCTATTGGTGAAGCCAACTTCTCCGATCACGGTGCAAACCGTTTGGGTGCATCTGCTTTGATGCAGGGATTGGCTGACGGTTACTTCGTATTGCCCTATACAATCCAGAATTATCTGTCTGACCAGATTCAGGTGCCGCGTTTCAGTACTGAACTGCCGGAATTTGCAGAAGCGGAAAAGAATATCAAGGCTCGTATCCAGAAATTGATGAATATCAAGGGTAAAGAATCTGTAGATTCTATCCATAAGAAACTGGGTCATATTATGTGGGAACATATCGGTATGGCTCGTGATGCTGAAGGTTTGAAAGAAGCTATCGCTATGTTGAAAGACCTGAAGAAAGAATTCTGGACAAATGTACGTATTCCGGGTGATGCAGAAGATTTGAACGTTGAGCTTGAAAAAGCACTTCGTCTGGCTGACTTTATCGAAATCGGTACATTGATGGCTCATGACGCATTAGACCGTGCAGAATCTTGTGGTGGTCACTTCCGTACGGAACATCAGACTGAAGAAGGCGAAGCACTTCGTCACGATGACAAGTTCATGTATGTATCTTGCTGGGAATATCAGGGTGAAGACAAAGACCCTGTTATGCTGAAGGAACCGTTGAATTATGAATTCGTAGTACCTCAGACTCGTAACTACAAGAAGTAATAATCATCAATTACAAAAATTAGAATCATGGATAAAGATATAAATATCACACTTAAAGTTTGGCGTCAGAAAGGTCCGAAAGAAAAAGGACAGTTCGAAACTTACCAGCTGAAAAACATCAACCAGGGTACTTCTTTCCTGGAAATGTTGGACATCCTGAATGAACAGCTTATCAATGAAGGTAAAGACCCTGTTGTATTCGACCACGACTGCCGCGAAGGTATCTGCGGTATGTGTTCTCTTTATGTAAACGGACATCCGCACGGACCGGCTACAGGAGCTACAACTTGCCAGCTTTACATGCGTCGTTTCAATGATGGCGAAACTATTACAATCGAACCGTGGCGTTCTGCCGGTTTCCCGGTAATCCGCGACTTGATGGTAGACCGTTATGCTTATGATAAAATAATCCAGGCAGGTGGTTTTACATCTGTAAATACAGGTGGTGTGCCTGATGCAAATGCAATACCTATCCCTAAGGCTGATGCAGATTTGGCTATGGATGCTGCTGCTTGTATCGGTTGTGGTGCTTGTGCTGCTGCTTGTAAAAACGGTTCGGCTATGTTGTTCGTTTCTGCAAAAGTCAGTCAGTTGGCATTGTTGCCTCAAGGTAAAGTGGAAGCTGCACGCCGTGCAAAAGCTATGGTTGCTAAAATGGACGAACTGGGCTTTGGTAACTGTACCAACACCCGTGCTTGCGAAATGGAATGTCCGAAGAACATTTCTGTTAGCAACATCGCTCGTTTGAACCGCGAATTTATTTGCGCGAAGTTGAAAGACTAATACAATATATCTATAGATTGAAAAAGGCGTTGCATTATGCGACGCCTTTTTTATTGGGGGAAAATTGTATATCTGTAGGCTTCAAAAGTTTATTTTTGATATAATCCGAAGGAATCTATAGGGGAATGGTTTGAAACTAAAGTCAAAAAAGCCGTATCCTATAATTATAAGGATACGGCTTTTTTGTGCTTTACAGTAGAGCAATCTCCCGACCCCTTTACTGTAAAGACTTTGTTAACCTTAGATCTAAAATACTATGAAAAAAACTCGATGCAAATATAATACATTTTTACAGTATTGCAATATGTTTCGTAACATTTTAATGTAAAATTGCCATTTTTCCTTTTAAATTTGACACAAGAGCTTTCTCTTAGTGATAGTATATTAGATGAGTTATATTTTTCATATCAATTCAATATCAAACTTTGAAGGGATTCCATCCAGTATTTCAAATAGCTCTTTTACGGTTTCGGCCCGTAACATCGCTACGCGGGTTTGCTTGAAGTCTGCAATACCTTTAAATAAAGGCGTAGCTGCCAGATGGCGGCGGATATGAAGGATACCCCGGCGTTCATCCAGCCGTTCTACGCTTTGCATCACCTGTTTTTTTAATATATCCAGATACCAGATAAAGGGTTCATTGGGTAAGAACTCGCCAGTGTTTAGATAATGTTTCACTTCACGGAAAATCCAGGGACGTCCAATGCTTCCCCGTCCGATCATGACGGCATCCACTCCATATTGCTCGAAACGCTGCTTGCAGATTTCAGCAGAAGTGACATCTCCATTACCAATAATGGGAATATGCATTCGTGGATTATTCTTTACTTCGCCTATCAGTGTCCAGTCTGCTTCTCCTGTATACATCTGGGCGCGTGTACGTCCGTGGATGGACAGGGCGGCAATACCACAATCCTGCAATTGCTCTGCCAGGTCTACGATAATTTTATTGTCCGCATCCCAGCCGAGACGGGTTTTGACAGTTACGGGAATATTAACCGCCTTAACCACTTCACGTGTGATTTCCAACATTAACGGGATATTGCGAAGCATTCCCGCACCAGCCCCTTTACCAGCTACTTTCTTTACAGGGCAACCGAAATTGATATCTAGAATATCCGGATGAGCCGCTTCGCAGATACGTGCCGCTTCCACCATCGATGCCACGTCTTTACCATATATTTGGATGGCAACGGGGCGTTCTTCTTCTGCGACGACTAATTTTTGCTGCGTTTTGTTTACGCTCCGTATCAGGGCATCGCTCGATACGAACTCGGTATATACCATATCCGCACCGAAACGTTTACACATCAAACGGAAGGAAATATCTGTAACATCTTCCATCGGGGCCAGGAAGACGGGGTGTTCGCCTAAATCGATTGTACCTATTTTCATATTATACATTAAATATATGGATACAAAGGTACTGTTTTTCTGTCAATAATAGGAAAGAGGAAAGTCTACTAAAAAATATAGTAAAATAACTATAAACTATAGTTGTATTACTAACTTATATAGTTATATTTGTGTATTCGTCTAATAAAAAGAGCATTATGGTTAGATTAACATCAAAAGAAGAAGAGATATTAGGCTATTTTTGGACAAAGGGTCCTTTGTTTGTCCGTGAATTACTCGATTTGCAGGAAGAACCCAAGCCGCATTACAATACATTGTCGACAATTGTCCGTTCGCTTGAAGAAAAAGGTTACATCGGTTATAAGGCATATGGAAACACACATCAATATTATGCCTTAGTGTCGGAAGATGAATATCGGAAAAACACATTGAAACAAGTCATCGGTAAATATTATGATAATTCATATACGCGTGTGGTTTCTTCTTTGATAGAAGAAGAGGTACTTACTATTGACGAATTGCAGGAGTTGATTCGTCAAATTAAGAACAAATAGAAAAGAATAGCAATGGAACCCTTTTTCCTATATATACTTAAATCCGGTATTTGCCTGGCGGTATTCTATATCAGCTTTAAGGCTTTGTTTAGCAACGATACATTTTTCCAGTTCAACCGTTGGGTATTGTTGTTGGGGACTGGCATTTGTTTATTATTGCCGTTTTGCCAGATTGAAATGGAGAGAGCAGTCTTTCTGAGCCGACCGGTTAGCCGATTGGATGCCGTTTTTCATCCAAAAGAGGAATTTCCTGGAATATCGGAGTCTGTAGATGACATAAAAATACTTTCGGAAGATACGGACGCTTCTTTGATTTCATGGATAGGGCTTATAGGAATAAGTTACGTAGTGGGTTGTTGTCTCTGTCTGTTTATAACATCTTTGTCCTTTTTTCGTATACACCGCCTATTACAAAAAGGGGAAAAAATGAAAGATGGAAAATATATATTAGTACTTATCCCGGCTTCTCTTTCCCCTTTTAGTTGGGGGCGCTATATCTTTCTTTCGGAAGATGATTATCGGAATTATCCGGATGAAATTCTAACCCATGAAAGGATGCACCTCCGCTATCACCATTCGTTGGATTTGGTTTTTCTGGAGATCGTTCTTTTGACGCAGTGGTTCAATCCCGCAGTTTGGTTGCTAAAAAGGGAATTGCGGGATATACACGAATACCAGGCAGATAATGGCGTACTAAATCATGGCATCGATGCAACTAAATATCAACTGTTACTTGTGAAAAAAGCTGTCGGCTCCAGCCTCTACACTCTTGCCAACAGCTTTAATCACAGTAAAATTAAAAAACGTATTACTATGATGTTAAAAAAGAAATCGAACAATTGGGCGCGATTAAAACTCGCATTATTGCTTCCTGTAGGTCTTGCAGCCTTAAGTGCGTTCGCCCGTCCAAGAATGCCTTTGTCGTTAGAAACAATGTCAAGCAGGAGTTTTCGGCCTCTTGTAAGCAAAAGTATGCTAAATCAAGAAACTATGCAACAGAGTACTGTCGTTTTCCTTACTTACAAAGTGGTAGGGGGCGATAATTGGGACTGCATGTTATGTGAAACACTGGAAGATGTAACGAGACGAATTGAAAACGGACAATTTAAAAATACCGAAGAAGTTACTGTTAATCCCGCATTCAAGGATGTTCCGGTTACCTATTTGAAGAAGGTGAAAAATGTTCTGGAAGAAAAGGGTATTAAATGTAAGATTGATTCGTCGATACCGAATACAACCATGGATGAAGTACATAAACCCGCCCGGAAAAGTGAGGATATTGTTTATCTTATCCAAAATAAGGAAGTTATATTGGGAGTCAGCATTAGTAAATTTACAGAGAACCCAAGTGATCCCCGTTTTGACAGACTTTCCAAATCCACACCGGTACTTCTGCTAAGGGAAGGGCGTAAACCTTCAGTGGAAAAAGTTGAGAAATTTAAAAAAATGCTGGAAGAGATGGGTTATACTTGTCAGATTGATGCGGGTGGAATCCAAAAAAGAAACGCAACGTCTTCTTCTGCAGATAGTGTCGTTGAAGTTGCATATAAGTTTAAAAAAGGGGATTTTATGCCTCCACCACCACCTCCTCCTCCAGGACAGATTATTTTCAGTTATAAAAACGGGAAAGCAGACCGGCAGTTTGTTTTGTATGATCGGTATTCCGAACAGGAGCAGAATCTCGGACAGCGTATTGATAAGATATATAGCGATGATATCCTAAAAGTGAGTATTAAAATTAATAAGAATGCATCAGGGAACTTGTTGGAGCGGGTTAAACAGGAATTGAAAAAGAAAATTACTTATCCTGTTCAATATGATATCTTACAATTCGTAGATTAATAAATATGAGTTGATTTTAGAAATGCATACCAATCTTAAGAAAATAGGACTCGGGCTATTTTAAAAAACATCCTGATCAATTTTGTTCAAGAGGGTGTCATTAATATTTTTGGCGTCCTCGAAAATATTAATGACACCTTCGTGTATATTTTTGACCACCTCGAAAACAAAATAGTTTGGGATAAAATCCAAAATAGTACGTGACTAAATTTTATAAACCAGCATTTAAATCGATACAGGCATTGCTACAAAGCGAAAGTTCCCGCATATTCTGTTTATCTATTTGAGAAGAATCAGCTATCTTTGTGATTTCTAATTTAAAACCAAACTACATTGAACGAGAAAGATTTTGAAATAATGGCGCCGGTGGGTTCTTATGAATCCTTGATGGCAGCTATCCAGGGAGGTGCCGATTCCATTTATTTCGGTATTGAAGGTCTGAATATGCGTTCCCGCTCTTCCAATAATTTCACAACAGACGATTTACGTAAAATTGTAGCGATTTGCCAGGAACATGGCATTAAGAGCTATCTGACTGTAAATACGGTAATTTATGGGGAAGATTTACCCTTGATGCGTGAGATAATCGATGCTGCGAAAGAAGCAGGTATTTCCGCTATTATTGCTGCGGATGTGGCAGCCATGAATTATGCCGACAGTATCGGGCAGGAAGTCCATCTTTCCACCCAGCTCAATATATCGAATGCGGAAGCGTTGAAGTTTTACGCACGTTTTGCCGATGTGGTTGTGCTGGCACGCGAATTGAACCTGAAGCAGGTGCATGAAATCTACCGGCAGATTGTAGAACAGCAAATTAAAGGGCCGAAAGGCGAATTAATACGTATCGAGATGTTTGCCCACGGAGCCCTGTGTATGGCTGTGTCCGGTAAATGTTATCTTAGCTTGCATGAAATGAATGCTTCGGCAAACCGTGGAGCTTGTATGCAGATATGCCGCCGAGCTTATACGGTGAAGGATAAGGACAGTGAGATAGAACTGGATGTGGAAAACCAGTATATCATGTCCCCGAAGGATTTGAAGACCATCCACTTTATGAATAAAATGATGGATGCGGGTGTACGGGTATTCAAAATAGAAGGACGTGCACGCGGACCGGAATATGTACGTATTGTGACGGAATGCTATAAAGAGGCGGTACGTGCTTATTGCAATGGCACATTTGATGAGGAAAAAGTTGCCGCTTGGGATGAACGTCTCCGCAGCGTTTTCAACCGTGGTTTTTGGGATGGATACTATCTGGGACAGCGGTTGGGCGAGTGGAGCAGTAAATACGGATCCGGTGCTACCAAGAAAAAAGTCTATGTGGCTAAAGGAATCAAGTATTTTGATAAAATAGGTGTTGCGGAGTTTGAAATGGAATCCGGTACATTGAAAGTGGGCGATGAAATCTTGATCACCGGGCCTACTACCGGAGCGGTTATGCAAAAGGTGGATGAAATACGGGTAGAACTCGAATCCGTAGAACAGACCGTGAAAGGAGAACGTTTTTCCATTAAGGTAACAGACAAAGTCCGTCCGTCGGATCGTTTATATAAAATGGAGCCGAATAAAATCACTAAACAATTCGAATGATGAAAGAATATATTTTTAAATTGGCAGATAAAGTACGCGATTACGAATGCGATTTGCAGGGTGTGGTAAACAATTCCAACTATCAGCATTATATGGAGCATACGCGCCATGAGTTTCTGGAATATTTAGGTGAAAACTTTGGAAAGATGCACGAGCAGGGGATTGATGCCTTTGTAGCTCGTGTAGACATACAATTCAAGCAATCCCTTCGAAGCGGCGACCGCTACATCTCGTGTTTAAACGTATATAAAAAAGGTGTAAAACTCGTGTTTGAACAGGATATTTACCGCGAGTCGGACGGGGTGTTGGCAACCAAAGGGACAGTGGAATCGGTAGTAGTAGAAAATGGAAAACTAACAAGGGGGGAATATTTCGATGAGTTGCTTAAAAAGATAGAGAAATAATGACAGACAAACAGATTTACCAAATCGGCCTTACTATGATAAACGGGGTGGGAGATATTCTCGCCCGTCAACTTTTACAGACTTTGGGAGATGCAGAAGCCGTATTTGCAGAGAAAAAGCATTTATTGGAACGTATTCCGGGTATCGGCAGTGTATTGGCTGCCGAAATTAAAAGCCCGGATGTGCTTCTCAGGGCTGAAAAAGAAGTTGCGTTTATTGAGAAAAATCAGATCACCTGTTATTTCCTGACAGATGAAACCTATCCTTCCCGGCTCAGGGAGTGCCCCGATGCTCCGGTACTTTTTTATTTTAAAGGGAATGCCGACCTGAATGCCACACATATGCTTAGTATTGTGGGGACGAGGCATGCTACGGAATATGGACGGGAGCAGGTGGATGTCCTGATAAAAGAACTTGCCGCTTCTTTCCCTGACTTGTTGATTGTGAGCGGATTGGCTTATGGAATAGATATTTGTGCCCATCGCAATGCACTGAAAAATAAGTTACCTACAGTTGCCGTCTTAGCCCATGGGTTAGACCGTATTTATCCGCCGGCACATCGTGGTACGGCTGTCGAGCTGCTTGAACAGGGAGGGTTGTTGACTGATTTTCCGAGCGGCACAGAGCCGGATAAACCTAATTTTATTAAACGAAACCGGATTGTAGCCGGATTGTCAGAAGCTGTTGTAGTGATAGAATCGGCAGAAAAAGGCGGTTCGTTGATTACTGCGGATATCGCTTTTTCGTATGACCGGGATATCTATTGTTTTCCGGGTAGAGTTACCGATACCCATTCCCGGGGATGCAATAACCTGATCCGCCAAAACAAGGCTGGAATGATTACTTCGGCAACAGACCTTATGGCTGCTTTAGGCTGGGATAAGGCAACAAAACCTGTACGTCAAAAGGTGGTACAAACCGAGTTGCTTTTTCCGGAGAATGACCAACATGCACAACTTGTTGCTATTATCAATGAACGGACGGAAATACACATCAATGAATTAGCGGTGGAAACCGATATTCCGGTCCAGCAACTGGCTACTGTTTTATTTGAATTGGAGATGAACGGGCTTGTGAAATCATTACCCGGAAACCGGTATAGACCTGTATAAAAAATTAAAGGCTGTCTCACGACAACCCCTAACCAACTTTGTTAACCTTAAATCTAATACTATTATGAAAAAACCACGATGCAAAAGTACGGTTGGTGTGGTATTTATGCAAATATGAACGGGTAATATTTGTTAATCAAAGCCTATGGAATATCTAAAAGAATTTAATTAGCGTATGATTTACCCTAAAAGTAATTCTTTGCAGCCTGTGGAGTTAACGAAGGCATTCGTATATTAAAAGTTACAGTCGAATGACTGATTATCTGCCACGAATTTGTTATCTTTGCACTCTGTAAGCGAGGGGCTATTCAGTCTGCCCCGACAAACAGAATACAATTAATAAATCGACGATATGATTCTATTCTTTCAATCTCCAACGAAGTCTGTGCTGGCTGTTGAAGCTGCACACGCTTTCTCTCCTGAAGATGTTCAAAAGCTTGTATGGTTATTTAGTGAAGCTACTCCTTTGAAAGAGGAAACATTGGATGGCTGGTTTGTTGGTCCGCGCCGGGAAATGATTACCCCGTGGAGTACTAATGCCGTGGAAATTACCCAGAATATGGGGCTTACCGGTATTTCTCGTATAGAGGAATACTTCCCGGTTTCCGGTAAAGATGCCGATCATGACCCTATGTTACAGCGTATCTATAACGGGTTGAACCAGGAGATATTTACAATCAGCAAACAACCGGATCCGATTGTCTATATCGAAGACCTGGAGGCTTATAACCTGCAGGAAGGCTTGGCTTTGAGTAAAGAAGAAATCGCTTATTTGAACGAAGTAAGCCAGAAATTGGGACGTAAGCTGACCGACAGTGAAGTGTACGGCTTTGCACAGGTAAACTCGGAACACTGCCGTCACAAAATCTTCGGTGGTACATTTATTATCGACGGAGAAGAGAAAGAAAGTTCTCTCTTTAATCTGATTAAGAAAACATCGGCGGAAAACCCGAACAAGCTGGTTTCCGCCTATAAAGATAATGTGGCTTTCAACGAAGGGCCGGTAATCGAACAGTTTGCTCCGGCAAGTGGTGACAAACCGGACTTCTACGAAGTAAAGGAGATCAAATCGGTTATCTCATTGAAAGCTGAAACCCACAACTTCCCGACAACGGTCGAACCGTTCAACGGTGCGGCTACCGGATCGGGGGGTGAAATCCGCGACCGTCTGGGCGGTGGTAAGGCTTCTCTGCCGATTGCCGGTACAGCCGTTTACATGACAGCTTATCCACGTACGGAAGGTGCACGTGAATGGGAAAAGATTCTTGATCCGCGCCCTTGGTTGTATCAGACTCCGGAACAAATCCTGATCAAGGCTTCCAACGGTGCATCCGATTTCGGTAACAAGTTCGGACAACCGCTGATCTGTGGTTCGGTCTTGACTTTCGAACACGAAGAGAACAATAAGAAATATGCTTACGACAAAGTAATCATGTTGGCAGGCGGTGTCGGTTATGCCAATATGCGCGACGCGTTGAAGGGCGATCCCGCACCGGGCGAAAAAGTAGTCCTGCTGGGTGGTGACAACTACCGTATCGGTATGGGCGGTGGTGCTGTCTCTTCTGTAAACACGGGACAGTACACCAGCGGTATCGAGTTGAACGCCGTACAGCGTGCCAATCCGGAAATGCAGAAACGCGTATCCAATGTGATCCGTGCGATTGCCGAATCGGATAACAATCCGGTTATCTCCATCCATGACCACGGCGCAGGCGGTCACTTGAACTGTCTCTCCGAATTGGTGGAAGCGACCGGTGGACATATTGACATGAGTCAGTTGCCTGTCGGCGACCCGACGCTTTCCGCGAAGGAAATCGTGGGTAACGAAAGCCAGGAACGTATGGGCTTGCTGATGAAAGAAGAAGATGTAGCCCGTGTACGGCGCATTGCCGACCGCGAACGCTCTCCAATGTATGTGGTGGGTGAAACGACCGATGATATGAAATTCGTCTTCGAACAGGCCGACGGCGTGAAACCGATCGATATCAAGTTGGAATATATGTTCGGTAAACCGCCAAGAACGATCATGAAGGATCATACGATAGAAGAGACATATGCTCCGGTCGTTTATAAAGAATCCGAATTGCATCATTATCTTGAAAACGTACTTCAGTTGGAAGCCGTTGCATGTAAGGACTGGTTGACCAACAAGGTGGACCGTTCGGTGACTGGTAAGATTGCACGCCAGCAGTGTCAGGGCGAATTGCAGTTGCCGTTGAGTGACTTGGGTGCAGTAGCTTTGGATTACCGTGGAAAAGCGGGTATCGCTACATCTATCGGTCATGCTCCGCAGGTAGCGCTGATTGATCCGGCTGCCGGTTCTGTTATGGCGATTGCCGAATCACTGACGAATATCGTCTTTGCGCCGTTGGCAGACAAGTTGTCTGGCGTATCACTGAGTGCCAACTGGATGTGGCCATGTCGCAACGAAGGTGAAGACGCTCGTCTTTACACGGCTGTTCAGGCTGCTTCAGACTTTGCTTGCTCGTTGGGTATCAATATTCCGACAGGTAAGGACTCTCTCTCTATGACGCAGAAGTATGGCGACGACAAGGTGATTGCTCCGGGTACGGTTATTATCTCCGCCGGTGCTGAAGTAAGCGACATCCGCAAGATTGTTTCTCCGGTATTGGCTCATGAAAAGAATTCTTACCTTTATTATATAGACTTCTCGTTCGACACGATGAAACTGGGCGGTTCTGCTTTTGCACAGGTATTGAACAAGCTTGGCAACGAAGTGCCGACCGTAAAAGACCCGGAATATTTCCAGGATGCGTTCAACGCCGTACAAGATGCGATTGAAAAGGGCCTGATCCTGGCCGGACACGATATCTCTGCCGGCGGTATGATTACGACCCTGTTGGAAATGTGTTTTGCCAACGTGGATGGTGGTCTGGATGTGAACCTCGATAAGCTGGCTGAACAGGACATTATCAAGATTTTGTTCTCCGAAAATCCGGGTATCATCGTACAGGTAAAGGACAAGAAAGCATTTGAGAAACTGATGGAAGATGCAGGTGTGGGTTGTGCCGTTATTGCCAAGCCGACCGGCGAACGCCATCTATTGGTATCCAAAGACGGTATTCAGTACCATTTCGGTATCGACTATATGCGTGACGTATGGTACGAATCTTCTTATAAACTGGATATCAAGCAGAGCGGTAGCGTATGCGCAGGCAACCGTTTCGAGAATTACAAGATGCAGCCGCTGGAATTCAAATATCCGAAGAACTTCACCGGTAAGCTGTCTTCTTACGGCCTGACTGCCGATCGTAAAGGAAAGAGCGGAATCCGTGCTGCCGTAATCCGTGAAAAGGGTTGCCAGTGTGAACGTGAAACGTCATATGCACTGTATCTGGCAGGTTTCGATGTGAAAGATGTTCACATGACCGACTTGGCTTCCGGACGCGAAACTTTGGAAGACGTAAACATGATCGTGTTCTGTGGTGGTTTCTCCAACTCTGACGTCTTGGGCTCTGCTAAAGGATGGGCCGGAGGTTTCTTGTATAACGAGAAAGCCAAGAAGGCACTGGACAACTTCTATGCACGTCCCGACACATTGAGCTTGGGTATCTGCAACGGTTGCCAGTTGATGGCAGAACTGGGTGTGGTTTATCCAGAACATGAAAAGAAACATAAGATGTTGCACAACGATTCGCACAAGCTCGAATCGAATTTCATCACAGTTGAAATACCGAAGAACCATTCTGTTATGTTCGGTTCGATGAGCGGCTTGAAGCTGGGTATCTGGATTACGCATGGTGAAGGCAAGTTCTCTTTCCCGTATGAAGAAAAAGAATACCATATTGCACTTAAATACAACTACGAAGGCTATCCTGCCAATCCGAACGGTTCGCCTTGGTCGGTTGCCGGTGTCTGCTCGCACGACGGACGCCATCTGGCTATGATGCCTCATTTGGAACGTGCGATGTTCCCGTGGCAATGCGGTTACTATCCCGAAGATCGCCGCAACAGCGATGAAGTAACTCCGTGGATCGAAGGTTTCGTAAATGCACGCAAGTGGATTGAAGCGACTAAAAAATAATATACTTGAAAAACCGGATTCTGTTCCGGCAGGTATCTGATTATAAACGGGCAAGCATCCTATAAACAATAGATGCTTGCCCGTTTTTTTGTATTCCATATTGAAAGATTTTTGTTTCGAAGGATTTTAAAATAGAATCGAAAAATGAACGGTTGTAATTTGTGACTAATGAAGGATTGGCTGTGTGAAATAGAATCTCTATCTTCGCGTTCAAAATAAAAGTATACAGCTTTATGAGAAAGTTGCCATTTGTACTTACTCTGGTAAGTATTTTATTAGGATTTACATCCTGCGCCGAAAAAGTCAAGATAAACAACGAATTGGCATTGATTCCGGCTCCAGAAAAGATTACGGTGGGGACCGATTATTTTAAGTTAACACGTCGTGCCGCTATTGAACTCGACATTTCTAATCCCGGTTTAGTATCTATTGCCCGCTATTTCAGTGACAAAATAGCACCGGCTACGGGTTTTGAAATTCCTGTGGAGAAGCATGGCAATATCGAATTTAAACTGATAGACGACGAGGCATTGGGGGCTGAAGGTTATCATTTGTTGGTAAAACATGGGGATATTCTTCTTACAGCGCATCAGCCGGCAGGTATTTTTTATGGGGTACAGACTCTGCTTCAATTGTTACCTTCTCAGGTTAAAGGAGATAAGGAATTGAAAGAAATGAAATGGACGATACCTTGCGTCGATATTACAGACACCCCTCAATTCCCTTGGCGGGGTATGATGCTGGATGTCAGCCGGCATTGGTTCACCAAAGATGAAGTGAAAAAGTTCATAGATGAACTGGCGGAATATAAGATGAATGTGTTCCATTGGCATCTGACAGACGACCAGGGATGGCGTATTGATATAAAATCACTACCCCGCCTGACGGAAGTCGGAGCATGGCGAGCTCCCCGGGTAGGACAGTGGTGGCAACGTGAACGCCAGCAACCGGGAGAAGAAGCTACTTATGGCGGTTTTTATACACAGGAAGATATAAAGGAAGTATTGGCTTATGCTGCCGAACGTTATGTACGGGTCATACCGGAAATAGATGTTCCCGGTCATAGCCTTGCCACATTGGTGGCTTATCCGGAACTGGCTTGTATGAAAGCTCCGGATGCTGTAAATGTAGGGAATAAATTCTATGGGGAAGATGAGAATACTTTATGCGTAGGCAAGGAGGAGACATTTGTTTTTATGGATAAAGTGCTGACAGAAGTTGCTGCTTTATTCCCGGATGAATACGTACATATCGGAGGAGATGAGTGCTATAAGGGATTTTGGCATAAATGTCCAAGATGCCAGGCTCGCATGAAGGCAGAAAATCTGAAGAACGAGGATGAACTGCAAAGCTATTTTATCCACCGGATGGAAGCAATCCTGAAAGAAAAAGGGAAAAAACTGATCGGATGGGATGAAATTCTGGAAGGTGGGTTGGCTCCGGATGCTACGGTTATGAGTTGGCGGGGCATGGAAGGCGGCATTAAATCGGCTAAGGCAGGACATCATGTCGTTATGACTCCGAGCGAACATTGCTATCTGGATTTGTGGCAGGGAGAGCCTTCGGTGGAACCGGATACTTACTCTATGTGCCGTCTGAAAGATTCCTATAGTTTTAATCCGGTGCCCGACAGTGTTCCTGCGGAAATGGTTTTGGGCGGACAAGGAAATTTATGGGCTGAGTCGGTTCCGACTTTCCATCATGCCGAATATATGGCGTGGCCCCGTGGATGGGCGATAGCCGAAGTGCTGTGGACCGGACCGGACAAGGCCGATTGGAAAAAGTTTTATCCGCGTGTGGAAAAACATTTCCAAAGGGCGGAAAATGCCGGAATTAATTATGCCCGCAGTATGTATAATGCCATTATCACTCCTGTCTTTGTGGAAGATGGTTCCTTGGAAATTCAGTTGGAAACGGAACCCGGTGATATGGATATCTATTATACATTCGATAATACCGACCCGGATCGTTTTACTTCAAAATATGAGTCTCCGCTCCGTGTTCCGCGTAATGCGACCTGGCTTCGTGTCTCAACTTACCGGGGAAACTTGCAGATGGGGAAAGTTATAACATTGACAATCAAAGAGCTTGAAAAACGGGCGGAGGATACGCGCCGCGTGGTGGGCAATTTGTAACAGGATTGTAATATGTATGTCGTAAGCCTGAAATAAAAATCCGGTTCCTTTGCAAGCGGAAATAGTGGCAAATAACAATCACTGAAGCCAAAAAGTTAGGAATGAGAATTAAGACATTAGTAGCGTTTGCTTTATTAGCCCAGCTTCCTTTTTCATTGAAAGCACAGGAAGTTCAGGAAAAAGAAAATGTAAATGTACGCGTTGACTCGCTTGCAAAGGAAGTTACGACACTTGATAAAGTTGTTCAGAAGCTTAGTAAATTTAAAGTCTCCGGTTATATTCAGGGACAATTCCAGTATGGAGAACAAGATGCCACCCTCAAAGTGGGGGACAAGAACGAACATGTGGATAAAGGATTCAACCGGATAGGTATCCGCCGTGGCCGGGTGAAGTTTGAATATAACGATGGCATCGGAACTGGAGCCGTACAGATAGAAGTAAATGATAAAGGAGTTAGTTTCCGTGACCTTTATATTGGCCTGAAAGATCCCTGGACCAAGCGTAGCCAGTTGATGGCAGGTATTTTCAACCGTCCTTTCGGGTATGAAGTCGGTTATTCAACCAGTAGCCTGGAGTCGCCGGAACGTGCTACCATTATCCAGTATTTCTTCCCGGATGAACGCGATTTGGGTGCGATGCTGACACTTCGTACAAAAGAAACCAGCCCGTTGAATTTCTTCCGTTTGGATGCCGGTTTGTTTGCAGGGAACAGTATCAACCGTGAAACGGACAGCCGCAAAGACTTTATCGGTCGTCTGGGTGCGGAAAAGCCGATTGGTAATTGGGGTAAATGGGGATTGGGAGTCTCTTATTATAATGGAAGCGTTTATAACCCGACTACTACGGCATATGAATTGCAGGGCAAACAATTTGTGGCTATCGACAAAGGAGAAGCCGGAACCTATATGAAACGTGAATATATAGGGATGGATGCCCAGTTCTCATTTAAAAGTTCCTGGGGTAAAACAACTTTACGTGCCGAAGGTTTATTGGGTACACAACCCGGTATCGCCGGAAGCAGCAAGAGTCCGAATTATAGTTCCCGCCCCGAAAACCTACCGGAGAACGCTCTGTTTAAACGGCCATTTATCGGTTATTTCTTCTATCTGATACAGGATATAGGTACTTCCCCTTTTTCTGCTGTCCTGAAATATGATGCGTACGATCCCAATACGAAGTTGAAAGGCCGTGAAATCGGTGTGGATAACTCTTTTACATCCAAGACCGACTTGGCTCAAAGTACTTTAGGGATAGGTGCTATATATAATTTCAATAAACATATCCGTGCGCAAGTATATTATGAGTTCAACTTCAATGAGAAGTCTCCTTACGTCAAAGGATATGAAAAAGATAGAAAAGACAATGTATTGACCGTCCGCCTTCAGTATAAGTTCTGAAAGGCAGACGGCTTATATTTATTCCATGATGACCACTACCGGATTATCTTCTTCTTTTACTTTTTTTAATGTAGCGACTTCTGCCGGAATATCACCCGAGTTTGTATGTTCTTCAAACCAGGAGACAACCTCTTCAGCCGAAATGATTTGGGTAAATTCTCCTTTGGGGGATACAGATACCGGCTGTAGCGGGAGGAATCCGTTCAGGTCATTCTCTATGGCTTTCGTATAATCGGAAACTTTTACAATGCCGCTTTTTTTGTCGAAAAAGGCGTTATAAACCATTCGTTTGTTATATAAATCCGTAATGAAGCGGATAATAATTCCATTTTCTCCTTCTAATATTTCTGTAGGGTATATTGCATGGCTCTTTTCTTTATCGAAACGTTTTTCTACTTCCCAGTGGTAAGCGGCAAGGTCCAAATAACGGACCGGCAATAACGCTTTTTCCGTTACTTGATAAATGGTATCATTGAATTGTTCTTTAAAGAAGGCATCTTTTCCTTGATGCCAAAAAAAATGGTCTCCGAGCGGATAAGCACCTTCCGCGTTATTTTTATAAGAAATAAACATCATACCTGGACCGAATCCATGGTTGGATATTATACTTATAGACTCGATATCTTCCGGGGTCACTTTATAAGACAGTGAGTCTGTTCCGGAGGGGAAAAACCGATTTATAACAGTGCTGTCGCGGAAAACGGTTATCTGGTCCGGTTTCCCTTTTGCTGCGCTGGTATGTGCGACAAGCGTTTGGCCGTCTATATAATTGCTTACTGTGGTGGCCGGGAATTCGGCTTTTTCTATGGGAACTTTGAATTTTGTAGCGTAAGAACTATTGGAGTTGTAAACAACCTGCTCATTGTTCCAACCTGCAAAAACTATCCGGTCGTTTGGATAATCCAACCAGTAGCCGTTTATACTGCTGTATCCTTCCGGATCATTACCGATGTGCCCAACGGAAAAGAGGAAATGTCCGGTTGCCTTGTCAAAAAGCAAGCATTGTTTTTGGGCGGTGGTTACAACCAGTTTGTCATGTAATATCTTTATGGAAGGTGCTGCTCCGATCAGGCAACTGTCATTTGTTTCCAGTGGAATATAACGTATCTGTTTGAAACACTCGGATGCTTTCAGATCTGTAGGAGTTTCAAAAGCCACTCCCAATGGGATTGTATCCAGTTCTTTGCTTGCTGTTTTATTCTCATTGCAGGCAATGAGGCTGAGGCAGGCTGTTGCGATTAATAAGTAGGTTTTCATTTTTTCAGATTCTTTTTTGATGCATCTTTGGTTATTACCACAATGACTCCGTTTTTACCTTTTTCTCCATATTTTTCTATTGCCTTTTCATCTTTCAGTACTGATATGGACTCGATCTTATTCGGGTCCAAGTCTGCAATGATACCATTAGGGACTTCTTTCCCATCGACAATAATAAGTGGCTCGTCCGAATGTGAGGGCTTTTCCCGTTTAATTTTTTTAGGAACGGCAACTTCTTTGACTGGAGCAGTTTCATTAATTTTGGCACTTGAAACCTCTTCCAGTTTGTAGGAGATTTCCGGGCGGGCAAATGCTACAACAGCTATGGCTGTAAGAGGGAGTACATACAGGTACTTTAACTTTGCCCATGGATTTGATTTTTGTTTTAACATCATAGTAATTCGTTTTTTTAGTTTACTGTGATTAAAGCTGTTGGCCATAGAAGTGAAGCGCTGTGAACCGACAGCTTTTTTTATTAATAATAGTTGGTATGTTTTTGCGTCGATACCTTGGCCGATGACATTTTCGTCTGCCTCGTATTCATGGATATTCTGTAATTCCTGCTTAAGTAGCCAGATAGCCGGATTGAACCATTGGAAAATGGTACAAATACAACAGATTAGCATATCGAAGGAGTGGCAAGCACGGATATGCGCCAATTCGTGCGCCAGTATTTCTTTTCCGTTTTCTTCCATATCTTTATTGGAAATGACTACATATCCCATCCAACTGAACGGGCTGATTGTTTCTGCCATCGTTATTAATTTATTTCCATTGGGGAGGTTTTGTCTTTCTCCTTTCCGGATTAGCCTGTAAAGCCGGATTGTAGAATAAAGAAAGCGTCCCAGGAAAAAGATACAGCCTCCCAGATAAATAGTGAATAATAAAAACAGTCCTATGGACTTGTTTATTTCAGCAGATGTTTCCGATTGGGTTCCTGCCATCTGTAAAAAAAATTCCAAATCCTGTACGGGACGTTGTATGGCAACCGGAGTCTCTGTGATTATCCGGATAAAGGGAACCAGGATAGATAGTGCTATAACTCCCAACAGAGCAATTCGATTAAAGCGGTGGAAGGTTTCACGGCTTAGCAATAATCTGTAAAACAGGTAAAAAAGAACCAGGCATACAGATGATTTAAGGATATAAACGAAGAAGGCTCCCATGGCTTTATTTTTTATTTGCTTGTTCTACTTCATCCAGCAGTTGCCGCAACTCGTCTACGGAAATTTCTTCTTCCTTGATCAGGGAAGATACGACCCCAAGATAAGAATTATTGAAATATTTGGCAATGACATTTTTCAGTGTACCATTGCTATAAGTTTCTTCGGTAATAGCTGCATAATATTGATAAGTATTACCGTATGTGTTATGAGACAGGAACCCTTTATCTTCCAATCCGCGGACAATGGTAGATAAGGTATTGAAATGCGGTTTGGGTTCTTCATAATATTCAAGTAACTGTTTCACAAACAAAGGCCCTTTCTTCCAAAAGTGGCTCATGATTTCCTCTTCTTTAGCTGTCAGTCTTTTCATATCTCTTCTTGTTTGATACAAAAGAACTGAAAATATTAGTTTTAAAACTAAATAATATAGTTAATAAACTAAAAGGGCTCGTTTTGTTTAGTTTCTACTTCCTTTACGGATGGAGTGAACCAGTCAGGATATGGTTGTTAGGATCGCTTCTTTTTATAAAAAAGCACTGTGTAAGCGCACACATTCTTATTTTTGTATAAAAAATACCTTATATTTGCTTTCTATTATGAAATAACAGGTAATACCATGAACACTCCACACAATTCTAATCAGAAAATGACCCGTTTCAGATGGGTGATTTGTTCCATGCTTTTTTTTGCAACAACAATCAATTATTTGGACCGGCAGGTTTTATCTCTGTTGCAACCGATGCTACAGGATGAGTTTCATTGGACAGACAATGATTATGGCACGATAACTGCAATTTTCTCATTGTTCTATGCTATTTCCATGTTGTTTGCCGGACGTTTCATTGATTGGATGGGAACGAAAAAAGGGTATGCGTGGTCCATTGGTGTTTGGTCGGCAGGTGCAGCTATCCATGCCGTTTGTGGAGTTGTGACGGAACGATGGGTGGGACTTCCTGATGCAGAAGCTTTACGTGCTGTGGCCGCCGGGACAGATTTGGCTGCAACTATCGGAGTGGTGAGCGTTACCTGTTTTATTATAGCCCGTTGCGTGCTTGCTTTGGGAGAGGCGGGTAACTTTCCGGCTGCAATTAAGGCTACTGCTGAATATTTTCCGAAGAAAGACCGTGCTTTTGCCACCGGTATATTTAATTCCGGAGCAAATGTGGGTGCAATTGTAGCACCGCTAACCGTTCCTGTCATGGCTGACTTATGGGGTTGGGAGATGGCTTTTATTATTGTAGGTTTGATTGGGTTTGTCTGGATGGGAGTCTGGTTGTTCATCTATCAACCCATAGAAGAAAATAGAAAAGTGAATGAATCCGAATTCACTTACATTCGTCAGGATGACAAGGCTGAAGCACCGATAGAAGAAGTGGAAGGGAAGATGCATGCGAAATTATCTTTCTGGCAGTGCTTGAGTTTTCGACAGACCTGGGCGTTTGCTGTAGGTAAGTTTATGACGGACGGGGTATGGTGGTTCTTTCTGTTCTGGACGCCTGCCTATTTAAAGGCTGAATATGAAATGGAAGGGACACAAATTGCTTTGCCGATAGCGATATTATATACAATAACAGTGGTAGGTTCTGTTTTTGGAGGTAAGTTTCCTACCTATTTTATCAATAAAGGAATGAATCCGTACGCCGGGCGGATGCGTGCCATGCTGATTATCGCTTTCTTCCCTTTGGTGGTCTTGTTTGCCCAACCTTTCGGTTATATCAGTTGTTGGGTGCCTATCCTGTTGATTTCCATAGGAGCTTCGGCACACCAGGCATGGAGTGCGAATATATTTTCTACGGTGGGAGATATGTTTCCGAAAGGCGCTATTGCGACTGTTACCGGAATAGGCGGGATGGCTGGTGGCGTTGGTTCTTTTTTTATTCAGAAAGGAGCCGGTATGTTGTTTACTTATAGCGGCGATACGAATATGGTCTTTATGAATTTTGAGGGCAAATCGGCAGGTTATGCCATTGTATTTATTTTTTGTTCTCTTGCCTATTTGGTAGGATGGTGCATAATGAAACTGCTTGTCCCGAAATATAAGGTGATAGTGGTAGATTGATTTTCCGCAAGTGGAACAAGGCTTTGGAACCCTGTATGATAAACTTAATTAAGAAGAATCTGGAGCAGTATCTGTAATTTACTATTTGTTTTTATTGTATTTTCCTGCAACCTCCCTGTTTTTTTTGCGTCTATATAAGCAAACGACTAAAAAGAAACAGAAATGAAAACGAAATTTACCTTATTTTTTGCCTGTTTGCTACTGGTGACAGCTCCGGGTTTTGCTAAATCACGAACAATCGAGGGAAATGGAAAACTCGTAACGAAGAAGATAGAGATTAGTGATTATGATGCAATCTCTACCATAGGTGCGATGGAATTTGAATATGAGAAATCATCATCCGGCCCGTTTCTGGAAATAACGGTAGACGAAAATATTTTGCCTTATCTGGATATCCGTGTGAAAGGGCATACCTTGACATTCGGTTTTAAAGATTTGCCGAGAGAAACCGAAGTCAGGGATGGTGATGTTCATACCTATACATCCAATGTCTCACCGACCAAATTCAAAGTAAAATCCCGTTCTAAAGATTTGAATGAATTGAACCTGGTAGGCGGATGCCATATGACGGTGAAAAGTGTGCTGGACGGTTATAAAATCAATGCCGACCTGGTAGGCGGTGGAAGCATTGATTTTGAGAAAGCCGTTAAGATGCATAAAGGCAAGTTCACCATAGCAGGTGGCGGTAATGTGACATTCGACCGGTTGGATATGACAAATATCGAATGTAGTGTGGCAGGAGGAGGAAGCATCAACTTGAAAGGAGAAGCCGAACGTGGCGATTTCAATGTAGCCGGCGGTGGGACTATCGAAGGTTTCGATTACAAACTGAAGAAGGCGGATTGTAATGTAGCTGGTGGTGGGACAATCCGCGTGTATGCTTCGGAATTTCTGGATGCCAATGTGGCTGCCGGAGGAAAAATTCGTTATAAAGGAGACCCGGAAGTCAGTAAAAATACAGTAGCGGGAGGTTCGATAAAGAAGGAATATTAATTAGTAAAAAAACTGCAATATGAAAACAAGATTATTTACACTGGTTGCCCTGTTTGTTTTAGGAACAGTTACCTGTTTTGCCGCAATAAAAGGAAATGGGAAAGTGATAACTAAAAATATCGATGTTACGGATTATAAAAGTCTGTCGTTAGGCGGCAGTATAAAAAACGGAAGTTGGTTCGGTAGCAATGATAATGAAAGTCCGGTATGTTTTTATAGCCAGACAACAGGAAGTGCCACACTTTCAATTACATTGGATGAGAATTTATTCTCTTATCTGGACATTAAGTCGGGAGGTAATAAATTGTCGGTACGTGTGCGGAACAATACAACGATAGCACCGACCAAGTTGGTCGTAAAATGCAGTTCTTCAAAATTGGAAAATTTGCAGGTGTCCGGTTGTTTCGATTTTAAATCGGAGACATCCTTGTCCGGGACAACCTTGAATATCGGAGCATCCGGTGCTTCTGATGTTAAGATAAAACATGCCGTTCGTGTAGATAATTGTTCTTTGTCATCGAGTGGAGCAAGCGACCTTGAACTGAAAGATTTGAAATGTAGCGATATAAAAGTGAGCTCTTCCGGTTCCAGTGATGTGGAATTAAAAGGCAGTGCGGACAAAGGACGTTTTTCTACATCCGGCAGTAGCGATATCAAGGCGTATGATTTTAAAGTCGGTAAGTTGAGTTGCGGTTCAAGCGGTAGTAGCGACATTAAAGTGTACGTTACCGAGTCGTTGGAAGCAGGTGCCTCCGGTAGCTCCGATATTAAATATAAAGGGAATCCGTCAGTAAAAAGAAGTGTTTCCGGCTCTGCAGATGTTGATAATGTAAAATAATATCTATTTTTGTAAGACTGTTGTAGTTCACGCAATTACAAAGATGGCTTTTTAAAACAAAAATAGAGTAGATATGAAAACGAAAGGATTATTATTAGTAGCTTTCCTGATGGGGATGTTTTTCTCGGTTCAGGCTGCAGACCATGTGAAAGGTAACGGAAAACTTAGTTCCAAGAAAATAACGATTGGCGATTATAATGCCATCAAGATAAACGGGGTGGTGGATTTTTATTATGAACAGTCTGATGCAGAACCGTATCTGGAGGTAACTATCGATGAGAACCTGCATCCGTATGTCAATATCGAAATCAAGGACCGCGAACTGACCGTAAATTTCAAAGGGGCAAAAGTTGACCATTTCACGAAGTTTATCGTGAAGACCAATTCCAAATGGTTGCGTGAAGTAAAGGCTGCCGGTAATGCGAATTTCGTGGTCAACAGTAAACTGACAGGCGACGAACTGATTGTGAAAGCAAACTCCAATTGTCTTGTCCAGCTAAAGCAACTGGTGAAACTGGGAAAACTGGATTTGAATGTATCCGGCAGTGCCAATATGGTGGTGGATAATATCGATGTCGATATGTTGGAATGCAGTATCAACGGCTCCGGAACAATCAAGCTGACAGCAGGAAAAGCCGGTGAAGGTAAATATGGCATCACTACAGATGGTGAAATCATGGCGTTTGGTGTAGCAGTTCCCGAACTGAGCTGTAATATCAAAGGGAAAGGTTCTGCACAAGTACATGCTACCGAAAATCTGAAGGCGACCGTAATCGGTAAGGGTAGTATCCGTTATAAAGGACCGACTGCCGTACAGCAGAAAGTAATGTTAGGCGGAACAGTTGAAGAGGTGAAATAAAAGGTAAGAAAGGCGGACTGATTTACAGCCAGCCTTCCTTCTTATACCATTCTATACTTTCCTCCAGTCCTCTGCGCAGGGGATAGGCAGGAGTAAAATTTAAGTCATCTTGAAGCGGCGTAACATCGCAGATCCAGTTACGTTGTTTCAGGATGATATATTTATCCGTATTTAGAGTCATGCTTTTCTTTAGTAGCCTGCCGATCCATTCGGAACAGATACATGCCACATGTACCAATCCCATCGGGATGCGTGCATGGAGCACATGTTTCTTTTTTAGAATCTCCTGGATAAGACGGGCAAACTCTTCATCCGTATAAACATCACCATCGGCAACAAAATAGTGGCGGTTGCGAATCTGCTCGTTTTCAAGCGCAAGAAAAGCAACGGTAGCAAGGTCTTTTACATAAATGAAAGTAATCCGTTGGGGCGTAAAACCGACGGCAAAGTCGAGACCGGATTTTACACTTTGTATCTCCATAAAATAATCTTTTTCTCCCGGTCCGTATACACCGGTAGGGCGCAAGATAACATAGGGAAAATAAGTTTGGGTACGGATATGGTTTTCCGCTTCCAGTTTACTTTTCCCGTAAGCTGTATCAGGAGTCTGCGGGTCATCGAGGCGGATAGGGCGGAAGGTTTGTTCGTCGCCTTGCCCGTAACTGCTCAGGCTACTCATCAAAAGAAATTTTTTAGGCTTACAACCGGAAGCGGCAAGAGCCTCTATCAGGTTATGCGTGTTCTCCGCGTTGATACGGAAGAAATTCTTTTTATCGAGTGTCTTGGTTAGTCCTGCATTATGGATTACATAATCCCATGCATCGTTTTCCTTGGAAAAATCCGCCAGTTGGGCGGTCAGTGCTTCCGGTTTATTATATTTCAGGTCGATAAAATGTATCCGTTCGTCTTGCAGGTTTGCGCGGCTACTGGATGCGCGTATGCCCGCCCAGACTTCATATCCTCTGTCCAATGCTTCCTTTACGAGGAAACCTCCGATAAAGCCGCTGGCTCCGGTAATCAATATCTTCATATATCAGTGTTTATCCTTTATATAATAGGTGTAGTAATACCATAATAATCCTATCCAGTTCAGCAGGAGAATCGTCATCACCCAAAGAACTTTTTTCCCGGTACTGATAAAGGGATTCTGCATAACAGCGGTACAGCCGAACATAATGACGGTAATACCGATGATATATCCCAGTTCCGGCAGGGAAATCCAGTTGAGTATGTGTGGCAACATATAAGCAGTAATTTAATGTTCATGTTTTTTCAACACCCGGTGGGGCAGGTCGCCATGTCCTACCAATTCTATCGGGCATGCATATTTTTCTCCCAGCCATTCTTCCGAAACATTGGCTCCGGGATGGTAATGGAGGGTTTCGTTTACGCAGGCAATATTCTTAACCATTGCCAGTACGGTTCCTATATCATGTGATACGAGGATAATGGCACTTTCTTTGTTGATTTCTTCCAGCAACTGGTAGAAACGGGACTCGAAACGCTTGTCTACGTATGAGTTCGGTTCATCCAGAATCAACACTTGGGGCTGGGAAACAATGGAACGTCCCAGCAATACCCGTTGTAGCTGTCCGCCGGAAAGTTCGCCGATAGCACGAGTGGATAAATCTTCCAAGCCCATCTGTCCGATAACTTCTTCCACACGCGCTTTTTGCTGAGAGGTGAAAGAACGGAAACGGGGTTTTTCCGATGCCAATCCGGAGGTAATCACATCGCGTACGGAAATCGGGAATTTCTTGTCGATATTGTTCAACTGAGGCAGATACCCGATTTTAAGGGATGGAACGTTTTCTCCATTCCAATAAAAGCGGATGGAACCGGATGTGGGAGCCAATAAACCGAGGATTACTTTTAATAGTGTTGTCTTGCCGCCTCCATTCGGCCCGATAATACCCAGAAAGTCATCTTTATAGACTTCCAGTGATATATCATGCAATACGGCCTTGTTTCCGTATGCGGCTGTTACGTTTTGTATCTCAATGAGCTTGTCCATCTGAAAGTTCTTTAGCAATACGGATTAACTCTTTATTCCAATGGAAATCCAACGGATTGATAACTGCAAGCCGGCAACCGGTTTCCTTGGCAATAAGTTCTGCATTCTTTTTGTCGAACTCCTGCTGGATAAATACGACCTTCGTCTGGTTTGCTTTAGCTGTTTCCACCAGTTGTTTAAGTTGTGCCGGCGATGGTTCTTTCCCATCCATCTCGATACATAACTGGGTGAGGTTAAATTCTTCGGCAAAATAGGTAAGCGCCGGATGGTAAATGATGAAAGTGCGTGCCGTCAGCGGGTCCAGCAGTTGTTTAATGGTAACTTCCGTTTGTTCGATTTCAGCAACCAGTGCGTTATAGTTCTTCCAGTAGAATTCGGTATTCTCTTTATCCAGTTGGATAAAAGCATTCAGAGTGTTCCATGCAATCACTTTAGCTCCTTCTATGCTACTCCAGATATGCGGGTCGATACCTTCGGGATGAAAATGGTGTTCACCTTCCCCGTGGGAATGTTCTTCCTCTTCCTCTGCGGTCAGGAACTTCATTCCTTTTGATACATCGAATATTTTGAGTCCCGGATTATTTTCCTGGATTTTTTGCATCCATACATGCTCGAATCCTATATATCCGATGCGCAGGTAGGCATTGCTTTTGCCGATTTCCACCATCTGTTTGGGGGTAGGATCGTATGTTTCGGGACTTTGCCCGGAGGGTACTACACAATTGATTTTGAATTTGTCTCCGGCTATCTTTTCTGCAAAAAAGCGTTGGGGCTCGATGGTTACGGTTACAGTATTTCCATCGGACTGGTTTTGTCTGCATGCAGTCAGCAGAACAATGGAAACCAACAGGGTAAATAAAACGTTGTACTTCATTTCTATTCGTTTGAGGGATACAAAGATAGTAAAACAAAAATAAACCCTGTCAGTTGCGTCCGATTAGTATGTTTAGTACATCAGTTTTCCTGTTCGGGAGAATAGATGTATTTCAGGATACGGGCACCGAGTACCGGGCGGTAATGGTCCGGTTCATAATAGTCGTGCCAGTCCGAAATAAACTCGTCTTTGCCTGTTAAATCATAAACGACTCCTTCGCCCAATGCATCTTTCATTCTTCGTACGTCTTCCGGGTTCATACGTATATGTACCCCGTAATGCGGGCTTATGATGAGTTTCATGTCTGCACCGTGCTTGTCGCAAATCTCCTTTATTTTTTCAAGGCAGCGTATCTGGTCATGGAAAATTTCAGGAGGATAGGCATTTGTGTCCGAAGTTTCATTCAGGTTTGTCCATTCAGCCTGTTCCCAATATTTCTCTCCGAGTTCCCCTATTTCTTTTTCATGCGGGTTGATTCCGTTGTTGGTGAAAGGTTCCCGTATGATATAAGGGCATACGATGTATTTACGCAACATGTACGGAGTTACTTCCCCGGTTATTTTGTAGTGCAGGTACGGAATCATGATATCCGGATATAAATATCCCTGCAAGTTCTTAAGCTGGAATTGCATATTACTCATTCCGGTAGCACTTGGCGGTAATATATGTTTGAATACCGTACTGGGGATATATTCCCTGAAAGACCTCGGGTCAAGTACGATTAAAACATTCTTAATGGAAGCGTTATTTTTTTCCAGTGCTTCCATCTTACCTAATACGCCGCCGATTGTTTCAGAATTGTCATACAAACGTACCGCTTTGCCTCCGTTCAGGTATTTTTCCCATTCCTGAGTAGGAAATGCCACGGTGCAGGAGTTGCCCATAACATATGAATCGAATCCCAGGGAATCACGGTACATCATGTAGTTTTCCCATCCTACATGGGACTCGTTCAGATAGGCGCCTACTACATCGAATCTTTTGTATTTATGCAAGACCATAAACGGGTCGAACACAAAATAGGTTGCACTCATCAACAGGAAAGGGAGGCATAAGAGCATTATTTTCAAATAAAAACGTCTTAGCATAACTATCGTAGCGGTTTAAAATTGTATGTAAATAAAGTTCTCGGTATCGAATTTACCCAGCAGGAATATCATAAATACCAGGATAAAATAACATGCCCATCTTAAAGCGGCGGGCTGTTTCTTAAACAGCTTGTCAAGGTCGTAATGTGCATTCAGGTATTCGAAAATCCATATAAGCAAAATGGAAACACCTGCAACCACGCAGTTATGGTCGGGCATTCCGATATTCATTTCTTTCCAGTTCTGTGCATGGAATGAAATGTGGCTTATGAAATAGAACGCATCATTGATTGACTCCACCCTGAAAAAGATGAGGGAAAGGGCAAACAACAGATAGGTCCTGAGTATAAACAAGGCATTGGAAACCGGGCGTCCTACTAATTTAGGCAGGTTGTTGCGGAAGAATTTGACCTTCATCTCGTAGCAGATAATCAATCCCTGGATTAATCCGTAGATTGCAAATGTCCATCCTGCCCCATGCCATATGCCGAGAGCCACGAATGTAACGACAAGGCTGAACAATACGCCCCATTGTCCGAAACTCCGGAGTTCAGCCGTCAGAGGTACGTATACATAATCCCTTACCCAGAAAGAAAGCGACATATGCCAACGCCTCCAAAAGTCGGCGGTGCTTGTTGCAATGAACGGACGGTTGAAGTTAGGAGATAGCCGTATGCCGAACATCCTTGCCCCTCCGATGGCTATATCGGTATATCCGGAGAAATCGGCATAGAGTTCGATCGGATAAATCAGGCAGGTCATGAGTAGCTGTAGACCGGAAAGATCGTGTATCGTACTGAACATCCCTTCCGTATAGGGCGCTATATGGTTTGCAATCAGCAGTTTTTTGAACATACCCAGAAATATCAGTTTCATTCCTGAAACCGCATTGTCGTAATTGAAGTATTTCGGCCTTTTCAGTTCAGCAAACATATCAGCTCCCCGTTCGATCGGGCCCGACAGGAATTTCATGAAGAACAGCATGAACAAAGAGAAGTCTACGATATTGCGTTCCGCCTTTGTTTCTCCCCAATATACATCGACCAGATAGCCGATAGCCTGAAAGGTATAGAAAGACATGCCAAGGGGAAAAATCAGTGAAGTCGCATATCTGAATGAAATCCAGGTAATGACCAGGATTCCGATACTGGCAAAAAGCAAATAACCTGCCCGGTTCTCGTCCGTGCGTTCAATCAGCCTCCCGGCTGCATAGGTGAACAGGGAAATAACTGCCGCGACAAGTAAAAACATCCAACTGGCATATCCTGCAAAGATAGCGCTTGCTGCCAGCAGCAACAGGTTGCGGTACTTGTCCGCAACCAGATAATATAGGATGAAACAGATTACAAATAGTGCTACAAAGCCTACCGATAAGAAAAGCATGCTGTTACTTCATTTTTGTTAATACCGCGTCACACAAATCGCCGATGTTCCTGAATTTTACTATTTCACGGAATTTGAATTTGCAGTTGAATTTATCTTCCACTTTGACAATAATAGTCATGTTGGTCAAAGAATCCCAACCTTCCACATCATCGGCAGTTGTAGTTTCTGTAAGAGTGATATTTGTTCTGTTCAGTACTTCGTGAAAAATAGCTTCAATCTGTTGTAATGCTTCTTGCTTTGTCATAATCAGTGATTTATTAATTGGGAAATTTGTTTTCTGTCTATTTTATTGCTTGCCGTAGTCGGAAACTGTTCTATGCAATGGATATGCTTCGGCAACATATAATGAGGCAATTTTTGTCCTAAATAGTTGTATAGAGCCTCTTTGTCGCACGAAGGGGTTTCCACCGCCATATGCAATTCACTGCATATGCCTGCGCTTAGGACCGGGATAACTACAACATTGGGAGTCTGTTCGAAATATTGTTTTGCCGTATACTCGATTTCGCTCAGTTCGATACGGAATCCCTGTATCTTGACCTGGTAATCTTTTCTTCCGCAATAGATAATGTCTTCATCATCATCCATGATACACAGGTCGCCTGTTTTATAATACCATGTGCCGTCGGCAGTCTTTACCAGAGCCTGTGCCGATTTCTGCGGGTCGTTAAAGTAACCGTTCATGACTTGCGGACCGGATACCCACATTTCGCCCAGTGTGCCGTGAGGCATTTTATTGCCGTCTTCATCTGTAATTATTACATCGATGCCTTCGAAAGGTTTGCCGATGGCAACCATGCCATTATGCTGCTTGCATGCTTCCCGGCGTGGCACATGGTAGTACGTGCAATAGATGGTTGCTTCCGTTGGACCGTATAAATTGTATATTTCCGCATTGGGTATCGATTTCCTGAATCTTTCCAGCAATTCGGTCTGGGAGGCTTCTGCCGTTACCACAAGATATTTCAGGGACGGTAAATCGATTTCGTCGAAGTATGGGGAAATCAGTTGTAATACCGAAGGGGCAACAGCGGCGAAGGTCAGTTCATACTGTTCCAGCAGTTCGAATACTTTCAGGTATTTTACGTCTTTATATCCGACTGTATAGATACAGGCCCCGATTGCCAGCGGATATAAGGTGGAAACGACAGAAACGTCGAAAGTCAGTTCGAACATCTGTAGCATCCGGTCGCTTGCATCGAGTTTCCAACCAATATTATGATAGGCTTTATAGAACGCATTCAGATTGTTGCGGGAAATAGGCACTCCCTTCGGTTCGCCCGTACTGCCTGAGGTAAAGATGATGTAAGCATTCTTGTCGCCTGAAGCCGTATAAGTAATAGTTTCGATAGAATGGGCGGTCTTCCTGTCCGGAGAAATAAGCCGTATATCGTGTTGGCTCAGATACTCATATCCGTCCCTGTCGGAACAAATAACCGTATGCAGTCCGGCAAGCCCGGCAATTTTCAGGTTACGACTTTCCGGGTAAGAGGGATGAAGGATAACATATGTCTTGCCGCTGAACAATACGGCAAGTATGGAAGCATAGGTTTCTATATTGTTTCCGGCAACTATGCCGATCGTTTCATCTTCGAGCTTCGATATACATTGGTAAACAGCAGCGATATAGGAACCTAACTCTTTATAAGTATAAGCTTTATCTTCAATAACGAATGCATTGTTTTGAGGAACCTGCCTGATTGTCGCAAGGATATCCGCTAACAGGTCAGAATTGTTTGTTATTTCCATATAGATTAAAATATGTCGTCTGTTTGTTTGATTTAAAAACAACCGGAAAGCAAGATTATCGGCATGTAAATCAAACCGCGCGCAAAGTTATATATTTTTCATCTAATAAGAAGAAAAACAATGGGGGAAACCCTGTCTGATTTTACTGAAAACCGGCCCTCCTTCCCCATCCACAGGGAAAAAGGGCCGGCATTTTTTAGAAATAAATAGAATGCTTCCAACCGGATATATTAATTCAGCGTCAACCTTTTCTTGATTTCTTTCCGGTTCGCATCGTCTTTGTGCTTGCCGCTGCCCAGCCAGTCATAGCTTTTGGATGACATCAA
>UQLN01000035.1 GCA_900541965.1 uncultured Parabacteroides sp. | reverse complement strand
TCAACGGGGTACGGGCATCGTCAATCAATACGGAGTCGACCTCATCGACAATCGCATAATTATGTTTGCGTTGTACCAAATCGCTCGGGCTGATTGCCATGTTATCACGCAGATAGTCGAAACCAAATTCGTTGTTGGTACCGAATGTAATGTCTGCATTGTATGCTTTACGGCGGGCATCGGAGTTCGGCTGGTGTTTATCGATACAGTCTACGGACAGACCGTGGAACATATACAACGGTCCCATCCATTCCGAGTCACGTTTAGACAGGTAGTCGTTCACCGTTACAACATGTACACCGTTGCGTGTCAATGCGTTCAGGAATACCGGCAGGGTAGCAACAAGTGTTTTACCTTCACCGGTCGCCATTTCTGCGATTTTACCTTTATGAAGAACGACACCACCGAACAACTGCACATCGTAGTGAACCATATCCCAGGTAATTTCGTTACCTCCGGCAATCCAATGGTTCTGATAAATGGCTTTGTCTCCCTCGATATGAACAAAATCGTAGCTTGCTGCCAGGTCGCGGTCGAAATCGGTGGCTGTTACCTCGATTGTTTCATTTTCAGTAAAACGGCGTGCTGTATCTTTCATAATGGAAAATACTTCCGGAAGGGATTCTTCCAGGACAACTTCCATTTTTTCGGTTATATTCTTTTCTATCTTGTCTACTTCAGCCCAAATTGCTTCACGTTCTTCCAGTTCTTTATCTTCAATACCTTTACGCAGCTCTTCCACTTTGGCACGGTCTGTAGCTACATAATCCTGGATACGTTGTTTGATTTCGTCTGTTTTTGCACGTAACTCGTCGTTGGAGAGTTTTTGTATAGACGGATAAACCGCCTTGATTTTTTCCACATAAGGCGTAATCTCCTTAAGGTCTCGCTGCGACTTGTTGCCAAACAGCTTCGTCATAAATTCATTAAATCCCATGATATAATTTTGTTTTATTTATTTTTAGTTAGTCGGGTCGAATCAGTTGACTGTCGGCAAGTGACAGTTGACAGGGAAATACCTTTGGTCATTGTTGCCGGTATTTTCAACCCATTTATTCAGTAATAGAATATGTACGAGAGGTTAACTGTCAATTGTTACTTATTAACTGTCATTTCTCTCAAAGGTAAACTGAGAGATGCATTCGGTGGCCTGATCCTTAGCACATGGGTTACCGTAGGGGCTACCTCTGTGGCTTTTACTTCACGGTAGATATGTTCGGGCTTGATGCCGTTACCCATAAATACCAATGGGGTTAGAACTGCATTATTTCGTATTACTTTTATTTTTTCCTTCGGATTATCGTAATTGATTACCCATCCCGGCTGTAACTCGAGAATGAGGTCTCCACGGGTTGATAAATGAGTGCCTTGCAGATATTTGGCTGTACGTTCGTTCCAGTTTCCCGTACGCAGTACATGCTCTGTAACAACATATTGCACTCCACTGAACTCGCGTAAAAATTCAGCCGCTTTTTCCTGGATGACTGTCAGGTCCAGTTTGGCATCTTCTATCGCTTTGCGGTTCAGGTATATCTGGTTGTTGTAGTAGCCTTTCACCCAATTGTGCTGCTGGCCATAAATAGCCATCAGGTACATATTGAGCAATGCAATACAACGTTTCGGATGGAACTCTCCGCTTATCAGGGATAATCCCTCTGCATATTCTTCTTCGCTTTTATAGTATCCGGAGCCGGTGAATACAATTAATGTATTATGAAGACCGACCTTTTTGTCTATTTTATCAATCAACTGCTCGATATCTTTGTCCAGTTGATAGTAAGTATCTTGTATTTCGCGGGTATATTCCTTATTCATATTACCGCGATAGTTTCCGGCATAGTAAGTGATAGCCAGCATGTCCGGACAACTTCGTGTACCAAATGCCCCATATTCCAGGAACTGGAGTGCCAGACGGTTGATTTCCTTATTAATAAAAGGAGAAGTTTTCAGATTAAAGAAACATGAAGTTGTGTTCTCTTTAAATGTATATCTGAAAGGAATCTCGTCTAATACATAAGGAAAGGCATCGAACTTTTCAAAAGGAAGAGAGGGAGTCCATACCATTTGTTCCAAACGGGCGGAAAGAGATTCCGGCCCATTGTTATAACGGTCTACATACCACGGAATACCTTTATAATAGGTAGTTGTCGCCCATTTTCCGTTATAATCGTCCATCCAGAATGCGCCATTGGCTGCATGACCTGCCGAAAGAATCGCACTTTCTGGATTAGGTGCAATGGAGTAAACATCGCTTCTGCCTTTAGACGCAATTTTCAATTCGTCTCCGATAGTCGAACTGATTAATTTTTTAGGTGAATAATTTTCTTTGGTATAGTTACCTAAATAGTTCGGGTCATTTAATATGGAGAATTCTTTTCCTTTCTCGAAATCATACGTTCTGTCACCGGAAATACCGTTGAAAGAAGGATTGCTACCCGTAAATAAAGTGGCGAAAGCACTGGCTTCATCTATATCGGAAAAGTCGAAACGAAGGTTGTTGTATACCATACCTTCATTCAGTAACCGTTTGAAGCCCCGTTCTCCGAATGTATTATAAAAGTATTCGATATAATCGCCCCGTAATTGGTCTACAGTGATGCAGACAACCAGTTTGGGGGTACGTTGTTGTGCTTCCAGGTTGGTTACAACCAGAATCGCAATCAGTGATGTTAATATTTTTCTTACCGGATGTTCCATAATTTTCTATATACGCCGTACCCGGAACGTAGCCAAAGGCTCATTACTAAGGGAATAAATGCTGTGTTTAAATGCTGCGGAATGAAATACCAGCCAGCCAGCATCAGCGTAAGCGCCGCAAAGTTAATAAAATGATAATAATATGCCGCCTTTCTGAATTTTTTTACGGCAAACAAAATGACAGCAATTAAATTGAACGGTTGCAACCATATAATAGACCAGTTCGGCCAAATACTCGGATGTGTGGAAATGAAACATAGAAAGAATAAAACGGCTCCCGCTATTCCGGCTATGAAAAACAACACACAATCTACTATACGGAAATATTTTTTCTTATGCCATTCTATGCATGTAATAGCTAATATAAGGAAGAAAAAAGCCCAACAACAAAATAAGGGTGTCAGAAAACTTTTTTCCGGAATTGAATCATCCGTTATTTCTTCGATAAGACATGTTGTCGAACTGACCAGCTTTTTTTCCAAACCATCGGCTCCTTTTACCGTAGCCTTTTCGAAAGCATTTTTCAGATAAACAGGTAAGAACATTTCTTCGTGCGGAGTGGCTATGCGGTCGGTCGGGCTGCCTAAAGCAAGGTCGCATCCGAAAGTGAGCCAAGGCTTATTGCGCGTACAATAATTAATCATGTCACGAAATGTTTGCGGTTCACCCGGGCTATTATAGCTTACCTGTCCGTTTATGTACTTTTCAATAATAGCGGCAGGGCGCGTTGCACAATTATCAAAAAAGAAATTGTAACGATATACCTGGTTCTCCGGCTGGTTGTTTATCAAAAGAGCTTGCCAGATAGCTCTTTTCTCCCGAATGTCCAGGTTTAGTTCCTGTTCTGTTACTTCGCTTCCGCGCATTTCATATTCAATCATAAACTGGCGGAATGTTTGTACGCCTAACCGATAGTCTGTTTCTCCTTTGGCAAACCTGTATATGAAGTTGGGTTTAGAGAAATCGAATATGCCATAATTGAAAATATGGTCGATGTTATTCACCGGGTCGTTGATGCGGATTGCAGAATGTCCGTATACGGTATAAACCTCGTCATCGGAAGGCGATACCGTGAGCAGGCTGATTTTTGCTTCATCACTAAGTATTATCTGGGCACGGAGCGGCAGAAAGGTTAGTAAGATAAAAAACAGAAGCAGGCTCTTTTTCATATGTAAATAATGTTGTCTGTAACTTTTTTACAAAGGTACATGATTTTCCCGGATTATCTTTTAAATAGCCATAAAACAAACTCATAGTTATGGTTTTTGAAAATCATAACTATGAGTTCGGAAAACCATAACTATGAAAGCAAATAAAAAGATAAAGGTCCGGTTCCTCCATATGAGTGAAACCGGACCTTTTATTTTATCGGGTTGATAGTAGGACAAACATTAAAATGTCATAGAGGCATATATACCAAAGTGTTTATCCCCGGCAACCGGGCTGATAGACAAATTATGTTTTTGTGCAAACGGGCGTGTAAAAATGTAAGCACTGCCAACACCTATAGCCGCCCCGGCTGCAACATCCCACCAGTCATGTTTTTTTGCATAAGTTCTACTCCAACCAACATAAGTGGCAACGGCATAAGCCGGAATACCCCATTTCCATCCGTATCTTCGTTGAATAAATGCCGCACCCGTAAATGATACGGAAGTATGCATCGAAGGGAATGAATGATTGTTACTGCCGTCCGGGCGTTCTTTTTTTACGATATATTTCAAGGCATAAGTTAATCCTACGGCAGAAACTCCTGCTAAGGCTCCTTGCTTTAACCCCTGCCAATCTTGTAATGCCAGAACGGTAGCCAAACTTGCAACCGGTGTAACGAACGCTAATATATCTCCTGACGTTCGTACAGCTTTACGGCTGCCACTTATTTCTATTTCTTGTGCTTTTCCTGAAAAACAAAAAAATAAAGAAAGAAATATTGTAAGAAGATATTTCATCTTACGAACAAATCCTTAATTATTTGCTTTTTTCCAGAATAACACGGCTTAAACGTGCCTGAATTTGCATCAGGGTAACAACGTCTAACTCGTCAAAATTAATGTCGTTGAGTTTAAATTTTTCTTTTGTCGGAACGTGAACGATTCTAGTTTCGCTCATTTCTTTTACTAGATCGTCAACTTGTTCTTTAATTTTTTCAGCTCTCTTTACAAAATTTACTGTACGTGCCATAATTCTTAATTTATTATTTAATTAAATGATGACGCAAATATAAAAATAAGAGAATTATAAAACAATAAAAATCTATAGTTTATATGATGTTTCAGAATAATTTTCCGATTTTAGGAATAAAAATAATTAATCCGACTGTTGCTGCAACAAGGGCAAGAATTAAAACGGCTCCGGCTGCAAGGTCTTTTGTTTTTTTGATTGCCTCGTTGTAATCCGGAGATACTAAATCAGACAATGCTTCAATCGATGAATTAATTGCTTCAGCTGCAAATACGCTGCCGATTACGATTGAAATGGCAATCCATTCCATTGAAGATAATCTGAAAAAAAATCCGGCAATTAGTACGCATATTGCGGCAAAGCAGTGTATCCATGCGTTATGTTCTTTTTGTATCAATAATCGTATTCCGTTAAAAGCATATCGGAAGCTGGCTATTCTCTTTCGGAATGTGAAACCGTTATTTTTCATATCTAATCTGTCTTTTTTATTTGCAGGCAAAGATACGAATATAACCGGAAAAGTAAGAAAATGATTTGTCTGTCTAATTTTTTAGTCGGAAAAGTTTATTTGATTTGCTGATTAATTCTGTTTTGAAGCTGATTTATAGTAATGAGAAAATATATGAAAATGAGGTGATTCTAAGATATGAGGAAGCAGATATTTTTCAATATCACTGGATAGATTTGTCAATAATGGATATTTTATGTGTTATTTTGGAAGTTTAATATTGATGATAGGGGTTTATATAAAAGCGATAAGGGGAAATTTATGAATCTTTATGGACTGTGGGTGTTAAATTCTTTTGAAAGCTTGAAATATAACCAGTGCCGATGATTAGTCTGTTCAGAACTCCGTTTTTTTAGTTGCTAATTCGTTCAGTTATTCTAATCGAGTGAGATGCATTCTTATGATGAAGAAATCGACTTCAAAGGCAGTAAAAAAGTTATCGGTGATATGGTTGGTGCCTCATTAAAAACGAACACACTGTTCATTATCGGACACTCATGGTTTATCTATTTTACAGATAATCAGCAGCGTATCTTTTTGGCATAAGTTTTGCCTATGGGATGGCAAAATAATACAATAATGAAGAAGATATACATAGTCATCACATCTCTTTTATTGATCAATGCCGGAATGAAGGCGCAGGAACAGGATACGGTCCGGCTTTCTTTGAAAGAAGCAATAGGGCTTGCGCAACTTCAGTCGGTTGATGCTGCTGTTGCCCTGAATGAACTGAAAACCGCCTATTGGCAATATCGTACACATGTGGCGGAACAATTGCCGGAAATAACCTTCTCAGGAACACTTCCTGCCTACAGCCGGCAGTATACCCGTTATCTGAATAGCGATGGTATTTATACATTCGTCCAGAATAATACTCTGGGAATGAAGGGAGATCTTTCTATCGACCAGAATATTCCGCTAACGGGAGGTAAGATATCGTTGAATACTTCACTCGAATTTACCCGCCAACTTGGCTCCGGTGCCTTCAATGAATTTTTGAGCCTTCCTGTCGGGTTAACGCTTAATCAGCCGATTTTCGGAGTAAATAATCAGAAATGGAAACGAAGGATAGAGCCGGTCCGTTACCAGGAAGCAAAAGCAGCCTATGTCGAGAGCGTCGAAAAGGTAACGATTACGACAATTACCTATTTTTTCAATTTATTGCTTGCCAAATCAAAGCTGGCTACTGCAGCACAAAATTTACAGAATGCGGAGAAGCTGTATGAGATCGCACTTGCAAAACGTAAAATAGGGCAAATATCCGAAAGCGAACTGATGCAGTTGAAACTGTCGGCCTTGCAGGCTAAAGGGAAAGTAACGGAAGAACAATCCAATTTGAATGCCAATATGTTCCAACTTCGGGCTTTTCTTGGATTAGGCGAACAGGATATTATTGAACCTCTTGTTCCGGAAACTGCACCTGCATTACGGATGGATTATCAGATAGTGCTTGAAAAGGCTCAGGAGAACAATTCTTTTGCTAAAAATATTCTCCGTCGCCAGCTTGAAGCGGATTATGATGTGGCAATTGCAAAAGGAAATCGGCGCAGCATTAATTTGTTTGCATCGGTTGGCTATTCCGGCAAGGACCAAACGATAGGCACTGCCTACCAGAATCTGAATAATAATAATGTAGTGGAGGTCGGTGTTTCCATTCCTCTATTGGATTGGGGAAAACGCAAAGGAAAAGTAAAAGTAGCAGAGTCTAACCGTGAAGTCGTTTTATCCAGGATTCGCCAGGAACAATTGAACTTTAACCAGAATATCTATCTTTTGGTAGAGAATTTCAATAACCAGGCAGCCCAGTTGGATATTGCGGAAGAAGCGGATGAGATAGCCCAAAAACGTTATAAAACCTCTATTGAAACTTTTATGATTGGGAAAATTAATATTCTTGATTTGAATGATGCACAACAATCCAAGGATGATGCCCGGCAGAAACATATCGAGGAATTGTATTATTATTGGAATTACTTCTATAATATCAGAAGCCTTACTCTCTATGATTTCCAGCATAACCGAACCTTGGATGCTGAGTTTGAAGAGATTGTTAGAAAGTAAAATACTATTGAATGCTAATGATTAATTCGTTACTTTTGTAACACAAATAACAATATGAATGATATTGATCGTAGATGATGATGCCGCTGTTCGTTCTTCGCTTACTTTTTTGTTGAAGCGGGCAGGATATGAGCCGGAGGCTGTTCCGGGTCCGGAAGATGCGTTGGCAGTAGTACGTACTATTGCTCCGGAACTTATATTGATGGATATGAATTTTACCTTGACCACCACAGGAGAGGAGGGGATACAACTCTTAAAGCAGGTAAAGATATTCCAACCGGACGTACCTGTTATATTGATGACTGCATGGGGCTCTATTTCCTTGGCTGTGCAGGGGATGCAGGCTGGTGCGTTTGATTTTGTAACAAAGCCCTGGAATAACCTTGTCTTGCTGAAATCTATCCGGACAGCTCTCGAACTGAGTGAACAGAAAAAAGAGCAGAAAGTACCTCTGAACAGAACGGATGCGGACCATAAGTTTCATTTTGATAAAATAATAGGCCAAAGTTCTTCTTTGATGGAGGTGTTGGGCACTGTTTCCCGCATAGCTCCTACAAACGCTTCTGTTTTGATAACCGGTGAGAGCGGAACAGGGAAAGAATTGATTGCTGAGGCGATTCATGCAAACAGTCCCCGGATGAAAGAACCTTTCGTGAAGGTAAATCTGGGTGGATTGTCCCAAAGCCTCTTTGAAAGCGAGATGTTCGGGCACAAAAAGGGAGCCTTTACAGATGCGTATATAGACCGGACCGGACGGTTTGAAATGGCAAATAAGGGTACGATATTCCTGGATGAGATTGGGGATTTGGAACTTTCCTGCCAGGTAAAATTATTGCGTGTATTACAGGACCAGACCTTTGAGGTATTGGGCGATAGCCGTCCCCGGAAAGTGGACATCCGTGTGGTAAGTGCAACAAACTGTAATTTGAGGGAAATGGTAGAAGCACGTACGTTCCGGGAAGATTTATTTTATCGGATTAACCTGATAAATATCCATTTGCCTGCACTTCGCGAGCGGATGGAAGATATACCTCTTTTAGCGCGTTATTTTGCTGATAAACAGTCTGAATCGAATGGACTTCCGAAGGTCGGTTTTTCATCCGAAGCATTAGTCTATTTGCAGCGTTTACCATATCCCGGTAATATCCGCGAATTAAAAAATCTGGTAGAGCGCACCATGCTCGTATCCGGTAAAAATGTTTTGGATGTTTCAGACTTTGAGGCTCAAAATATCTATAATACATCTTATAATAAGCAGCAAACAGCTACTGTTCCGTGTGGGATGAGGCTGGATGAATTGGAGAAGCAAACTATTTTGCAGGCATTGGATACTCATGGAGGAAATTTGTCTCATGTGGCAACCGCTTTAGGAATTAGCCGGGCGGCATTGTACCGGCGGTTGGAAAAATATGGTATTCCTATAGATAAATAAACGAAAGACGAATGAGGATTAAAGGTTTGTTTTGGGTATTGACGATACTGCTTTTGTGTTCGATGGCAGTAATCTCATATTATGTTTTTTATTCATCCTCGATTCGTCTGTTTTTTGCTGTTGAAGGGCTTTTACTGCTGACTGCAGTTTATCTGTTTATCTTCTATCGTCGTATTATTAAGCCGTTGAATATCATAGGAAGTGGAATGGAGTTGTTGAAAGAACAGGACTTCAGTTCCCGTTTGAGTAGGGTAGGGCAACCGGAAGCAGACCGCATTGTGGATATTTTTAATAAAATGATGGAGCAATTAAAAAATGAACGTCTTCATTTGAGAGAACAAAACCATTTTTTGGATTTACTGGTTAATGCTTCTCCAATGGGAGTGATTATTCTGAATCTGGATAAAGAGGTCTTGTCCATCAATCCTGCAGCCCATAAGATGTTTGGAGTACCGTTTCTTTCGGAAGTACGGGGTAAGCGATTGGAACAGATTGATTCTCCTCTGGCATTGGAACTGACAATGATACCTCTTTACCATTCCCAGACAGTGCGTCTGAATGATGCCAATATATATAAATGTACGCATTCCTCGTTTGTGGATAGTGGCTTTCACCATTCATTTTATCTGGTTGAGATATTGACACAAGAAGTTTTTAAAGCAGAGAAAAAAGCATATGAGAAGGTTATCCGGATGATTGCCCATGAAGTAAATAATACGACAGCCGGTATAACGTCTACACTGGATACATTGGAAGCAACATTCAGTGAAATGCAGGATACGGAAGACATATGCGAGGTACTTCGTGTGTCGATTGAACGTTGTTATAGTATGAGCCGTTTTATTACTAATTTTGCAGATGTGGTCCGCATACCGGAACCCCAAACCAGTATACAGCCTTTGAACTCTGTGGTCGTATCCTGTAAGCGGTTTATGGAAATGGTTTGTCAGAACAGGAATATTCAAATTATAATGGATTTAGATCCTGTATCACCGAAAGTATCCCTTGACACGACTTTGTTTGAGCAGGTTCTTCTTAATATTATAAAGAATGCAGCCGAGTCTATCGGCAGAGATGGGAAGATTTATATTCGTACAACAGAGACTCCTGTCTGCCTCGAAATAGCAGATACGGGAAAAGGTATAGATAAGGAAACGGAAGCAAAGTTGTTTAGTCCGTTCTTTTCGACAAAACCTAACGGGCAGGGCATCGGGCTTATTTTTATCCGTGAAGTTTTACAGAAACAAAACTGTTCTTTCTCTCTTCGTACTTATGCGGACGGATTGACACGTTTCCGAATCTTATTTGAAGCGAAATAACGTTTTAGATAAGGTCTCTCAATAGCCAACCTAAATAAATCAGATAAAAAATAAGTAAGACGAAACCTTCCGCACGGGATATTTTCTGTCCGCTTTTAACTAACGGCAATAACAGAATGGAAAAACCGATCATAACCAGTAAATCTATATAATTTACATTTTTTGCCTGTATCGGATGTATCAGGGAACTGGTACCGGCAATGGCAAGTACGTTGAATATATTGGAGCCGACAATATTGCCAATAGCCAGGTCGGGTTTTTTCCGGGCAGCAGCGATAATGGATGTCGCAAACTCCGGCATACCGGTTCCTGCAGCAACGATTGTTAATCCGATAACCGCTTCGTTGATACCAACTTCCCTTGCAATGGCAACCGCATTTTCTACTAATAGATTGGATGAGAATATAAGAATAACCAGGCCACCAGCCAGATAAAGTAAATCTATAGACCAATGTTTGGGTTGATTTTCCAGTTCTACATCGGTACTGTCTTTTCCGTGTTTACGTGAAAAATACAGGCTGAATAAAGTATAAAGAATAACTCCTAAAACAAAAAAGCCACCTTCAAGCCGTCCTAAATATCCGTTCCAGAAGAAAACGGTTAGTAAGATTGCTGCCAGTAGCATGATTGGAATGTCTATTTTTGTAAGCTGTTTTTCTGCTTTCAACGGATAAATGATAGCGGAAACACCTAAAATCACTCCGATATTAAAAATATTTGAGCCAATAATATTTCCGATAGCTATATCCCCTTGTCCGCTTAAGGTTGCATTTAAACTGACGACTAATTCGGGAGAGCTTGTTCCGAATGCAACAATCGTAAGTCCGATAACCAAAGGAGATATTTTGGCTTTCATAGCCAGCGCGGAGCTACCCTGAACCAACCAGCCTGCCCCGATATAAAGTGCGACTAATGAAAGTATAAGTAATGTTACACTTGTGACCATACAATAAGAGTTTATAAGAATGTCCGGTTTCCTGTTATCCGGCAAAGTTATACCGTATCCAAATAAACAGCAAGTTTTTTATAGGCAGAAAAACGTATTTCAGAAAACCTCGAGATCACCACGAAGTAAATAACAGGAAACCAGGGACATTCAGTCAGGGTATTTGGGATTTTATTTAATAATCAAATTCTTCCGGGGGATTTTTAGCATCCTGTCGCATTGCAATTGCACGGAAAACAACCATCAGGACACAAATAACGCCAAGGGCACCCATCGTACAGTTTTTTATTACTACGTCATGGAGATCGCTTGTTCCCACTAATACTAAAGAGATAAATGACAACATTAGAGTTGCATCTACCAAATCTTTATTGATTTTCATATTTTTTTGAATTTAAGTGATTTCAAATAGATTTTTATTCCTTATCAGCAAGCGTATTATCTTGCTCTGTGGAAGGTGTACTGAGACCTCTCATTATGCCATACAGACCGGCGCCGAGTGTTACCATTACTACTACCAGTTTCAAATAATCATTTGTGATGATTGAACTGCATGCAAGCACACAACCGATGATGGTTATAATGATGTAAATATAAATACGGGATTTACCTGATTTTTTATTGTTGGAAGACATATGTTTTTGATTTTTAGTTAATTATTAAATTGATTGCGTTGGGAAAACACAACAAAGAAATGTATGGGAATAAAATCCCCATAACACGTACCATGAAGGTATAATTAACTAAATAATGATTCTTCGCAGGGCATAGACATGATACCCGTTACGGCAAAGCAAAGTGGAAAGGTTAGTTGTTTGACATATCGTTACTTCTTCAGATACTTTCTGCAGAAGGTCTTCTCCTTTCAGTCGGAAGTATTGGGAAAACTTCTCCTGATATTTGAATAAACGTATATTAAGCGTGTTTGATGTATGCTGAACAACTCGGCGTGGAGTAAGGCAATTGCTTCCTTTCAGTTCACTGCTTAATACTTGCAAATGATGGTTTATATCGGATGAGCTTTTTTCTTTCATAACGGCTTCCTGCTGCTTGGACAAGGCATCAGCAGTACTGCTGCTTACCTCCTCTATCGGGAGAAAAAGCAACATGCCGAACAATAGTGTTAATATGAATAGAAAACTTCTCATGCCGCAAAGATATATGAATTCTTATAAAAACAACAATCATATAACTTTTTTTGTTTCTATTTTTGTAGGCGAAAAAAAGAAAATGCAATTATGAGTAATCAAAAAAATCGCTTGCGAGCTTGGTTTGAGGCTGCTCGGCCCAAAACATTGCCTGCATCAGTCAGTCCTGTGTTATTAGGATGTGCTTTAGCTTATTATGATGGATATTCGACCGCATCTATCACTGTTTTATGTTTTCTGGTAGCTGTTTTTGCCCAAATAGCCAGTAATTTTGCAAATGATTATTTTGATTATAAAAAAGGTGCAGACAATGAAGACCGTCTGGGGCCTGAACGGGCAGTGGCTCAGGGATGGATTACTCCGAAAGCAATGTTGGCAGGTACTTTTATAACTTTGGGATTGGCCTGTCTGAGCGGACTGGTTTTAGTCTGTCTTACAGATTGGCGTCTTATTTTTATTGGCATTGCGATAGCTCTCTGTGTTCTTGCCTATTCGGCAGGACCGTTCCCTTTGGCGTATAATGGATTGGGAGATATTTGTGTTCTGTTATTCTATGGGGTGATTCCGGTTTGCTTTACTTATTATGTGCAAACAATGTCTTTTTCCTTATTAACTTTTTTATTATCGATTGCGGTAGGATTGTTATCTGTCAATATCTTGGTTGTCAATAATTACCGGGATTATGCACAGGATAAGGCGGCTGGCAAACGAACTACGATCGTATTGTTTGGCAAGCGTTTCGGACGTTTTTTTTATGTGGTAAATAATATACTGGCTTTTATCCTTATATGTCCGTTATTGATAGATGCTCCCTGGTGGATTCTTTTTGCTTTCGGAATAGTGTTTGGTTTGATGTTTATGACCAGCAAAGAGGTTTTTACCCGCGAAGGTAAAGATTTGAATATAACATTGGCGCATACGGCACGCAATGTGTTTTTGTTTGCTTTGATCTTATCCGTATTGTTTATATCGGTGGTTGTTTTTTAAGCAGGTTTTTTAACTTGTTCCGTTAGTAATATTTTACTTCTATCTATTGTCTGCGAATCTGATTTTTGGATAAATGATGGGATAAAGTCCTGCGTATTCTCCTCAATGTTTTCTGTATGGATTTGGAGAGGATAATTATCGTTACTGCCAGTATGATTAGCAGGATGCCTAATGCCAGATGTACGGTGAAAGGCTCTCCGAAAATCAACACCCCGACACATACAGCCGTAACCGGTTCCATCGCCCCAAGAACAGAGGTTAATGTTCCCCCGATATTTTGTACGGCAAGCACCAGTGTTATATTGGAAATTACCGTTGGTACAACAGCCAATAGTATCAGGTTTATAAGCGACAGGGTATCCGGTATCGGCTGGATACCTTGGTTTGTGCTTGCTTTAATGGCGAACATGCAGGTACTTACGATAAATACAAAGAAGGTCATTTTTCTTCCGGACATCGCTTTTACCCTCGATTTATTTACAGTTGTGATGTATAAGGCATATCCGACAGCGGAAAGCAATACAATGAATACTCCTATAACACTCATACTCACATCTCCCTCACTAATGGAAAGACGGGCTACTCCGCAAATAGCCAGACCGATAGCTGCCAAAGTGACCCAAGAAGTCTTCTCATGGAAGAACAGTAACATAATCAGCGTGACAAAAACAGGATAAGTGAAGTGCAGTGTTGTCGCAATGCCTGCGGACATAAAGTTATATCCCCAAAAAAGGAACATCGCTGAAGCTGTGTAAAAGAAGCCAAGTAAAATGAGCACGGGAATGTCCTTCTTTTTTATGCGGAATGACTCTTTTTTTACCGCCATGATTATTGTTAGGGCCAAGGAGGCAAACAGGAAACGGTAAAACAGGATGGAGTCGAACTGCATCCCTTTGGCCATTAGCGGCAAAGTAAATAAGGGTATCAAGCCGAAGGTTGCCGCGGTGATGATACCATAGGCAAACCCTTTAATGTTGTTCATATATTGCTTCTTTTATAAATCAAATATCTTTTACTTTCAATATATTGTATGATGTACCTACATCGTATACATCGCTACCGTCTATTTTCTTGATGTATTTTACCACTTTTATGGTAATAGGCAGGATGATGACTTCGTATGCTGATTTCAGTACAGCTTGTGTCCCTATCATAATAAAAAGCTCTTTAACCGGGATTAGTCCGGCAAATGCTACCGGGAAAAATATCATCGAATCGGCACTTTCTCCTACGAGGGTAGAAGCAATGGCGCGTAATGAGAAATTTTTTCCGTTTGAAGCAACTTTCATTTTACTCATTACATAGGCATTCAGGAACGAACCGACCAAAAAGGCAATCAGACTCGCTATGGCAATACGTGGCGCCATTCCAAATACAAAATTGAATCCATCTTCTCCTTCCCAAAATGGAGCCGCCGGCAACATTACTGCCAGTTGGGCAAACCCGATTACCAGAAAATTGGATGCAAATCCGCTCCAGATAATCAAACGGGCTTTTTTGAATCCCCAGACTTCTGCAATACAATCGTTGATAATATAGGAAATGGGGAATACGATTAGCCCTGCCGTCGCAGTAATCCCTCCAACCTGTATGACCTTGGTCTCTAATAAATTGGAAGCTACCAGGCAGATGTTGAATAAAATACCCAGCAGCATAAAAGGAACGGTTACTGTTGTTTCTTTTTGCATAATTCTTGTTTTTTACGAGGTTTATCAAGCACTCGGGAAGTTAAAACACTTCCTTAGCATATCAAATATTTTATCGGGTGCAAAGGTACGGATTTATTTTCATAAAAGAAGGATACATCCGCCCTGTTCAGAGGCGGAATGTATCCTTCGGACCATTTTGGCATTAGTGCTAATTATTTGAACTATTAAAAATAGACTTGCACACGTGCTGAAAGAAAATTAAAATGTTGATTTTCTTTGGCTCCGTTGATACAAGCATGGTCATAATTTAAACGTAAGGTGATAAATTTCTTCCAATAGTAATTGCAAGCCAGTGACAATTGCTTCTGTTTTCCACCTGAAATATTGGCTTCCTGGTCATTCAAATCCAAATAAGAATACCGGGCAACAAATTCCAGAGAACCGGGTTTGGGTAACTTCAACCGTGCCCATTCATTGGCATATGAATATCCGTCGCCGATAGCAAGGAAACCTATTTGTCCATAAGTACCCAGTGCCTGATATTTGGGCAAATTTTTATACCTGTTCGTCTGTATATAGAAAAACTCTGATTGCAGGCTGAATTTATGAATTGCCCCGATAAATTCTCCGGCAACCTTAAATGTATTTCTGGCATCGGTAACTTTTGCTTCCACAAACTTCTGGGAATTAATCGGACTACCTAATGTTGCCCCGAAAGTCACATCCCTACTGTTACCTTCCTTTGCCGGGTCCGGTCTGCGGAAAGTAGAGGCTACGCCAATATGTACGATTCCTCCTTGTTCTTTGATCGGATTGAATGCAATACGTCCGGTAACGGCATATCCGTCAGTTTGTGTATAGTTGATTTTTTCCTGGAAATGCGTATCACCGAATACACCTCCGGCATACCAGAACCAACCTTTCCATCCGATGTACTCGATACCTAATTTTCTGCCTGGGGCAAAAGCTTCTGTAACTGCTCCGGCACTGATAAATTTGATGTTGGCAGAACTTTCCATATAATCGATACCGAAAGGTTCTCCGAAGTGTCCGGCGCGAACAAAAGAATTAGGGTGGAAGTCATATTCAACAAAAATATCTTTTAATGAGATTTTGTTTTTGGAGAAGCCGATCTCTGCTTTTCCCTGGAATTTCTGGTATTTACCTTTTATTCCCAGGCGAATATCGCTAAAAGTGGCACCGCTGCCTAATTTAGGGTCAGAGTTGAAAAATGCAGTTCCGTCAAGATAAAAGCGTCCGATGGGTGTAACGGAGAACTTTTCCGGTTTTTCTTGGGCAAATGAAGTCCCTATTGCCAGGAATATCCCGGCAATAATACAATTGACTTTTTTCATAATGATTTGCTTAGTAACCGATTACGACTTTACTTTCTTTCGGGTTAGTTACGTTGCTCTTCACACCCCATTCTCCCGTAATATATTTGTAGTTGCCTTCAGGTACATCGTTTGAATAAACGATGATGGTACGGGGATCATCTGTCCAGTATTGTTTTACTGTTTTGTTGTCCATTTCTTTCTCAACTTTCTGGTCGTCCGGATTTACGATCATTTTCAGACCTACAGAGGTGTTCATCATTTCCATGTCACCGCGACTGTTTCCAGCAGAGAATAGCGGTTTGGCTTTAATAAATGTATTGACAACTTCTGCTTTGCCATTGTCTTGGGATACAGGGAATACCAATTGGTCGGTGACGATACCTTCTGCAGTTACCAGAGATTTGACACCCAGGATGCGGTCTTCGGGAATACCTAATTGCTCGGCACAGAATCTTTGGTACAGTAATTCGGGAGAAGCAGATATAATCCAGAGCTCGAAGTCATACTCTTTCAGATTTGCGAGCAACTGTTTCATTTCCGGGTACATTTTGTTCTGGTATTTTTCATGAAACATGTCGTTACCTATTTTCTGTATTTCATCGGAAGTCAGCCCGGACAAGAAACGGACACGGTTCTGTACGAAGTCGACACCTACATTATTTCCATGTAATAGTTGGTCTACTATCGCCATTTTTTCTTTTGATTTCTGGTCTTTCTTTCCAGCATACGTTTTTTGAGCATAATCGTATAAGGCTTCATCCGCCAGATAATAGGGGACTTGTCCGAAAAGTGTTCCGTCGCAGTCGAATACTGCCACTTTCCGGGTTTTCATGGGAACAGTTGATTCTAAGAATGCTTCCAACTGGCTGTTTATATCCTCGGAGAATCCTTTAATGGGCTTGTAAACAAATGTTTGGGCATCAATACCGGCAACAATAAATAAGAATGCCAGCGTTACGGCTAACAGTTTAGGGAATCTGACTAAAGTTTTCATAACAATGTGTTTTAAATTGGTCTATAGAGAATTTTTCGTAATAGATCTATTAATAAGGGTGATTTTATTTCATTGATTTTCTAAGACAAATTTAGTAATAACTATGAAAATAATTACATTTGCAATCATTAAAGAAATCTGTTTAAAAACAAGTTGGTTATGATGAACATAAAGTCAGGGTTAATGGTTACACTACTTATGCTGGCAACAACTACCCTCGAAGCCCAACAACAGGATTGGGCTCAGTTTAATCGTTATGAAGAAGCGAACAAATCTGTAAAAACTACTCCTAAAGCTGTATTTATGGGTAATTCAATTACCGAAGGCTGGTGGGGAAATGATGCTCAATTCTTTAATAAGCATCAATTTTTGGGGCGTGGAATCAGCGGGCAGACCTCTTCACAAATGCTGGTACGTTTTCGGGCCGATGTGATTGATTTGAAGCCGGAAGCCGTAGTGATTCTTGCAGGTACCAATGATATTGCCCAGAATACCGGTTATATTTCATTGGAAAATATCTTGGGAAATATTATATCTATGACGGAACTGGCAAAAGCTCATAATATCCGGGTTTTACTTTGTTCCGTATTGCCTGCTTATGACTTCGGATGGCGTCCGGGGTTGGAGCCAGCTTCAAAGATTGCCAAATTGAATAAAATGATAAAAGAGTATGCCGATAAAAACAAGTTGACTTATGTGGATTATTATTCCAGTATGGTTGACGAACGTGGCGGACTACCTGAAAAGTATTCGAAAGATGGTGTTCATCCGACATTGGAAGGATATAAGGTAATGGAAAAGATTGTGCTCGATGCACTTGCTGACTAAATATTCTTTTATTGTACATTAATTAAAAAGGCTGGAAGATATTTTCTTATAATATCTTCCAGCCTTTTTAATCATTATATGTTTGTTTTAAATCAATAATCCTGCGGCCACTTCTTCTGTAACTGCGTCACCTTTGATTGCAGCAACCAATGCAAGTGCAAATTCCATTACCAGACCGGGCCCTTTACCTGTAATAACATTCCCGTCTTTTTCAACAGCCTCTCCGGTAGCTGTTGCTCCGATTAATGTTGCTTCAAAGCTTGGATAACAGGTCGCTTTACGTCCTTTGAGCAGACCGAGGCCACCTAAAACAAGCGGCGCTGCACAGATAGCGGCAACAATCTTTCCCTGTCTGTATTGTTGAAGTAATGCTTCTTTTAACGGCTCGCAGGCATTCAGGTTATTGCTTCCGGGCATACCTCCCGGAAGGATTAAGGCGTCAGCTTCCGTAAAATCAGCATCAGCGAATAACAAATCTGCTGTTATTTCAACACCATGTGCACCACAAACCTTCTGTTCGCTTGTGATGGAGACAGTTTTTGCTTCGATACCTCCGCGACGTAAAATGTCGACAGTACCGATGGCTTCCATCTCTTCGAAGCCTGTTGCTAAGAATACGAATGCTTTCTTCATACCTTTTTTCTAATAGGGGTTATACTTATTTCAGTTTATATACATATGTGATTGTACCACTTTGGTTGTTAGTTCCTTGAATACTGTTGAATTTAGCTTTCTTTGCAGCATCCAATGCACTTTTACGCATTGAGGCATTATCAATATTTGTTCCTTTCCCGATTTCGGCTAATATTACATTGCCTTTTGGGTCTACTGTTATATTAATAACAATTTTACCTTCTTCCTGGATAGTATAAGCAGGACGGGGAAGACCGCCGGCACCGATGGAGCGTCCGTTCAAGTTGAAAGAACCATAGCCGCCAACACCTTCGTTTGCTCCGTGGTCAGAGTTTCCGAATGGGCTGCCCTGGTTGCCGGTTCCGGTTTCAGCATCACCCTGGCTGTTGCCTTTTGCGCTACCCATACCGAATGCACCTGCCACCTTGTTTTGGATGGCTTGCTCCTTCTTCCGTTGTTCTTCTGCAATACGTTTCTTTTCTGCTTCTTCCTTGCGGATGCGTTCTTTTTCCTGCTCTTCTTTCCGTCTCTTTTCTTCTTCCTTTTTACGTTCTTCCTCTTTTTTCTTTTTCTCTTCTTTAAGAGCGACGCTTTCTTCCAGATCTTGAGTGATTAGTTCCTCTTTCGGAGCCTCCACTTTAGGTTCAGGAACGGGTGGGGGAGGAGTGGTTGTTTCCTGAGGCAGTTCCTGGCCGGTATATTGAGGTTCGAAAGTGCCGGCTGCGGAATTTACATTACCGAAATTGACCAGTACACCTCCATCTTCATCCGGAACGACCGTTTTCAACACACAGAAGTACAAGAACAGCAGAATAGCCAGATGAAAAGCTATCGAACCGACTAAACCGTATATGTCATCTTTGTTAAACTTCATATTATTTCAGTTGACAGTTGATAGTTGACAAGTGACGGTTACCAGCGACAAGTGTGTCGGCTGTCACTTGTTAACGGTCAACTATTTTTTAGCTCTGGTGGCAAGCACCATCTTGAATTTGTTTTCGTTCGCAATATTCAAAATCTTTACAATTTCTTTATAGGGTACCGTTTCGTCTGCATATAAAGCTACGAACATTTCAGGTTCTTTTGCGTAGCTATCCTGCAAGAAAGGAGTAATTTCATCAAATGAAACCTGCGTTTCCCGCTGGTTACCGAATGCGACATAGTAATTCAGGTTTGCATCAATAGTGACACGCGTCAGCGGTTTGGCCGCCGTTTGTTTCTGGGCTTGCGGCAGAGTCACTTTAATGGCATTCGGAATCACTACGGTTGAGGTAACCATAAAGAAAATCAACAGCAGGAATATGACATCGGTCATAGAAGCCATGCTGAAACTTTCATTTACTTTTGTTCTTCGTTTTAAAGCCATAATTTTATAAGTTGACAGTTGTCACTTGATTAGTTTGCAGGTTCATTTAATAAGTCCATAAATTCCATGGTGCGGGCTTCCATTTTATGAACAACATTGTCGACCTGTGAAACCAGGTAGTTATAAGCAAAAAGGGTGATGATACCTACAACCAGACCACCTACCGTAGTAACCAGGGCTTCATAAATACCTCCGGACAGTAAGGAAACGTCTACATTTGTACCGGCATTTGCCATATCGAAGAATGCACGAACCATACCGGTAACAGTACCAAGGAACCCTAACATCGGGGCTCCTGCTGCTGTCGTAGCAATCAAAGGGAAACCTTTTTCCAGTTTGGCAATTTCGATATTACCGACATTTTCGATAGCAACCAGTACGTCATTCATCGGACGTCCCAAACGGCTGATTCCTTTTTCAATCATACGGGCGGAGGGAGTATTGATGCTGCGGCATAACTTGATGGCAGAATCAATCTTGCCCTGATGGATATAATCTTTAATACGGTTCATGAAGTTTTCGTCTTCTTTTCCTGCACGGCGGATAACCATCAGGCGTTGGATGAATATATAACATGCCATTAATGATAACAGCAATAATACAATCATAATCCATCCCCCTTTGAAGGCGAGGTCTATTACATTAATTTCAGCTTCGGTCGGGACGGTTACAGCCGTTAACTCCGGCATCTGTTCTGCAGCCTGTGAACCAACAGCCTGCAGGGAAAGTAGAATACTCATATTGGATTAAATTAATTGAAAATGAATACTTAACATTGTTTTTCAGCCAGAACTTTTTTATTTGTTCAGGCATTCTTTGTATAATCGGATAGTTTCTTTCAAGCCAAGATACAAGGCGTCACTGATAAGCGCATGTCCGATGGAAACCTCGTCTAATCCCGGTATATGCTTACTGAAGAACTCCAGGTTTTCCAAGCTCAGGTCATGGCCGGCATTCACACCCAGTCCTAAATTCTTAGCCAGACGTGCCGCCTCGATGAAGGGGGCGATTGCTTCTTCCTTGTTTTTAGGGTAAAGAGTAGCATAAGGCTCAGTGTAGAGTTCGATGCGGTCGGTACCTGTTTTAGCAGCTAATTTGATATTTTCGAGGTCTGTGCCGATAAAAATTGAAGTACGTACACCTTGTGAAGTGAATGTATCCACCAGCTCGCTTAATTGGTCGAAGTGATCTTTTACATTCCAACCGGCATTGGAGGTGATGGCATCCGGTGCATCCGGAACTAATGTAACCTGTGTCGGTTTCACTTTTAATACAAGGTCGATAAACTTGTCGGAAGGATAACCTTCAATGTTAAACTCTGTTTTAATCTCCGGTTTCAGGGCATATACATCGCTATATCTGATATGTCGTTCATCGGGTCTGGGATGAACCGTAATGCCTTGTGCTCCGAATGTTTCGCAATCTTTAGCTACTTGTACCAAGTTGGGAGTATTACCTCCGCGTGCGTTACGAATCGTTGCAACCTTGTTAATGTTTACACTTAAATTTGTCATCGTATATCGTTATATCTTTTTTCTTTCATTACTTTTGCACAAAGTATCGGCAAATTTAGCAGTATTTAGGGAATTAACAGAATAATGTTGGTAAAAGATTTCATAACGAAGGAACCTCCTGTGTTAAAAAGTTTTGACACAGGAGAGTATGTCTTGGCTCTGATGGATGATTTCAAGCTGAAGCATCTACCGTTGCTAAGTGATGGAGCTTATAAAAGTCTGGTCTCGGAGAAGGATATACTTACCATGCCGGACATTGCTTCCACAATCGGTGATTTGACGATTTTTGCCCCGGGCGTAACGGAAAACAGCCATATACATGAGGCCCTGTCTTTAATGTCCCGTTACCAGTTGAGCCTGCTGCCTGTAATAAGTCCCGAAGGAGAATATCTGGGTGCCGTTACACGTGATAAGCTGGTGGATATTTTGGCTGAACTTTGCTGTGCGGAAGCATCCGGTAGCGTATTTGTTCTGGAAGTAACGCCACAGGATTATTCGCTTACGGATATTGCCCGCCTGATAGAATCCAATAATGCACATGTATTGAATCTCTTTTCCTATACGGATAAGGATACCGGACGTCTTCGTCTGATTATCAAAATAGACCTGGAAGATGCTTCTCCCGTAATCCGCAGTTTTGAACGGTTTAACTATACGGTTCTTTATTATTTTATGGAGAAGGGAATGGTGGACGACTTGTTGCAACAACGTATAGAAGAACTGGTTCATTTCATGAATATATAATCCGGCAGTATGAAAGTAGGCGTATTTGGCAGTGAGTACCAGGCTGAGAAACAAAATGTAATCAAGCGTTTGTTTGAGAAACTCCGTCAGCAGGAATCGGAAATTTATATCGATAGCCGTTTCTATTCTTTTCTGACAGACGGGTTGGATTATGAACCTCCGGTTACCGGTATATTGATAGGCGATGAATTTGATTTGGATGTGGCTCTCAGTATCGGTGGAGATGGTACGTTCCTGCGTACGGCGGCCCGTGTGAATAAACAGGACATCCCTATTTTAGGTATCAATACCGGACGTCTGGGGTTTCTGGCTGATATCAGTAGCAATGAGATAGAGGATGCGTTGGACGAATTATTCAAAAATTATTACAGGATAGAGGAACGCACCCTTTTGAGGCTCTATACGGAAAACCATTCTTTTCAGGGATACAATTATGCACTGAATGAAATTGCCGTATTGAAGCGGGATACCTCATCGATGATTACGATTCATACTTTTTTGGACGATGAGTATCTGACATCTTATCAGGCAGACGGTCTTGTGATAGCGACTCCTACCGGCTCTACTGCTTATTCGATGAGTGTGAACGGACCGATTATCCTTCCGAAGAGTAGCAATGTGGTATTAAGCCCTGTCGCCCCTCATTCATTAAATGTACGTCCACTGGTTATTCCCGACTCATATACGATTAAATTAAGGGTAGAAAGCCGGAATGAATACTTCCTGATAGCGTTGGATGGGCGCTCGGAGATATTCCCGGCAGGTATTGAATTAAAAATCAGCAAAGCGGATTATACCGCTAAAGTTGTGAAAAGATATAACCATACATTTTATCAAACGCTACGTGAAAAACTCATGTGGGGGGCAGATACACGCATGAAATAGTCGAAAAAGTATGTTTTATAGCATGTATTTGTTAAACCAGGTTAAATAAATGAGAATTCCAAGAGGAAATGTATGCTGTATAACACAAAAGCTATATATTTGCGTTGTGTTTTTCATGGTATTAGATTTAAGGTTAACAATGAAGATTGGCTGTCCGTGATGGATAGCCTTTTTTGTTTCTATGCTATTAAAGATGTGATTTTGCCGGTCATAGAACTTATGTTTGAAGAGTAATTCCATACTATTCGGGATTCGAGATTCCTTTTTTACGCTTATATTTGTGACTATATCTATAGAATAGGAAGAATATGTACCATATATTAGTTGTAGAAGACGAACCCCGGGTGGCAAACCTGATAAAAAGCGGTTTGGAAGAATCCGGTTACCAAGTGATGTTGGCATATGACGGAGTAATGGCATTGCGTCTGTTTAAGTCGGCTACCTTTCACCTGGTTCTATCGGATGTTATCCTACCCAAGATGGATGGTTTCGAGTTGTGCAAAGGTATTCGGCAAATCAATCCGAATGTTCCTATATTGATGCTTACGGCATTGGGCACAACCGATGATAAGCTGGAAGGCTTTGACGCCGGTGCGGATGATTACATGGTAAAGCCGTTTGACTTCCGCGAATTGAATGCCCGTATCAGAATCTTATTGAAGCGTAAAAATGAATCGGTAGTGGAGCCACAGCCGGAAGAATTGACTTATGCCGACCTGAGTATCAATTTAAAAACGAAGACAGTATACCGCGAGGGAAAAGAAATTCGTCTTTCTCCCAAGGAATATAATTTGCTGTATTATATGGTGGAACATGCCGAACGTGTACTTCCCCGTACCGAGATCGCAGAAAAGGTATGGAATACTCATTTTGATACCGGAACTAATTTTATAGATGTTTATATCAACTATCTGCGTAAGAAAATAGACCGTGATTTCGAGTTAAAGCTTATTCATACAAAACCGGGTATGGGTTTTATCCTTACCAAAGCCTATGAAAATCCGAAGTAAACTGGCGATACGTTATACCGGAGTGACGGCAGCTATCTTCCTGCTGTTGATGCTGGCCATTTATTTGTTTAGCGAACAGAACCGGAGTAGCGCGTTTTTCCGTGATTTGAAAAAGGAGGCAATAACCAAAGCCAACCTGTTCTTTGAGAACCGGGTGGATGCCGAAACCATGCAGTCTATTTATCTGAATAACCGGGATTTTATTAATGAGGTGGAAGTCGCTATTTACGATACGACTTTCCACCTGTTATATCATGATGCGATAGATATAGATATAGTCAAGGAAACACCCGATATGATTCATCGGATAGTGGAGAAAAGGTCCATAGAGTTCCTTCAGGGAAATTTTCAGGCAATCGGCATTATTTATGATTTCCATGGAAAAGAGTATATTATAACCGCGGCAGCTTATGATGAATATGGTTACGACAGGTTGAAATCTTTACGGGCGATGTTGATTTTCCTTGCATTTCTGGGTATTACCATTTTAGTCGGTGCCGGTTATTTTTTGGCACGGGCTGCTTTATCCCCCGTTTCCGATATAGTGAATGAAGTGGAAGGTATTACAGCTTCACAAATGAACAAGCGTCTTCCTGTAAAAAATAAAAAAGATGAACTGGGAGAATTGAGTGAAACATTCAACCGTATGCTGGAACGTTTGGAAAATGCTTTCTGTTCCCAGAAAATGTTTGTCAGCAATGTTTCTCACGAACTTCGTACGCCTATGGCAGCCTTGATAGCCGAATTGGAACTGGCAACCTTGAAAGAACGTTCTCCGGAAGAATATAAAGGTGCGATTCGTAATGCCCTTCAGGACTCTCATAAGATAGTAAGATTAATTACCGGCTTGCTGAATCTGGCAAAGGCGGATTATTTACCGGAACAGATAAAGATGGAGCAGGTGAGATTGGATGAATTGCTGCTGGATGCCCGTGAGGTTGTTCTGAAGGCGAATCCTGATTATTCCGTTGTGCTGATATTTGAGCAGGAAGCGGATGATGACTCCGTTCTTACCGTGTCTGGTAACAGTTACTTACTGAAGACTGCTTTTGTCAATCTGATAGAAAATAATTGTAAGTTCTCCCTTGATAAAACATCTTCTGTCCGTATCTCTTTTAAAGAAAACATCTCTGTTGTCAGCTTTTCCGATACAGGGGTAGGAATGTCGGAAGAGGATTTGGAAAAATTGTTTATCCCTTTTTACCGGGGGGATAATCAGTCTGAAGTTCCCGGTTATGGTATAGGCATGACATTGACTCATAAAATCATAACCTTGCACCAAGGTTCAATCCTGGTAGAGTCCGTGAAAGGGAAAGGTACTACATATATAGTTGAATTACCTCATATTTGAAAGTTTTTCTCTTTGTATCTTAAGTAAATAGATTCTATGCCTTATTTTGATAGCGATGAGAGAATGGGCTTAGCTGTATCAGACTGGTTGAAAAGCATTTCAGACGTATTTTTTTACGTTTGAGTCAGAAACTTCTGTTTTTATAGAGCGAATCCCTTTATTTTTATCTCGTAATAAGGGAGATATTCTATCATATGTTTAAATTGAAAACAATAATTCGATTATTAGTTTATATGTAATTCTGTGTAGATAGATCCAGTCCCGTTTGCTGGTATCTGCAAATTACTATACTATAACTTTTTCCTTAACTATTTAATCCCCTTGACTCAAAAGCCAAGGGGATTTTTTATGCTTAATATTACAAATCCTGCATCAAAAACTATGTTTTATAGCATAACTTTGTTAAATCAGGTTAAACCAATGAATTTTCCAAGTAAAAATATATGCTACATAACATAAAAGCTATATATTTGCACTGTGTTTTTCATGGTATTAGATTTAAGGTTAACAATGAAGATTGGCTGTCCGTGATGGATAGCCTTTTTTTTTGCTCTGAAATGACATACCTTTGCAATGTTTTTTGAATGTCAAGTTTCTAAATAATCGATATGAAAAGAGTATTTTGTCCTAAATGTGATAATCAGTTAGCTTTTGATGAAACAAAATATCAGGAAGGAAAAATCCTTGCTTTTGTTTGTCCTCAATGTGGTTCCCAGTTCAAAATAAAGTTGGGAAGAAAAACTGTCCGTACCCGGGATGGTTTGGAAAAGGAAGTAAAAGAACCGGATTTCTCATGTGGGCATATAACGGTTATTGAAAATGTATTCGGATTTAAACAGGATTTACCTCTTGTGATGGGTGATAATGTAATCGGACGCCGTAATAAGGATACGGATGGTGTGGATGTCCCTATCATTACCAGCGACCCCAGTGTGGGACGTAAACATTGCATAATTAACGTAAAAGAAAACAAGCAGGGGGAGTTGGTGTATACCTTGCGTGATTTCCCCAGTCTGACCGGTACATTCCTGCGTAGTGTTTTGTTAGGGAAAAAAGAGCAGGTACGGATTGAAGAGGGGGCCGTTGTCACTATCGGAGCCACGACATTTATATTGCACGAAGCCGGATATAAGGAAGAGGAATAATTGCATTAGGATTTAATCTTAATGCTCTCCGGGGTAAAAATAAATCTCTTACATCAGGGCGATGAGGGAGATAGGGGGAAAAATAGTTCAGGTTTCGGAATGATGGATACAAGATTCCTTTTTATCCCCGGAGTAGCAACTAAGATTCAAACTTCATTACTGTGTATATTTGTTTAGATACTGTGGATAAAACAAGTCTATTGGCGTTTGGATTATGTCCTTTAACGTAAAGAAGTTAAAACAAAATAAACAAACCTTTAAATTTTATCGGTTAAAACCTTTTTAAGTCGCTTTTGCTTAGTGTTTTATTAGTAGTTTTCTGTTACTGATGTATTTGTTAAAAGCCTTTTGCCGAGTGCTATCCGGACTAAGCAATTTATGCTGATTGGGAACAATCCCCGTTTCCGCCTTGTTATAAGTCATAAAATTCGCAAAACTAAATTTAAACGATAATATGATTTATTACTTAAGGTATTTCAGCATCATCCTGTTGATGTTTCCTGCTTGTGCCTTTGCCCAAACCCACGTTATGGAACTCTCGCTGGAGCAGTCATATTCGTTGCTTCAAAAGGAGAATAGAAGTTTGAAACTGGCAGGGAAGGAGGTTGAGCTGGCAAAAAATGAACATCAGAAACTAAACGCCTTCTGGTATCCCACTCTTAACGCGACCGGAGCGTATATCCACATGTCGAATCCGGTGGAAGTACGTCAGCCCCTTAACCAGTACACAGACCCGGCAAAGGATTTTGTCCACTCTATCCTGCCCGACGACCAGCTTATTTCATCCATTCTCGATAAGATAGGGCAGAACACACTGACATTCCCGTTAGTTTCCCAAAATGTAACCTCTATCGATGCCAATCTGATCTGGCCTGTTTTTACGGGAGGTAAACGTATCTATGCCGGAAAAATCGGAAAGGAACTGGTTTCTATCGCCGAGATAAACAGGGAGCAGGTAGGAGCCAACCAGCAGGCTTTGCTTATCGAGAGCTATTTCGGTTTGCGCCTGGGGCAACGAGTGGTGGAAGTGAAAGAAGAAACGTATAAATCTTTAAAAACGCATTATGACCAGGCTGTAAAGCTGGAAGAGCAGGGAATGATAAACCGTGCCGAACGCCTGTTTGCCCAAGTGAGCATGGATGAAGCCAAGCGGGAACTGGAATCGGCACGCAAAGACCTGGAAGTGGCATCCCAAGCATTAAAGAGCCTTATCAATATGGAGGATGATACGGAAATCCGTACAACCACCCCGCTTTTCATCAACGAAAGTTTTCCCTCGGCCGGTTATTTCAAAGAGATGGTTCCGTATAGCAATTATATGGTGAACCAACTGAAACTGCAGGAAAGCATAGCCGGAAACCAACTCAAAATGGGACGAAGCGCTTATTTCCCGACGATTGCTTTAATTGGTAAACAGACGCTTTATGCAAATGGAGTCGATAAATACCTGATGCCCCGTACTATGGTCGGTATCGGTTTCACATGGAATATATTCGACGGGTTAGACCGCGAGAAACGTATCCGCCAGGCACGCCTCACCAGCCAGTCGCTGGCTATAGGCAAAGAGAAAGCGGTAACCGACTTGCAGGTTGGCGTCGATAAATTCCATACCCAGATGCAAAATGCACTGGATAATGTAAACGCCTTGAATACGACACTCGAAATGAGTGAAGAACTGGTCCGTATCCGCATGAAGTCTTTCCGCGAAGGAATGGCCACCTCATCGGATGTGGTAGATGCCGAAGTCATGCTGTCGAAAGTTAAAACAGCTTTCCTGCTCGCTTATTACCAATACGATGTGGCACTTGCCAACCTGCTTTCCGTGTGTGGCATACCGGAACGGTTCGAACAATATCGCAGGGAAGGAAAAACAGAAATATAAAACATCATAATCACTATGGATAAAACAAAGAAATATCTATCGGTCGCCTTCGTTGTCGTATTAGGCGTCGTTATTATCATTTCGGCAATAGGCATGTTGTTGCTGAAAAAGAAACCGGTCATTCTCCAGGGACAGATAGAAGCTACGGAAATACGTATATCCGGTAAGTTGCCCGGTCGTATCGATACCTTCCTTGTCAAAGAGGGGGATTATGTGAAGGCGGGTGATACTCTGGTAGTAATCAACAGTCCCGAGGCTTTGGCAAAATACCAGCAAGTCAATGCCCTCGAGAATATCGCCCGTTTCCAGCATCAAAAGATAGACGAGGGAACCCGTAAACAAATCGTTACGACGATGAAACAGTTGTGGGATAAATCGAAATCCGACCTGACGCTTGCCAAGACCACCTACACCCGTGTGGAAGCTCTTTATAAAGACAGCGTGGTCCCTTCCCAGCGGTTGGATGAGGTGAAAGCCGTTTATGAAGCAGCCCAGGCTGCCGAACGTGCCGCTTACAGCCAATACCAGATGGCTTTGGAAGGTGCACAGGTGCAAGACAAGGAAAGCGCTCGCTCGCTGGTAAATGCTGCCGCAGGCAGTGTGGAAGAAGTTGCCGCCCTCCTGCAGGATGCCCGGCTGACAGCTCCCGAATCCGGTCAGATATCCTCTATCTTCCCCAAGCGGGGTGAGTTGGTGGGTGCCGGAATGCCAATCATGAACCTGGTGGTATTGGACGATGTACACGTGGTGCTGAATGTGCGTGAAGACCGTCTTCCCCATTTCCGGATGGGAGGGACCTTCAGGGCGGATATTCCGGCTATTGCCCGCGAAAATATCGAATTTAAAATTAATTACCTCAGCCCGCTGGGAAGCTTTGCAACCTGGAAGTCTACCAAACAAACCGGCAGTTACGATTTGCGTACCTTCCAGATACATGCATTGCCGACCTCCAAAGTGGACGGACTCCGGCCGGGTATGTCTGTATTGGTAAATCTGGATAATGTAAATGAATGAAATAAAACAACATAGTGCCTTTTATTCCGTCTTCCGGCGTGAACTGGACCGGATGGTGTCCCGGCGCCTGTATTTCGGTGTCTGTATCATCCTGCCTTTGTTTTCCATCTTCTTTATGTCTACCATTTTCGGCAACGGACAGATGGAAAATATACCGGTAGGCATTGTGGATGAAGACCAGAGCGCTACTTCGCGGGAACTCTCCCGTCAGGTGGAAACCGTTCCGACCTTCTGCGTCACCCGTCATTTTGTGGATGAAGAAGCGGCAAGGAAAGCTACACAGGCGAAAGAGATATACGGATACCTGGTCATCCCCGATAATTTTGAAGCGGATGCCGTTGCCGGACGCGGTGCAACTCTTTCCTATTATTATCATTACGCTCTGTTGAGTGTCGGGGGAGAGGTGCGTGGCGCATTCGAAACCGTGCTGAGGACTTTATCGTTGGCTCCGGTCGTCTCTGTGGCAACCGGTATGGGGATAGGAGAGCAGCAGATTTCTTCTTTCCTGCTACCGGTAAAGTCGCAAAGCCATCCCCTGTTTAATCCGGACCTCGACTATTCGGTGTATCTGAGTAATCCTTTTTTCTTTGTCTTCCTGCAGGTGCTTGTCCTGCTGACGACTGTTTATGCCGTAGGCAGCGAGATAAAGTTCCATACCGGCGATGACTGGCTTGCCGCCGGGAAGATGAATATGTTTGTGGCGGTTACAGCCAAGCTATTGCCCTATACCCTTATTTTCAGTTTGATGGCAATATTGGCTAATTATGTGATGTTCGGCATCATGAATATCCCTTTTTCCTGTGGATTCTTTGTCTTGAACCTGACGGCGGTTTTGCTTGTCATCGCTTCGCAGGCACTCGGGTTATTCCTGTTTTCCCTGTTTCCGGCTATGAGCATTATTATCAGTATCGTTTCGATGGTCGGTTCTTTGGGGGCGACTTTATCGGGCGTTACGTTTCCGGTTCCATCCATGTATGAACCTGTCTATTATGCCTCCTATTTCTTTCCGGTAAGGCATTTTGTGGAGATTACCCAGAATCTGCTTTACGGGGATTACGGTTTTGCTTATACATGGTGGAATTTCAGTGTACTTTTCTGCTTCCTGCTGGCGGCATTGGTGATGCTGCCTCATCTGAAGCGGGCAATATTAAGCGGTAAATATGAAAATATTGAATAAGATACAAGAGATAGTTTCCGGTATAAGCGGAATTATCCGTGATGAATTCCGTACCATCTCCGGCAGTTACGCCATTCTGCTTGTGCTGATGGGCGGAATATTCGTCTACGGGTTACTCTATAATTATATGTATGCACCGGACCTGGTTCGTGAAGTGCCGGTTGCGGTCGTGGATAATTCAAAAAGCGAACTGAGCCGTAAGTACATCCGCCTGCTGGATGCTACTCCGCAGGTACATATCCTGTCTACCGACATGGATTATACCGAGGCACAAGACTTGATGAAGAAGGGAGATGTTGCAGGTATCCTGTATCTGCCCTACGATTTTGAAGACCGTGTGGCACAAGGGGATGAGTCTATATTCATCCTATATGAAACGACCAGTGCTTTCCTTTATTATATGGCGATGCAGGAAGCCTCGTCTGCCTCCATGCTGGCACTGAATGATGAGTATCGTGCGGATATGGTCGTCTTTCTGCCTGCAAAAGACGCTGCACAACTGGCTTCGGCCCAACCGGTTCAAGTTGTCGGAACCGCCTTGTTTAATCCGACGGAAGGATATGGCAGTTACCTGATTCCCGCTGTCCTTATTGTGATTATCTTCCAGACATTATTGATGGTGATAGGCATGATTAGCGGGAGAGAACGGCATAAACACCTGTTGAGGCGCTATGAACCTACCTGGAAATGGGCGGTCAGCCTTGTTGCCGGAAAAACATTTGTCTATACAATGCTTTATGCGGTATTTGCCCTCTTCCTGTTGGGCTTGATACCCTTGCTATTTGATTTGCCGGAAATAGGGAATGGCATGCATATTATAATGTTGTTGATACCGTTCCTTCTGTCTACCTGCTTCTTCGGGCTGACGGCTTCTTTGTTCTTTACCGATTCGGATGCCCCTTTGCTGATGATTGCTTTCTTCTCTGTCGGCTTGATTTTCCTTTCCGGTGTTTCTTATCCGATGGAGCTTATGCCCTGGTATTGGCAAGCCGTACATTATGTGGTGCCGGTAGCTCCGGCGACTCTGGCATATGTCAAGCTAAGTTCGATGGGCGCCTCGATGGCTGGGATACATATGCAATACCTGACCTTGTGGATACAGTGTGCGGTGTATTTCATTACTGCCTGTTGGGTATATAAACGGAATCTGAATCTGTAAACGATTTTCAGGAAAAGTCAAGTATTGGCACCCTGTTTTCAAAACATAGGTGTTTTGCATTTAAAACATATATGCTTTGCATTCAAAACACCTATGTTTTGAAAACAGGGGATATGTGCACTCTTTTTATTGCATTTCCCAACGAATCGTTATCTTTGTGACAATTCATAAATGATAAATTCGCATGGACTTTAATATAAAAGATAAAGTTGAATATATGATTGCTTTGATAAGTGAGTTTGCAAAAGCACATTCACTTACATCCAGTCAGGCATATCGTTACTTGGAACGCTATAAAGCAATAGATTTTATCGACAAGCATTATGATATAGCCCATACCCAACGTTTTGAAGATGTAATCTCGGATATAACAGCTTATTGCCGGCGCTTTGGAGGAGCAATTCAATGAAACTTTATCATGGAACAACAATTGACATAGAGAAAATAGATCTCCGGAAGTCTAAACCAAACAAAGATTTCGGCAAAGGATTTTATCTCTCGGCAGGCAGAGAACAGGCGATGGCTATGGCAGATTATAAAGCTGAACAGATAGGTGGTAATCCGGTAGTCAATATCTTTGAGTTCGATGAAAAGATGTTGGAAAGTTCTTCTTTGAAAGTGAAAATATTTACAGCATATGATACAGAATGGGCTGATTTTATTTTTGCAAACAGGAACAACCCTACATCGGAAAATATATTTGATTATGATATAGTAATAGGTCCTATTGCAAATGATCGCGTTGGTCTCCAGATACGTAAGTATATGGAAAAAGAAATTGATTTGCCTACTTTCATAGAACGGCTGAAATACATGAAAGGAATAACGATTCAATATTACTTTGGGACAGAATGTGCAATTAATTTATTAAAGAAAATATGAGTGATGCTGACTATTTGATAGAAAGTTTATCAAAAGACCTTGTCTTGTTGCTGATGGAGGATTTTAATATGGATATGAAGACAGCCTTACATACTTTATATACATCGGATACCTATGCCAAGTTGCAAAATACAAAGACCGGACTCTATTTTCAAAGTCCTCTCTACGTTTATGATTTTTTGAAAAACGAAATAGAAAAAGGCAAAATGGAATAATTAGCTATTTTCAAATATATTGATGATAATTCCTTACATTTGTGCCCATATCTGATAACATGAAATAAAAATGAAACGAGTACTGCTATTTATGTTTCTTTGCAGCCAGTGCCTATGGGTATCTGCTCAGAAGAAAGCACCTAAATGGATTGATAAAGCCCAAAAAGCTGTAATTAGTATCACAACCACGAATAAAACAGGCAAACAGCTTACTGGAACCGGTTTCTTCATCTCCCAGACGGGCGAAGCTGTCGCATCTTATGATTTGTTCGAAGGTGCCGTGCAGGCTACCGTAACCGACAGCGAAGGAAAGACATTCCCGGTTGAACATATTTTAGGGGCCGACGAATTATACGATGTGGTAAAGTTCAAGGTTGCCGTGCCTAAGAAATCTGCTTCCCTTGCCATTGCAGCCGAACCGGTCGCTAACGGAACAGAGGTTTATATGCTTCCTTATTCTACCGATAAGAAACCGAACTTCCTTTCCGGCGCAATTACGGAAGTAACCAACCTGAAAGACAGTTATAAATATTACAAACTGAATATTCCTTTCGACACAAACAACCTGAGTGCCCCGCTGCTTACCCCGGAAGGTGAAGTGCTGGGGCTTGCACAGGCCGACGCTTCAGGCAACAAAGAGGTTTGTTATGCCCTGTCTGCCGGTTATGCCAATAGCCTGGCCATTGCTTCCGCCGATTTCCTGAATGCGGTTTATAACAATATCGGAATCAAGAAAGCATGGCCTGCCGATGTAGACCAGGCTACCGTAGCCCTTTATCTGGTAAACAGTTCACAGTCTCCGGAAAAACAACTGGAAACAATAAACGACTTTATCGCTACCTTCCCCGATAATTCCGAAGGTTACCTAAGCCGTTCCAACCTGTATGCATACAACCGGGCTACATTCGGAAAGACTCCTGCCGAACAGGAAAAGTACCTGACGATGGCTTTGGAGGATATCAAAACAGCTTCCAAGTACAGTGACAAGAAAGGGGATGGTTATTTCAACCAGGCCAAACTTGTTTTGGGTGTTGCCGCCAACGATACGACACTGACAAACCCCGCATGGACACTGGATGCTTCCCTCGATGCTGTACAGAAAGCAATCAAAGAAGAAGACCTCCCTGCTTATCGCCAGTTGGAAGGGGATATTTACCTTGCCAAAGGACAGTTCAAGGAAGCTTATGACGATTACATGCTTGTAAACAATAGCGATCTGGCCTCAGCCTCTTCCTATTATTATGCAGCAAAAATATTGGAGAATATAACCGGATTTAATATCGGCGATGTAATCTCCCTGCTCGATAAAGCGATTGAAAAAGCCCAGGCTGCCAATAATCCCGAACTTCCGACTTATGTATTGGAACGTATCGACTGGAAACTGCGTCTCTCCCAATATCCCCAAGCCATTGCCGATTACGACTTGTATTATGATTTGATGGGCGGACGTGTGAATGCACAGTTCTATTACCTTCGTGAACAGGCTAAGTTCCGTGCCGGAGATTTGGAAGATGCTTTGAAGGATATTCAAGAGGCAATAAAGAATAGTCCCGAAACTCCTGATTTCTATGCAGAAGAGGCATCCGTTTATGTACGCATGCAAAAATATGCCGAGGCATTGGAGAGCATTAACAATGCATTGAAGATTGCTCCTGATTTTGCCGCATGTTACCGTCTGAGAGGTGTTTGCTATGTCCGTATGGAGAAGAAAGCCGAGGCTTGCGAAGCCTTCAAGAAAGCCAAAGAGCTGGGCGACCCGGTTGCCGATAAGCTGATAAAGGAACACTGTAAATAAAAGAGACATCCGTCCGGTTGTCCGGATGCAGATAACATAGACGGGCGCAGGATTCTGTGCCCGTTTACATTTAATTTAATCCCACAAACTTAACTGAATGCCGCCCTTGTTCTTGTCGTCGGGCTTTTTAGCATCTCCGTAAACCGTTTTCCCTCCGTATTTATAGGAAGTGTTCCGTTCATGTTCCACCCAATCGTCGAAGTAGTTGCTGGGAGTATAGTTCTTTTCCATCTCCTGGGAGATTTTAGACAGGTTCTTTAGGGCATCCGATTTATCATTGTCGCCCATCTTCGCCCGGTGGATGGCTTTATTGAATACTTCAATCGTTTCATCATATACACTGGTCGGCACAGGGAACGGGTGTCCGTCTTTGCCTCCGTGGGCAAAAGAGAAGCGTGCCGGGTCGGAAAAGCGGGAGGGAGTCCCGTGTATTACTTCACTGACCAACGTGAGCGATTGCAAAGTTCTCGGTCCCACACCTTCCAGCAGCAATAAAGATTCCATATCGGAGGTGTTTGTTTCGTGTGCCAATAGTAGTGCGGCTCCCAAGCGTTTCAGATTGACATCTTCCGCCTTTACCTCGTGGTGGCGCGGCAGGATAATGGAAACTTCCCGCATCAACTTGTCCGGTGTTTCTTTGGTTAGTTCCAGGATGCCCGCTTTGGTGGGTGTCGCGAGCTTGTCTGTCAGGTTCAGTATGAATCCCAGGTTCTTGCCACAGACGGAAGTATGAGGCTCTTCCATAAAGGATTGCAGGGCGGAGGATAACCAGTGGTAGCGGCGTGCCATACGGCTGTTTCCATTCATCCCTTGTTGGATAACAGCCCATTCGCCTTCCTGTGTGACGACGAAGGAATGAAGATAAAGCTGGAAGCCATCCTGTACGGCTGTATTATCTACTTTGGCGGAGAGTTTGCTGCACCTTACCAGTTCGTCTCCGTTCATCCCGGTCTTTTCAGCAATGCCTAATAGTTCGGCCGGGGTTTGAAGCGAGGCTTTCCCTCGTCCTCCGCAAACATATATCCCCAACTCGCCGGAGCGCTGGTTGATAGCTTTCTTCAAAGCGTGCATGACAGAGGTCGTAATCCCCGACGAATGCCAGTCCATCCCCAATACACATCCCAGCGACTGGAACCAAAACGGGTCGCTGAGCCGTTGCAACAGTGCCGGACGTCCGTATTCCATAACAATCGCTTCTACTATGGCTCCACCCAGTTGGCACATTCGTTGGGCTAACCAGGGCGGAACAGTCCCGTAGTGGAGGGGTAAGTCTGCATATCCTCGTTTCATGCAAGCGAAGATATTTAAAAAAGTGACAGGATATTAGGTTTCTAACAAAAGATATGATATGTTTATATTATCTTTGTCAGGATAGATAAAAATAAAAGGTATGATTGGGGCAATTGCAGGTGATATTATCGGTTCTATATATGAGTTCGAAAATATCAAGACAAAGGATTTCCCTTTGTTTCTAAGGAGAAGTGACTATACGGACGACTCGGTTATGACAGTTGCTGTAGCCGACTGGCTCCTGAATGGTGGTGATTTGGTGAAAGTTTTACAGGCTTACGGAAATGAATATCCTTGCCCGATGGGAGGATACGGCGGATGTTTCAGCTTTTGGCTGGGAGAGGCCGACCCTAAGCCTTATAATAGCTGGGGAAACGGTTCGGCTATGCGTGTAAGTGCTGTGGGATGGAAATTCGATACATTGGAAGAAACCCTGAAAGTTGCGGAAGAATCTGCCGCTGTCAGCCATAACCATCCTGAAGGCATAAAAGGGGCACAAGCAACTGCTGCTGCCATATTCCTTGCCCGTACCGGTAAATCCAAACAAGAGATAAAGAATTATATCGAAACTACTTTCCATTACAACCTGAACCGGACGTGTGACGAAATACGTCCAACCTATTCGTTCAATGAAAGTTGTCAGGGTACGGTACCGGAAGCCATCATCGCTTTCCTGGATAGCCGCGATTTTGAAGATGCTGTCCGTTTGGCCGTATCTTTGGGAGGAGATTCCGACACACTCGCCTGTATCACCGGAGGTATCGCCGAAGCTTATTACGGAGTACCGGAGAACATCGTGGAACAGGTAAAAGACAGAATCCCAGTCGAGTTCTTCGAAATAATACAAAAGTTCAAGAAGCAATTGACAGTTGACAGTTGACAAGTGACAGTTGACAGTTATTTTCGGCTTCCAGCCGATTTGTATACCGGACGCGAAGCCCAACTGTCAACTGTCACATGTCAACTGTCAATTATTTTAATATTGTCTGCAAAAATACCGTGAAAGGAACTGCCAGTTCTCATGGATAATCGCCTTGCCGCGTTCCGGGCTGAGCAGGCTCTTGGTCTGTGCATCGGCAAGCATACCACGCTCTTCAAGCTCTTTCAGTAAATACGCTTTGCAGTTCGGGACTATGAAGAAAGACAATGCCTGGTTTTCGGCTTTCTTTTCGTCGTAGAAAGGATTACGTTCGTCTTTGATATACTCAACTCCCTGTGTCAATAGCTGCAAGCCTTCGGTTGGAGTGGCATATACGGCAAACTTGCGTTCGGTTTCGTCGTTTACATCCTTTCCGTCCCCCGGGTCGAGTCCCAGCTTGTCGGTGGCAAACTCCATAAACTCTTTCTTGCTGTGTAAGTAAATCAGCGGATGTCCTTCGGAAGCCGCCATAAACTTATCGAAATGCTCTTTGAATACCTCCTGGTTCTGGGCGATTGCCGGGTCGATGAAGTTCTGGGTCTTTTCTCCTTCGGCAACGAAGTTCTCATGGTCCGGATGTGTTTCGGGCAAGATGAGAGCTAACCATTTGGCTGAAGTATAGGCCAGGAATGCAGACTTGCTGATGTGTGCCAGCGAATCGTGGATAATCATAATGGCTTGCGGGTTGTTCGCATTGTCCGGATTCTCCTTGTAATAGGCTTTGAAAGTCTCCGTCATCTCTTCCGAGTTACCTACAAACAGATAAGAGTTGTAGTGGAACCAATGAAGCAGCTCATTATACCGTTCGGTCGTTTCGTAGCGGGTTTCCGGGTCAAAGAGCTTTTGCATCTTTTCGTTTTCCGGCGCTGTTGTCCATTCATCACAGAATAGCTTGTAGATTAAGCGTGCCGTTTCGCCGTTCGCTTCGTTGTCCGGATTGACGAAAGTACCTTTACGCGCCCCGTGGTATTGCTGGGTATAATGCCAGAGCAGGAAGCGGATATCTTCGTAGTTCACTTCGTCGTCGTAATAATGGTCGTCGGGCGTATAGAACGGCAGGTATTTGCCGAACATCTCCTTATGGGCAAGGATAAAGGAACGCCAGATGTTCAAACCGGAAATCACATCTTCAAAGTAAGCAGCCATACGGATACTTATCTGCGAGACTTCTTCCTTGTCGAACGAGTTCGCCAGGCCGGTCTGTTCCATTATATCGTAGATACGGTTGGCTATGCCTGTATAATAAAGGTCTGTAGGAGCCGATTGTTTATAGGGGTGCAGTTGCAGCCACTCTTTCGGATAGATTTTAATGTTCTTCATAGAATTGAATTTGTACCTTAGATTGATAAAGACACAAAAGTAATAAAAACTCGTTTTGTACAAACTTTCAGCCTGCCTAAAACATGCGGTATTCCTTATCGGAATAAAATGAGAAAGCCGTCCATCTCCCGACGAACGGCTTTCCTCCAACACTTCATGAATTATATAAAGAATTAATACGCTGTATTCTGCGGGTCGAAGTTGGTCCAACCTTTCAGCCAGTTGTCTGCATCGGAATCGCTTTTGAATGCACCGATGTAGTCCACTTTATCGAAGAAAGAGTCGTTTAGCTTGGCATCACCGAACAAGTCGCCGTGTCCCAGCAGCGGGCTGCCGCTTTTCGGTCCGTAGTTGGGAGAAGCCGCCATGCTGTTCGGCTGGTTCAATCCCAGTTCGGTGATTGTTTCAAAATACTTGTTACCCGCCTGGGCCAGGAAAAATTCATGCGAGAAAGACTTTCTGCCGGCATCTTCATCCTTGCCGTTGGTAGAATACAGGTCTTTCCATGATTTGTTCACATCGGACCCCACTACGGTCATGCCGGCAAAGTAGATGTTGTTCAGTTTCAGTTCGCCTTCGGTAGCCCATGTCTGGGTGGTACCCTTCTGGTTGTCGAGCAACAGGCCTACCGGATACCCCATTGCCACAGAGTTGAAGCAGCTCAGCTTACTGTTGCGACGGATTTGCATAGCAGCCTGGAAAGTCCCCATCTTGGAACCATTGTTCGGGTACAGGTCGCCACCGTTGATATAATCGGAAGTATTGCTAAAGTCGGCAGCCTGTCCGATAGGGCCTACGAAAGTAACGTTGCTGAACGTACAAGTCGTGAAAGGTTCTTTTGTCGAGCCATCCGCATCGTTGTCCGATTCAAAACCGTTGGATAAAGACGTATCGGCCAGCTTCGGATGGCGTACGCTCAACAGGAATTGCAGTTTGCCGGAGAAACCGTTGTCCGTATCGAATTCATCATCCCATCCGTGGTAAGCCACCAGATATTTACAGTTTACCGTACCGCCGAACCATTCGTACGAGTCGTCGTTCGAATAAGAAACCTGCAGGTGGTCAATCTGTGTGCCGCTACCTACGGAACCGAAAGTGATACCGTTGATTTCCTGGTCTTCCTTGAAGGGATAGCCGGCAAACTCGACACGTACATAGCTGATGATGCCGGAATTGTCAGCATCGTCCTGACCGCCGTACATCGTTCTCGGTCCTCCTTCTATCTGCTTTTCCACACCATTGTTCTTTGCCTTGCCGCAGACGATTAATCCGCCCCAGTCGCCCGGACGACGTGAACCCGGAGCCTGTTCGGATGTCAGTACGATAGGTGTGTCGGCCGTACCTTTCGCATACAACTTGCCGCCACGTTCCACAATCAGGGCCGCTTTTGTTTCTTTGTCCCCTTTGATAACCGTACCCGGTTCGATAGTCAGTTCCACTCCGTCGGCCACGTAACACCAGCCTTTCATATGGTAGGTTCCTTTCTTGAGCGTGTATTTGCCTTTCGGCATTTCAAATTCCTGGTCGCCGTTACCCAACTGCGTCATTGTGCCGTTTTCCGCTTTGAAAAGCAGTACGTTTTCCAGCAGTTCATTGTTGCCGTCAGGGTTTGGAACATCTTCCGGATTATTCTTGTCGCTGCAAGATACCATCATGGATGCAACACAAACAGTCATTGTGAAGAATAAACTTGTCAGTCTTACCTTTTTCATACTCTCATTTTAAGTTTAAATAAATACTATAAGATGTTTTGATAAATGTTTGTAGCCGGTTCATAAGCTATAGCTCAGGGTGAGGAAGAAGTTCCTTCCCGGCTTGTATTGTTTGGTGATTTGTTCCCGTTCCTGTAGCACATGGTTCGAGTCGTAGAACTTCGGATATTGTATGAAGGTCACTTTCTCGCCCAACAGGTTGCGGGCACTGACTTTCACTTCCCAGCGTTTCGCGAACTTCTTGCTGAAATTCAGGTCGATGGTATTGCGTGCCAGTTCGTAGGTATCGGGGAAATCGTTGTTTACGGAGCCACCTTCGGTCAGGTCCGCATTTCCCACTTCCATGATACGTTTGCCAATCCGGTTGTATAGCAGGCTGGCATTGATGCCGTACCGCTCGTTCAGGTAAAAGATACCGGTGTTGATAAGGTAGGGAGACTGTCCCTGCATCGGGCGGTTCTTGTCCATGCTGCCGGAGTTGAAATGTACTTTACTGTTGATGTATGCCCCGTTGAAGTTCCAACTGAAGTCCTTCAACCCGATAAAGTCGAGGTTCTTCTTAATCTCTACCTCGATGCCGTAGTTGTCGGCGCTTTTGGCATTCACATAGGTGTAGGTATAGCTTCCCCCGTTGTCGATGTATGTCCATTCGATTGGGTTGTCGAAACGTTTATAGAACAATGCGACGGAAAGTATCTCGTTGGGTGTCGGGTAATACTCGTACCTCAGGTCTGCATTCTGTATATAGGCAGGTTTCAGGTTCGGGTTACCCATTACGCTGCTGAACAAATCGAAGTCGTAGTATACGGAACCCGACATTTCCCGAAATTCCGGACGGTTCACCGACATTCCGTAGGCAAGCCTCAACTGGTGCTGTTCGTTGAATTTATAGCTGGTGTTCAGGGAGGGGAACAAACGGTTGGTAGGATACTCTTCCTGTTTCGTTTTCCAATCCTTGATGGCAGTGTAGCTCGTCAGTTGCATCCGGTTGTATTCATAACGCACACCGGCATAAACAGCCAGCTTGTCGATGGGAATGTTTACTCCCAGGTATCCTGCCGCCAGGATGTTGTTGCCTTTGTAGCTGTCGCGGTTGTCGGTATCTTCGTATGCGAACAGCTTGTCTGCCCCGAAGTATTGCGGGGTCAGTATCTCGTTTACCACATCCAGATATTCGAATCCGGAAGGGATATTGGCACGGTTCCAGCGGTAGAAGAATGCCCGGTTGTTGTATTCGCGGCTGCGGTATTCCACATAAGCACCGGCTTTCAGCGTAGGACGCAGGTTGCCGATATTGAAGTCGCGCTGGTAGTTGAGGGCGGCGGAGCCGATATGCTCGTCCAGGCGGTAGAAGAAACGTTTGATTTCATTCTGGTCGATACGCATTTCCCCTTCGTGCGAGTCGCCGGCAAAACCGTTCTCTTCGCGGTTGATGATACGGCGGTCCGGTTGGTTCTTGTTGGCATACGCATAGCCGACGCTCCAGTCCAGTTTCGAGTTGTCGCGGTTGTGCGTACCCGTAAACTGCCCGTTGTAGGTGGTACGGCTGCTGTAGAAATATTCCTGCTGGTCCTGGATATATTCCCCGCTGTTGAACAGGATTCCTTTGCGTGTCGTATAGCGGCTTTGTCCAAGCTGGTTGATGATGTTCTTGAACTCGTACTTATTCCGGTCGTCCGGCATAAATGTAAGGTTCACCATACCGCCGAGGCGTACGTCGTTGCTGTACACATTGTCCGTATACTTATTCTTATAGTCCGCCTGGTCTTTCACTACATCGTAAAGGCTGTAGCGGTTGTTTTGCATGTCCAACTGGCTTTTGTAGGCATTGGTATAGTTTACGGCGGCAATCAGGGCGAGGCGTTTACCGTCTTCGAGGTCGAACTTGCGGTTCAGGGACGCATTCAGGCGGAGGTCGGCAAGCGGTGTCTTCGTCTTGATACCCCAGTTGTTGTTGAAACCGTTGCGGGTGATATGGTCCACAGCCGCTTTGTCGTCGTTGTCCAGGCGGCTTGTATAGGAGCCGTCCAGCTTGCGCATTCCGTTGTCGAAGCCTAAGAAATCGGTACCGCTTCCCGGGCTGTACATAAAGTCGCGGAAATGCGTACGGTCGTTCACGCTTCCTCCCACAGAGATGGAGAAGCCGTTCCGGTCGGGAACATCTTTGGTATTAATTTTGATGAAACCTCCGGAGAAGTCGGCGGGAAGTTCGGGAGCCGGGCTTTTCACCACAACCATATTATCCATTTGCGAACTGGGGATGATATCGAAGGAGAAGGCACGTGCATCCGCTTCGGAACTGGGCACGGCACTGTTGTTTATCCATACATTATTATACCGTTGCGCCAGACCGCGAACCATCACAAACTTGCCGTCTATCACGGAGATACCCGGTATGCGGCGTATCACTTCGGAGGCGTCCCGGTCTTGTGTGCGGGTGATTTGCTGTGAGGAGATGCCCGATTGTACCAGTAGGCTGGCTTTGGTAGCTTTCAGCATGGCAAGGTCTGTATTCTGTTTTACCTGTGCCACCACGACTACCCCTTCCAGTGCGAGGCTTGCTTCTGCCATTTCCGCATTCAGGACGGTCTTTTTGCCTTTGGCGATTTCCACGTTGTCCAGTTCGATGGTATTATAGGAAATGTACTTGATAATTACTCTATAGGTACCGGGTTTCAGACCCTCGACAAGGAAGTTGCCATCTATATCGGTGACGGTTCCGGTTGCTGTACCGGCTATTTCAATGGTTGCACCGATTAATGGTTCCTTGTTTGATTTATCTGTCACAGTACCCCCGATAGCGCCAGTATTGCCATCCGCCCAAATGCTTGACGTGTAAAAGAACTGTATGAACAGGAAGAGGCAATACTTCAGATAGACATTTTTCATAACGTTCGTTTTCTTTATATAATTTGCCGCAAATATAGGGGAAGGGGTATTGCGTTTTTATGACAGCGAAGGGACGATATGCTTACATGTTTATTACACTCCTGTAATACCTTCCTTCTGACTGTGGGACGGAGCATATGTATCCCCGTTGCCCGCTATTCAACAGGTGGGCGGTGGAGGACATTTCCCCTTACCGTGGGAAGCAGTGCAGCATTGCAATGCTGTACTGCGCAGCACTACAATGACGCATAGCGCAGCATAGTAATGCTGCACAGCTTCCCCCGAGGGGGGGATACAGTGTCTAGCCGCAATGAAGCTACGGGCGGATGTAGCAAGCGGGCAGGGAGGCGGATGCAAAGTGAAACGGGAATGTCACAGCTTCAACACGGTGCTGAAACATCCTCCGTCTACTTTTGCAAAAGATTAATCAACAAGCATAGTATATGATAAAGAAAGCATTACCCATCGCCCTGTTCTCAGCCCTGTCGATAACGACCGGTCTGGCTCAAGACCTTGTTCTGAATGAGGGACACTATTATACGGACGAAACATTGACACAACTCTACACCGGCCGGTATACTGAATTTTATGACGATGGCATGTTGAAGATGGAGCTTTACCTGAAAGACGGCAGGCCCGAAGGTACGTATGTGGTTTATTACCCCGACGGGAAAATAGCCGAAGTACGTGCCTATTACCAGGGACAGTTCCACGGGGAATGGCGTACCTATAATGAAGCGGGCAACCTGATAGCCATCGCCTCGTATAAAGACGGATTGAAAGACGGCCCCTGGCGTATCTGGAACGACAAAGGCATCCTCGTCTACGAAATGTTCTACACCCACGGCAAAAAGAGCGGCATCTGGCGCTCGTGGAATGACGAAGGGGAACTGGTGAGCGAAGAACAGTTGACAGTTGACAAGTGACAGTTGACAGTTATTGTCGGCTTTCAGCCGATTTGTATACCGAGCGCGAAGCCTAACTGTCAACTGTCACTTGTCAACTGTCAACTGTCATCTGCTTCCCAGGTCGTCATAAAGCGTCTGTAAAAGCGCTTTCCCTTTGCGGAGGCGCAGTTCGCTTCCGGATTCCGGTTCTTCGATGAGCGGTCGGTCGGATTCGTTGTCGAATACGGAGACGCCAGTACTGTCGATGAAGCCGAAGCCGTTGGTAAAGGTATAGAACGCGAATTGCGGATAATTGGGGTCGAACAGGTCTTTGCTGAATGTAAAGTCCTTATGCGGCAATTCCATCTGGCCGAGCAGAGTGGCGGCAAGGTCGGTCTGGTTGGCATAGGTGTCTACTACGACCGGTTCTTTTATCGCTCCTCCCAACCAAAGCATCGGGATATGGAACCGCAGTTTGCCGAACTCCTGAATGTTTTCCGGATACGGGTAGCCGTGGTCGGCAAGCAATATCACCAGCGTATTCTTCCATACAGGCAATTCTTTCATCTTGTCGATAAAGCTGCCGATGCAACTGTCGGTAAAGGCTACCGAGTTGGGGTATAATTCGTCCAGATGGTGGAAGGGTACATCAAACGGCTCGTGACTGCTGAGTGTAAGGAAGGTACTGAACCAGGGTTTATCGCCGGGACGTCCTTTGATGTCTTCGTACAGATGGTCGAAAGTCAGGTTGTCGTGTACTCCCCATTTGGAGAGGCGGTCGGCTACCGGGAAATCGGTGTCGGCGGTAATCTTGCTGTATCCCGAGCTGTAGAAATAGCTTTGCATGTTGGTGAAGTTAATATCTCCCCCATATAGCATATCGGCCGTATAACCTACTTCGCCAAGGCTTTTGGCGATGGATGGCAGGGTCTGGCTTTTTGCCGGATACTTCATGATGGATGTGGTGGGCTGTGCCAGATAACCGTTCAGTATGGCTACCGTACCCCGGTCGGTGCGGAAGGAGTTGGCATACATATTGGTGAACAGGATGCCTTCCTTTGACAGGCGGTTCAGTTGAGGCGTTACGGTACTGTCGCCACCTACGGCTCCTACCACATTGCCGGAGAAACTCTCCAGAATGATTATCAATAGATTCGGACGGTCGGTATTCAGCAGTTTGACCCGGCTGCTGTCGGTCGGTTGCATGGGTACGACCTTGCCTAATAGTCCGTCGTACAGCTCTTTCCGTTCTTCTTCGGGAAAGAAGTTGAACTGCTCCGAGAAATTCTGTTGCTTGGTGAGCGATGCCACCAGGCTGAAACAAGGATTGATAGCCGAATGGTTCAGGAACTGGTTCTTGCTGAAATAGACCTTCCCCACATTTGCCGTTGCTGTGCTAAGCCCTCCGCGGATAGCAACGAATTGCAATCCTCCCAATAAGATGAAAGCAACCGTTCCCACGAGGCGGAACCGCGTAGGCGTATCGGGGAATAACGGGACGATAAACCGTTTCAGTATCCAGTACATCCCGAAAGCATAAACACCGAACATCAATAACTGGACGATGAATTGCCCTACAGGAACGCTTGCCATAGCATTGGCAGGCGATTGGAGGTAGAAGAAAAGCGTGGAATCTAGCCTGAATTTCCAGTATCCGTACAAGGCGACATCCACTGCAAAGATGGCGGCAACCAGTATTGCCATCACGCAGAAATAGCCTGTCAGTGCTTTCCGGTAGAAAGTGCCGGGCAACCATATCGAGACTAATGCAAGCAGCCAGGGAATGATGGCCAGGTATCCCGATACCGTCATATCCAGCAGCGCCCCATGGGCGATTACCTGCAGGTAATCAGTTAGCGAACAACTGTTCGCTAAAGCATGGTTGTAAAGCATAAACACAGGCTTCTGGATAGCGAGAAGTAGAATCCAGATAATGAACGTAGCCAGCAGGAAGATGATTCTTTTCTTCATAAGATGCTTTTTTGGAGGGTGAAAACAGTTGAAACAGTTGACAGTTGACAAGTGACAGTTGACAGTTGTTGTCGGCTTCCAGCCGATTTGTATACCGGACGCGAAGCCTAACTGTCAACTGTCAACTGTCACTTGTCAACTGTCAACTGTTTTGTCAATTGTATAGTTTTTCTCTTAGCTCAGCGATAGCCGGGTCGGAGATGTAGTCATCGTATTCCATCATGCGGTCGATGATGCCGTTCGGAGTCAGTTCGATGATACGGTTTGCCACAGTCTGGATAAACTCGTGGTCATGACTGGAGAAAAGAACGTTTCCTTTGAATGCCTGCAATGTATTGTTGAATGCCTGGATAGATTCCAAGTCCAGATGGTTGGTCGGCGTATCCAGAATGATACAGTTTGCATCGGTCAGCATCATACGTGAAATCATACAACGCATCTTTTCACCTCCCGACAATACGTTTACCTTCTTCAACAGCTCTTCGCCGGAGAACAACATACGGCCGAGGAAGCCTTTCAGGAATACTTCATTCGTATCCGGCGAGAACTGGCTCAACCAGTCGATCAGGTTGTAATCCGAGTTGAAGAATTTGGAGTTATCCAGCGGCAGGTAAGTCGTGGTAATGGTCTGTCCCCATTGGAACGTACCGGCATCCGGTTTTTCTTCCCCGTTGATAATCTGGAACAAAGCGGTCATGGCACGCGGGTCGTGGCTGATGAATACGATTTTGTCGTTCTTCTCCACATTGAAGTTCAGGTCCTGGAACAATACCTTGCCGTCGATAGCCTTGGTCAGCCCCTTTACTTCCAGAATCTGGTTGCCCGGTTCGCGGTTCGGAGTGAACAGGATACCCGGATAGCGGCGTGAAGACGGTTTGATTTCTTCGATATTCAGTTTTTCCAACATCTTCTTGCGGCTGGTAGTCTGTTTGGACTTCGCTACGTTGGCGCTGAAACGGCGGATGAACTCTTCCAGTTCCTTTTTCTTTTCTTCCGCTTTCTTGTTCTGGTTCTGCTGCTGGCGGAGTGCCAACTGGCTGGATTCGTACCAGAAGCTATAGTTACCGGCAAACATCTGCAACTTGCCGAAGTCGATATCTACCGTGTGTGTACAAACGGAATCGAGGAAGTGACGGTCGTGGCTTACCACCAATACGGTGTGCTCGAAGTTGGAAAGATAGTTTTCGAGCCACATAACGGTTTCGAGGTCGAGGTCGTTGGTAGGCTCATCCAGCAGCAGGTTGTCCGGTTGTCCGAACAGGGCACGTGCCAAAAGCACACGTACTTTCTGCTTACCGCTCATATCCTTCATCAATGTATAGTGGAATTCTTCGCTGATACCCAGGCCGCTCAACAGGGCTGCCGCATCGCTTTCCGCATTCCAGCCTTCCATCTCGGCGAATTTTTCTTCCAGTTCCGATACGCGGATACCGTCGGCATCGCTGAAATCGGGTTTGGCATAAAGGGCGTTCTTTTCGCTCATCACTTCCCAAAGGGTGGTGTGTCCCATCAATACGGTGTCGATTACCGTGTATTCGTCGAAAGCGAAGTGGTCCTGGCTCAATACGGAGAGGCGTTCGCCCGGTCCGAGGGATACCGTACCGCGGGTAGGGTCCAGTTGCTTGCTGATTACGCGGAGGAATGTTGATTTACCTGCACCGTTTGCCCCGATTATACCGTAGCAGTTGCCCGGTGTGAACTTCATATTTACATCCTGGAACAGGATGCGCTTTCCGAACTGTACGTCCAGATTGTTAACCGTTATCATATCTTGTATACCTATTAAATTGCTATAGAGTGCGCAAAGGTACAAAAAAAGAGGCACGGATGAGCTATATTCGTCAAAACAAAACACCTGTGCCTCGATTTCAAAACATAGGTGTTTTACGTTTAAAACATATATGCTTTGAAAACGAAACATATATGTTTTGATATAAGGGGCCGGACGCCCCCTTTTTCTTTACGGGAATAACCGGAAAATATGAAGTAAAAGCGTTGATGCCCGAAAAGAATGTTACCTTTGTAGCAAGATGTTCATATTAAATAATATAACTATGGAAAATAAGTCTGCATTAGTTCGTTTTGATTGGGCTGTAAAAAGGCTTTTGCGTAACAAATCAAATTTCGTTATTCTCGAAGGGTTCCTCTCCACCTTGCTTGAAGAGAAGATCACGATTGTACGTTTGCTCGAAAGTGAAGGCAATAAGGATGCCCGCGACGACAAATTCAATCGTGTGGATATGCTTGCCGAGGACAGTAAAGGCGAGCTTATCATCATTGAAGTCCAGAACAATCGCGAGCTGGATTACTTTCACCGCATGTTGTATGGCGCCTCCAAAGCCGTTACCGATTATATCAACGAAGGCCAGGAATATGGAATCATCCGTAAGGTCTACTCCATAAACATCGTCTATTTCGAGTTGGGGCAGGGTAAGGATTATGTGTATCATGGTTATACCACATTCCGTGGCATTCATTATAATGATATCCTTCAACTTTCCGTACGCCAGCGTGAGCAATTCGTGCGTCACGAGGCGGGTGACATCTTCCCTGAGTATTATGTGTTGCGTGTAGACGGTTTTAACGAACAAGCCAAAACGCCTCTCGACGAGTGGATAAGGTTCCTTAAAACCGGTGAGATCGAACATGACAGTACCGCCCCCGGTTTACAGGAAGCCAGCGAACGCTTGCGTGTCGACCAGCTAAGTCCGAGTGATAAGCAGCAGTATTATTCCGACATGGAAGCAATCCGATACCAGCGTAGCGTTATCAAAACCGGCTGGATAGAAGGCCGTGCCGACGGTTTAGCGGAAGGTTTAGCGGAGGGTAAAGCAGAAGGCAAAGCGGAAGGATTGGCAGAAGGATTGGCGGAAGGCAAAGCGGAAGGATTGGCGGAAGGTGAAGCGAAAGGCAAAGCCGAAAGCCGGCGTCAAATAGCTGCCAAATTAAAGAGACAAGGCATTCCGGTAGATGTCATCATACAATGCACCGGTTTGTCCGCAGAAGAAATATCTAAACTCTCAGATTAAGACATACTCTTTTTCTTATCAATCATACCCCGATATAATAAAAAACCAGAGGCACTTATTTAGGTGCCTCTGGTTTTTTATGCATTATGTGCGGTTATTTATAATCCGGAAGATGTCAAAGTCAGGAAAGGTCAGGATTGGATGACCCCCTTTTTACTTGTACAAACCTTCGCGTGAAAGCTGGTGGTCCAGA
>UQLN01000034.1 GCA_900541965.1 uncultured Parabacteroides sp. | reverse complement strand
GGCGTGGCGCTTCTTACTATGGCTATCCTGCCGGAGGCGGAAGTCCGTATTATACAGCCATTAAGAAAGGTTCTTACTATTGGGCTCCCATTAATTGCGGTGCTACCCGCGTGGCTCAGTCCAATGACGGAAAGAACGCGGTGATAGCCGGAACCGGGAATCTCTACCAATGGGGGCGTTATGATTATACCAACCCTGGTTGTTCTACCGCTTCTGGTCCGACAGGTAATTCCAGACCCAATAACAATATCTTTTATAAAGTGTCTAATACACCTTATGACTGGTTGACCCCTCAAAACAACAGTTTATGGGACAGCAGCAGTAATGGAGGGGTAAACAACCCTTGCCCTACAGGATACCGTGTACCGACATTTAATGAATTATGGTCTATAAGGAATGCGACAAAATGGGATGGCAACGGTGGTTTATTCATAGTAAATGCAGAGAGTGGTAACCTTCAGCTTATTTTACCTGCTGCGGGTTGTTTGGGGATGGCGGACGGTGCACACGGCTCTAAGGGTAGAAATGGCTTCTATTGGGCATCGTCGATTGTTTCTTCGAGTGATGTGCGTGCTGATAATGTGGCCTTTGATGGTACTGTATTGAATAATAACCCGAGTAACAGGGGATATGCATGCTCTGTCAGGTGTATCCGCAAATAACCGGACATACTGCCTGCCGCATTCGCCTCTTTGATTGATTCGGTTCATTTTCTCCCGAAGGTATCCAAAGACTGTAAACAGTGAGCAAAACAGCTTCGCTTATATACGGCAGCAGGATATAACACTTTTTTTACTTCTGTATCTGTACGGAGGCAGGAAAAACAATTTAAAATGCATCCGTACGGATACGGAAGCGGAAAAGAGAGTCAAAAACCGTTCCGTATCAATATGAACGCATAAAAAACTCTCAAAAACGACTTCGTTCCGCTACGAAAGCATAGAAAAGAACTAAAAACCGTTTCGTATCTGTATGGAAGCACCAAATAGGGCTATGTTTTACTTTCGTACCTGTACGGAATATTCTTTAAATTAAATATTCATATCAAACAGTATTCACATGGCTAAAATTCAAAATTTTCCCAAATCAAGATTACGCAACAACGAATTGTTGGCGGCAGGACGTGCCATCGAACAGCAAATCCAGACAGCAGGTGCATCCGCATTAGGCGTAACTGTCCCTTTCGAAAACTTTCAAAATGCATTACAGGCTTACGATGACAGTTTGGTAAAACTTACTAAAAGCGCACTGACCGCAGAAATGGGTGCCGCCGACAAAAAGCGCGATGCCATGCAATCCGCTATCCTCGACCAGATACGTACGTTTGCCAACCATTTCGACATCGATAAACAAACGGCAGCCAAACGGCTGATCCCTTTGGCAGACAAGTATAAAGGTACAATCTATCTCAGCTTCAACGACCAGACGGGTATGACGGAAAACCTTATACAGGCAGCCGAATCGGATGCCATGAAAGCTGATTTCGCCATACTCGGTCTGACTGCGTGGGTTGATGAACTCAAGAAAGCGAATGCCGAATGTGCCGCGCTTTCCGATGCCCGTCGTATAGAATCCGGCCAGCGCAACACTCCGCAGAAATCAACGGAAACCCGCCCGGCATTCGATGCTGCCTACGAAGCATTGGTGGAAGCGCTGAATGCGCTTGCCCTGGTCAACGGCGACAGCAAATATCTGGAACTTTTCACCTGGTGGAATGCCATGATAGACGAATTTCGTGTATCCGTCTCCTTGCGTTTCGGAAAAGGCAAAGGCGGCAAAATTGACAGCGGTAGCAGCAACCGACCCAACCCGGATACTGGAGACCGGGAAAGTGATGGGGATAAACCGACAGAACTGTAAAGTAGTTGACTGTTGGGCTTCGCAAAGGTGGTAAGCTGGAGGGGAGGAAGCATGTATTTGTGTAAGTAACAAAGAAAAAGGGACAGTCATTTACGACTGCCCCTTTTAAATTATTTGGATGTAATCTTGTTAAAGCTGAATCCAGCGAACATAAGCAAAGTCCATACGGTGAGGCAATTCTTTGTTTACAGGATAAACGCGATAACCTACTTTATGAATACCTGCTTCACTCGGAGTTGTTGTAAGTTCGAAGAATAATTTGGAACCTTCTTCTTTTTTCAGTTTGAACGGTTCTACAGACAGTATTTCCAACTGATGTTTTTCGTTTTCTTTGGTTATAACCATTTCCACGCCCAACATCCCCTGTAGTTCGTGACGGTCGATCACTAAATTGAACTTGTAATTCTGTCCTACAACCGGTCCGTCAGCGTTGAAGTCCATGTTGCTTGTGAATGATTCAACCTGGAAGCTATCCCAATGTTCTGCAACTTCTTCTTTCCATGCTGCAATTTCTTTAGCTCTTGCAAAGCCGTTTTCGGATAAATGTGCAGAGCGGGTTGCCAATTTATTGTAGAAGCGGTTGATATAGTCGTCCAACATACGTTTCATTGTATAATCCGGTGCAATCTGAGACATTGAGTTCTTTATGTACTGAACCCATTCAGGAGAATATCCTTTACTGTTCTTAGCATAATACAACGGAATAATTTCTGTTTCCAATGTATGGTAGATAGTTGCGGCATCCAACTGGTCCTGGTATTGCTGGTTCTCATAAGTACGTTTGTCGGTCAAAGCCCAACCAGCTCCTTCTTTGTAACCTTCATACCACCATCCGTCTAATACGGAGAAGTTCAATACACCATTCATTTCTGCTTTTTCGCCGGATGTTCCGGAAGCTTCCAATGGACGTGTCGGAGTATTTAACCAAACATCGACACCTGCGATCAGGTGACGTGCCAAACGCATATCGTAGTTTTCGAGGAAGATAATCTTACCTAAGAATTCCGGACGGCGTGAGATTTCAACGATGTGTTTAATCAATCCCTGTCCGCCACCGTCTGCCGGGTGAGCTTTACCGGTGAATACAAACTGGATTGGATATTGTTCATTGTTTACAATCTTAGCCAGACGTTCCAAATCTGTAAATAATAAATGAGCACGTTTGTAAGTAGCAAAACGACGTCCGAAACCGATCATTAATGCATTCGGATTGATCTTGTCGAGAACGGATACAACTTTGGCGGGATCACCCTGGTTTTTCAGCCAGTTAGCCTTATATTCACTCTTGATATATGAAATGAGCTTGTCTTTCAATGTTCTGCGGATAGCCCAAATATCATCGTCTGCTATGTTTTGGATAGCTTCCCAGTATTTTTTGTTGGATTGGTCTTTGAAGAACTTCTTGTCAAGACGTTCGGCAAAGAAACGTTTCCATTCGGTAGATGCCCAAGTTGGCATATGTACACCGTTAGTTACATAACCTACATGCAATTCACTGGGGAAATAACCTTTCCAAACCGGAGCAAACATGTGTTGTGATACTTTTCCGTGCAGCCAGCTTACACCGTTTGCTTCTTGACATGTATTCAAAGCAAATACGCTCATGGAAAATTTCTCGTTTGAACCCGGGTTTTCACGTCCCATGTCAATAAATTCCTGCCAGCTGATTCCTAATTTACCGGGGAATTCTCCCATATAGCGACCGAACAAACCTTCATCAAAATAGTCGTGTCCGGCAGGAACCGGAGTGTGAACAGTGTAAAGGGCAGAAGCACGAACAACTTCCAAAGCTTGGTTGAATGTCAGACCATCGTTTTGGATATAATCAACCAAACGTTGTGCATTGATAAGGGCTGCATGTCCTTCGTTACAGTGATAGATTTGTTTTTTGATGCCTAATTTATTTAGCATCAGAATACCACCGATACCTAACAGATATTCCTGTTTCATACGGTTTTCCCAGTCGCCACCATATAATTGGTGTGTAATGGAACGGTCCCATTCACTGTTCTGAGGAATATCCGTATCCATTAAATATAAAGGAACACGTCCTACGCTTACTTTCCAGATATGAGCGTAAACGGTACGTCCGGGATAAGGAACTTCCAATACCATCGGTTCGCCGTTTGACTGCAAAACCTGTGTAAGAGGCAGTGCATTGAAATTCTGTGCTTCGTAGTTGGCAATCTGCTGTCCATCCATAGACAAAGACTGAGTGAAATAACCATAACGATATAAGAAACCGACAGCTGTCAGGTCGATATTGCTATCGCTGGCTTCTTTCAAATAATCTCCTGCTAATACACCTAAACCTCCGGAATAGATTTTCAGAATGTTGGTTAAACCATATTCCATACTGAAATAAGCTACAGACGGTTTTGTTTTATCCGGTTTTGCGTCAACGTAATCTCTGAAGATAGAATAAACGGCTTTGATTTCAGACATTAATACGTCGTCAGCCATAATTTCTTCAATACGTTTGTAAGACAGACTTTGTAACAGAAGCACTGGGTTTCCCTGTGTTGATACCCAAAGTTCTGCATCAATCTTGCCGAATAGTTTAGCACCTTCATGATTCCATACCCACCAAAGGTTAGTTGCCATCTCGTAAAGAGGGCGTAAAGGTTCAGGAAGCATGGAGTGAGAATAAACATCCTTCCAAATCGGGCTGTTTGCGTTATTCGCTTTAATTTTCATTATCGTGAAGTTTAAAATGTTTCAATAAATTTAAAAACTTAGTTCTCTTTTTGTCTAAAAGTGGTGCAAAGATAGATATTATCTCGCTAATTATGAGAGTATTTTAATTATTTCTTTCTTTCGCTTTTGCCAATGCTATTTTGAAAGCTTCTTCATAATAAACAATGAATTTGCTCCATTCGGCTTTGCTTGCCAGTTCGAAACTCCTTGTACGGATATTATCTATTTCCTTTTCATCTTTGCCTACGAGGGTCAGGATAGAGTCGGTGATGGCATCTGCTACTTCAAAATAATTAAAATCGTTACGGTTGATAACTGCAACACCTTCGCTTATGTTATTTCCGGATACGCTTTTCTTTGCCCAAAGACCGAAGCCTGCTAAGTCCGTCGTAATGGTGGGTATGCCAAAAGCAATACTTTCCAAAGGAGTATATCCCCACGGTTCATAGTAGGAAGGATAAACCGTTGCATCCATACCGATTAATATGTCATAATAAGGCTTATTCAGAATGCCATCATGTCCATCCAGATAACAGGGAACAAATATGATTTTGAGCTTATCGGAGGCAGAATTGGTAAAGCCTGCGTGGGAGATATAGTTCAGAACTTTATCTTGTTCCATCATGTTTAGCCAATGTGTTATGAATGGCATTTGCATGGGAGATGTAGTCCGGTAATTTTCTTTTATGGCTTCTTTGAGGTCACCCCGGGCATCACGAACCCAAGCAGGAACCATAATGAAAGCTACAACTTCCCGTTGCAACTTTCCGGAAGTGCGTATCCGGTTCATGGCTTCGATGAAGACATCTATACCTTTATTCCTGTACTCATAGCGTCCACTGGTGGATACAAGAAATGCGTCAGGTGAGATAGTGCAGCCCAATAGTTTCTCTGCCATATTGAGTAAGGCACGGCGTGCTTCGGCACGTTTGGTCGGATATTCTTTTTTATTGGGTACAAAATTACGTTCAAAACCGTTTGGAGTGACAATATCGGGAACCTTATCCAGCAATTGCTGGCATTCATGTGCTGTGATATCACTTACTGTGGTAAAACAGTCTACATAATGTGCTGCTTTCTTTTCCAGAGAATGTTTGGCTTCCATGTTTAACTCGTGTGCCATCTGGTCGCCGTTATAGCCGTTCATGTAGGCATATAAAGCTTTGTTGTTTCCGGCAATAGAGCGTCCGATAGAAGTTGCGTGGGTGGTAAACAGAGTTGCAATCGCTGGTATTTGCTTCCGGATATATAAAGCACCCATACCCAGCATCCATTCGTTGAACAGGGCTGCTACTTTTTTATTTTCCAGTTTATGATAATGGTAAAAGCTTTCGATCACTTTTCCTACCGCATAGGCAAAAATACAGGACTCGTCGTAGTCTCCATATGCGTGTATAGAGTCTACCTGGAAGTTTTCCCATATCGAATAAAAGAAAGCATCTCTTTCTTTAAAAAACGGTTTAAAATCCACAAGTATAACCGGAGGTGTCCCCGGTACATTCCATCGGCCTATTTTTATTTTTAAACTGTCTGTGGTTTTTGCGTAAGCTTTCCACTCCGCGAAGAGAACATCGTCTTCGATAAAATCAGAAGGGAGAGAGCTATTCCATACATCCGGTCCTATAAAGATTAATTTATCTTTAAAGTGTTGTTGTAATGTATGAGCTTTGGTTGAAAGGACCGTATAAATGCCTCCAACTTTGTTACACACTTCCCAACTGCTTTCAAAAAGATATTCAGGCATTGATATTACGTTGTTCATAAACGATTTTGTTTATAATCAGATGATTCAGGGCGCAAAGATACGTCTTTTTTATCTTTTTTTCTAACTGTAGATGCTATTTAATAAATGAAATATGTAGATTTGTAGATATTTTAAATTAATCAATTATGGCAAAGAGAAGAATTTTGAAGAAAGATATCGGTTTTGTAGCCGGGGATTTATTCTTGGAAGTATTGGTTTGTAAGCTGTATATTCCAGGTGTAGACCAGGATAAAGCAGATGTATTGTTATCCCGGATCTTGGATATGCAGGATAATTTTATTTCGCGTGCAAACCATACTGACGGAAAAGATAATAAGAAGTTGGTAAAAGATTATTATCGTAAGCTTCGTGCTGATTTGCAGGAAGAAGTAAATGCTATCGGAGCAGAAATAGGAGAGCTAAGCAAAGAAAAATAAAGAATGAAGAAAGCTATAAGTAAGGCACTTCTTCGATTGGTAGGCTGGAAACTCGGTCCGTTAATCGAAGATGTGCCTAAATGTGTTATATGTGTTGCTCCGCATACCAGTAATTGGGATTTTATTGTAGGGAAACTTTTTTATACTTCCATAGGACGTAATGCCAGTTTCCTGATTAAGAAGGAGTGGTTTTTCTTTCCATTTAATTTATTGTTTAATTGGTTGGGAGGAGTTCCGGTAGATCGGCATAAACGGACTTCTGTTACAGACCAGATGGTAGAACAGTTTAATACCCGGAAGGAGTTTCAATTGGCAGTGACACCGGAAGGTACTCGTAAGCGGGTGGATGAATGGAAGAAAGGTTTCTATTATATTGCTCAAAAGGCAAATGTCCCTATCTTAATGGCTTATTTTGATTATAAGAAGAAGGAAGCCGGTTTCAAAGGTGTATTTTATCCTACGGGTGATGCAGAAAAAGATATTCGTGCGATTCGTGAAAAATATAGAGATGTAACGGCTTGCCATCCGGAAAATTTCGTCAAAATTTAAATCTTATGACAGAAAATTTGCGTGTCAGTATGCTCCAGTCCCATATTGCCTGGGAGGACTTGGATAAAAATCTTGAACATTATGAAAGCTTGCTTTGCCGTGTAGGAGGAAAGACTGATGTTGCTGTTTTGCCTGAGACATTTACTACAGGCTTTTCTATGCAGGTGGAAAAAAATGCTGATGCAGCAAATGGTGTAACTGTTGTGACTTTGAAAGGATGGGCTTTAAAATATAAACTGGCAATAGTCGGTAGTTTTATAGCAAAAGAGGGAGAAATGTATTTTAACCGTGCCTTCTTTATAACTCCCGAAGGAGAGTCGTTCTTTTATGATAAGCGACATTTATTCCGGATGGCTGGTGAGGATAAACATTTTACTCCCGGAAATAAACGAGTGATTATTAGGTATAAAGGTTGGAATATTTGCTTGCAAGTCTGTTATGACCTTCGTTTTCCGGTATGGAGTAGGAATGTTGGCAATGAATATGATGTATTGATTTATGTTGCTAACTGGCCGAAAGCGCGTAGAGTTGCCTGGATATCCTTATTGCAAGCCCGTGCCATAGAGAATGTGGCTTATGTATGTGGCGTAAACCGTGTTGGGGTAGATGGAAAAGGTTTTGTTTATAGTGGTGATTCGATGATAATCTCTCCTAAAGGGAAGAAATTGGCAGACGTGGGTAAACGTGATGCGGCAACTCGTACATGTACATTATCTAAAAGTGATCTTGAAAGTTTCCGCCAAAAATTTCCGGTTTGGAAAGATGCAGACCGTTTTGTTTTGGGAGATATGTAGTAATTGTAAAGGAATGATATGGTAAGACCGCCTTTAAGTTGTATTTCTGGGAGGGGATACTATTTTTTTTCACATATAAAAAAGCGATTGTTGGATTTTAATCCGTCAATCGCTTTTTTAATCTTATGTGGGAGAAGTATATGTTATTTTACTTCCTCAAAATCTACATCTGTTACACCACCGTCTTGCTTATTGTTTCCGGTGTTACCTCCGGTTTGCTGTCCGCCGAAATCAGGACCCGGTTGTGCACCACCTGCATTCTGAGCGTTATACATTTCCTGACTTGCAGCCTGGAATACACTGTTTAGTTCTGCCATAGCTGCATCTACACCTGCGATATCCTGAGCTTTATGAGCTTCTTTCAGCTTATTCAAAGCTGCTTCGATAGGAGCTTTCTTATCAGCCGGAAGTTTGTCTCCCAAGTCTTTCAACTGTTTTTCAGTCTGGAAAATCATACTGTCAGCCTGGTTCAGCTTGTCGATACGTTCTTTTTCTTTTTTGTCTGCTTCAGCATTGGCAGCAGCTTCTTCTTTCATGCGTTTAACCTCGTCATCGCTCAAACCGCTGGAAGCTTCGATACGGATACTCTGTACTTTACCGGTTCCTTTATCTTTTGCAGAAACATTCAGAATACCATTCGCATCGATATCGAAAGTTACTTCAATTTGAGGTATACCTCGTTGTGCAGCAGGTATTCCATCAAGGTGGAATCGACCGATTGACTTATTATCTTTAGCCAAAGAACGTTCTCCCTGTAAAATATGGATTTCTACAGATGGCTGGTTGTCTACAGCAGTAGTGAAGACTTCAGATTTTTTAGTCGGAATAGTTGTGTTGGATTCGATTAATTTAGTCATTACACCACCCATTGTTTCAATACCTAATGACAGTGGAGTAACATCCAGCAATAATACATCTTTCACTTCACCAGTCAATACACCACCTTGGATTGCAGCACCAACAGCAACAACTTCATCCGGGTTAACGCCTTTTGACGGAGCTTTACCAAAGAATTTTTCAACGATTGCCTGTATTGCAGGAATACGTGTTGAACCACCAACTAAGATAACTTCATCAATATCCGAGGTGCTCATGTTGGCATCTTTCAATGCTTGACGACACGGTTCGATACAAGCTTGAATCAAACTGTCTGCCAACTGTTCGAATCGGGCACGAGTCAATGTTTTTACAAGGTGTTTAGGCACACCGTTTACCGGCATAATATACGGTAAGTTGATTTCTGTGCTTGTAGTGCTTGACAATTCGATTTTTGCTTTTTCTGCAGCTTCTTTCAAACGTTGCAAAGCCATCGGATCTTTACGTAAGTCAACACCTTCTTCGCGCTGGAATTCTTCTGCTAACCAGTCGATGATTACGTGGTCGAAGTCATCCCCCCCTAAGTGAGTGTCACCATTTGTGGATTTCACTTCGAATACACCGTCTCCTAATTCCAGAATAGAGATATCGAATGTACCGCCACCTAAGTCGAATACGGCGATTTTCATGTCTTTATTGCTCTTATCCAAACCATAAGCTAAAGACGCAGCAGTCGGTTCGTTTACAATACGGCGAACATTCAATCCTGCAATTTCACCAGCCTCTTTAGTTGCTTGACGTTGTGCATCGCTAAAGTAAGCAGGAACAGTAATGACAGCATCTGTTACTTCTTGTCCCAGATAGTCTTCTGCAGTTTTCTTCATTTTCTGAAGAACCATTGCAGATATTTCTTGTGGAGTATATAAACGACCGTCGATATCTACGCGTGGAGTATTATTGTCACCACGTACTACCTTATAAGGCACACGGGATATTTCTTTTTGAACCTGGTCATAAGTTTCACCCATGAAACGTTTAATAGAGAATATTGTCTTTTCTGGGTTTGTAATAGCCTGGCGTTTTGCCGGATCACCAACCTTACGTTCGCCACCTTCAACAAATGCGACAACAGATGGAGTAGTTCTTTTACCTTCGCTGTTTGCAATAACAACAGGTTCGTTACCTTCCAATACTGCAACGCAGGAGTTCGTTGTTCCTAAGTCAATACCTATAATCTTTCCCATAATTGATAAATATTTTAATTGTTATTATTTCCTTTATAATTGCTACTCTTATCGAGCTGCACAAACTGTTGTACAAATCATATGCCAAAGTAACAACGGAAGGATTGGAAAAGTTCTCTTGTCATAATTCATGACAATACGGCAGAAACTGTCAACGATAGTTATTTACAGGATGGTCTGTCTTTGGAAGATGAGGTAGGAGATTTGGTTAAGTTTTTATTTTTAGCTGATTTATTGGCAATTATTTCTTTTTTTAGATTACATCCTTGGCAACCGCAGCAAGGATTGTTTTTAGTTGCGGGGCGTGTCAGAAATTTATATATTTTAAAACCGATGTTGACAACGATAAAAATACCGATAATGATGATTGCTATATCCTGCCACATAATTGTCATCCTTTAAACAAGTTAATTAGTAAACTTCCTGTCTGGAATACAATAAATGAAACAATCCAGGCAAGGGCACATGTATAAACTATGACAAATATTCCCCATTTCCAGGAACCGGCTTCATGTACGATTGCAGATATGGTAGCAATACATGGAAAATAAATTAAGACAAATAGCATCAGGCTAAGAGCAATAAGAGGGGTGAATACAAGTTGTCCTTCTGCATTTCTATCCTGCTTCAGTCGTTCGGACAGGGCTTGACTGTCGTCTGCTTCTCCTGTATATAATACACTAAGAGTGCTGACAACTACTTCTTTAGCTGCCATCCCTGTTAGTAGACTGACACTCATTTTCCAGTCAAATCCTAACGGGGCTAATATCGGTTGAACCGCTTGACCGATGCGTCCTATATAAGAATTTTGCTGATGTTCTATTTTTTTCAGATGTTGTAATTCTGTTAATGTTTCTGCTTTTGTTTCCGGATTAGTTTCTGATTGTTCTATTTCTGCGATCTGTTTGTCATAAATGTCTCCTTTTTCAGTCTGACGTGGAAAATAGCCGAGAAACCATATTATAATAGAAGCAACCAGTATGACTCCTCCCATTTTATGTAGATATTGGCGTGCTTTTTCCCACATATGAATGAGGATGGATTTGCCGGTAGGCATTCGATATGGGGGTAATTCCATAACAAATGGCACTTCCTCTTCCTTAAATAAGGTACGTTTGAATATACGTGCCATTATTACTGCCAGTAAAATACCGGTTACATATAATGAAAGCAAGATAACACTTGCGTTGTTAGGAAAAAATGCTCCGACCAGTAATACATATACCGGCAGACGGGCACTACAACTCATTAATGGGTTGACAAGCATGGTTATCATCCGGCTATTGCGGCTTTCAATGGTACGGGATGCCATAATAGCCGGGACATTACAACCGAATCCCATTACCAATGGAATAAATGATTTTCCGTGTAATCCCATTTTGTGCATGATTTTATCCATGATAAATGCAGCACGTGCCATGTATCCGGAATCCTCCATGAATGAAATGAACAAATAAAGTATAAGGATGTTCGGCAAGAATACGATAACTCCACCGACACCACCTATAATACCATCTACCAAAAGATCTTTGAACGGTCCCTCATCCATATGGCTGCGAACAAAATCACCGATTATGCTTACCAGTGATTCTATCCACTCTTTGGGGTATTCCCCTAAGCGGAAAGTTGCTTCAAACATTACCCACATGAACAAGATGAAGATGGGAAAACCTAATACTTTATGGGTGACAAACAAGTCGATAATTTGTGTGCTGGTAGCTTCCTTTATTTTATTTTGCTCAAAAGTCTCCCGCAAAGCTCCGGATATGAAACCGTAGCGAGCGTCGGTAAAAGCTGTCTCACAATCTTCGTTCAGTAGTTTTTCTATTTCGTTAGCTGCATGGTCACGCTCGAGGATAACAGAATCCGAGCCAGGTAAAGCTTTTACAAAAGCGTCTATTTTAGGGTCACCTTCCAGTAACTTGATAGCAAGATAACGCTTAGATAAACTTTTTCCGACATTTCCGTTTTGCTTTAATTCATGTCTTACGTTGTATATTGCTTTTTCCAGCACTTCACCGTAATTAATATGAATATGACGGAGTACAGGATCTTCTTCTTCGTATACTTTGATTACCCGGTTGAATAAATCTTCAATGCCAAATCCGGTTTTGCTGATAGTCGGAACAATAGGGGTTCCAATCATTCGAGATAAGGATTCGTGGTCAAATTTGTCGCCGTGTTCTTGTAGTTCATCATACATGTTGAGAGCTATAACCATACGGACATCCATATCGATTAGCTGGCATGTTAAATATAGGTTTCGTTCCAGATTGGATGCATCCACAACATTGATTACTACATCCGGATGTTCTTCATTCAGGTGTTTACGAACATAAAGTTCTTCAGGTGTATAGGCAGACAGAGAATAAGTTCCTGGTAAGTCTACTATTTTAAAGGTATATCCATTTTGGTGGAAAGTTCCTTCTTTTGCATCAACAGTCACACCACTGTAGTTTCCTACATGCTCGTGTGCTCCGGAAGCAAAATTGAATAAAGATGTTTTTCCGCAATTGGGATTTCCAACTAAGGCTATGTTGATTGTTTTACCTTTACGAAGAGCCATTGCCTGAAGGTTCTCTTCTGAAGATATTGTATATGAATTGATAATATGTTTCTCCGGCTCTTGTCGAAATTCTTCATTTTCTAAATCGACAGTACTGACAACTTCGATCATTGCGGCATCGTTTCGACGCAAGGAGACATCATAACCCATAACGCGATAATGAATGGGGTCTTTTAGTGGTGCATTCTGAATGACATCCACTTCTTTACCTCTGATAAATCCCATTTCGATAATGCGTTTACGGAAAGCACCGCGTCCCATTACCTTTACTATAATCCCTTTTTCGCCTGTGCGAAGTTCTGATAGTCTCATCTTTACTAAAATCTCATGCAAAGGTACTATGAAATGATTTGGCAGACAATACCTACTAGTCGGTATTTTTTTTAGTTTTGTGGCAGTAAAAAGAATGGAATGATGGAGTTTGAATTATTGAATAAAATTATTTTGAGTTTGGGTGCCAATAGAAACAGTGAAATAAATATTGCGGCAGCCAACGATTTATTACGTAACAACTTTGTTTCTATTCATTTTTCCGAACCGGTTTATACAGAGCCTATCGGGGATATAAAAACAGGCTTGTTTTTGAATCAGGTAGCTATTGCATATACTTCCAGCTATCCGGATGAAATAAATAAGATATTGAAAGAGGTAGAGCGTACATTAGGACGTACTCCTGAGAGTAAAGTACAAGGAAATATTCCTATAGATATTGATTTGCTCCAATGGAATGATCAGGTCTTGAAGCCCGAAGATCTACAACGGGATTATGTTCGTTCACTTCTTCGTACTCTTTCTGTCTTTTGAATTAAGTATCATATGAAAAACAGCGCGAAACAAGCCGTTTTATTGCTTTGTTACGTGCTGTTTTTATATGAGAGTCTACGAATATGATTATTTCAATTTTTCAAAAATTAAAGCAGATAATTCTTCCGCCAGTTCAGGATTGTCGGCAACACATTGTTTTGCAGCATCTCGTCCCTGACCTAATTTGGTATCGTTATAACTGTACCATGAACCGCTTTTTTTAATGATATTCAATTCTGTACCCAAATCTATGATTTCTCCGGAACGGGAAATACCTGCACCAAACATGATATCAAATTCTGCTTTGCGGAAAGGAGGTGCAACCTTGTTTTTTACAACTTTAACACGAGCCTGATTTCCTTTAACTTCATCTCCATCTTTTAGTTGTCCGATACGACGGATATCCAAACGTACGGAAGCATAGAATTTCAGAGCATTACCACCTGTTGTTGTTTCCGGGTTACCAAACATAACACCAATCTTGTCACGCAACTGATTGATAAAAATACAAGTGGTATTTGTTTTATTGATAGCAGCTGTTAGTTTGCGAAGAGCCTGAGACATTAAACGAGCTTGTAATCCCATTTTACTATCACCCATATCTCCTTCCAGTTCGGCTTTCGGGGTCAGGGCGGCAACTGAGTCTATAACAACAATGTCTACAGCAGATGAACGGATTAACTGGTCTGCAATTTCTAGAGCCTGCTCTCCGTTATCCGGTTGTGAAATCCATAGATTTTCCACATCAACACCTAACTTTTCTGCATAAAAGCGGTCAAAAGCATGTTCTGCATCAATAAAAGCAGCAATACCTCCCATTTTCTGAGCTTCAGCGATCGCATGGATTGCCAAAGTTGTTTTACCAGAAGATTCCGGACCATATATTTCGATAATACGTCCTTTGGGGTAGCCTCCTACACCCAGTGCTGCATTTAATCCGATAGATCCGGTAGGGATGACTTCTATGTTTTCAATATTTTCATCACCTAATTTCATGATGGATCCTTTTCCGAAATCTTTTTCGATTTTATCCATTGCAGCACGTAATGCTTTCAATTTGTCTGCGTTTACAGCTATTTTTCCTGCAGTAGGTTGCTTACCTTCTTCAAATAAATTATCCTCTTTTGCCATTATCTTAATTGTTATAGTTTAAGGATTTGATTTGCATGGTCTTTAGTCTTTACCTCTTTTGAACTAATGATATGAGTTACAATGCCCTCTTCATTAATAATAAAGGTCGTACGGAGAGTCCCCATGTATGAACGTCCGTACATTTTCTTTTCTGCCCATACCCCGAATTCTTGCTGTAAAGTAGTGTCGGTGTCGGCGATGAGGCTGAAAGGTAAATTTTGTTTTTCAATAAACCCCTGATGAGACTTAGCACTATCCTTGCTTACACCTATCACTTCATAACCGGCTGCTCTCAATTCCTCATAGCCATCACGTAAACTGCAAGCTTCGGCTGTACAACCGCTGGTGTTATCTTTCGGGTAGAAATAAAGTGCCAGCTTTTTCCCTTTGAAATCGCTTGATTTTATTTCTTTTCCGTTTTGGTCAAGCCCAAGTACTTCAGGAACTTTATCTCCTATTTGTATTGCCATATATCTTTTTATTTTTGCTTGATATTATAATTCAATATTAACATCGAACAGTTCATGCCAAGGCAAACCTTGTTCATTTAGTTCCTTCATGAATGGATCCGGATCGAATTCTTCAACATTCCAAACACCAGCTTTTTTCCAAAGTCCCTTCATGAAGAGTTTTGCACCAATCATAGCGGGAACACCTGTGGTGTAGCTGACAGCTTGTGCACCGGTTTCTTTGTAAGCGGCTTCATGGCTGCAGTTATTATACACGTAATAAGTACGATCTTTTCCTTCTTTATCAATACCACGGATACGGCATCCGATAGATGTTTCGCCTGTATAATTTTCTCCTAAATCTCCCGGATTAGGAAGAACTGCTTTGAGAAACTGTATAGGAACAATTTCCTGTCCATTGTACATAACCGGGTCTATGCGGGACATACCGATATTTTGAATTACACGTAAATGAGTCAGATATTCCTGTCCGAATGTCATCCAGAAACGGGCACGTTTGATAGTTGGGAAATTCTTTGTCAGACTTTCCAACTCTTCATGATACATTAAATAGGATTCGCGTGGACCTATATTAGGATAGATTAGTGGCTGATGTACAGACAGAGGGTCTGTTTCAATCCATTTTCCGTTTTCAAAATATTTGCCACGTTGTGTAATTTCGCGGATATTTATCTCTGGATTGAAGTTTGTAGCAAAAGCTTTGTGATGGTCGCCTGCATTACAATCTACAATATCCAGGTATTGAATTTCTTTAAAATGATGTTTAGCTGCATAAGCTGTATATACACCTGTTACTCCCGGGTCGAAACCACATCCCAGAATTGCAGTTAGTCCTGCTTTCTCAAAACGATCTTTGTAAGCCCATTGCCAGCTGTATTCATATTTTGCTTCATCCAGCGGCTCATAGTTGGCTGTATCCAGATAACTGACGCCATAAGCTAAACAGGCGTCCATGATGGAGAGGTCCTGGTACGGCAAAGCCAGGTTTACAACTAAATCCGGTTTGAAGGAGTTGAACAAAGCGACTAGTTCGTCTACATTGTCGGCATTTACCTGAGCTGTCTGTATCTTTACATTTGTAATATCTGCAGCAATTTCATCGCATTTACTTATTGTACGGCTTGCCACCATAATATCGGTAAAGACGTCTGCATTCATTGCAATCTTCTTAACAGCAACGGTACTTACCCCTCCTGCACCAATAACTAATACTCTTCCCATTTACAAATAGAATTAATCTTGTTAATATACGATTTACAAGGTTTTAAACCTAACGACAAAAATACGATGAATATTTTAATAATACTATATCGTTGCCTAAAATTAGTAACATTCGGTTATCTCCTTATTATTAGCTTGTTAAGTTTTGTGATATTCTGATAATGGGCTTGTTTGCTTATATTTTAACTATGTGGGAACCAATGTTGGATACTTTGTTTTCCAATCCTTCCTGTTGTAGATATATCCAAGGGTTAAATATTTTACCATTATTCCGGACTCTGAGAATAATGTCATTATCTTTTTAAATAAGGATTTTAACATCAATAAACATGTTAGAAAACACAGCTATAGAAAATATGTTTTTGTTAAAATCTTATTTATCAAGAAGATTAAGATTTTTGATTATTGTGAATTCTAAATAAATATGAAAGGGAATTTGTTTTTTTATTTTTTAAGTAATACATTTGGTCTTGATATACTATCAATTTTATAGTTATAGTTTTAAATCGTAAACTTAAAACCAAATATATATGAGTTATCTTAAATTTGACAAGACAGTGATGATAAACCTGGAGGAGTCATTAGCTCGTGAGGTACTTCGTACTAATCGAAAAGGGGCTTATCATTGTACAACTGTTGTTGATTGTAATACAAGAAAATACCACGGATTGCTGGTCATGCCTGTTCCGGAGTTGGATGATGAGAACCATGTGTTGTTATCATCTTTTGACGAAACGGTGATCCAGCATGGTGCGGAATTTAATCTTGGATTACATAAGTACCAGGGAAATAATTATAGTCCAAAAGGACATAAATATATCCGGGAATATAGTTGTGATACGGTACCTCGTACTGTATATAGGGTAGGAGGCGTTATTTTCTCAAAGGAAAAGGTCTTTTCTTTGGCAGAGAATCGTATTATGATTAAGTATACATTGGAAGACGCCCATTCTGCCACAACATTAAGATTTCGTCCGTTTTTGGCATTTCGCAGTGTGAAAGAGCTAACCCATGCAAATGGAAATGTGAACCAATCTTATACGGAAGTTACCAATGGTATAAAAACATGCATGTATCAGGGGTATCCTGAGTTGTATATGCAATTTAGTAAAAAGGTGAAGTTTGTATATGAACCCTATTGGTACAACGGTATTGAATATCCCAAAGAACAGGAGAGAGGTTATCCCTATAAGGAGGATTTATACGTTCCCGGATATTTCGAAGTTCCGATTAAAAAAGGTGAATCTATTTTCTTTAGTGCTGGTGATAGTGCAGTAGCTACTACCCGTCTGAAAAGCCTGTATGAAACAGAAGTGGATGTACGTACACCGCGTACAAGTTTTTTCAACTGTTTGAAGAATTCGGCACAACAACTTTATTTCCGTCCGAAGGATGATGATGCCTATCTGTTGGCAGGCTATCCTTGGTTTAAAGTAAGAGCGAGAGATTTGTTCATTGCTCTTCCTGGATGTACATTGTCTATAGACGATCCTGTTCGATTTGAGAAGATTATGCATACAGCAATACCTGCTTTGAAAGCATTTATGGAGCATAATCGGTTTGACTCAGTTATTCGTGAGATAGAACATCCTGATGTGGGTCTGTGGGCTATTTGGGCCATCCAGCAATATGCAAAGAGTGTAGGTTTGGAACGTGCACGTGAATTGTATGCAGATATTATTTATCAGATTATCGAATATATTGCCGGTCAGAAACATCCTGATATGAAATTGATGGATAATGGTTTATTATTTGCTAATGGACGTGATAAAGCCATAACCTGGATGAATTCTACAATTAATGGTAAACCGGTTGTACCCCGTTCTGGTTATATTGTAGAGTTTAATGCACTTTGGTATAATGCTCTTTGTTTTTATACAGAACTGACAGGTGGAGTGCCTATCGAAAAATATGATAAGATTATTAAAGCGGTGGATGTTTCTTTTCCCGAAACATTTATAAATGGATGTAACTATTTGTTTGACTCGGTGAACGGCTCTATGGTTGACTGGAGTGTACGTCCGAATATGATATTTGCAGTCGCTTTATCTTATTCTCCATTGACTCGTCTGCAGAAACGTGCTGTAGTCGATATTGTTACTAAAGAGTTGCTGACACCGAAGGGATTGCGCTCTTTGAGCCCCAAAAGTGAGGGATATAAACCTTATTATGTCGGACCGCAGTATGAGCGCGATTTGTCATATCACCAGGGAACCGCGTGGCCGTGGTTGTTAGGTGCCTATTTGGAGGCTTATCTCCGTGTATTCGGAAAGGGCGGAGTTCCATTTGCCGAACGTATGCTGATAAGTATGGAAGAGGAAATGTCATTACATTGTATCGGAACAATACCGGAATTGTTTGACGGAAATCCTCCGTTTATAGGTAGGGGAGCTATTTCATTTGGAATGAATGTGGCAGCTATTCTCCGTGTAGTAGATTTGTTGAAGAAGTATAACGCCGAATAAAACAATACCATATGAAAGCATTGATGTTTGGATGGGAATTCCCGCCTCATATTTTAGGAGGTTTAGGTACGGCAAGTTTTGGTCTTACGCGAGGTATGGCCATGCAGCCCGATATGGATATAACTTTTTGTATTCCGAAGCCTTGGGGGGATGAAGACCAGAGTTTTTTGAAAATAATAGGAATGTGTAATGTACCGATAGTGTGGCGTGATGTAAATATGGATTACGTAAAAGAACGTCTGTCCAAATATATGGATCCGCAGAAATATTATGATTTTCGGGATCATATTTACGCCGATTTTAGCTACAGGCATGTAAACGATTTGGGATGCATGGAGTTCTCCGGGCGTTATCCTGATAATTTGCTGGAAGAGATTAATAATTATTCTATTGTAGCAGGAGTTGTGGCACGGACAGAGCAGTATGATATTATTCATGCTCACGACTGGCTGACTTATCCGGCAGGTATCCATGCAAAAAATGTAAGTGGGAAGCCATTGGTTATCCATGTACATGCTACTGATTACGACCGTAGCCGTGGAAATGTGAATCCGGATGTATATGCAATAGAAAAGAATGGAATGGACAATGCCGATCACATTATAACTGTTAGTAATCTGACACGTCAGACAGTGATTGAGAAATATCATCAGGATCCTGCGAAAGTGACGACTGTTCATAATGCCGTGGAGCCGATGAGCCCGGAAATTTTGGCTATACAGGATAAAAAAGGTGTAAAAGATAAGGTGATTACTTTCCTTGGACGTATCACTATGCAAAAAGGACCTGAATATTTTGTCGAAGCTGCTGCAAAAGTATTGGCAAAAGCTCCGCATGCACGTTTTGTTATGGCAGGAAGCGGTGATATGATGGACCAGATGATCCGTTTGGCTGCTGCTCGTAATATTTCGGATCGTTTTCATTTTACCGGTTTTATGAAAGGAAAACAGGTTTATGAAGTGTTGAAGGCTAGTGATGTGTATGTGATGCCCTCGGTTTCCGAGCCGTTTGGTATTTCTCCTTTAGAAGCTATGCAGTGTGGTGTGCCATCTATTATATCCAAACAATCCGGTTGTGCTGAAATCTTGGATTATGCAGTAAAAGTGGATTATTGGGATATAGAAGCATTGGCAGATGCTATGTATGCAATTATTACTTATCCGGCTATGCATGAATTCCTGAAAGTGGAAGGAAAGAGAGAAGTTGATAATATAAAATGGGAATATGCCGGACAAAAGGTTCGTCGTATATACGACCAGGTGATTAATAAATAGAATAGACAAAAATTAAAATAAGATATTATGAAGACGATCTGCTTTTATTTTCAGATACATCAACCGTTCCGCTTGAAAAGATACCGTTTCTTTGATATAGGAAATGACCATTATTATTATGATGATTTCCAAAATGAAGAAATTATCCGCCGCATTACTGAACGTTGTTATCTCCCTGCCAATAAGGTGATTTTGGATATGATAAAAACAAGTGGTGGAAAGTTTAAAGTTGCATTTTCTATTTCCGGTATGGCTTTGGAGCAGATGGAAATTTATGCTCCCGAAGTAATAGATAGCTTTAAAGAACTTGCTGCTACAGGAAATGTAGAATTTTTGGCTGAAACTTATGCACACTCTCTTTCCTCTTTAGGTGATCCTGCTGAATTCCAACATCAGGTGCAGAAGCAGGAAGATAAAATTAAGAGTCTATTTGGTGTTAAACCGAAAGTATTCCGTAATACTGAATTGATTTATTCCGATGAAATTTCGGAAATGGTTTATAAGATGGGGTATAAAGGCATGTTAACAGAAGGTGCTAAGCATATACTGGGATGGAAAAGTCCGAACTATGTATATTCTTCTTGTGTAGAGCCCAAGCTGAAATTATTGTTGAAGAATGACCGTTTCAGTGAAGATTTATCAGACCGTTTCAGCAATTATAGTTGGAATGAATATCCTTTGACTGCTGATAAGTTTATGTCGTGGATTGCCGAAACTCCAGAGTCTGAACAGATAATTAATTTGTTCATGAACTATGAAGTATTAGGATCGCTGCATCCGGCAGAAACAGGTATTTTTGAATTTTTCAAAGCTTTGCCTCGTTTTGCTGCAGATAAAGGAATCGGTTTCTCAACCCCTTCTGAGGTGTTTAACTTGATTAAACCGGTAGATTGTATTTCTGTACCTTATCCTATGTCATGGGTCGACGAAGAAAGAGACTGTAGTTCATGGTTGGGAAATGTATTGCAGCAGGAAGCTTTCCACAAACTGAATGAAATAGGCGAACGTGTTCGTTTGAGCCAAACCCGCCGTATTCGTCAGGACTGGTATTATCTACAGAGTAGTGACCATTTCTATTATATGAGTACTAAACATATGGGGACAGGTTTCAGTCCGTATGATAACCCATACGACGCATTTAATAATTACATGAATGTGTTATCTGATTTTATTGTCCGTGTGAATGCAGAGTTCCCTGAAACGATTGAGAATGAAGAATTAAATTCTCTTCTGACCACAATCAAAAATCAAGGAGAGGAAATTGAAGGTTTGCAGCAGGAAGTGGATAAGTTGAAGAAAAAGTTAGCAAAGAAGTAGTGTAGAATAATGTTTTTGATAAGGAGGATGTGTACTTGACATATCCTCCTTTTTTATTTGATACTAAAAAGGAAAACAATAAATACTATTTTAAACAAAAAAAGCACTTGTTTTAATTTAAACAGGTGCTTTTTTATTATATCATTTATGCTATTCCTTATACTTTATGCTCACCACTCTGATTTCCTTATCAATGCGGAGTTTAACGCCGGATGGTCTCAGGTAGTTGCTTATTGCAGATGTGTATTCCGTAGATGTTCCGTAATAGTCGCTTGAAGTGGAAGTTTTGCGTTCCACTGGAATAACACTCAGGACCAAATCTTTTTCCGGAGCTTTCTCTATATGATCTTTTAGCAAATTGGAGATGTTACCGAATGTATAAGTACGTGTTGAAGCTGTATATTGCCCACGATATGAAGTCTTGTTATTTTCTACTTTGCTTTCTTTAAAGAAAGTGTCTACCGAATCTTTAGGTAGTAGCAACAAATTGTCTGGTGCTTTGAATGCAAAATCCCATTTTTCTTGAGGTTCAGCCTTCAGGTTGAATGAAAGGTTACTTAGAATACGCCCCTTGATAATTGGTGCAATTTCTTTTGCCGGGATAGTCAGTTCCGTATATACACCTGATGGACTTTTTATATAAGCAAACTCGTCACTCGGTTTGAGTAAATCGTCTAATTTCTCATTCTGGATACGATTTAATTGGACGACTTCCGAGGTTACACTGAAAGATTCGTTTGTTTTGACAATTGAATCTTGTCCGGCAGACCCTTTGACTATATACTTATAGTAGATAGACATAATGGAAGCATCAATATTCAAAATGTTTCCTGTACCCATTGTAGTTGTAACATAGATACCGGGAAAGAATTCATTGAAAGTTTCTTGATTTTTAAATGATGCCGGATTATTTTGGGTTTGATCGTAAAAACGCTGACCTATTTCCAATGGCATTTTAATTTTTACACTGGGCTGGAATGTATAATTTCCATTAGAGTCTACTGCTTTTCTGACAGAATCAGGAACTGTTACATCATAAGCAGTATAAGATTTTACTCCAAAATTAGAGTTGGGATTATAATAATCCTTTGGATCAGCGTTTGTATAGAAATATCTGGGAAGTGCTTTGTTTACTTCGTATAACTGGACAGTCATCGGAGCGAGTGAGTCTCCCACCCAGCTACTATATAATATCCTGAATTCAACAGAATCAACCTTACCGTTTATCGGAGTCTTTTTGAAACTGAAATTTTCCGGGCAGTAGAACTGGCAGAGGTAATCAGATTTTAGATTGCCGTATAATGGATCATAAATTTCTCCCAGTGAACCATAAATAGTTCTTGCATATACAGAATCTGTTTTGACTGTTCTGCCCTTGATGTAGAAAGTGTCAGCATAGACAATCACCCCATCTGATTCAGGCATGGTATTCATCCCCACCTGATGCAGCGTATCATCACAACCACTTAAGATTGATAATCCTAAGCCTAATCCAAGTAACACATGCTTGATTTTCATCTCTAAATTATTTTGAGGCTAATATGACATCATAAAATTCATTGAATTTGTCCATATAAATATCTGGAGATTGATAGGGGAGGAATTTAATATTTTTCTTGGTCTCTATATAATCCAGAATATCCTGATTAATAGTTTCACTGCCTTGTATTATACCATCAGACATGTCGATCGCAAGTTTGCTTAGTCCAACAAAACTTGTATCGTTTTTAATACTTTTCAGGTCGCTATCTTTTGCTCCGTCATCTTTCAGCTTGTTTATGAATTCTTTTCTGAACGGAGTTGTAAAGTCATCATTATAAATAGAATATACTATTTTTGCATTTCGAAGACATGGGTCGTCTGCGTACAATCTCTTGATATAAAGAGCTGTTAATGCCGACATCCATCCATGACAATGGATTACATCCGGAATCCAACGGAGCTTTTTTACAGTCTCCAAAACTCCTCTTACGTAGAAAATAGAACGATCGTCATTATCTTCGTATTCATTGTCATTTTCATCTTTTACAGTGTGTTTTCTTTGGAAGAAATCATCATTGTCGATGAAATAGATTTGCATACGAGCAGCTTGAATGGACGCTACCTTGATGATAAGCGGATGATCAGTGTCATCAATGATGAGATTCATACCAGAAAGGCGGATCACTTCATGCAACTGATTGCGTCGCTCGTTAATGTTACCGAATTTCGGCATGAATGTTCTGATCTCACGACCACGCTCCTGTATGCCTTGCGGCAAATTTCTGCATATCGTTGCAATCTCTGATTCTGGAAGGTAGGGTGTTATTTCTTGGGCTATAAACAAGATTTTTTTTGCATCCATTCTGTAAATTAGTTTTATAAAGTCGGCACAAAGATAATAAAATTCTTTCATTTACGGTAATTATTTAGTTGCTTTGCACCGTCAATAAGCATCTAAGCGATGAAAATAGTAAGCAGTATCAAAGAATTAAAAAGTTATCTTGCTATAGAAAAGCAGAATAACAAGCGAATTGGTCTTGTCCCGACTATGGGGGCATTGCATAACGGACACCTTAGCTTGGTAAAGCGTTGTGCGGAAGAAAATGATATATGTGTGGTGAGTGTATTTGTTAATCCGACTCAGTTTAATGATAAAAATGATTTGGTAACTTATCCTCGCACATTGGATAAAGATTGTGCCCTTTTGGAACCGGCAGGTTGTGATTATGTCTTTGCCCCTTCTGAAGCAGAGATGTATCCGGAGCCGGATACCCGCACATTTGATTTTGGTACAGTCTCCGCGGTGATGGAAGGCGCGCGCCGTCCGGGACACTTCAATGGTGTAGCCCAGGTTGTCAGCCGATTATTTTATATTGTAGGACCGGACAATGCCTATTTCGGAGAAAAAGATTTCCAGCAGATTGCAGTGATCCGTGCAATGGTCAAACAGTTGAATATCCCTGTAACAATCAATGATTGTCCGATTATTCGCGAAACAGATGGGCTGGCTTTGAGTAGCCGGAATGTTCGTTTAACTCCCGAGCAGCGTCAAAAAGCACCGTTGATTGCCCGAACCTTAAAAGAAAGTGCTAACTTTGCAGCCGGAAAAAGTGTACAGGAGGTAATTGATTATGTTGTAAATACGATAAATGCCGACCCCGTAATGCGTGTTGAGTATTTTGAAATAGTGGACGGGAATACAATGGAGTCTATCCGTAACTGGTCGGATACGACTTATCCGGTAGGTTGTATTACTGTATATTGCGGAGAAGTTCGTTTGATTGATAACATAAAGTACTAAAAAGCTGATATTACTGCTTTTTCCTGAATAGCAGAGTGGAAATCAATTTATAGAAAGACGATGTTAATAGAAGTAGTTAAATCGAAGATTCACCGTGTCACGGTGACAGAAGCAAATCTGAATTATATCGGCAGTATCACAGTTGATGAGGATTTGTTGGATGCCGCAAACTTGATCGCCAACGAGAAGGTCGCTATTGTAAATAACAATAACGGAGAGCGTTTTGAAACTTATATCATTAAAGGGGAACGTGGTTCCGGTGTCGTTTGTTTAAATGGTGCAGCTGCCCGTAAAGCCCAACCGGGTGATATTATTATCATAATGTCATATGCATTGATGGATTTTGAAGAGGCTAAAACATTCAAGCCATCAGTAGTATTTCCTGATACGGCAACAAATAAATTGATATAAGCATCGATCGCAGAAATTAGTGCAATATAGCAACAATGGAAAGCCCGTCCGATGCGACGGGCTTTTTTTATGAGTAAAATTTACCTGATCCTCATTTATATGGTATATACAAATAAGCAAATTTGGAATGTAAGTTATCCTATTTTTTTAAGCCTTCTGGCACAAAATATTATTAATGTAACAGATACTGCTTTTTTAGGCAGGGTAGGAGAAGTTGAATTAGGTGCCGCAGCAATGGGGGGCTTATATTATATCTGTGCTTTTACGATAGCATTTGGGTTTAGTACCGGTTCTCAGATTGTAATGGCACGACGTAATGGGGAAAGAAATTATAGAGAAGTCGGCCCGGTAATGATACAGGGAGTCCTTTTCTTGTTGGTTCTGGCTGTTACATTGTTTATCTTATCCCGTCTCTTTGCTGCGGATATATTACGCGTGTTGATTTCATCAGATACGATTTTACATGCAACGGAAGAATTTTTGGATTGGCGTATATTCGGATTCTTTTTTTCTTTTGTTAATGTCATGTTCCGTGCTTTGTTTATCGGTATAACGCGAACAAAAGTGTTGACAATTAATGCAATCCTGATGGCGGTGACCAATATTATATTAGACTATTTGTTGATTTTCGGCTATGGCGGTTTTCCTCAGATGGGAATAAAGGGGGCTGCGATTGCTTCGGTTGTTGCGGAAGCTGTTTCTATTTTGTTTTTCATGGTTTATACGCGTCTGACGGTTGACAAGCGTAAATATGGTTTAGATAAGATAACCTCATTTGATTTGAACTTGTTAAAGCGGGTATTAAGTATTTCAATCTTTATGATGTTACAATATTTTATTTCAATGAGTACTTGGTTTATGTTCTTTGTTGCAGTAGAGCGGCTAGGACAGCGTGAACTTGCTATTGCCAATATTGTGCGTAGTGTTTATATTGTGATGTTGATACCTATAAATTCCCTGTCAACCACAACAAATACATTTGTAAGTAATGCAATTGGAGCGGGCCATGTCAATCAGGTGATTCCTATTATCTCAAGGATAGCTAAATTATCGTTGGGGATTATGGCATTGTTTGTTGCGATTGTCTGTATTTTTCCGGATACTATACTGTCTGTTTATACGAATGAAGTACGGTTGTTGGAAGATTCAGTTTCATCGGTCTATGTTATATCGGTAGCCTTGTTGGTTGCCGCAGTCAGCAACGTCGTGTTTAATGGCGTTTCAGGAACAGGGAACACCCGTTCTGCATTGTGGATAGAGATTGTTACGCTTGTTTTTTATTGTTTATACGTTTATGTGGTCGGAATGCGTCTGCAGGAACCTGTTTATATTTGTTTTACGGTAGAGGCAATCTATTATACCGGATTGTTATTGTTGTGTATGATTTATTTGAAAAAAGGCAATTGGCAGAATAAAAAGATTTAGAGGTTTACATCCTTTTTTGTACCTTTGCGCCTTATTCATAGAATTGAAGATAAAATAAATACATATACGAATTATGTTTGAAAATTTAAGCGAAAGGTTAGACAGGTCGTTTAAACTGTTGAAAGGTGAAGGAAAGATTACAGAGATTAATGTTGCAGAAACATTAAAGGATGTGCGCAGAGCTTTACTCGATGCCGACGTAAATTATAAAGTGGCAAAAAGCTTTACTGATACGGTAAAGGATAAAGCTTTAGGACAGAATGTGCTTACTTCTGTAAAGCCCAGTCAATTAATGGTGAAGATTGTTCATGACGAACTTGCCACTTTGATGGGGGGAACTGCAACGGATATAAATTTGGAAGGAAATCCTGCCATTATTTTGATGTCAGGTCTTCAAGGTTCCGGTAAAACAACGTTCACAGGTAAACTTGCTAATTTGCTGAAGACGAAAAAAAGTAAAAAGCCGTTATTAGTAGCTTGTGACGTATACCGTCCGGCTGCTATCGAACAGTTGCGCGTTGTGGGCGAACAGGTAGGTGTATCTGTTTATATGGAACTCGAGAATAAGAATCCGGTAGAGATTGCCATGAATGCTATCCGTGAGGCACGTGCCAAAGGGAATGACGTGGTCATAGTCGATACGGCAGGTCGTCTTGCTATTGATGAGCAAATGATGAAAGAGATAGCTGCCATTAAGAGCGCTATCCAACCGGATGAAACCTTGTTCGTTGTGGATGCCATGACCGGACAGGATGCTGTGAATACGGCTAAGGAATTTAACGAACGTCTGGATTTCGATGGTGTTGTTTTGACGAAACTCGATGGTGATACTCGTGGTGGTGCTGCTCTTTCTATCCGTACTGTAGTGGATAAGCCTATAAAATTTGTCGGTACAGGTGAAAAGATGGATGCACTGGATATCTTCCATCCCGAACGTATGGCAGACCGTATCCTGGGTATGGGCGACATTGTTTCTTTGGTAGAACGTGCACAGGAACAGTATGACGAAGAGGAAGCCAAACGCTTACAGAAAAAGATAGCTAAGAATCAGTTCGATTTCAATGACTTTATTTCCCAGATTCAGCAAATTAAGAAGATGGGTAACCTGAAGGAACTGGCTTCTATGATTCCTGGTGTTGGCAAAGCCTTGAAGGATATTGATATTGACGATAATGCTTTTAAGAGCATAGAAGCAATTATTTATTCCATGACTCCGGTAGAACGTACAAATCCTGCCATATTGAACGGTTCACGCCGTCAGCGTATTGCTAAAGGTAGCGGTACTTCTATTCAGGAAGTGAACAAGTTGATTAAGCAATTCGATGAAACCCGTAAGATGATGCGTATGCTTACGACTGCGAAACCGGGAGGAAAGAAATTTCCTTCTTTCAAAAGATAAAACCAAAAAGATATATGGAAGAACAACATTATCAATTATTGGACGGAAAAGCTGTTTCTGCTCAGATGAAGCAGGAAATGGCAGAAGAGGTGGCACAGATTAAAGCTGCCGGTGGTAAAGTTCCTCATTTGGCTGCTATTCTGGTAGGACATGATGGTGGCAGTGAAACGTATGTGGCAAGTAAGGTGAAAACTTGTGGAGAAATAGGTTTTAAATCTACTTTGATTCGTTATGAAGACGATGTGACGGAAGAAGAACTTCTCCGTAAAGTAGATGAACTGAATAATGATCCGGATGTAGATGGTTTCATCGTACAGTTGCCGCTTCCTAAGCATATTTCCGAACAAAAGATAATCGAGGCTATTGATTATCGTAAAGACGTGGATGGTTTCCATCCTATTAATGTGGGACGTATGTCTATAGGTCTTCCCTGTTTTGTTTCGGCAACACCGGCTGGCATTCTGGAATTACTTCGCCGTTATGAAATACCTACACAGGGTAAACATTGCGTGGTACTAGGCCGTAGCAACATTGTCGGTAAGCCGATGGCAACTTTGATGATGCAGAAAGCATATCCGGGAGATTGTACGGTAACGGTTTGCCATAGCCGTTCTGAAAATCTGAAAGAAATGTGCCTGAGAGCTGATATTATTATTGTAGCATTGGGTGTTCCTGAATTCTTGAAAGCTGATATGGTAAAACAAGGTGCTGTGATTGTTGATGTGGGTACGACTCGTATGCCAAGTAGCGTAACCAAGAGCGGTTTTAAACTGACTGGTGATGTGAAGTTTGACGAAGTGGCTCCTAAATGCTCATATATTACTCCGGTTCCGGGTGGTGTAGGTCCGATGACTATCATTTCTTTGATGCGTAATACCCTTCTTGCCGGTAAAAAAGCAATCTATAAATAAAATCTGATTTTTAATGACGGAAGTAATGGTTTTCTTCTAAAGTGGGAAAATAGTTACTTCCGTTATTCGTGATAATTGATAACCTTACTTCTCTTACCTCATGATGAAGTACATTTATTCTTTTCTGTTACTTCTCTTTTTCTCTTTCTACTTATCTGCACAAGATAGTTTGACTGTTATTTTTGCCGGAGATGCGATGATGCATCAGATGCAGATAGATAATGCACGGGAAAATAAATCTTTTAAATTGGATGGATATTTTCCGAATATTGCAAAAGAGGTAAAAACTGCGAATATATCAGTGGTTAATCTGGAAGTTCCTTTAGGTGGCGAACCTTACAGTGGTTATCCGGCATTTAGTGCTCCGGACGAATTTGCTGTGGCATTACAGGAGGCTGGTTTCAATTTCTTTTTATTGGCGAATAATCATTGTTTGGATAGAGGGGTGAAAGGGTTGGCTCGTACAATTCATCTATTGGATTCTTTGGGGATGCGTTCGACTGGAATATTTTTGGATAACGAGCAGCGTATGCGTTCTTATCCGATGCTACTCCGTAAAAATGGTTTCCGTATCATTATGCTGAATTATACATATGATACAAACGGGATACGTATCAAGGCTCCCTATACTGTTAATTATATAGATAAGGAAGTTATGGCAGCGGATATTGCGGAGGCTAAACTGTTTAATCCTGATTTTATTATAGCTAATATGCATTGGGGGATAGAGTACAGCCAACTACCATCGAAAGGGCAGAAAGAATTGACCGATTGGCTCTTTGAGCAAGGTGTGGATTTGGTAGTAGGTAGCCATCCTCATGTTGTGCAGCCTATGGAATTAAGGAAAGGGGAGGGAGGATTATATAAACAACTTGTTGTTTATTCTTTAGGTAATTTTATTTCCAATATGGGGAGGGAAAATACCCGGGTCGGGGCTATGGTGAAAGTCGTGCTGTGTCGTAGAAGATTGGAACGTTATATTTCTTCCGCCCGCTACGTTTTGGTATATTCTGAACATTATAAAAATGAACGAGGAAAAGAAAGTGTTCGAGTTATTCCCTCTCTTCCTCCCATTGAAATGGAAAGTGGCGATTTATTTTTTGAAAATACAGTCATGAACCAACAAATGAAGAGTGTTCGTACACTGTTGAAAATTAATAATATAGATGTGGATGAGTATTTTGTTGAATAAAATAGAGTGAAAAATATGTACGAAATATTTGCAGATTAAAACAAAATACATATCTTTGCACCGTCTTAAAGAAAACAAATCAATAAGACTTACATGGTGATTGTAGCTCAGTTGGTTAGAGCATTGGATTGTGGTTCCAAGGGTCGTGGGTTCGAGCCCCATCTTTCACCCCCTTCTCGTTATAATAAAAAAGACTACCTCATATCGAGGTAGTCTTTTTTATTATAAAATTTCTTGTTTTATATTTTGTTTCCATGAATAATAGCAGGGCGTAACCGATGTTTTACATACATGAATCCTTTTCTTACAGAGTATGAACAATGGTGGGCTTCTAAATAGGATGCAATCTGTTTTTTGTCATTTCGTTTATGATATGTACAAATTGCAAAATGTAAATTTGTAGCTTCATTAAATAACAGTTCGGCCCCTTCCAGTGCTTCACATTCGGCCCCTTCTATATCCATTTTTAGAAACAGGTTATCTTTCGGTTTGTCTTTAAAGAAATCGTTTAACGATACGCTAATTTCTGTACTTGATTTTCCTACATATTTATCTACGATAAGAACTTTATTTGTCCAAGGTTTGAAAGTGGCTTGTAAGGCCTCTATCCAGTCCTGCTCAAATTCAAAAAGATAGGCGAATTTAATTTTCTCGATACCATCTAATGATGTGAATCCTTCGGCAGAACCGATATCTAAAAGTATTTTACCTTCCAATTCATCAAATGAGTCGACATAGTGATGAGGGTGATTTATATCCTGTTCGATCAATAAAGCCCTATAATTCTTTTCAATAGCAGCTTTTGTGTATCTGCGAGGATAGTATAGTCTTTTATCTCCCCCACGATGCTTGACATAAAAAAGTCCGTTTGTTTCATCCTTTTTTATTTCAACAGGCATATGTAGATATTTTTCTGCAAATTCATAAGGGTAATGAGTATATCCGTTTTCTTTTAAATATCTGTAGTAGTTTAGCAGAGGAGATTGCGGTTCGAATATTTTATACCAGGCATAAGGAATATTTCCATAAATAAATTTCTTCAGTGTTTTTCCGAAAGTTGTTGTCATATTTGTTTTTTAGAGTTATTATTCGAATGGACTATAATTGAAAGATTCAATAGATAATCCTATATCATCATAAAATGATAACTGACAGGTAGAGTTATTAAAATAACTTCTAGCTGTCACTTGTCATTTGTAAAGCTATTACTTAGTTTTATAGTTAATTGTACCTGTAGCTTGATTTGTAGGCATTACTAATACTTCTGCAATCTGTACGTGGGCAGGAGCTGATGCTGTATAGTAAACAACTTCTGCAATATCATCACCATTCAAAGGATGGATACCTTTATAGAAATCATCAGCCCGTTCTTTATCACCACGGTAACGTACTACAGTGAAATTGGTTTCAACCATGCCAGGCTTGATGTTTGTTACTCGCAACGGGGTATCAACCAGATCGATGCGTAAACCATCCGACAGGGCTTTGACTGCAGCTTTTGTCGCACAATATACGCTACCACCCGGATAAGCGGCATCACCGGCAATGGAGCCGATATTGATGATATGGCCACATTCACGTTCTACCATTCCCGGGACAATCAAGCGAGTCATCGATAATAAAGCCCGGATATTGGTATCGAGCATAATATCCCATTCATCTAAATTCCCTTCAAACTCTTTATCGACACCTATGACTAGTCCTGCATTATTTATTAAAACATCAATATTTTTCCATTTACCTTGCAGGGAATCTACAGCAGAGCGCATAGCAGAGCGGTCGCGTACATCAAATGGTAGTGTTAACACATCGATTCCTTTTGCAGTGAGTTCTGCTTTCAGTGCATTTAGTTTTTCTATGTTTCTGCCATTTAATATTAAATCAGAGCCCATTGCTGCAAATTTACGTGCACAGCCTTCGCCGATGCCGCTGGTTGCTCCTGTGATAAAAATGATTTTATTTTTCATGCTAATTATTTATTATGAAACGATATCGCAAAAGTAAGAATATATTTACTTTCAAGTCGGGTAATAGGAAGAATTTGATAATGTATAGGTTGGCTCTACAACTTTTTATCGAATAAGATAAAAATGTTTTTATTAATAACTATGCCTTTATTTGTAAAATAATTAATTATATTTGCCTTGTATTTTAAAATAATAAATATTATACATGATAAAATGAATGCTAGTTATGAAAAAAGAACACAAAAAAACTAAAGTAAGTGTTTTAAATCTGGAAAAATTGATTTTGGCATTAATTTGCTGTTGCTTGTTTACAGGATGTAAAATGAAAGAACCTGTTTATTGTGTTGCTCCGGCAGATAATGATCTGGTTCGTTTGTTCGAAAAAGAAAACATACCTTTTGTCAATTATCCATCCGTTCAATCGGCAATAGAATCTGTGCCGGAAGGGAACTCCCTTCTTCTATTGGCTTCTGATGAACCTGGAAAAATAACGAATATCACCCAAGCAGATATTAAAGTGATTGCATCGAAAAAATTGAAAGTCTATATTGAGTATGCGGCGATAGGTGTGGATACGGTTCCGGTATCCAAAGTGTTGGATTTAGAGAGAGTTGTAGTCTCCGACAGCCTGTTTTTTAAAGATTTACCTTACATGTCTCTGCTTACAGTGAATGCCAGTCCTGTATTATTGGCGAAAACCAAACAGCCTTCCTTATTAGATGTGGCAAAAGTAGCCGGATTTAATAAGGCTGAATACGGACTGGGGAATACGCCTTCATTGCCGCTATTGTATTTCTATGATGAGCATATATTGGCTGCAACTACTCCGCTAAGCCATTTTGCTACGGCCCGGTTTATGCCTGAACGTTCATGGCAAACGGTCTGGGAAACTATTTTAACCCGCCTGACAGGTACTCCCTACCGGTTTTCTTCCTGGTTGACTTTTGTTTCTCCATCTTTTGGTGAAGTAGAGAAGTTACCGGACTATGCAAGGAAACAATCTGTGGCTAAAGGGATTGAATGGTTTTTCAGCGGTAGTTTTCTTATCCATGATTCCTGGAAAAAAGATTGGGTGGACAAATATATGGGAGATGGCTCTATGCCTATAGGCCCGGAGTTGCCATATGGCCTGGATAATGGAGATGGTACGTTGGGAGTTTTGGAAGGGCATTGTTCGTATATCTATCCGGATGGAAAACAAAAATACCGTTATTGGCTGCGTAATGATGTGCAAGGCGAATCGTCGATGGCTTTTGCTCTTTCAGGAAAATTACTGGAGAATGAAAAGTATGATCAAATAGCAAGAAACTTAAATGATTTTTCTTTTTCCCGTTTCAGGGAAGGCCCGCGGAATAATCCGGATAGTGCTTCTTTTGGCTTATTAAGCTGGTCGGTTACAAATCCCGGGGTTTATTATGGGGATGATAATGTACGCTCTGTTATAGGAAGCCTTGTTGCGGCCTCTGTCTTGGAAGAGAATGAATGGACAGGAAAAATCCTGGAAACGATTATCGGTAATTTTCGTACTACCGGAAAAAATGGTTTTAGGGGAGAACGTTTGGAAGAGAAAGATCTTCAGGCATATGGTTGGAAATACTATTGGGAGGGAGATAAGATAAACCCGCACCCTCATTTTGAAGCATGGCCGTGGGCTTCTTATCTTTGGTTGTATGCCAAGACCGGCTATGAACCTTTGTTGGAACGGACTAAAACTGCTATCCGTATCACAATGGAAGCGTATCCCCGGAAATGGGGATGGACAAACGGGATACAACAGGAGCGGGCACGTATGCTTTTGCCCCTTGCCTGGCTTGTTCGTATAGAGCCGACGGAAGAACATAAAAAATGGTTGGATTTTATGGTAGAAGAGTTGTTGAAGAATCAGGTCCCATGTGGAGCCATTCGTGAAGAACTGGGAGATCCTTCAACCGGAATGTTTGGCAAAGCCAAGTCGAATGAGGCTTATGGCAAACATGAAGCCCCATTGATATTTAATAACGGTGACCCTATTGCCGATCTGTTGTACACAAATAATTTTGCTTTCATCGGTTTAAATGAGGCGGCCAAAGCAACAGGTAATCCCAAATATGTTTCCGCATTACATCATATGTCTGACTTTTTAACCCGGATTCAAGTAAAAAGCGATCGTTTTAAAAATGTAGATGGGGCCTGGTTCCGTGCATTCAATTATCAGAACTGGGATTATTGGGCATCCAATGCGGATGCCGGATGGGGAGCCTGGTCTACATTGACAGGATGGATTCAAAGCTGGATAGTTGCTACTCAGGCATTGATAGAGCTGGATACATCTATTTGGGAGGTGACGGAAGATTTGCCGGTCCAACCGATGGGGACAGATGTAATCAAGAGAATGATAACAGAATGACAACTAACAAATAGGGTGTAAAATAAAATCTGTTTAAAGACGAAATATCCTTTTAAATGCTGGTTTTCCTGCTTTATAGCGTGTATATTTGTACACCCGTCTGTTTATTTATTGAAATTATAGATTTATTCGAGTTATCTTCAAAAATAATTTCAATAGTAGTTGAACTTACTTTTGATATATATATAAATTGTTTTTGACAATTATCATCTATTATTATGATAATTGTCAAAAGAAAATTTATACGTATAGAAATCAGGAAAAGAAGCCGTCGATTTTAAAAAAGAAGCTAATCAATTCGACGGTTCTTTTCGTCTGTTTTTAGCATCCTCCTCCTAATGCCCGATATAACATGATTTTCTTATGGCATAAATCCGTTACAATGTTAATCCGTTCCAGTTCACTATCCAGATACCGTTCTTCTGCAGAAAGCACTTCGAGGAATCCCGTATAATTCAGTTGGAAAAGTTCGCTGGCATTGTTTACCGACCGTTGATGGGCAACTGTTTCCACTTCTTTCAGGCGTACACGTTCCATCTGGCTTTTGCCGGCATAAAACAAATCCAATACTTCCGTGTAAGCCTTTAATGCTGTTTCATGATATTGAGACAGGGCGATGCGCTGGGATGCTTTCGCTTCATTCCACATAGAGCGGATTTCATTCCTGCGGAATATGGGAGCAGTAATACCCGCAGCCAAGTCATAGATTAAGGATGCAGGAGATTGAAACCATTTTCCGATGTCGAAAGCATTGAATCCTCCGCTTGCACCCAATACCAACGAAGGATAGAAGGCTGCTTTGGCAGCCATTGCATCGGCTTTTGTCGCGATTAGTTCCATTTCGGCAGCCCGCACGTCCGGACGTAAAGTCAATAAATTAGCGGGAATACCTTCGGCTAAAGGGAATGGCAACTTTTGCAGTTCGTCAAATGACATCCGGGAAATCTTGGAAGGAAATACGCCCAGCAAACAGGAGATTGCCCGTTCTTTTTCACCAATCATCTGCCTGTTTTCCAATAGCATGCTTTCGATTGCCAGAACACGTACCTGAAACTGGTCTACTGCCAGTTGTGTTTCCGCTCCTTCCTTTTTTAGCTGTTGCGTCAGGTCATGGGAACGACGGGCGCTGTTCAAGGCATTTTGTAATACCTCTTCCCGTTTATCCAGACTAATCAATTCATAGTATTGTGTTGCCAGATCGGATATTAACAGGGATTGGGCAAAGCGGGTGGCTTCGACGGATGCCATCCACCGGGCTGCGGCTGCCTGTTTTTTTCTGGTCAGTTTACCCCATGTATCCGCCTCCCACTGGAAACTGAGCGACAAAGCGAAGTTCTGGTAAGGATCGGGAATATGTTTTTCCTTAGGAAGAGAAGGAACGTTTGTTTCACTGTTTCCGACACCGTCCATTGTATATTCGCCAAAACGGTTGACAGACGCGTTAATGCCGATACCTATTTCCGGTAGTAGTAAACCTTTGGCGCGTTGCAAGCTTGCCCGGCTCATGTTGATACGTTCCATACTTTGCCGGAAAGAAAGGTTGTTTTGCAAAGCTGCCTGGATATACCCCTGTAAAATAGAGTCTTGCAGGAAAACATTCCATGTCAGCGGTTCGACAAAAGTAGTATCATGCACCTCCCCGCTGTTCCGGGGAAGTGAAATACGTTCATCCTGTGTCAGTTCCGGTGTTTTGCAACTGATAATGCCTGACAGCATCAACAGGTAAATACCGATATATTTTATCTTAATATACATATTCTTCTTCTTCTTTTGATTGTTCTCTTTTTTTCTTTAGATAGGTTGCCAGTGATTCGAATATCACATAGAGTCCAGGAATCAGGAAGATGCCGACAAAGGTTCCGATAAACATACCGCCTGCGGCAGCCGTACCGATAGAACGGTTACCCAAAGCACCCGCTCCACTGGCAATAGCTAAGGGAATCAAACCGCTAATGAAAGCGAACGATGTCATCAGGATCGGACGGAGACGGCTGGTTGCCCCTTGTATGGCGGCTCCCATAATGCTGACGCCTTCTTTCCGGCACTGGTTGGCAACTTCGATAATCAGAATGGCATTTTTTCCTAACAAACCGATTAGCATCACCAATGCCACTTGAGCATAAATATTATTTTCCAGTCCGATAACATAGAGCATGAAGAAAGAACCGAATACCCCCGCCGGGAGTGAGAGAATAACAGGAAGAGGCAGGAGCAGGCTTTCATACTGTGCGGCAAGTAGCAGATATACGAAAATTAGACAGATAGCGAAGATAGCCAGTGCTTGTCCGCCGGACTCTTTCTCTTCCCTTGCCACTCCGGACCATTCGATATCGTATCCGCGAGGCAGGACTTCTGCAGCGATTTCCTCTACAGCCGTTAGTGCTTCTCCCGAACTGATTCCCGGAGCCGGTTCCCCTGTAATCATGGCTGAGGTGAACAGGTTATAACGGGTTATCTGGCTGGGGCCGTATACACGTTCCATTGTCATGAAATTGGAGTAAGGAACCATATTGCCTTCCTTGTTTTTCGCATACAGGTTGAATAAGTCTTCCGGATTCATACGATATTCCGGTGCTGCCTGAAGCATCACTTTATACATTTGGCCGAAACGGACGAAGTTAGATGAATAGAAACTGCCGACATACGATTGCAGTGTCTCCATCGATTCATTCACATCGATACCTAATTTTGCTGCTTTAGCCAGATCGACACGTAGCAGGTACTGGGGGAAGTTCGGATTAAAGCCCGAAACAACCCCTGTCAGCCGCGGGTCGGCATTCAGTTTGTCGATAAAAGCTTTTGCCACTTCATCCAGTTCGGCAAAGGTTCCTGCCGTTTTGTCCTGCAAACGAAGTTCGAAACCGCTGGCATTACCGAAACCGGGTACTGTAGGAGGAAGGAAGAACTGAATGTCGGCATCTTTGATGTGTGAGACACGTTCGGCATATACACGCATCAGCTCTTCGGCTGTCTGTTCGCGTTCGTTCCAGGGTTTCAGGTTGATCATACCCATACCGAAGCTGGCACCTTCCGTTTCTGTCATCAGACTGTACCCGGCAAGGGTGGAGATGGTTTCCACCTCTTCCAAGGGTAATAAGGCAGCCTGTACCTTGTTGAGGGCGGCTTCCGAGCGTTCCAAAGTAGCCCCGGGAGGTGCATCTACATTTACGTAAATCATCCCTTGGTCTTCATTCGGGATAAAACCGGAAGGCAAGACGAATGTCATACCCCATGTGGCAAGGCAGAAAATGAGTAAAGTCGCATAAGTCAGCACTCTGCGGTTCAGGAATAATCGCAGGTTCACTTTATAGCGGCGTTCCAGTTTGTCGTATCGTTTGTTAAATCCGGAGAAGAAACGTTCGAGAAGGTTCTTTTTCTTCTTATTGTAGGAAACCGGCTTTAATAACAGGGCACATAGTGCTGGTGAAAGTGTCAACGCATTTACTCCGGAGATAACAATCGCCACGGCAAGTGTAAGGGAGAACTGGCGGTAGAAGATACCGACCGTACCGGACATAAACCCTACCGGAATAAATACGGCGGACATTACCAGCGTAATGGCAATAATGGCGCCCCCGATTTCACGAATCGCCTTTTCCGTAGCTTTTACTGGCGGCAGTTTCTCATTGTGCATTTTTACATGTACAGCTTCGACTACGACAATGGCGTTATCCACTACGATACCGATTGCAAGCACCAGAGCGAAAAGAGTAAGCATGTTGATGGAGAATCCCAGCATCTGCATAAAGAAAAATGTACCGATTAGCGATACCGGTACTGCGATTGCCGGGATTAATGTAGAGCGGAAGTCTTGCAGGAACAGGTATACAACGATGAATACCAGTAAAAAGGCTTCCAGCAAAGTACGGAGTACTACAGAGATAGAAGCATCGAGGAAGCGGGATACGTCATACGATATATTATAATCCATACCTGGTGCAAAACTGCTTTCCTTGATTTCTTCCATTTTGACTTTGATGTTCTGAATGACTTCGCGTGCGTTGGAACCCGGACGCTGTTTAATCATGATCGATGCAGATGGTTTACCATCGGTCATGGATATCATGTTATAGTCTTCCGAGTCAAATTCGATGGTAGCAACATCTTTCAGGCGGAGGACAGAACCGTCAGGCAATGCTTTCAGTACAATCTGACCGTATTCTTCCGGTGTACTGAACTTTCCGCTATATTGAAGAACGTACTGTAACTGTTGGGGGAGTTTGTCGGAACTGATACCTGTTTTTCCCGGTGCAGCTTCGATATTTTGAGAACGGATAGCTGCCGTTACTTCCTGGGGTGACATGTTATAAGCGGCAAGCCTGTTGGGATTCAGCCAGACACGCATTGCATAGTCACGGCTACCCATGATTTCAACAAAACCGACCCCATCGATACGTTTCAGTTCCCGCAGGATATTGATATCGGCAAAGTTGTAAACGAATTTTTCCGTATGTGTGGTGTCCGAACTCATAATATTCAGGTACATCAACATACTGTTCACTTCTTTTTCGGTAATAACACCGGCACGGATAACTTCTTCCGGTAATTCGTCCAATACGGTAGTCACACGGTTCTGGACGTTTACGGAAGCCACATCCGGGTCGGTTCCTACTTTGAAGTAGATTGTGGTAAGCGACATGCCGTCGTTGGTACAAACGGATGTCATATAGGTCATGCCCGGAACTCCGTTGATTGCACGTTCCAATGGGGTAGCAACCGTTTTAGCCATAACGTCGGCATTCGCACCTGTATAACGGGCAGTTACGGTAACAGATGGTGGAACGATGTCCGGGAACTGTGTAATTGGCAACGAATTGATTGCCAATAAGCCTAACAGGGTGATAACAACAGAAATTACACCTGCCAGAATAGGACGTCTGATAAATATTCCGAACATACTGCTTATTTATTGTTTTCTGGGTTATTGGATAATTCAGTTTTCTCACGGACTGTTTGAGTATTTACCATTTCCGGAACGATAGTCATACCATCGCTTACAGTCTGTACACCTTCATATACAATGATAGTCTGGTCTGGTAAATCTTTCGTTACGTAATAGGAACCGTGACGGGCAAGAGGTTCGAAGCTACGGACACTCACTTTACCTTCTTCATCTACCGTATAAACATAAGTGAAATCCTGAATTTCAAAAGTGGATTGCTGAGGTACCAGAATCACATTCTCCATTTGGGTAAGCATACGGATTTTTCCGGATACCCCGTGTCTTAATAGCCGTTCGGGATTGGCAAAACGAGCACGGAACGCAATAGAACCGGTACCGCGTTCAAAATCTCCTTCTACAGTTTCTACGGTTCCTTTGTAGGGATAAGTAGTCTGGTCGGATAAAACCAGTTCGAGGTTGTCGTATTCCGACTGGTCGGCACCGCTTAACTGGGTACGTTTGTATTCCAGATATTCCTGTTCGTTTATTTTGAAATAAGCAAACATTTCCGAGACATCCGTCAAAGAGGTGAGTAAACTGGTAGGGGTAACTAAACTTCCTGCTTTAAACGGAATACGGTCTACGTACCCGTCGAAAGGAGAGGCAATGGTTGTATAGGAGTAGTTTGTTTCTGCACGTTGCAACCTTGATTTTGCCTGTTGCACTTTCAGGCGGGCTACGTCGATTTCCGTATTTGCCAGTTCAAGGCGGATGGGAGAGATGATATCTTTATCGACAAGCCGTTTTATCCGGTCGGCTTCCACCTCTGCCATTTTCAACTCGGCTTGTACTTGCTTATAATTGGCTTGCGCCTCTTTTACTTCTTCGTAAAGCTCGGCAGATGAGAGTTTGAACAATACTTGCCCTTTCTTCACATGTTCTCCTTCGTCCACAAGAACAGCTTCGACAAAGCCTTCTACTTTGGGCTTTATTTCTACAAACTGGACCGCTTGTACATCCGCCACATACGATTGGGGAATTTCAATAGAAGTACTTGCCAGTTTTATAACAGGGATAGGGTCTTTCCCCTTTGCTTTTTTTTCCTGGCTTCCGCTACATGCAGTCAGGAAGGAGATAGTAAATAATAAAGATAGTTTGGCGGAAAATACTCTTTTCGTCATACACTTTTCTGATTAAATTATTTGATTTTATTTGATTGCATACATAGGGTTACATGTCCGTCTTCCGGTAAAGGATACGAATGTGTAATCGATTGATTATATATGTATAATGGGAGCCTGTAAAAAGTACGGACCGATTTGTGACCGGCTACCGATAGGTAAAACCGCCCGTGAAATAGACTGGAAAGAAATGTCTAAAGCAGGAATGTGCTGAACCAAATAAAGTTGTCAGCTTTGTGAAGGTTGTGGAATAAAGGTAGTGAGGAGCAGATACGCAGTTCCAACGACTGGATAAGTCCATGTATATCCATACAAGTGAACCAATCGGAAATCAAATCGATTTCAAAGGCTTGTAACTGAATATCTTCCTGTCGAACCGTCCGTATAGTGGCATGGTCGTCAAAATCCAGTACTTCCGGGCTATTCTGGTTAATGGAAATGGCAGTTGTCTGGCGGAGCGGTTCCGGGAAAAAATCGCTACCGAAAGAATAAAATTGCAAAAGCACCAACAGAATCACCAAGGTGATACGTTGATGTATTTTGAATATATGATTGATTATCTTTGGTAACATCTTTTACTCTCTGCCTGAAAAACTTGTTGCAAAGATAATCAATCTTTCTTTATTACAAAAGGACTGTTAATTTAACACAGTAACGAAAGGTATATGGTTCAAGTCCTTTTGTGCTTCTTCCATATCCGGTAATGTGATAATTGTTGTTTCCGGCGATTCTTTTTGCAGGTATTGAGCCAGGTATTCCATTGTGTTGGCTTCTATTAATGCGTCGGCTTTTGGAAAAAGGTTGTACACAAGCGCTTTTACCGGAATACCGTATTGTTTGCAGGCATACAGGCTGAGCAGCGTATGGTTGATACTGCCTAATTTCCCGGAAGTAACCAGGATAACAGGGTATCCCTGTTCTTTGACATAATCGATAGTCAATGAGTCGAAATCATTCGGAACCATTAATCCTCCGGCCCCTTCCAACAATACATATTCGTATTTTTCCTGAAGTTGCTGTGTTGCGGCTGTGATAACGGATAGGTCGATATTCCGTTTGTCTTTTGCCGCAGCCATATGGGGAGAACACGGATAAGTGAATATGTAGGGACAGGTTAGTCCCTGTTTGTCTTCTTCCGTAAAAGGAATGCCTTGCAATTTCCGGTGCATTTCAATATCTTCCGATATTTCTTCACATCCGGTTTGAATCATTTTCTGGGTAATCACCGTTTTTCCCTGTTCAGCCAATGCACGTGCCAGGATGCCGGTTGCGTAAGTTTTACCGATATTCGTATCGATACCTGTGACGAATAATACTTTACCTTTCATGTCGCTTGTTATTTTTTTACCGCCAGTATATATAAAGGGCGGTAGGTTAACTTTACTTGATTATCTGTTGTATGGAACATTATCGTATAGCGTGTACAGAATTCTTCCTGCATGCCACGGGTCCAGATGTTCCCTCCGGTGGCGGTAACTCCGGTAGATTTGAGATGACGCAACACGTCCATAGGTGTGGAAAATGTGAGCGTAATATCATCTTCTTCACAATGAAGAACATGGAAATCGGAGGATAGCCATTGGCATAATTCTCCCGCGTCCGGATAGTTGAGGCCCCGCCCTGTCAGTTCTTTTATTTCGTGGAGGTTGCCGGGGGCAAAGGTACTGAATAGCAAAATCCCTTTATCTGCCAGTAAGTTGGATAATTTGTGTAAGAACTTTTCCGGTTGTTTCATCCACTGGAATACGGAAGAGGAAGCTATCAGGTCGTATTTGCCGAAGAGTGGAAGTTGTTCGGCATCACCGGAAATAAATGTGTAGGATTCCCCTTGCAAAATCCCGTCGATTATTTCTTTACAGTCTTTGCAAAGGTCGTTGACTGTCCATTCGTTTATCTGGCATAGCTCTTTCATTTGTTTGGTAAAACTCCCCGTTCCACAGCCTATTTCAAGCATATGGTTGTAATCGGTACCAGCGTAGCGTATGAGTAGCGATACCAACTCTTTGCATATGGTATGCTGGGCATTGGCATGGCGGTCATAACTTTGCAAAGCACGGGTAAAACGGCTTGCGATATCCCGGGTGTTTATTGTTTCCATAACTCGTTCCATTGTTTCCACCGATAAAAAGGATAATGGGGTGCCTCTATTTCCGTAACCGGACAACGTCCGCACCAGTAGTTCCGCAAGTTTTGTATGGGGAAAATCAGGTCGTTTGCCGATAAGATAGCACTTGTCCAAAGACTGGTTTCCATCGGTCTATAGGTCTGGTAGATAACATGCAGCTCTTCTTTGATTTCTTCTATCGGGCGGGGAGGTATTGTTTCGTATTGTTGCAGAATGTCTTTGCTTCCACACATCCGCCGGTTGAAACGGTACATGCCTGCCGGAGTGATATTTTCCAGTGTCCCCCGGAAAATAGTTTCCGGTATGCCGTATGTATCATGGACAGGATAGGGGGTTCCGTTGATGGCTATGGCTCCGTTGATGGGCAAGGATGCTTGTTGTTTATCCAATATGATGGATGCCGCCCACACTCCGAGCGACCAGGCAATGATGCGTATCTCCCGGTAGCCGGATAAGTCATCTGTGAAAGCAAGATTTTGATAGTTATAGCCTATCCATATGTCCGTATCTTCATCTGCCTCTATCCCTTTAAAAAGTAGGGGAGAGGCTGACCAGCCGGAAAAGATAAGGAGTAACTTCTCCTTTTTATTGTTTGTCTGTTTGTATATATCCATTTTATCTGTCGTTTATGAGCGTTCCTTTTTTCATCCTTTTGATATAAAGCCGTTTATTGGTTCTTTTTCGGCTTAGAGTAAAAGAAATAAGTTTTGTATGTCTTCTGGGTGGATAGATGCCGTCAACGAGAAACGTATGCGTGCCGTTCCCTGTGGAACTGTTGGAGGGCGGACGGGCAGGCAGTAAAATCCTTTTCGTTGCAATTGCAAGGCTTTTTGTATGCAACCCTCGTTTCCTCCAATAATGAAGGGAATGATATGGCTGTTGCTTATTTCTCCGCCTCTTCCCTGTAAGGCGGTTGCTAATAACCGGCTGGTTTGAGAAAGCTGTTGGCGTTCTGCTGTAAATTCCGGTAAACGGTCGAACAGGAAGTGTGTCCAGGCTATTTGTGTGGGGGGTAATGCCGTACTAAAAATAAGAGGGCGCATGGTGTTGACCAGATATTCCCGGATTGTTTTACTGCATAACAGATAAGCCCCCATAGAAGCTAATGCTTTTCCAAATGTCCCTACCAAAAAATCGATCTCTCCGATACAATTTTGTTCTTCAGCGATACCTAAGCCGTTTTTACCACGAACTCCGATTGCATGGGCTTCATCTATATAAAGCATGACATCGGGATAGCTCTTTTTTAAACGGACTAATTGGTGCAGATCGGCTACATCTCCATCCATGCTGAAGATGCTTTCCGTTACAATGATTGTCTGTTCATACTGTCCGCTGGTTTTGGATAATAACTGTTCCAGATGTTCATAGTTGTTGTGCTTGTATCGTTGGAACGGCGCTCCGCTTAGAAGGATTCCGTCTATGATGCTGGCATGTACCAGTTTGTCGGCAAGGATTAATGTCTGTTTATCAGCCAGCGCAGGCAATATGCCGGTATTGGCATGGTAGCCGCTATTGAACAAAAGGGCGGCTTCGCGGCCGAAAGCCTTGCACATTTGTTGTTCAAGCGCTTCGTAAACGGAAAAATTCCCTGTTAACAGGCGGGAGGAACTTGATGATAATGGCAGGGCTGTTTCCTGCAGCCAGGTAAGGAATGAATCTCTTAAGTCCATACGGGAGGCCAGTCCCAGATAATCATTGGAAGAGAGGTTCAGCATTTTTTGTCCTTCTTTCTCAATCCATTTTCCCTGATGGCGGACCTCCGGTAACCGCCGGAGATTTCCGGCGGCTTCCAATGTATTTAATACTTGGGCATAATCTTTCATCTTAATATATTTATGAAGCTTGATTGTCTACAGATAATATTTCGAGTAATCCGCTTGTCAGTTGGTGCAACTCTTCTTTGGAGATGATGAACGGGGGCATCAGGTAAACCAGTTTGCCGAAAGGGCGTACCCAGATTCCCTTTTCAACAAAACGGCGTTGGAGTATGGCCATATTGACCGGCTCTTTCATTTCCAGAACGCCGATGGCTCCTAAAACCCTGACCTCTTGCACGTTCTGGAATGCGGATGCGGGTGCCAGTTCTTCTTTGAGTTGGTTTTCTATTGCATGGACTTTCTCTTGCCAGTGGCTATCCAATAGTAAGGAAACGGAAGCGGAAGCAATGGCACATGCCAACGGGTTCCCCATAAAAGTAGGGCCGTGCATAAAACAACCTGCTTCGCCGGAGCAAATGGTATCGGCTATATGCTTTTGGGTAATTGTAGCGGATAAAGTCAGGTATCCTCCGGTCAGCGCCTTTCCGATACACATAATGTCAGCAATAACGCCGGCATGTTCCCAGGCAAATAGTTTTCCGGTACGTCCGAAACCGGTTGCTATCTCATCGAAAATAAACAGCACGTTGTAGTGATTGCAAAGTTCCCTTGCTTTAATAAGAAATTCCGGTGAATAAAAGTACATGCCTCCGGCTCCCTGAACTATCGGTTCGAGTATTAGAGCTGCTATTTCCCGGTGATGTTTTTCCAATAGGTCTTTTAATGGATGAATAGCCTCTTCTTTCCATTCTTCGTGGAATTTAACGGAAGGTTGAGGAATAAAGTATTGGACTGGAAGACTGCCTGAAAAAATGCCGTGCATACCGGTTACCGGGTCGCATACGGACATGGCATGCCAGGTATCGCCATGATAGCCGCTTCGGATGGTCGCAAACTTGCATTTATGAGGTTTACCGGATGATTGCCAGTATTGGATAGCCATTTTCATGGCCACTTCTACGGCAACAGAACCACTGTCTGCAAAGAATATTTTATCCATTCCGGGCGGAAGTAATGGTAGGAGTTTATTAGCCAGTTCGACAGCCGGTTCATGGGTAAAACCTCCGAACATGATATGGCTCATTTTTTCGAGTTGCTTTTTGGCAGCCTTGTTCAGAACCGGATGATTGTATCCGTGTACGGCTGCCCACCAGGATGACATGCCGTCTATCAGTTTTCTGCCATCTTTCAATGTAATGGTGACACCATCTGCACGGTCTACCGGATAAACCGGAAGCGGGTCGATGGTGGATGTATAGGGATGCCAGATATGGTCCCTGTCGAATTGTAAAAGTGTATCTGTTATCATTTCTCCCAGTCTGTATTTTCGGTTAATGAATAGTTTTCCGATGTAAATAATACTTTGTCTTCTGCCACTTTGCTCCCTATGGTTGTTAGCAAGTCGCCAATGATAGCGGAATTTATTCCTATATAGAGGGCTTTTCTCTGGGTGGCTTCGCTTAATTGTGCACGGCCTCCGGAGAAACGTAAATAGGCATTCGGATTGATGAAGCGGAACAAAGCGATGGTGGTCAGGAATTCTTCATCGGAAAGGGGAAGGATTTTACCTAATGGTGTGCCGGGTATCGGTTGCAACATGTTTAAAGGAATGGACAGGATGCCTTCTTTTTGTAAAAACAGTGCCATTTCTATCCGCTGTTCAACCGTTTCCCCCATGCCGATGATTCCTCCTGAACAGATGCGGAAACCTATCTCACGTGCAATCCGGATGGTTTCAAGCTTTTGCTCCATGGTGTGGGTGGTACATAAGGTACTGAAATAGGAGGGGGCTGTTTCAATGTTGCAATGATAGTTTTCCGTACCGCTATCATAAAGCGCTTGTAGCTGTTCCCGGCTGAGTAAACCCATAGATGCACAGCATTTGATTTTGCATGTCTGTTTGATTTGCCGGATAGTCGCGGTTATCTTTTCCATGTCTTTGTCGGAAACCCGTTTTCCACTGGTGACTAATGCGAATCGTCCTATTCCTTGTTTGGCGTTGTATACGGCATGGCGAACACATTCCTCTGCCGGAAGTAAGGGATATAAGGTGACTTTTGTTTTGTAATGTCCGGATTGTGCACACCATTTGCAATCTTCGCTGCAATTGCCGCTTTTGGCATTGATGATGGAGCATGTATCGAATTTGTTTCCCATAAAGTGGCGGGTGATTTCATGGGCTGCCTGGTATAGAGCCTCTTTATCCGGAGAGCTAGCTAAAGCTAAAGCTTGTGCTTCGTTAATCATTTTACCGGATAGCACTTGTTGCTTGATTGTTTCTATCATTCTGTTAAGTATTTAAATTCATTTGGATATAAACGTAAAAAAGCGGGAAGTTCCAGCCCGTAGACTGAACTTCCCGCTTTTTCGGAATATTTTAATTGTATTAAGGTATAGGCATGAGCAGACTCGATCTGCTGTATGTTTACCTGTACAAATAGTGAAGCCAATAATAGGCGAAACTCATTTATTGCATCCCATAAATTCTTTAACGAACATTCATCCGTATTGTTTTCTTTTTCATCTACAGTTTGTAACTGTGATAAAACGGAAGTGTGTACTGCTCCGTTTTTAATTTGGAATCGTTCGGATACATTCGCTCTAAGTTGCCCGATTGTTACCGCCCGTTGTACACTGATGAATGCAGCATATCCCTTCCGGCTCCATCTTTTGAAACGGATGGCGGCTGCAGTGGACAGTTGACTGTGGGCAGTTTGTTTCATTGTTTCAAGAATAACCGGATGTTATTTTGCAACTTTTTCCAATCGCTTCATGATAGAGAAGATGAACAGTGCCGATAGCAGACAGCATACGATCAGTACGCTCCATACCATCCAGAGTTGCATACCTCCCCATAGATAACCGATAGTTGCTACCAGATAGTTACCAATGGCAGTTGCAACGAACCAGCCACCCATCATCATACCTTTGTATTTCGGAGGTGCTACTTTAGAAACGAAGGAAATACCCATCGGAGAAAGTAACAATTCTGCAAATGTTAATACCAGGTAAGTGGAAATTAACCAGTTCGGGGAAACTAATGCATCAGCGGAGATACCATTTGCTTCAACGTCAGCCGGAGTAGGCAATCCTAATGAACCTAATGCCATGATAAGGAAACCACAAGCTGCAATCACCATACCGATACCGATTTTACGGGGAGCGGAAGGTTCTTTTGATTTCTTAGCCAGATATCCGAACACTGCCAGTGATACCGGAGTCAGGACAATTACAAAGAAAGGATTGAACTGCTGGAATATCTGAGGAAGGATATTGACACTCGGATCCATAGAACTGTAGTTCAGGCCTAACAATACTAATGAGATCAGAAGGACAATTCCGGATATTCCTTTTCCTTTTCCTGTTTTTGACTGGAATACGGAGAATGCGGAATATACGACAACCAGTAAACAGGTCAGGTTTACGATATTGAAACCTAAACGGTCAAGACCGCTAATTGATTGTGCCGTATAGTCACGGGCAAAGAATGTCAGAGTCAAACCATTCTGGTGGAATGCCATCCAGAAGAAAATAACAACAGCAAATACCAACAATAAAGCCTGGATGCGGTCTTTTGTTTGTTGCGGAGTCAGTTCTTCTTCCTGTACGTTTGCCGGTTTTGCCTGCTTAGAGTTGTAATCGGCATGTTTGAAAGTAGGACGGAATACGATATAGATGGCCATTGATATAATTAATGAGATACATGCAATGGCAAATCCGTAATTATAAGCTTCTGATAATTTGTCAATATAAGTATTACAGAATGCAGCAGTATCTCCAACGAAATTCTGCGAAGCCTGTAAACTTGCCAATGTGGCAGAACCTTCGGTTGTAATGGTCCCATTCAAGAACTGATGTGCTAACGACGGGATTTGAGGGACATAAGTAAATCCGTTTTTACCTAACATATAGTTGGTAATCATTGTTGCTGCAGTAGGAGCATACATGGCACCGATATTGATTGCCATATAGAAAATACTGAAAGCTGTATCCCGTTTAGCTTTGTATTCAGGGGCATCGTAAAGGTTTCCTACCATTACTTGCAGATTTCCTTTGAAAAGACCTGTACCACAAGCAATTAATGCAAGAGCACCGAACATTAAAACTTTTCCGGAACTTGCAGCTGTCGGGATGGAAAGTAATACATATCCGATAAACATAATGATAATACCGGTTGTAACCATTTTGCCGTATCCGAACTTATCAGCCAAGATACCCCCAATAAGCGGCATAAAATAAACTGCGGCCAGGAATGAACCGAAAATAGTAGATGTCTCTGCTGCTGAAAATCCGAATTTCGCTTGCAGGAATAAAGTAAAAATAGCGAGCATGGTGTAATAACCGAAACGCTCACCGGTATTCGCTAAGGCTAACGCGTATAACCCTTTAGGTTGTCCTTCGAACATAAAATTTAAGTGTTTAGATGATTAGATAATACTTATTGAATTATTTGTTTTATAGAGCCTGTTTCCGGATAGAAATAAACTTTTACCGGAGCTTTTTTGTCTTCGAACATAACAGGAGCCAACCCTTCGCGAGTTCCGAATTGAGTAATCTGGGCTTCTCCTTTATATAATGTTTTTTTGTTTAGGCTGATTTCAATAGCCGCTTTGCCCGGAATATTATAAATAATTCCTTTTAGTGACTTTTCTTTCTTTGCTGCTTCTTTGGCATCTAATGCAGGAGCACGTTCGATTGCTTTTAAATTCAGATATACCGGAGCGCCTCCCAAATCATCGGCATCCACAACTCCTAATTGTTCGGAAAAACGGAATAGAACATCTCTTTCCAAATCATCTATAGGATCTATTGTTACGGAATAGCTGGATGTATCTTTGGTACGTACGCCTGTAAACAGGTTAGTAAGTGCTTTTTCTTGTTCTTCCAGTTGTTGGATTACAAGTTTCATCGCTTCTCCATCAGGAGGCAAATTGTCTGCTTCACCGGTTAATATGTTTAGGCGGCTTTCGCGTATACGATAGATTTGTTTAGCTGCAACTTCTGCTTGTTTGGCAGTTGAGCCAGCCATAAGTAATTCTTCTGAAAAGACAGAGGTATCTGTCGGTTTTATAGGAGATGTATTTTTCTTTCCGGCAGCGTTTTGTGTTGTTTCATCCGGTGTATATTCGGCATTAATAGAACAAAGTAGCCCTTCCTCTGTCAGATAAGCATAAGGAGCGACAGTTCCGCTTTTGAATTCTACGATGTATGTATTTTCCGGATCGGGGATTCCTTTGTTTATCAGTTTGATTTTACCTAATTCATAATAAATTTTGTCTTCGGTAATCGCATCTTTTACTCCAAGGTATTTTTCTGCATATTTATAGTAGGGACCGGCTTTGCAGGATACTTTAATTACTTCAGCGTCAACTATTAGTGCTGTTTTTGGAAGTGAATAAGTGATGCCAAAATTGTTAGCCTTGACAGCATTTTTTTTGACAACCTTTGTTTGGGCTGTAACGGATAAGCTAAGAAACAAGCTTATGACTAAAAGAATTGAATTCTTCATATTCTAATCTTAGGTTTAATCTTCTAAAACAAATGATTGCACAAAACTATGAAATATTTTGTTAGAAACCAACGGGGAAATGTCTCTTTTGCATGCTAAGAGCGGGGAATAGGAAAGAAAAAAGGTTAGATTGAAAGAAAAATCACAACAGTCCGCAGGTGGCGGAAAAGGAGATCGAGATATCAGGTTTGGTTAATATTAACCACCTGGGACTGTTCCTGCTATAAACGTGTACAAGGAGCACACACGCCATAGCTTCTACTTTATGACAAACGTACCAATTAAATATCCTAATTTATGTGTCATTGTCAATGTATAATTACCATTTTCTGCATCTAAGCTAACAGGGAGGCTTTCTAATCCAGTAGATGAAATACAATCTTCATATACGACAACACCGGTTTCGTTATCCGTAACAGTAACTGTTAAATCTGATAATGGAGTTGTAAATTGAATCGTTAAAATTTTACCATCGATAGATGCTGTAGGGGGAGCAGGAGCAACAGATCTAACATCATCAGGTCCCCACTCACCAATGGTCGGAATTAAATCACAGAATGCAAATTGTGCACAGAATGTGCAGCAAATAGTAAGAATTAAAGTTGAAATTAAATGTCTCATAATACTAAATATAAAATTATGGTGAAAAATTGTATTAGCTTTGAGACAAAAGTAGTTTACACTCAATGTTCGCTTGAGTGAAAACTGATGACAAAAAAATGACAACTTGTATCTATTTAGAAATCAGCAATAAATTTGGTAAAATTCTCGGCGTTGGCAGGTTCGTTAGTGAATTTTTTGTATAATCTTCGACGGCATTGAGAAACGCCGGAACTGGTGATATGTACGATTGTTGCTATCTTTTTAACAGGTACATCCATTTTGGAGAGATAGCAGATGCGTATTTCTTCCTGGGATATTTTAGGATAGAGTTTAATAAGTCTGTTCGTGAAATCCGAATAGGTCGCATCTATGAGTTGACGCAGTTCAAACCACTCTGTAGAATTTAACTGAACTTCTTCTTCGCGGTGGATTTTTAGATATAGAGAGGCACTATGAAAATCTTGCTCTAAAACTTCAATAGCTCCTTGTTTTTCAATAATAGTCCTGTTTTCCATTTGGAGCATGACTTTTCTGGCTTCATATAACTGTCTTTGTACTTCGGTCATTTGAGCTTTTTCTGTAGATAAGATTTTTTCTAATTGAGCAATTTGTTTTTTATTGTCTTCCAAATATTGTTGGCTACGTTTGTATTGCTGTTCTTTTTGTTCTAATAGCCGTTTCTTTTTATTTTGTTCCCGTTTATAAATGTATATACCTACAGCTAAGATGATAACAAAAAGGATTACAATCTGATAAACTAAGATAAGTCTATCGGTTGCCTCTTTTTCAAATCTAATTTTTTCTTTATTTATTTGCTGATAGTTGAACATACTTTGTGTAAGGCGAATATTCTCAAAATGAGATCGGTTCGTGATGGAATCTCTCAGTTCTTCATATTGCAGTGTATATTTAGCAAAGCTTTTAAAATCGTTTTCTTTTAATGCAACATTAGCCAGACGTTGAAGGCTTCCGGCTTTTGTGTGAATATAAGGACTTTGTAAACTCAAGTTCAAATAAAACTTTGCAGAATCTAAAGAGTTTAGTGCAGTATAAAGTTTACCTTTAGATAGGTTGATATAATCTATTCCTGTCTTATTAACAAGGACATTTAAAGCCTTGTTTAGGTATTTCTTTGTTTCTTCATATTCATTATTGCTGAAATGTATATTCCCTAAATCTACATAGAGTGAAGAAAGATTCTTTGGGGTTGAATAGTCTATCGCTTTTTGATAGTACCAGATTGCGCTATCTGATTGATTTGTTTGAGTATATGTCCGAGCAATATTTCTTAGTATATATGAAATATTTAAAGAATCTTGTTGTAATTCTAATTGAGTATAGTGTAGTGCCTGTTTATAAAAGGGCAAAGCCATATCATAGATGCCTTGGTAGTTGTAAAGTGTTCCTAAATTACTACTGATTCTGATAAGCAATTTATATTCTTTTGAATTTTTACCGATCTCCAGTGCTTTTAAGTAATATTCTTGTGCTTGCAATGCATCTTGTAAATCACTATAAACGCGTCCCATGCAATAATAAGCAAGCATCGTATAATGGATGTCACTATGTTTTTCAAAATATTTGACAGCTATTTTGCAAATAGAGTCGGAGGTATGGATTATGAAATTCTTGTCTTGTGCCTGTGTAAGTAGTAAGCAGTAGAGTGCATGGTTATATTCCGAGAGCTTTTGTTTGTCAGGCAGGTTGTTCAATATATTTAAAGAACTGTCGGGTTTACTATCCATTAACTGTTCTGCTAATTGAAGTTCAGGAGAAGATGAGTAATTGTAACAACATGTCATGGAAAGTAAGAATGATAGCACAACCCCTGTCAAGATTGCTATATGTTTCAAATATGCGTTCATAATTGTCTCCTTTTTAATTGTGATGTACGTTTGTTTTCTTACATATAAAGTCATGTGTGGTTAATGTTAAGCGTAGGTGCAAGAACAACAAAATTACTCATTCAAATAAGGTTTTGCATACTTGAATGTTTAAATAACTAGTTTTTAATAAAGTAGATAGCGTGACTTTTTGTGCAAACGTCTATAAAGCAAGGTACTCTCTTTTTTTGACAAAGAGAATACCTTGTTCCCTTTAGCATAAATATTTATTTGATTTGTTTGAAAGCTTTGCCAAGCATTTCTATAATGTCTCCTGCTACCATACTTTCCTCTGAGCGGTAAATAGCTGCGAGATCTCCTGCTGTTCCATGTAGGAATACTCCTGAAACTGCTGCAGTCTCAGGTTCCATTCCTTGTGCGAGCAATCCTAAAATGATACCGGTTAAAACATCTCCGCTTCCGGCTGTTGCCATTCCCGGATTTCCGCTGTCATTAAAATAAACATTACCAAGAGGAGTACAGATTGCCGTATATGCTCCTTTCAATACAACAATCAATTTATGTTCGATAGCAAAAGTTTGTGCTTTGATAAGCCGCTCATATGAATTGTTACTTTCTCCGGCAATCCTGTCGAATTCTTTAGGGTGTGGAGTCAGAATGCTATGAGGTGGGATGCGTGTTAATAAATCTTTGTTGGATGCAATCAGATTAAGAGCATCCGCATCTAATACAACAGGTTTTCCTGTCGGTTGCAATATGCGCTCTAATGCGACGGCAGACTCCAAATGTTGTCCTAATCCCGGACCTATGCCAATAGCCGAATAAGCGGAAGTATCAGGTACAGCTGTAAAATAATCCGGGTGAGGGTCGAAACTTAACATCGCTTCCGGAAACGCTGTTTGCATGATTTGTTCGCCTCGTTGCGGTATATGGACGGTCAATAATCCGGCCCCACTTCTGAGGCAGGCACGGGCAGATAATAATGCAGCGCCCATTTTCCCCTGGCTGCCGGCTATTAATAAGGCATGTCCGAACGTCCCTTTGTGAGAGAAACGGCTGCGTGGTTGGAATACGGCTG
>UQLN01000033.1 GCA_900541965.1 uncultured Parabacteroides sp. | reverse complement strand
CTCCGCTTTCATCTGTTCAAACAGATATTCATACTCCGGATTTTGCTCTTTTAACTTGTTTAAAACCGTACTTCCGGCATTTCCCATATTGAATATAATTCCCAGATACCCGGCAAGCAAAGGATACGGACAGTCCCCCATCATCCCGGAACGCTCCATGGCGCCCATATAATGGAGAAACAAATCGGGCAACGGCAACCATATCCTTTCTATTCCCAGACCGCCGGTATCATACCCGCAACAAGCCTGTATCTGCCGCCTATACGCCTCAAAAAAGCGTTTGCCCAAGCAGTTCCACGTTTCATATTGATTGACCGACGGGCTACCGAACAGCAGCACGAGGGACAAGAGCAAACCGTTTCTTTCATCCCTGCTGTCTATATATTCCTTTAGCAAGCGAAACGACAAATGGCTTCCCGCTATTTTTCTTACTTTTTTTTAAAATCTCCACAAATTGCCCGATATCTTCAGACATATAATTGTTGTTATTTTTTTTCATGATAATTCTGTTTTTTGTTGTGGTTATATGGCGTTCTTTCTTCTTTTCCCTGTTGTCAAAACATAGGTGTTTTGATTTTAAAACATATATGTTTTGAATGCAAAACACCTATGTTTCGAAAGGGGGTTTAAGCTGTTTATTTTCTTAACTATTACTGGTTCATAATCGACTGGAATAGTCTCTAACCGACTCCGGGATTTTAACCTGCCGTATCTTCGTTGTGTATTAATTATCAATTTATTAAACTTTAAATTCAAAAAATTATGCCATTAGTGTACACGCTGGTCAAAAGACCGGACATGAGCAAAGGGGCTGCCGAAGGCGCCACCCTCTACCACGCACAAACCAGTATCACCAAGAAACTGACGCTCAACAAAATCTGTACCCGTATCGAGAACTACTGTACCGCGAGCCGCGGTGAAATCATCCTCGTGCTCGATGGCTTGCTGAAGGTGATGAACGAAGCCCTTTCCGATGGCGAATCGGTTCACCTGGGCGAGTTCGGCAGTTTCCGCATGGTTGCCGGCAGCAAAGGTGCAAAAAATATCGACGACTTCAACACCTCCCTTTTCAACCGCGCCCACATCGTCTTTTACCCGGGCACCATGCTCATCAACCAGGTCAACAACGCCACCTTCGAACGCTACGTCCCCAAAAAGGACGCCGTTGCCGACTCCGACAACTCAGGGGGGAGTGATGGGGACAAACCGGAGGAACTCTGAACAGTTGACAGTTGACAAGTGACAGTTGACAGTTAAAGGGAAAAACAGTAACGGGAGATATAAAAACGCTCGCCCGGACAAGAAGCCCCTTTCTGATGTAAATGCTGACGCGAAGCAACTGTCAACTGTCACTTGTCAACTGTCAACTGGTTCGTCAACTGTCCACTAAAAAAAAGGACTCTTATGCTTAAAAAAGAATTTATTGCTTTATGTACGCCACTTGCCGTAAAGGCGGGGGCGGCTTTCCGGATTAATCCGGTGGTGATTGTCGCACAAGCGGCTATCGAAACGGGCTGGGGACAGAGTGTCCTTGCCGTACAGTATCACAATTATTTCGGTATCACGGCCTACGGTAAGCCGAATGTCTGGTGGCACGGCGCTAAAGCCCAACTATCCGAAGACTCCCTATCATTCCGCTCCTATCCTGACCCGGCCGATTCCTTCATGGATTACGCCCGACTGATACGCAACGCCTATCCGCGTGCCGCCGACCTGAGTTTCCAACCTGCCGCCTTCGCCAAAGAAATCGCCTACAGCAAGTACATCAGCGAAGTGAATGGCGACAACAGGGAAGCGTACAGGAAGATGTTGATATCCATCTGTAAACAGATGGATATCAGTTGACAGTTGACAAGTGACAGTTGACAGTTAGTTCGGCCTTCAGCCGATTTGTACACCGAACGCGAAGCCCAACTGTCAATTGTCAACTGTCAATTGTCAACTATTATATTATTTCCCGAATTTATTCATCTTTATTTAATCTTCTAATATGAAAGTCCTTGAAACAATTCTCCATCTACTTACTGTCCTTGCCCGGGTTATCTTCCCGCGCAAGCCGGAAACGGCAACCGCCCGCAAGCGGACTGGTTAGGCATTTCGGGATATAGCTTGATGTTGCTTGGAGGAATGGGATGTGTATTGAAATGGTTTATAGAATAACGACTCCAAGCACAGGTATAGGTTGGCAAATCAGTACGGCCTATACCTAAAGTTTATACATATAAATACACTATTTATTTACAAAACTGGATTTTCAATTCAACTCTGCCAGTATAAGTTCTATCGTTTTATAAAGTTGTGGAATTTCGTTCCGGAGAGTAGCAATTACAATATTTGCATCAATATCAAAATAATGATGTACAATGATATCTCTCATTCCCATTATATCTTTCCAGTTAATCTCCGGATAATTTTTCAATAAATCTTTATTTGTTATTTTATCCAGATTCTTAACACTTTCTCCTACTGCTACTAATTTCATACAAACACTGTCAAGAAGAATCATTCCTACTTCATTTATATAAAAATCATCCACAGTACGAATATGAGAAGTTCTTTTCATAACGGTTAATAAAGTTTCCTTTATTAACGTAAGCGTATCAATAGCCAAGACTTTATCAAACATATACACCCTCTTGTTCAATTCGTTTCCGAAGTAAATGATTCATCCGGTCTCTTAAGCGGACAATATCCACTTTACATCCTAACAAATCTTCCAATTCATTTTTCAGGTGTGACAACGCAAACAAACCGGGTAGCTCACCTTCATAATAGATATCCACATCACTATTTTCCATTTGTTCCCCTCTTGCTACAGAACCAAATATCCCCATCCTCAAAATACCATACTGATTTGCATGACGCATTTTGAAGTCCTTTAATAGTTGTATTATTTCTTGCGTTGTTTTCATAACAATGGGATTCTACTGATTACTATATGCAAATATATAGATTATTTCAAGGTCATCAATCCATCATTTATGGAAATCTTGACGAATCCGCTCAAAAAGCAGCCTTTTTGACTCTGCTAAAGGCATACTATTCTCTGCAAGTTCTTTTTCATAGATAATCAGTTTTTGATTGTATTATTTGTTTTGCTTATATCATATATAAATCCTTTCCACAAAGGAACTATTTATTATCAACATAACCAAGTTTCCCAAAACCTATTCAAATCAAAAGGGACCTTTCTTATTTTTTCAACGCCTCCACTATCCTGCTGCAAGCCAATCCGTCGCCATAAGGATTGACAGCTTTGCTCATGCTATCGTAATAGGCGGCATCATCCAGTAGACGGGAAGTCTCTTCCACTATCTTATAATAATCACTTCCTACCAGCTTGACGGTTCCCGCATCCAGGGCTTCCGGACGTTCGGTGGTATCGCGCATCACCAATACAGGTTTTCCCAATCCCGGAGCTTCTTCCTGAATGCCACCGCTATCGGTCAGTACAAGCGTGGATTTCTCCATCAAGTAAACAAACGGAAGGTATTCCAGCGGTTCGATAAAGAACAGATTCGGTAAAGAGGTTTCTCCGAAGACCTCACGAATCGGTTTACGGACATTGGGATTCAGGTGCATCGGGTACACAAAGTCCGCTTCCGGATATTTCATGGCAAGTGTCTTTATCGCCCGGCACATGTGGATAAAACCTTCCCCGAAGTTTTCACGACGGTGACCGGTGATGAGCACCAGGCTTCGCTTGGTGCAGGTGACAGTTGACAAGTGACAGTTGACAGTTAGAAGGCGGGAAACAGGATAGCCGGAACGGGTAAGGACAGCATCCAGTTCCTCTTTCAGAGAGGGGCTGTTTTTTATTTTGTCTACCACCAGGTATAAAGCATCTATCACACTGTTTCCGGTAACATGGATGGTTTCTTCTTTCACCCCTTCATCCAAGAGGTTTTGGCGGCTCATAGCCGTCGGCGAGAAATGGTAAGCGGCTATCCTCCCTGTTATCAAACGATTCATCTCTTCAGGCCACGGGCTATACATATTGTGTGTACGAAGCCCTGCCTCCACATGCCCCACGGGTATCTGCTGATAGAATGCCGCCAATGCCGAAGCCATCGAAGTGGTGGTGTCCCCATGAACCAGCACGACATCCGGCTGTACTTCTTTCAAGACATCGCGCATACCGGTAAGGACACGGGCGGTCACGTCATACAAATCCTGTCCCTGTTTCATAATATTCAAATCATAGTCGGGATGGATTTCAAAGAGGTGAAGTACCTGGTCGAGCATCTCCCGGTGCTGACCGGTTACGCATACGATGGTTCTAAACTCTTCGGGTTCTTTCTGGAATGCCTTTACCAAAGGTGCCATTTTTATTGCCTCCGGACGGGTGCCGAAGACGAGGAGGATTGTTTTCATTCTTTATATTATATTTTTCCAAGTCCGACAAGCAGCAGGAAACGTATTAAATGTATCTGCCGTTTGATACGGGACGGTTGTTTTATCAATCTATATGCAAACTCAAGATTATGTTCCACCCACCATCTGGGAGCACGTTTCACCCTACCGGTATAGACATCGAAGCTGCCTCCCAAGCCTTGATAGATAGCCGGATGCTTTTTGAACATCTCTTCCATCAACAATTCTTGTTTTGGTGAACCCATTGCCACGAATACGACATCGGGTTTCTTCTCCGCTACATCTGCAATCAAAAACTTCCGCTCTTCATCGGTCTTGATGTATCCGTTCCTGTAACTGACAATGCGAATACCCGGATACTCTTCATTCAACTTCCTGACAGTCTCTTCTATCACTTCCTGCTTCCCTCCTACCAAGTAGAATGTTTTCTGTTCATAGGTAGCCCCTATAATCTTCAACCACAACTCACAACCGGGTATTTTGATAACGTCCCGATACCCATAACGCCGCAAGGCAAGCATAGGCCCCGCTCCATCGCAATACCCGATATTCCGGTTAATGATGCCACGCATCTGGTCTGTCGCATGAAGTATTTTTTCTGCATTAATGGCCACAAGAAGACCTTTGGTCTGGTCCACATAATCCAATAGCTTTTGAGCCGAAGTAAATGGATGAATATTTACTCCGTTCAGGGTAACTAAATTGTTTGGCATGAAAAAATGTATTTAGTAGTTTGTTACTGTACTAATTGACCGAATTTCTTAGTTTGTATGTTTTCTTTTATAATCCGGGCAGGATTTCCTGCTACTATACAATTTGAAGGGACATCTTTGGTTACAACTGCACCACTACCCACTATAACCGAATCTCCAATATGGATGCCACACATAATAATGGCATTGGCACCGATAAAACACCGTTTGCCTATTACTGTATCGCAATGAAGTGCCCTGCTATAATCATGAGAAAAGATAATTGATCCGGAAGCTAAATAGGTTTCTTCCCCAATATGAATACCTCGGGGATTTGTTAAATCCAATTTCGCTCCAAAAGATATTCTTGCATCTTTACCTATATGCATTCCATAAAGTTGATTATACATTAAATATTTAAGAGAGATAACTATCCACCTAATTTTTTCTCGAATCCAAACAATCATACTATTTTACTATTTTTATCATTTCTATAACGAATAATACGAGCTGGATTTCCCCCAATAATAGCATAATCAGGAACAGGCTTTGTAACAACAGAACCTGCTGCAATTATTGCTCCATACCCAACAACCCCAACGTTCGGACAAATAATTACTTTTGCACCAATCCATACATCATCTTTAATTTTCAGTTGAGACTCCGGTCTGTTTTCCTGAAAAATCATTGGGATCTCTACTGAATTATATCCATGTCCTCCACCTAGAACCAAAAGGTCTTCTGCTATCATAACATATTTACCTATGGATAAATGTGTGCTGAATACGAGCTCTCGCACCGAGTCCACTATAATCTCCTATACTGATTTTGGATCCGGTGCCAAAATAAACATGACTGCCAACATTTATATTCTTACCTGCATAATTAAAGAGCTTCCGACAAAGTTGTGTCCTTATCCATTTACTAATGGGTCCAATAAATGGTACTGTTGGAGAAGGTAGGTAATAACCAACAGCATAGTAAAGTAGCAGAATTAAAAATCTCATATCTACGTTAAAATATTATGAAGAATATAAAGAGGCACTTTTTTGTTAGGTAATTGAATAAGGGGCTTATTTAAAGTAAATCGTATAGGACGTTTCAAATAATTTTGAATATAAGGTCTATGTCTTTTTTCATAGAATACAACATCATGTTTATCACTTATAATATTAATAATTATACAATCAGATGTTTCTATAACCTGATATTTATCAATCGAAAGATCTTCGTCAAGAGGAAAAGTGAACATGATAACTGGTATTTCTTTACCATCTACATCTCTAACAACATCATTTACTCTCCCAGAAATCCCTTTCAGACGAAACAAAGTTCTGCCACACGAACATTTTTCTTTAATAAGTTCTTTTCCTAATACCCTATCACCCACTCGATAGCGAATAAACGGATAAGCATAATTACGAGTAGCTGTCAAGTAAATCTCGTTATCTACAATTTCTGTAGTACAACTATTATGTAAAATATGTAATCCATCATGAGCTGAACATTCAAATGCAAAAATATCCCCATCATGAGCTCCATATTGATTGAAAAGATCACAATTACAATACTTTCGAGCTAAATCATAACTGACCGGCACAACATTCTCACTTGTAGAAAAAATTCCTTTAAGAGAAAGATGCAAATTGTGATCTCTTAGATAACGCAGAAAGATATAAATTGAAGAAGCATATCCATACAGAAACTTGATCTTTTGATTGATAATTAAATGATACATTTTATCGGCATTCTCTTGTGTTAAATCAAATGAACAAATGGTATAAAACTGAGAAAGCCATTGGTACAATCTCTTAAGGTTTGAATCGGATATGGCATGATGCCCCATCAGCATAAGCATTTTTTCATATGGGACAATCCCACACATAGCATGCATAGTCCAATGATTTGGCCATATCCTAAGCGCACTCTCTTTACTGGCCGGATACCGCAATGGACTATTGGTAGAACCTCCTGATTTAGTATAATTATATACTTGATTAAAAATCACAGGATTATATTTCCGCAAATCATCCTTAGTTATTATAGGAATATCCTTCCAATTCAGTAATGATATATCTGAATAATCAAATCCTTTACTATCGAGAAACTGTCTGTATCCGGGATTATTTTTCACATGATATTGAAAAATAGCCTTGGCATTTTGTTCCATCTCTTGTTCTATGGTGTGAACATTACCTGCATACTGCAAAGACATATTCTCTTTAAATAAGCGATTTAAATTTCCCCTTCGCAGAAGACTCATAGCAAAAACTCTCCAATTCATATTAAAGATTTATACAATTTCAATATTTCTAATTCTATTGCCTCTGTAAAAAACAACTTAGATTTTTCTTTACCATTATCTCCCATCCATCTACGTTTATCCGGATTTTTAATAAAATATATAAGATATTCCATCAAAGAATCCATATCCCCTACTGATATCAAAAAACCATTAAAACCATCCTCTATCAAATCAGGAATACCCCCTGTTCTTGTTGCAATTACAGGTATTCCATAACTCATAGCTTCAATAATAGCAATACCCAAAGATTCAAAATATGAGGGCTGAATATAAATATCAGACTCTGACAATAATTTATGCTTATCTTCTTTACATAGCCATCCATGATAGGTAACAAAATCCTGTAATTCATTTTGCTCTATTAAAAATTTAAGATATTTATCATTTCCTATCCCGGCTATATCCAGAGATATTATATGCTCAAACTTTTCTTTGTTTTTTGCAATACATTCTAAAACCTCAAATATTCCTTTATTTTCATCTATAGCACCCAAATAAAGAATACGTACTTTATTACCTGAAATTTTCTTTTTATTCAAATAAGGACAATCTACTATATTATATAATATTTTTATATTCCTATTTAAATTATAGCGATGAAATAAATATGAAAAATAAGAAGAAACAGCAACTAGACAATCCACTTTTGAGCATATATATAATATATAATCCGGGTGTCTTCTATAAAAAACCTCAAACTCTCCACCATGAATATGAAGTATTATCTTCTTTCTAAATAGCTTCGATATTAATACAAAAAAGGATTCTCTATAAAATGCCCTGTACGAGGCTGTATGTATATGTACTATCGATATATCTTTCCATATGAGAAAATAAAGGAATTTCAAGTATGCAAAGACTGCTAAACCAATCTGCACTAAAATATTGGCAAACTTATGACTAACAATCATATTAAAAGGAGAAAAAATAATTGAATATGAATTCAATAGAGTTGCAATTCCACCTTTCCCGGAAGGATCTGTTCCTACAAACAAGATCTTCTCACTTATTTCTTTAGATATCATACCTTATTTAAATTATTTTGAAAAAACAACAGAAAACAAATAAGCAAATAAATAAAGCAGTATATATTTTTATATTTATATGTTTGAATCTCATATGAACCAATCACGGATATTATAAAATAGAAAGGCATCATACAATATAAATATCTATAATTACCAACAAATCCTGAAACCATACACAATAATATATCCAAACATATAAAAGATATAATAGGATATAGATAATCATTTCGATTTGTAAAAACCTTATACATCATATACATATAAAATCCCGATATTGAAACCTTCAGCAAAGAAAATGGCACAAAATACATATTTTGTACAGCTTCAGTATTTACAATATTGGGAAAAGGGGAAATAAATGTCAAAATAAAATTTGAATACTTAACAAATTCAGAAGGGCTATTTAGACGATAATCTACTACATTTTCTAACGATTCAAACTCTGGCATCCAAATATTTAATAAAGATGAAGATATTGCTACAACTACAAATAAAAAAATGAACACTAAAGGATATATATTCTTATATATCTTTTGGGATACAAATCGTTTAGAAATAAATATTAAAATAAAAAACAAAGATAAATAATATCTAAAAAACCAAATTATAGTTATTCCCAATATAAACAGACATAAATATATTTTTCTCTTACTATTAAAAAATGAATATAAAGCATACATTGTTAATACAATAAAAAATAAAAATGTTTGTTCTTTAAGACCTGAGACATTCAACCAAATACTACAAAAGTTGAACCCCCAAAAAACTAATACAATTTTAGACTTTACTTTATCTTTAGTAATAATCATAGAAAGTTTATACACAAACACACATGAAATAAGATGAAGTATAACATTATATAAAACCATTAAATTAATTCCAAGAGTTGGGTCTCCTGAGATTTTATATAATGAATATTGGACTATCGGAAATCCAAAATCAGACAAATCTTCTATATTAAACTTTAAATACGATATAAAATCATCAAAAGACATTCTATATGTTTGCACAGATAACAAATGATAGTAAGTAGAATCTATAGCATTTTCCCCTAATGGATTATTGTAATAATATATAAAAAAACACCTCAATATAACACTACATATCAATTGAAATATAAAAATCATATAATACAGCATAGAAACTTTATACCTATCCATAAATAACATTGTAAATAAAGATAGTACAGCAATAAAAACCTGAATACATAAAATTTCATATGGAGGCATATTCATCTCATATACACACATAAAATACAGAACAAGTATAGTATATGCTATATAAAACAGCAACAAATTACGATGAACCAATTTATTAATCATAATACCGGAAAAAATCAACTTTTATAATAATCCAAATATTTACGACTCGTCCTTTCTATTGAATATAACTCCAAAGCTCTCTCACTTGCTGCATTTGTTTTTAAAATTGCATCTTGATAATTATTAGCAATATGGTATATAGCTGATGCACAATCTTGCGCAGATTCAGATTTAAAAAAATAACCGACATTCCCATAATCAATAATTTCATATGGTCCATCTACATTTGAAACCAACACTGGAACTTTTGCAGCCATTGCTTCAACAACAGTTAATCCGAACCCCTCTATTCTTGAAGGCTGTACTAATAGGTCAAAATCACAAAGATGATTATAAATCCATTTTCTATTTTTGACACCTAAAAAAATCACATTATCTTGCATTTTTCTTTCACTCACAATCTCTTTAAGATATTCCAAAGATGGTCCTGTTCCTATGAAAGATAAAGTCACTTTCATTTTAAATTTATTCAACAATATCGATAATGTTTCTAAGATTATATCCTGTCCTTTAACTACATGATCTAAACGACTGACTTGTACTATGTTTATAATAGAATCTGAAAACTTATTCTTTTTTACAATAAGATCTGTATTTATTCCATTTTCCACTAACTCAACACAAACTTCTTTTGTATTATTTAATATTTCTTTTTTTACTGTTTCAGATATAGCAAAAATCTTTTTATACATTTTAGTATCACTAAATGATACATCTTTCGCATGAACAGTTAAAAATTTTTTGGATTTTGCAGCAAAAATAATTTTCCATAGCGAACAATTATGACAATGTATAACATCTGGATGAATATGATATATCAAAATATTCATATAAATTATCTTTAACACATTTAAGCTACCTTCTTTCCTGTTTAATTTAACGACATTTACATCTTTAGAAATTGTCTCCAACAAAGATTCATCATAAATATTATTTACTATAATCAAACTAACATTATTGTTTTTTATCTGATTATTTATTATATCAACCAGCAGAGCTTCTACCCCTCCTATATCTAGGGAATAAATAACATGCAATATTTTCATAAAAAACCACTTTACAATTTACAAGTCACTTTCTATCTTTAATATTTTTTTAACAAAAAGACTAATATAATGCCTTTCATTTTTATCAACTCCGAATAAACAAACAGACAGAACAACCACCAATAATGATAATACTATTTCAACAATAGAATTCATCTTACTAAATCCTAAAATATACCTGATTATAAATAACACAAGTATTACATTTAATAAAACTTTCATAGATGGATATATCACTAATTTAATATAAGCATTAACATTTAACCCTATTTGCCTTGAAACATCATTCAGATTATAAATAAAATACATCAATTGAGCTATAATAAATAAAACAAAAGGAATCCAAGGAATCAAATAGAATTTCAACAGCAAATAAGATGCAGGTAAAACGCTAAATGTTAAAAGTCTGCCATAAGTCTGACTGTTTTTTATACGACCTGTAGCGTTAATAGCAATCCATAATGGAGGTACAAAAGAATAAATAAGAGATTCTATAACAATTAGTCGGACAAATAAAATTGTAAAATCAGGAACATTATTCAGCCATATATTTAATATAAACTCGGTTTGAAACAAAATTGGAGTAGACAACAATAATATAAGAAAGAATGAAAATTTAGAGCTCTTTTCTATCAGCTCATACATATTACTATATTCACCCTTGGCATAAGACTTTATCACTTGAGGTTTTATCGCTGTAATAATACTTTCTGTAAAACTAACAACCGCAGCATTCACTTGCACTGAAATCGCACGAGCGGCATTCATTGTTGGTCCAAAAAACAAATTCAAAACAATATTTACTCCTTGAACACTTACTGCCCAAGCAAAGCATCCAAATAAATTATAACTAATAAAACTTCCCATTTTTTTCACTAATACGTTTTCCCAATAAAAATAAAATCGACATTCGGGAAACATAAAAAAACAGTACCCTGCATAATATATCAAAATCAAGATCTGAACAAAAGCTAATAAACCTCCATATAAAATCAACTTATCACTATTATCAACCAATAATAAAGCATAAGCAATTGACAATCTGGAAACAGCCTCAAACACTCCTATATAGGCATAAACTCCCATACGTTCACGTGCAACAATAACACTAATAAATGGTATTTGAAGAATAGCTAAGACTGTCGTAATTAAAGAAAACTGAAAAATCCACCAAGCAGCATATTGGCGTTCAGCAGGAATTACCAACTTATTTTCTACAAACCATAATCCAATAGTTTCCCCGACAATCAATAATAGAAAAGAAAAAAATGCAAAGAGTACTATACTTTGACAAAAAATATGATTTGCTCCTATTATATCCCTCTCACCCAATTTTATATTTAAATAACGCTGCGTTACATTAGAAAGGCTTGAAGAAAAGAAACTTAATATAGAAACAAATCCTCCAACTATATTATAGATACCAAAATCTTCTACTCCTAATGTTTCCAAGATTACACGCGAAGTATATAAAGTAACAAGCATAACTAAAAGCATGCGTATATACAAAGCACCTGTATTTTTAGCGATCCGCTTATTATCTATTTTATCTACGCTCACTTCTTCTTATTTATCAACGAATGTTTATTTGGAAAAAGTATCTGTTCTTTTTAAAAGTTATATCAATGAGTAGAAGAATATATTCTTCAGCTATATACCACTAATAGTTATAAATGCCACAGAAATCTAATATTACTTTGCCTCCCCTACAGGACAACGCCTTAAATATCTTATGTCCTACCAAAAACACCACAATATCCGCCATATCATAAGCCTCTTTATATTCCGTTAGCTTAAAGACTTTGTGTTCTTTCACATTCGGTTCCACAACCAATATATCTGCATTATTGCAGAACTGCATTACCTTAGTTGTTATATATTTAGCAGGAGATTCCCGTAAATCATCAATATTCGGTTTGAAAGCAAGCCCCATCATTGCTACAACAGGTTTACGATTATGTTCAAGTTCGAACTTTAGGATGGCATTTTGAACTTTCTCTGCACACCAGAATGCTTTGTAGTTATTGATTTCACGGGCTTTGGCTATAAGTTGGGATTCTACAGGATATTCCGCTGTAATAAAATAAGGGTCTACAGCGATACAATGCCCTCCTACTCCGGAACCCGGTTGCAGGATATTTACACGCGGATGCTTATTTGCCAATTCGATAAGTTCCCAAACATTGATACCGGCTTTATCACAAATTATAGACAATTCATTGGCAAAGGCTATCTGTACATCACGGGATGAGTTTTCTGTTAGTTTACACATCTCGGCTGTTTTACTGTTGGTTTTATGCAATGTACCTTTTACAAATTGACTATAGAAACTTATTGCCTTATCTGTTGACTCCTGATTAATGCCACCAATCACACGGTCATTATGAACCAATTCATAAATCACATTCCCGGGTAATACGCGTTCCGGGCAGTAAGCGATATAGATTTTATCTTTTAATTCAGGACGCTCACTGAAAATCAGTTGTTCCATTCTTTCTGTGGTTCCGACAGGTGAAGTGGATTCGATTACATACAGGTCGCCTTCTTTCAAAAGGGGCAGAACGCAGCGGGTGGCTGCTTCCACATAAGAAATATCCGGCTCATGATTTTCTTTGAACGGAGTCGGGACTACCATAAAGTAAGCATCACAAACTTCAGGCTTTAAAGAGGCTATCAACATTCCTTTGTTTACCACCTCTTGAAGGCATTCTTCCATACCCGGTTCGATGATATGTAGTTTGCCTTGATTGGTCATTTCCACAACTGTAGGGTTAATATCCACACCTAAAATCTCAATACCATGCTTTGCAGCAATAATTGCGGTTGGGAGCCCAATATATCCCAACCCCATAAAACATGCTCTCATACTACTTTTATATTTATCTTTAGTTCTTTCTTTTCTTGTTTCGCAACCAATCCAACCAAAGATTGACTACGGTATAAATCAAAATGTCTCCTAACAGCAACAAATTGCAATTCACATAAGAAGACAAGGCTATATTTACCCCGCAAAACACATATCCTGCCAAGAGGATACACAATAAGACCTGACGGGGAGTAAAACCTATTGCCAATAATTTATGATGGATATGATTTTTATCTGCTCCGAAGATGGGTTGACGAGTACGAAAACGAAGGAATATTACACGGAACACATCAAACAAAGGAATGATTAATGTAGACACGGCTATCACTAATGCACTCTCGGAAGAGGGGTATTCCAAAGGACGGTATACCGCATAACGAATTGCGAGAAATGCCAGTAAAAAGCCCAACGTCAGGCTTCCGGTATCTCCCATAAATATCTTACGGCAATGTTCGGCATTCCCGAATACGTTGTAATAAAAGAAGGGGACAAGGACTCCCAAGGTTGCAAATGCAAGCATGGAATACGTCCAGAAATCATTGGAAAAGAATAAAAAACTGAATACGACCAATGGTATACTACTCAGTCCGGAAGCAAGACCATCTATTCCATCTATCAGATTGATTGCATTTACTATAAAAACAATACCTAATATAGTTAAAGGAATCCCAACCCAAGGTGTCAATTCGTGGATACCCAAAAGACCATATAAATTATTTATCCATAATCCGGACAATGGCAACAAACAAGCTGCTGCTATCTGAACCATAAATTTGGAACGGCTATAGACCCCAACCAAATCATCTTTGATTCCTACCAGATACAGGAGAATCAATCCGCATATCAACAAATAAAATTCGGGGATTAGGAAATTAAGGGTGCCGGCTGGTATAGGATAGCCTAACTGGTAACGTATGCCGGTAATAAAACACAGGGAGAATAATATAGAGGGTAAAAAGGAAATACCTCCTAAACGGGGAACCTCTTTTTCATGTACCTTTCTTTCATCCGGTATATCGAACAGCCGCTTTCTATATGCTACTAACAGAATACGTGGTATGAACATAGAAGATAACGCAAAGGCTATCAAAAAACACATGAAAATCAACAGATAAGACATTATATCGAGTTTGTATTTGAGGACAAGAAAGTTCGTCAGCCCCATAACAGACTAACGAAAAAACGCCTAAAAAAACGTTCGTTTCTGATTAGTCTTTTTTATCTAAAATGCTATAACATAATTTTTTAAGGAGTCATTATTATGAGAATAATATATTGGGCTGATATGCAGAATAATAATAATTTAATATGAGTTTTGAATTTCAATATTAAAAGTATACCTTTGCGCCATCAAAATGGCTAAAATAAACGAACGTTTTTTTAGTCATTTTTCATTCTTCCCATTTCATAAAAAGCGGAATATATTTGTAAATTTTATTAAAGATTATTTACTGAATACTATTTTATATCGCATATCATACCTGACAAAGCATAAAAAAGCCGTTTTACCTTTACCGGCAAAACGGCTTCATATCTAATGGATGGATTTTCTTAAATAAATTTTATATAGACCGAGGATTACAGAAAATCAGATATCTCCGGTTACAACAATGACAATACCCGGCTTTTTACGTCTTCCCAAGTTACAGCCCGGAACATATAAGGCAATGGGTCCGGATCTGCATCATCAAAATAAGACAAACTCTTTAAAACCATAAAATCAGAACCATCGGGATACTTCTCTCTATAAAAAGAAAGCATTTGAGGTAAGGTATATCTCTCGGATAAAAAATATAAATCGATAAAATCTTTTTTCGTTCCACGTCCTGTAATCGCAGCCAATTTCATAGCTGCAATATCGTTTAAGTCAGCTAAACGAATCCCATCACATTCAATAAAATCAGATAACCATTTGTATGAATAATCTACAATATCTATTTTAACATTATTCAAAACAAATATATGAATATGGGCAGAAGACTTTAAAATAGTTAGATTGCCTATACTTCTTAATTCCTCAATAACAACTTCAGTATCTGCTATATGTCCAAAAAAATCTAAGTCTACGGATTTACGATGACCTATCTGAAGAGCCAAAGCTGTACCACCCACTAAACGGGTATCTGTCATAGATGGTAACTTCTGGATTTTTTTTTAAAGTTCCAGTGTTGGGGATTCGACTGTTGAGCTGTGTAACATCTGAATTGCTGAATAGGTATTTGGGATATTGCAGAAATATAAGATAAAGCACGAGGTTCTAAATCTCTAAACTTTTTTACATATGCGACAATTACAGGTAAAGTATAATAGTTGCATATCAGATTCCAATCTGATAAGAGCCCGTACTCTAACACTCTTTTTATTATATAAGAGGCATGCTCATCCATATCCAGACTATCTTTATCGACGTCCCAAAATAGATAAGAAGAAAACTGACCTATATATTCAAATGATGTCATTGTTATATTTCTCTTTTTTACAAAGATAGTTTATTCTATTATTTAAACAACGCTTTAAAGATTCATTTCCTTTCCAGTCTTCAAACTAAGGCAATCCTCACAAACGTAAAATCTTTCTAAACAATCTCCTTCAACAACCCCTCTATCGTATCCACACAGACCTCCCTGCCATCCGGGAAATGTATCGTGAAGTTATTCGTTTGTAAATTTCCGGTTTCAATCCATACATCGGACTCGACATGGCGGCTGCCTTGGATGCCGTTTCGCTGGAGTGCTTTACGTATCATGGCATATTTCTGGCCATGTCCTTCCAAACGGACTGCTGTTGAATACTGGTTTTCTATACGGAACAGACCGGTTTCCGTATCAAAAACAATTCCTTTACGGGCAAAGAAACCGCTTAGATGACCGCTTAATGCCAAATCTTCCGGTGTACCGGTATGGATACCGTTCACCTTATCCATCAACCAAATTTTATCGGCTATCTGGAGAGCCAGTTCCAAGTCATGCGTAGAAAGGAAGATGGTTTTATCGGTAGTACGGGTAAGACGGTGGAGCAATTGCATAATCTCCACCTTACTCGGAAAATCAAGGAAAGCGGTCGGTTCATCCAGAAAAATCACAGGAGTTTGTTGGGCAAGCGCCTTAGCTATCATGACCTTCTGCCGTTCTCCGTCGGAAAGGGTATGTACCATGCGGGAGGCAAGGTTTTCTATACGGACTAATGATATGGATTCTTCTACAATCTTTTTGTCCTCCTTATCCAAACGTCCCCAGAAACCGGTATATGGACTACGTCCCATACCTACCAGCTCGCGAACGGACATATTACGGATATCGCACTTTTCGGTCAACACAACGCCGATAGTCGTACTCAGAGCCTTATCTGAGAAAGTATAGATATCACGTCCCATCACGGAGATTCGTCCTTCTATCTTGGGTTGGAAAGCAGACAGCGTACGCAATAAGGTGGACTTCCCTACTCCGTTTGCTCCCAGCAAGCAAGTCAGTTCGCCACTGTAAATAGAAGAACAGATATGGTCGGCAACCCGTTTTGTATCATTTTTAGACGGATAACCGATTGAAAGGTTTTCTATACGAATCGTTTCCTGCCTCATACTTATTCGTTTAATTCGTTTTTACGCTTACGGAACAAGACGGATGCAACTACCGGAGCACCGACCAGTGCCGTAACAGAGTTGACAGGTAGAGCCCCTTCAAAACCGGGCATTCGTGCAATCAAGTTACAAACCAATGCCAATGCACCGCCAACCAATAAAGATGAGGGCATCAGGATACGATGGTCTGAGGTTTGGAAGATAGCTCTCGACAAATGGGGAACAGCCAGCCCGAGGAAGATAATCGGGCCGCAATATGCCGTAACGATTGCTGTCAGCACACCTGCCGAGGTAATTACCAGCAGACGCGATCGTTTTACATTCAAGCCGAGGTTACGGGCATACCCGTCACCCAGCAGCATCAAGTTCAAGGTCTTAACCAGCAGGAAAGAAAGAGGAAGCAATACCGCCATTATGCCAACGAACAACATCATCTGATTGCCGGACACACGGGAAAAACTTCCCAATCCCCAGATTACATATGCCCGGATGTCTTCTTCCACACTAAAGAATTTAAGGACACCGATTACGGCATTTGCCACATAACCGATCATCACACCGATAATCAGCAAAGTAACATTTCCCTTTACTTTCTGGGAGACATATACAATCAGTGCCATTACCGACAGGGAACCTATGACAGCCGCAACAGACAGGGCTATTTCCCCCATAAACCCGAGACGGCTCAACGCAACGCCCCCTATGCTGCCACTCAACAAAACGACAAATGCCACTCCCATACTTGCCCCCGAACTGATACCTAATACGGAAGGTCCGGCAAGCGGATTACGGAACACGGTTTGCATCTGAAGCCCGCTGACGGATAATCCGGCTCCGGCTACCAATGCGGTAAGCGCCTGGGGCAAACGGGACTTCCAGATTATATTTTGCCAAGTAACAGGTTCACCTCCATTCCCGCAAAGGATATTCCACACGGACTTCAAAGGGATGGAAACGGAACCTAATATCAGATTCAGGAACAGCAAAACCAAAATGGCTGCTACGATCAGAAGCATCGAAAATGAAGTGGATTGTCTCATCTGCCCGCTCATTTTAATAATGCATAATAGACCGGTGTATGCTCCGGCAATAAATCCGGATGGAATATATGGAGCAGGTCGGCAAGGACTACTTCCGGCTCTGTCGGCATATTCTCGTAGAAAGGGGTATCTTTCATATTGCAGTAGATAATTCCTTTTTCCTTGAATGCACGGAAATCGGCATACCGGGGGTCTTGTTCTTTCAATGCGTCATAACTGAAAGTGCCGGGGAAACTATTCACAATACGCCAATAAGAAGCGTCATCTCCTTGGCTATAGACCGTTTCAAAATCCAGCGTAACACCGCCCGAACGTTCATCGTCTTTCAGAAAATAATCGGCCCCGGCATCCTTAAACAGTTGGGCAAGGAAACTTTCCCCTCCCACTGCATACCAGTTACCTCCCCGCATTTCACCGCTCAGGACAACCGGGCGTTTCTTTACGTGGCCCTCAGCCGTTAATGCTTTCAATTCATTATACCGTTTTTCGATTGCAGTAAATTTATCGCAGGCTTCCTGTTCTTCTCCCAGCAACAACCCGATGAACTTAAGCCATTCGGCTTGTCCGAGCGGAGTCATTTCCTTATAGCCCAAATGAGGAATCAAAGGGATTCCCACATCTTTCAGGGTTTCATATCCACCACGTTTAAAAGGTGAAACCAGAATAAGGTCCGGGTTCATGCTCATAATGATTTCGTTATCGAAATTGCCTTCTATACCGATTTTAGCGGTCTGTCCTTCTTTCAGACGCTTATTCATTTCTTTATTAAACAGGTGACGGGTACTGGTCACGCCTACCACTTTATCGAGGGCATCCAGTTTGATAAAGTTGGACAGTTGCAGGGATGTCATGCAAATAACGCTCCGGATAGGATATTCAATCTGCATGTATTCGGATGGGATACCGGTTGGCTTTGTACCCCGTTTCACTAATGCATAACGGAAGATATTGCTTTCTTCATGCTGCGGGTCTTGTATATCCACCAATATAAAATCCTTTTTATACTGAAGATTAAATCCTTTGGCATACTGGGGAACAATATGCATGGGGGTAGCAACAGCTTCCTCCACCGGAATATTCCCTTTGTCTGCGTGATTTCCTTTCGAGCCGCATCCTCCCCCTAATAATATCAGGGCAAGGGCACCAGCCACTAAATACTTATTCATATCTGTTTTTATTTTTCGATACAATCGTCCAACCCCACGAGGACGTAGTTTTAAATACAAATGGCAGGTCTTCTGACTTGCTTCCATGCTGAAAGCCTTCCCGGTATATCATAACCAGTGGCAAAAGGTGTTATCAGCATGTTTATAAAGCTTCACAGCAGCGTGGACTGTCCGGGATTTACACCCGGTTCCCTTTTAATCCGCCTCCCGAACGGGAGAGTGGAACCGATTCTGCCGGCAAAAGTAATAAGAAAATAAAGAAGATTGGAATTCAAGGGCTGATTATTTGGATTGTCTGGTGATTTTAGGCAGTTTTGTACCCCAAAAAGAAAATATGAATGATCCGATAAACTTTGTATCGCTTGGTCCGGGGGAACCTGAACTTATTACAGTAAAAGGGTTGAAGGCGCTTCAACAGGCTGATATTATCTATTGTCCGGCTACCAAAAGCAAAAACGGACAGACTTTATCCCGCGCAGCGGATATTGTACAGGCTTTAGGAATCGATGTGTCTGCCATCTCTCCATTCATGTTACCGATGAGCAAAGACCGGACAGCCGCATGGAAAACTTATGATACATTATTTGAAGAAGCATCCGGACAATATCATGCAGGCAAACGGATTGTTATTGTAGCAGAAGGTGATGCCGGTTTTTATTCTTCCATCCAATATATTTATGACAAACTGATTGCTGCCCGTATAGAAGTCCGACGGATAGCCGGTATTCCCGCATTCATTGCAGCCGGAGCACTTGCCGGACTGCATATCGTAAAACAGGAAGAACAGATTGTTGTGATACCCGGAACACCGACAGTAGACGAGCTATCGGAGAAAATCCAAGCCGGGTATGTAATCGTCATCATGAAATTATCCCAATGTACAGAAGCAGTGCATGCATGTATCCGACTGTTTCCGGACAAAGCCTACCACTATTTTGAGAATGTAGGGACAGATAAGGAATATTACACATCCGACCCAAAGGTGATTTCCGGAAAGACATTCCCCTATTTCTCGTTGATGATTATACAATAAATCCCTGCTATCCGAGGACAAGGGCACCTCTTTCAATAGCAGGGATTCAACTCAAAAGTTACCTAAAAACAAAACGTTGACTTATCTTATGCGATACACATAATCTCTTTTAAACGGTCGATATGGAAACGAAGGGTATCCAGATAAGGCATTACCGAGTTATGATACATAACAGCCTTCATATGCATATCTTCCATTTTATTGGTTGCACGGCTGGCTTCACGCATCTTACGGGCATTATAAAGGATTCCTGAAATATGTCCGTTCATCTCTTCCATCATTTTGCTGCCTTCCCAATAGATTGCTTCTGCCTCCTCCGGCATATAGACGGTACTTGCCTGCGATACGGTATCCAGCATATTCTGCTGATAAGCGCCTGCCATAGGAATTAGTTTGTGAATTGCATGATGACATAGCGAATGGGCTTCTTCCTGCTGTTTCTTCAATGAAACCTCCCACTTTGTTTCCTTTTTATCCGAGATAGATTTGGATACTTTACGGGAGCCGAAGCATTCCGATGCGATTCTTAACCATGTTTCTGTTTCGAAAACTTTTGCTGCAATTCCTGTCAAACTAAATCTTACTGTTGCCATAATCCATATCTTTTAATAAGTACAATTGAGAGTCCCTGGCCCTCACAAGTTTCTTTTTATTACTTTTATCCAACCGTTCACTTTCTTTTTATCATCATCGCGACACAAAATTAATCAAATTATCAAACAGAGCACATTATATGGTTAATTTTAAAACTCTTTAATACAATAAACCGCCAAATATGTATATTTTGTCAACTACAGTTTGCAAAAAACATACAAAAAGTCATATAAACATCACTAACATCCATCCAAAAGACACTTACCAATCCATCCACCAATACACCTGCAACTGTTAAAAGACATATCCTGTATAAAAACATTCAACTTTGACATTCTGTTATTATATAAAAATCACATAGTTTATATTCATTCCTCAAAACATATAAAACATGAAATCGGACATAGAAATTGCAAGAGAAACATCCCTTCGGGAAATTGCTGAAGTAGCAAAAGAAATGGGCATACCGGGAGAAGAGGTACAGAGTTATGGCAAGTACATGGCTAAGATTCCGGTTCATCTGATAGACGAAAAGAAAATAAAACAACATAACCTTATTCTGGTTACCGCCATCACTCCTACCAAAGCCGGCATAGGAAAGACAACGGTATCCATCGGACTGGCTCTCGGGCTGAACCGTATCGGGAAAAAGGCGATTGTTGCACTTCGTGAACCTTCCCTGGGACCTTGTTTCGGTATGAAAGGAGGAGCAGCCGGAGGTGGTTATTCGCAGGTATTGCCGATGGAGAATATCAACTTGCACTTTACCGGCGATTTCCATGCGGTAACCTCGGCACATAATATGATTACGGCACTGCTTGCCAATTATATATATCAGACCCGGCACACTTGTGAGGGGCTGAAAGAAATCAAATGGAAACGGGTATTGGACGTAAACGACCGTAGCCTGCGTAATATCGTATCCGGATTAGGAGGCCCGGCCAATGGCGTCACCACCGAAACAGGCTTCGACATTACTCCGGCTTCCGAGATTATGGCTATCCTTTGCCTGGCAACTGACATTGAAGACCTGAAAAGACGTGTAGGCGACATCCTTTTGGGATATACCTACGATAATAAGCCGTTTACCGTAAATGATTTGGGTATAGCCGGAGCCATCACGGTTTTACTGAAAGACGCTCTGTTGCCCAACCTGGTACAGACAACGGAAAACACACCGGCTTTTGTACATGGAGGGCCGTTTGCAAACATAGCCCATGGCTGTAATTCTGTTTTAGCCACCAAGATGGCTCTTACCTACGGGGATTATGCGATTACGGAAGCCGGTTTCGGTGCAGACCTCGGAGCGGAAAAGTTTTTCGACATCAAATGCAGGAAAGCAGGGCTTATCCCTAAATTAACCGTCCTTGTCGTGACCTCCCAAAGTTTGAAAATGCACGGTGGCGTTCCCGAGAAAGAAATCAAAGAACCGAACTTGGAAGGAATACGGCATGGTTTTGCCAATCTGGACAAGCATGTGGAGAACCTGAAGCGTTTCGGGCAACATATCATCGTTACCTTCAACCGTTTTGCTTTTGATACGGATGAAGAAATCGCCCTTGTTGAAACACATTGCAAAGAAATAGGCGTTGGCTTCTCCTTGAATAATGTTTTTGCCGAAGGTGGCAAAGGCGGCATGGATTTGGCAAAACAAGTGGTGGATATTATAGAAAACTCCCCTTCCGCCCCTTTAAAATACATTTATAAAGATGACGATCCGGTACAAACCAAAATTATGAAGGTATCGAAAAAAATATATGGCGCATCCAGTATTATCTATACGGATTTAGCAGAGAAAAAACTTAAACAGATAGAGAGCCTGGGTATCGGCCATTATCCCGTATGTATTGCTAAAACCCAATACTCTTTTTCTTCAGACCCGAAAGAATACAACGTACTGGAAGGTTTTGAATTGAAGGTGAGCGATATTATCATTAATAACGGGGCTGAGATGTTAGTCGTCATCATGGGAGAAATCATGCGTATGCCGGGACTGCCTAAAGATCCGCAGGCAAAACGAATCGATATTGTAAACGGGCAGATAGAAGGATTGAGCTAAGCTACTGGGGACATGGCTCCCCTACCCCGGGGGAAACGGTTTCCCCACCACTAGGGATAGCTCTTCCCAGCCATTAGGGAAGAGGCTTCCCTAACTCAGGCGCCCCCCATTCCACACCACTGGCGCCACCTCTTCTACAGTGGTGGCGCCAGTAACACGCAAAAGGAGGCTACTCCTATTCTTATTTACGGTTGAAAAACTTCTTGAAGAAAAGAAGCTGGTAATCGATAGAGTTTCTCCAATACTCACCATTATGGGCTCCGGGACGAACCAGGAAGTCATGGTCGATATTGTACTTCAGAAGTTTCTTATGAAAATCATTATTTACTTCAAAGAAGAAATCACTGTATCCACAGTCGATAATCAAAGCCAGATCGCCATTCTTAAGGCGGTCTATCTGGTTGATAACCGTATGGTCGTCCCATACTTCCTGATTGTTACTTTCCTCTCCCAGTTGTTTGCTCATTTCCCAGTTGTTAGGGAAAGGACGGATATCTACGCCACCGCTTGTACTGCCGGCTGCTCCAAACACATCCTTATGACGGAATGAAAGCCACATTGCTCCATGGCCACCCATGCTTAAACCGGTTATGGCACGTCCTTTACGGTCCTTTATTGTCGGATATTTAGCATCTATATACTTGATAAGCTCGTTGGATACAAAAGTCTCATACCGTACGGAAGGGTCTTCCGGGCTATCCCAGTACCAGCTTTTCTGACCATCCGGGCAAACCATTATGATATTATCGCGGTCGGCAATTTCTTTCAATTCAGGCTTCATGGTAATCCACGATTTCGCATCACCTCCAAAACCATGCAACAGGTAAACAACGGGTTTAGGGGGTTGGGATTTTTCCGGCGAGATAACCACCACCTGTACATTTTTCTTCATCGAATTACTGTAAACTTGCAGTGTATCCACAACTGCCGCCTGCAAAGAGAAAGCGGCAATCGTGAACATGGCCAGCAAGCAAAACCTCAGTGTCTTCATCTTTTCTTACTTTTGATTGATTATTAGTATTAAATTAGTCAGACAAAAGTAAATAAAAAATGCAGTTTCCAACGCTTTTTGATATCAGAATACTTCTTTCCAGTGTTTTAAGTTCGTATCGATCGTATCCATAATTTCTTTGGTCCGGCCTTCCATCAACAGCTTATACATGGTCTGGGCAAAGCCGAACATTTGCGTAAATTCGATTTTTGGAGGCATGGCAAGAGCATTCGGGTCTGTCATGATATTAACAAGAGCCGGACCGCTTGACGCAAAAATCTTTTCGAGGGTAGGATACAAATCATCCGGGTTGCAAACATTATATCCCTCCATCCCCATTGAAAGGGCAATGCGGGAGAAGTCCGGATTATACATATCCGTCTGCCAGTCAGGGAGTCCGGCTACTTCCATCTCCAGTTTTACCATTCCTAAGGAACGGTTGTTGAAGACAATCAGTTTTACAGGCAGCTTATACTGTACAATCGTAGCCAAATCGCCCAGCATCATCGACAAGCCTCCGTCTCCGCAGAGAGCCACCACCTGACGGTCTGGATAGGCCAATGCCGCACCGATTGCCTGGGGCATAGCATTTGCCATAGAGCCATGATTGAAAGAACCGAGCATCTTGCGCTGTCCTGTCGCCTGCAAATAACGGGCACCCCATACACAGGTCATACCCGTGTCTACCGTAAATATCGCATCCCGCTTGGCCAAACGGTCTATAACGGAAATCACATATTCGGGAGAAATCTTGTTTTCCTTGCCTTTTACTTCGGCCGAGGTTCTCAGATTCTCTTTTACCTTTTCGTAATGCGCCAGTTGGTCTTTCAGGAAAAGATTCTGTTCTTTCTTTTGTATAAGCGGAAGTAGTTCGGCCAGCGTATCTTTTACATCGCCGCAAAGTCCCATCTTTACACGTGCACGACGTCCCAGGCGATTCGGATTTATATCAACCTGCACAATGGTATTGTGCTGTGGCATAAAAGCCTCATATGGGAAGTCCGTACCCAGCAACAAAAGAACTTCCGCTTCATGCATACTGTAATAGCCGGACGGCATCCCCAGCAGACCGGTCATACCTACTTCGTTCGGATTATCATATTGGATTTCCATCTTGCTTTTGAAAGAATAAGCCACCGGAGCATTCAATAATTTAGATAATTCCACTAACTCATTATGTGCGTCTTTTGCACCGATACCGCAGAACAAGGTTATTTTTTCCGTCTTATTCAATAAATCGGCAAGTTCTTCTATTTCTTTCCGGGAAGGCGCTACCCGTTGTTTGGTAGGGAAAGGAAGTTCGGAAGAGGCCCCTTCCACTGCCTTTTGGGAAGTCAAGTCGCCGGGTAAGCCGATTACTCCGACTCCACGTGATGATACGGCAGACTGGATGGCAGCCTGCAACATACGCGGGAACTGTTCCGGGGTAGTTGCTATCTGGTTATAATGGCTGCAATCATCAAACAACTTGATTGTATTGGTTTCCTGGAAATATTCGGTACCGAACTCATGTGTCGGCAATGTGGATGCGATAGCTAATACGGGAGCACCGGAACGTTGGGCATCATATAGCCCGTTAATCAGGTGTACATGCCCGGGACCGCTACTGCCTGCACAACATGCAGGTAAGCCGGTTAGTTGTGCTTCTGCCGCAGCGGCATAAGCTCCGGTTTCTTCATGGCGTACATGCACCCATTGGATTTTACCGTTTTTACGAACGGCCTCGTTTACTTCATTCAGACTGTCGCCCGTAACGGCATAAATGCGTTTAATCCCTGCTTTCTCAAGCGTCTCGACCAGTTGGTCTGCTATATTCTTACCCATAGTATTTACTTTTAATTACACTGTATAGAAATAACTAAAAGCAGGATTGAAAAGTTGCAGAATCAATCACTCCAGCTGATACCCATCGGTCAATGTATGCATAAATGCGACAAGGGCCGCTTCTTCTTCCCTGGATAATTTAAGATTACCCAGTTCATCCTTATTTACGGTAGCTGCATATTCGGGAGCCGGGAAGTCCTCCACATCACGTGCATTATAGAAATGGACTATTTCTTCCAAAGTTTTAAAATAGCCGTTATGTCCATAAGGCGCAGTCAATGCTATATTACGCAACGTAGGAACCCTGAACTTTCCGTATTCGGCACTGTCGTTCAGGAAAGCTCCCAAGCCTAAATCCATCGTATCCCGCCCGCAAGTATTATAGGGAGGGGGTACATGAAAGAACGGATTTTCCGGGTTCGACGGGATTCCCAGATTATCATAGGTATGGTCGGTAAACAAAACACGTCCGGCACGTTCGTCATTCTCCAGAATATGGCATTCTGCGCAAAGTCCTTTTTCTTTGAATAACGCCAGCCCCTCTTCTTCCTGAGTAGTGAGCCGGTATGTCCCGGCGAGGTATGCATCGTATTTGGAACTGAACGGATTGACTTCTACAGAACGCTCATAAGCGGCCAGGGCGTCCAATATTTGGGAATACAAGGTATCTGCTTCGGCTGTTTCGCCATAAAGCCTGACCAATTCGGGATAATAGGCAGCTTTACGTACTTTCCCAACAACCATTTCAGGGTCTTTATTCCCCATCTCCAACGGATTGACAAATGGCTGGGCAGCCTGTTCTTCCAACGAATTAGCACGCCCGTCCCAAAACAAACCGCCGACATAGGTTTCATCCTCCTCATCATAGCACAAGGCGGGTATATATGCCACATAAGAGCAGGTCATGGCATTCCGGTTGCTGAATAACCCTTTTACGGCTCCTTCCGAAGTAATACGTGAATATTTGTCGGCAAACCCTTTTTCCGGAGTATGACAGGTTGCACAGGATTGCCCTGCCGGTTCGGAAAGATTTTCATCAAAGAAAATCATCTTTCCCAACAACTCCTTCTCATTCAAATCCGGGGCGGTTTCTTTTCCGGATGTACAAGAAAAGAGTAATAGACTTAGGATTAACCCGCAGAGCGGATACTTTCTGAAAAAACGATACTTCATTAATCACCGATTGCTTTCCGGCATCCTTTTTGAGGATACTTACGCCATAAACTCCACCATTTCAATCTCAAAACCCCGAACAGGGCTTCTCCGAAAATAGAAGAATTCATTTTAGAGGTGCCTAATACGCGATTCACAAATATAATCGGTACTTCAACAATCTTAAAACCACATTTGTAGGAGGTAAATTTCATCTCTATCTGGAAAGCATAACCTTTAAAATGAATACGATCCAAGTCGATTGTTTCGAGGACTTCACGGCGGTAACACTTGAAACCTGCCGTTGTATCCTGTATCTTCAATCCCGTTACCAAACGGACATAGACGGAAGCAAAGTATGACATCAGCACACGGCTTAACGGCCAATTAATAACATTTACGCCATTGCAATAGCGGGAACCGACAGCCACGTCCCCACCCTGTTCGGTGCACGCGGCATATAGTTTCGGCAAATCGTTCGGATTATGGCTAAAATCGGCATCCATCTCAAAGATGAAATCGTATTTATGTCCGATAGCCCATTTGAAGCCGCATATGTAAGCAGTCCCCAATCCCAGTTTACCTTTACGTTCTACCATAAAGAGGCGTTCCGGAAATTCCTTCTGCAACCTTCTTACAATATCAGCAGTACCATCAGGCGAGCCGTCGTCTATAATCAGGATATGGAACACCTTTTCCAATCCGAATACGGCACGAATGATATTTTCAACATTTTCCTTCTCGTTGTAAGTTGGAATAATTACAATGCTATCCGACATAACTTGTTAAATTAATTGACAATTGGCAATCGACAGCTGACAGTGATGGACTGCTTCAGGCTGTTTTGGCAATTTGTCAGCACTTTGATAGGGGCGAAGGTACATATTTTTAATTTATCTTTATGAAAGATGCTCCCGCTTTTTACTTAAAAAAGCTATCTTTGCAATCTTTCAAACAGCTTTTATAAACGGACTGAGCTGTTTGCCAATTGTCTTACTATACATAAATGGAGGTACAAGAGTTACTAAAAATATATGCCGCCCACCCTCAGGTTGCGGCATTAGACTCCCTGTTAAACAACGACTCGTCCCGTAATATATTTCTGAAAGGGCTGAACGGTTCAGGGGCTGCAATGACGATAGCTTCTCTTTTTATAAAAAGAAGGGGGAGCTATGTATGCATATTGAATGACCAGGAAGAAGCCGGCTATTTCTATCATGATTTGGTTCAATTGACGGGAGACGACAGCATTTTCTTTTTTCCTTCGGCTTACCGTCGTTCCATCAAATACGGACATATCGATCCGGCAAATGAAATACTCCGGACAGAAGTCCTGAGCACGTTGCAGGATACGGACAAATCTTTCGTTATTGTTACTTATCCGGATGCTCTGGCTGAAAAAGTCATTTCGCAGGAAGTGCTGAAAGAAAACACATTGAAAATCAGTGTCGGGGAAAAGCTGGACAATATGTTCGTTTCGGATGTATTGGACGAATATGGTTTCGAGCAGGTTGATTACGTATACGAACCGGGACAATATGCGTTACGCGGCAGTATTCTCGACGTATTCTCTTTCTCTTATGAGTTCCCCTACCGCATAGACTTTTTCGGAAATGAAGTGGAGACGATCCGTTCGTTCGATGTCGAAACCCAGTTATCCAAAGAGAAACTGGAGAGTATCTACATCGTACCGGAAATGACCAAAAGCAACCGTTCCAACAGTTCCCTTTTGGATTCGTTGCCTAAAAATACGCTGATTGGCGCCAGAGACCTGGCATGGACAAAAGAACGTATCGACAGTATATGGAACGAAGAGCCGGTAAAAGCTGATGAAGAGTCTTTTGCCGACATCGACCAGATGCGTAAAAAGCTGATTACCGGAGAGACCTTCCTGCGTTCTGCTCTAAGTTTTCGCCGTATACATTTCGGAGTACGTCCGGCAGGAGTCGCAGATGCAACACTGACATTCAGCACGCAGCCTCAGCCTATTTACCATAAGAACTTCGATTTGGTAAGCGAGTCTTTCCTCAAATATATGGAAAGCGGCTACACGCTCTACATTCTGAGCGATGTGGAAAAACAGGCTACCCGTATCCGTTCTATTTTTGAAGACCGGGGAGATAACATTCCGTTTACTTCTGTGAATAAAACGATACATGAAGGGTTTGCCGACGAGTCCTTGCATATTTGTCTTTTTACCGACCACCAGTTGTTCGACCGCTTCCATAAGTTCAACCTGAAAAGTGAGAAAGCCCGTAGTGGTAAAATCACGCTTTCACTGAAAGAATTGAACCAATTTACAACGGGAGATTACATCGTACATATCGACCATGGCGTCGGGCAGTTCGGAGGTTTGGTCCGTACCGAAGTAAACGGCAAAATACAAGAAGCTATCAAACTGATTTATCAGAATAACGATATCATATTTGTCAGCATTCATTCCCTGCATAAGCTTTCCAAATATAAAGGGAAAGATAGCGGCGAACCACCCAAACTGAACAAACTGGGAACCGGTGCCTGGGAAAGGATGAAGGAAAAAACCAAATCGAAGGTCAAAGATATTGCCCGCGATTTAATACTGCTTTATTCCAAACGCAAACAGGAACAGGGTTTTGCTTATAGCCCGGACAGCTTTATGCAACACGAACTGGAAGCCAGCTTCATCTATGAGGATACCCCGGACCAAATGAAAGCGACAGCCGAAGTAAAAGGAGACATGGAAAGCAGCCTGCCGATGGACCGCTTGATTTGCGGGGATGTTGGTTTCGGTAAGACGGAAGTAGCAATCCGTGCCGCATTCAAAGCCGTGTCCGATAATAAACAGGTCGCGGTATTGGTCCCGACTACGGTATTGGCTTTCCAGCATTTCCAGACCTTCTCCGAACGTTTGAAAGATTTCCCTTGCCGTATCGACTATATCAGTCGTGCCCGTAGCCCGAAGCAAATAAAAGAAATACTGGGAGATGTAAAAGAAGGAAAGATTAATATATTAATCGGCACACACCGTATCGTCAGCAAAGACGTCCGGTTCAAGGACCTGGGCTTGCTCATCATCGACGAAGAACAGAAATTCGGTGTATCTGTAAAAGAAAAACTCCGCCAACTGAAAGTGAATGTGGATACGCTTACCATGACAGCAACGCCTATCCCCCGTACTTTGCAATTCTCATTGATGGGGGCACGCGACCTGAGCAGTATCACTACACCTCCGCCCAACCGGTATCCGGTACAGACAGAGGTTGAACGTTTCAATCCCGAGATTATCCGGGAAGCTATCAATTTTGAGATGAGCCGTAACGGACAGGTTTTCTTTATCAATAACCGTATTCAGAATATTTATGAAATGGAAGCTCTGGTACGCAGGGAAGTGCCTGATGCCCGCATAGCCGTAGGGCACGGACAAATGGAGCCGGAAAAACTGGAGAGAATCATACTCGATTTTGTAAATTATGAATATGATGTATTGATTGCAACCAGCATTGTTGAAAGCGGCATCGACGTACCGAATGCCAATACAATCATTATCAACAATGCGCAACAATTCGGATTATCAGACCTGCACCAGCTACGCGGACGTGTGGGACGAAGCAACCGGAAAGCATTTTGTTATCTCCTCTCTCCTCCTCTTTCAAGCCTGAGCCAGGAAGCCCGCAGACGTTTGCAGGCAATTGAAAATTTCTCCGAACTGGGTAGCGGCATCCACATTGCCATGCAGGACTTGGATATACGCGGTGCCGGGAATATGCTGGGAGCCGAACAAAGCGGCTTCATTGCAGACCTTGGTTACGAAACTTACCAGAAGATCCTGGAAGAAGCGGTTAGTGAACTGAAATCGGAAGAATTTGCAGATTTATATTCAAATGCAACGGAAGGACATCCCGACAGCGGCAGCGAATATATACGTGAAACCTATATCGAAAGCGATTTGGAACTAATGTTCCCGCCGACTTATATACCCAACGATTCCGAACGTATTTCCCTGTATCGCGAACTGGACAACATGGAAGAAGAGCGCGATATCCTGGCCTTCACCGAACGCTTGAAAGACCGCTTCGGAAAGATACCGGCGGAAGGGAAGGAACTGATACGTATCGTACGCCTGCGTCGTATGGCAAAGCAGTTGGGTATAGAAAAAGCGGTTCTGAAGAAAGGGCAGATGAGTATTTTCCTTGTTGCCAACCCGGACAGCCCTTACTATCAAAGCACTGCATTCGACAAGCTACTGGGCTATATCCAGAAACACCCGCGCGAATGTAATCTCCGGGAACAAAACGGAAAACGAAGCATCGTTATCAAAAATATCCCGACAGTAGAAACGGCTTGTGCTATCATGGATGAAATTGAAAAAATAAACATAAACAGCAAAATATGAAAAAAACACTGGTAGACCTTTTTGAAAGCTCGGTAAAGCAATATCCCGACAACCCGTTCTTATGGGAAAAGACCACGGACAAATTTATGCCTACCACTTATAAGGAGGTAAAAGAGCAAGTTTACATGGAAGGAGCCGGACTTGTTGCCCTTGGAGTAAAGAAAGGCGACAACATGGCTCTGTTGAGTGAAGGACGAAATGCCTGGATTATCGGAGAACTGGCTATGTTCTATGCCGGAGCTACAAATGTCCCCCTCTCCATCAAGTTGGAAGAGGCTAATGATTTATTATTCCGTTTAATCCATGCTGAGGTTAAATACATTCTGGTCTCCGGTAATCAGCTTAAGAAAATACGTGCCATCCTGGATAAGCTGCCTTTAATAGAAAAGGTTATAATCATAGATGAGCAAAAGGAATACAACGAAAAAGAAATTTCCTTATCCAAAGTCTTGCAAATGGGTAAGGATTATCTGGCAAGCCATTCGCTGGAAGAATTCCTTTCCATCGGGCAATCGTTACAGAACGATGACTATGCCACTATTACCTATACATCCGGTACGACAGCAGACCCGAAAGGAGTTATCCTGACACACCGGAATTATACGGCAAATATCGAGCAATCGCTTACTTGTATCGATATAGACAGTGATTGGCGTACTCTTGTCATTCTCCCGCTGGACCATTGTTTTGCCCATGTGGTAGGATTCTATATTTTCATGTCGAAAGGAGCTTCGGTTGCAACCGTACAGGTTGGACGTACCGGAATGGAGACTTTAAAGAACATACCCGTCAATATCAAGGAATTTAAGCCTTATCTTATCCTAAGCGTTCCGGCCCTTGCCAAAAATTTCAGGAACAGCATCGAACAGGGTATCCGGGCACAAGGAAAGGCTGTTTCCCGCCTCTTTCACTTTGCATTGAAAACAGCTTATACTTATAATGGAAACGGTGGCGATGACAAAGGAAAAGGCAACCGTATACTACTAAAACCAGCGGTAGCTCTATTTGATAAAATACTGTTCTCCAAAGTACGGGAAAATTTCGGAGGACAATTAAAATTCTTTATCGGCGGAGGCGCATTATTGGATAAAGACCTTCAAAAGTTCTTCTATGCCATAGGCTTGCCCATGTATCAGGGATATGGGTTAAGTGAAGCTACTCCGGTAATATCCACCAACGGTCCCCGCCGCCATACATTCGGTAGCAGTGGTATTTTGGTACAGCCCCTCGATTTGAAAATATGTGATGCAGACGGTAAAGAACTTCCTTTAGGAGAAAAAGGGGAAATCGTTATCCGGGGTGAAAACGTAATGGCCAGCTATTGGAAAAACCCGGTAGCAACAGCGGATACAGTCCGTGATGGCTGGTTATATACCGGCGATATGGGGTATATGGGAAAAGACGGTTTATTGTACGTACTGGGACGTTTCAAAAGCCTGCTTATCAGTAGTGACGGTGAAAAGTACAGCCCGGAAGGAATCGAAGAAGCATTAGTGGAACATTCCTCCTGTATAGATCAGGTTATCTTATATAATAATCAGAATCCTTATACCGTAGCGCTTATCGTGCCGAATAAAGAACGTCTGAAAAAACTTTTAACCCACTCCCATTTGGATTACTCATCCGAAAAAGGGAAAGAAGAGGCTGTTCGTATCCTACAAGGACAAATCAACCGGTTCCGTAAAGGAGGCGACTTAGCGAATCTTTTCCCGGATAGATGGTTGCCCGCGACATTCGCTGTTTTACCGGAACCTTTCACCGAACAGAACGGTATGGTAAACAGTACGATGAAAATTGTACGCGGCAAAGTAGAGAAAGCGTATGCTTCACGAATAGAATATCTATATACGCCGGAAGGCAAAAACCCTCTGAATATGGAGAATCTAAATGCATTGAACTAAAACAAAACGGCTGTCCATTATAAAAACCGGACAAAGCAGTCTACTTAAAATATCCATATCGATAGTTACCACTACTTATACCTACCATCCGCCTTCCTGTACAGGTAGCAAGGATTAAATGTACGGGTAGTGGTAACTGATTTTACAGACAGATTGAGGAGTATGGGGAATGAGTTCCTTTTTGTGGTATGTTGTTTCGTTTTTCCCTTGTTTTTTAAAGATTTCTCCCAGCTTTGATTAAACTTTATTAATATCCACCATCTCTTTGTTAATTAGAAAAACCTTACCTTTGCCGCTCATATTATCCTAAAAGGGAAAAATAGTTACATGGCAAAAATATTCCGTTATATATTACTGCTGATACTGGTACAAAGCATTACAGGTTTATCTATTTCAAATGCACAAAGCATTACTTCAGCATCCGGTATCGTTAAAGATTCCGTTTCGGGAGAACCTCTCCCATACGTATCCGTCTATTTTGATGGTACTACCATAGGTGTAATGACTGATGACAACGGTATGTTCTCTTTAAAAAATGACAAGGGAAATACCAAGTTGGCAGCCGCATCATTGGGGTATGACACCAAATTCGTCAACTTAAAATCCGGAAGTAAAAACGATGGACTGGAAATCCTGTTAAAGCCTACCGCTTTCGAAATTTCGGAAGTTGTTATCAAGCCTAAAAGGGAAAAATATTCCCGTAAGGATAATCCAGCAGTAGAACTTATCAAAAAGGTTATCGAACACAAAAATGAGAATCGCATCGAGGCTAAAGAAGAATACAAAGTCGAAGCCTACGAAAAACTCAGTATGTCGTTGGATAATTTCAACCCGAATCTGGATAAGAATAAATTCCTGAAAAAGTTCAAGTTTATAAAAAACTATCTGGATACATCCGAATTTAACGGTAAGCCTATCCTGACGCTTTCCGTGCGCGAAAACCTGTCGGATATTTATTATCGTAAGAATCCTAAAACAAAAAAAATCATTACCAAAGCGAAACAGACACAAGGCATTGACGAAACACTGGATGATGGCGGAGGTATTACGGCCAACCTGGAAGAGATATTCCAGGGTATCAATATATTCGACAACAATATCACCATTCTGTTGAACCGCTTCGTCAGTCCATTGTCTTCCACACTGGCAACCTCCTATTATAAGTATTATATTATGGATACGCTGGACATCAGCGGAGATAAATGTGTGGATTTGGCCTTTGTTCCGGTCAACAGTGAAAGTTATGGGTTCACAGGACGGCTCTATATTACTTTGGACGGAGATTATGCCATCAAGAAATTCATATTGAATACACCTGCCAACATCAACCTGAACTGGGTTGATAAACTACGTATCGAACAAGAATTTAAACGATTACCGGATGGTACCTGGGCTTTAAGCAATGAAAATACGTATATCAATTTTTATATCGTAAAAGGTACACAGCAATTCTATACCCACCAACTCAGGAATTACGACAAATATGAGTTCGACTTTGCCAAGGCTGAGGCCGATTCGGTGTTTAACCTCCTTGGACAGAACCATATTCTGCCGGAGGCTATAGCACAGACCGACACGTTTTGGGTAAATCACCGGCACATCCCTCTCAAAGAAAAAGAAAATGCGCTCGATGAATTATTGGCACAACTTCGTAAAGTCCCGGCTTTCAACGTAATCATCAAGACAGCAGAAATCTTAATATCCGGATATATCCCGACTTCGGCCGATAAAAAGAAATCCAAATTCGACTTCGGCCCGATGAATACGACTTTCAGTGCCAATAACCTGGAAGGTTTCCGTATGCGTGTCGGCGGTATGACTACTGCGAATCTAAGCCCCTACTGGTTTGCCAGTGGTTATCTGGCTTATGGTGTGAACGACCGGAAAGTAAAATATAATGTAAAACTGACGAAGAGTTTCAATAAAAAGGAATATCATGAGGGAGAAAGTCCTCTGAATAATCTGTCGTTCATTCAGGAATACGACCTGTACACACCCGGTCAGGACTTCCTGTTTACCAGCAAGGATAATATCTTCGTTGCCTGGAAGGTAGGAGAACCTGTTACCAAAATGCAATATATCCGGAAAACCTTATTCCAATATGAAAAGGAATGGTTGAATGGCCTTACCTGGAAATCATGGATAATGAACCAGAACAATGAAGCTGCCGGAACACTTCAATATATCGAACGGAACGATCAGGGTAATCTCTTCCGTATCAAAGATTTTACGACATCCGAAATCGGAACCCAGTTGCGCTTTGCTCCGGGAGAACGTGCTTACAACGGACGTGCAGGAAAAAATTCAGTATTCAACCTGTCAAAAGATGCTCCTATATTCAGGCTTTCCCATCAATTGGGTATCAAAGGTGTACTTGGAGGCGATTATAATTATAACCGTACTGAAATTAGTGCTGAAAAAAGAATCTGGTTATCATCTTTCGGACATATAGATGCTCAGTTGAAAGCTGGTAAAGTATGGAACAAGGTTCCATTCCCATTATTGATATTGCCTAATACCAACCAATCCATTACCATTCAGCCGGAAGCATTCCATATGATGAATGCACTCGAATTTGTGACAGACCAGTATGTATCGTTCAATGCAACTTACTATCTGAAAGGCTGGATTCTGAACCGTATCCCGGGAATCAAATGGTTGAGATTACGTGAGGTCGTATCATTCAATGGTATCTACGGAGGCCTGACAGATAAAAACAACCCGACCCTGACACCAGGTTTATTCCTGTTGCCTGACGGTACCCAGCCGCTCGGCAAAACTCCTTACATGGAAGTAAGTGTCGGTCTGGAAAATATATTCAAGATATTGCGTATCGACTATTATCGCCGTCTTACTTATCTGGATAATCCGAACATCAAGAAAGGTGGTGTACGTATTGCCCTCAGATTCTCATTCTAAAGTAGATTTGCGATAAGAAACAGCTATGATAGATACGACAAAATCGCCACTCAATCACGCTCCGAATGCTTTTGCCCTCATACCGCTGGTAGTATTCCTTGTATCCTATCTGGCTGTATCCATTATTGCCGGAGACTTCTACAAAATGCCGATTACAGTTGCTTTTGTAATCGCTTCGATTGTTGCCATCGCCTTGTCTAAGGGTGGTAAATTAAGTAACCGCATCGAACAATTCTGCCGGGGAGCAGCCAATAGCAACATAATGCTGATGGTGCTGATTTTTATCCTTGCCGGAGCTTTTGCACAGACTGCAAAAACAATGGGGGCTGTCGATGCAACTGTTAATCTTGCCATGTCCCTCCTACCCGGTAACCTGCTTGCTGCCGGGATATTTTTGGCAGCTTGCTTTATTTCCATTTCGGTTGGAACATCCGTAGGCACGATTGTTGCATTATCGCCGGTTGCCGTAGGGATTGCAGCCAAAACAGGGATGCCGGACGCACTGATGCTCGGTGTGGTTGTAAGTGGTGCCATGTTCGGCGATAACCTTTCTTTCATTTCCGATACCACCATTGTCGCAACCCGTACACAAGGCTGCAACATGAGTGATAAATTCAAAGTAAATATCCGTATCGCATTACCGATAGCCATTGTAACAGCTATCATCTATATATTAACGGGTAGTGGTATAGACAGCGGTTATGAAACCGGACCGATCGAATGGATAAAAGTTATCCCCTATCTGGTCGTACTGATAACGGCTATCTGTAGTGTAAATGTAATGCTTGTATTGGTAATCGGAATCCTTTTCTCCGGTATTGTCGGTATACTGACAGGAAGTTTTACGGTTTGGGACTGGACTTCCTCCATGGGAACAGGTATTACTAACATGGGAGAATTGATCATTGTAACATTACTTGCAGGAGGTATGCTGGAAATGATACGGTATAATGGCGGCATCGACTGGATTATCCTTAAACTGACTGCACATATCCGCTCTACCAAAGGGGCTGAACTCAGCATCGCAGCATTAGTCAGCATCGCGAACCTGTGTACGGCAAATAATACAATCGCTCTGATAATGTCGGGACCCATAGCCAAAGATATAGCGGACCGGTTTAAAATAGACCCGCGCCGAAGTGCCAGCCTGCTGGATATTTTTTCCTGTTTCGTGCAGGGAATCATTCCTTACGGGGCACAACTTTTGATGGCGGCGGGTCTGGGACAAGTCTCCCCTATCGAAATCATGCAATATCTATATTATCCTTATCTATTAGGTGCAGGCGCTTTACTCGCTATCGCATTCAATTACCCGCGCAAATTTGCAAAGACTTCGACAGAGGCTAACTAAACAGTTAAAGTCCGAATGTATTCATATCTTCCTCAACAGAGGTAATACCTCCGATTCCAAAATTCTCTACGAGTACTTTTGCCACATTAGGAGAAAGGAATGCTGGGAGCGTAGGACCCAGATGTATATGTTTCACCCCCAGGCTAAGCAAAGCGAGCAATACGATAACAGCCTTCTGTTCATACCAGGCAATGTTATATGCTATCGGAAGCTCGTTCACATCCCGAAGTTCAAACACCTCTTTCAGTTTTAATGCAATCACAGCGAGTGAATAGCTATCGTTACACTGACCGGCATCCAGTACTCGGGGAATGCCATTTATATCACCCAAAGCCAGTTTGTTATAACGATACTTGGCACAGCCGGCTGTCAGGATCACCGTATCTTTAGGAAGCGCTTTTGCAAATTCCGTATAATATTCGCGTCCACGCATTCGTCCGTCGCAACCTGCCATTACTATAAATTTACGGATAGCTCCGGTCTTAACAGCTTCCACCACTTTATCTGCCAGCTGTAATACCTGATTGTGTGCAAATCCACCTATAATTTCTCCGCGTTCTATTTCTACCGGAGCTTCACAATGTCTGGCCATTTCTATTAATTCGGAATAATCTTTATGTCCGTCTGCATCAGCTTCAATATGTTTACAGCCTGGGTAACCGGTAGAGTTCATAGTAAACATTCGTTCTTTATAAGTTGCATTCGATAATGGCGGTACAATGCAGTTGGTTGTAAACAAAATCGGTCCGTTGAAAGATGTAAACTCTTCCCGCTGTTTCCACCAGGCATTACCATAGTTTCCTGCAAAATGGGCATACTTCTTAAATGCCGGATAATAATGTGCAGGAAGCATCTCCCCATGTGTATAGACATCTATTCCGGTTCCCTCTGTTTGTTTCAAAAGTTCTTCCAGGTCATGCAGGTCGTGTCCGCTAATAAGAATACCCGGACGGTTACGGACACCTATATTTACACTTGTTATTTCAGGATTGCCATATCTGGAAGTATTGGCTTTATCCAACAATGCCATTGTCCGGACTCCAACCTCTCCGGTCTTCAGTACCAATGCAACAAGTTCTTCCACGGACAATTCCTTCACAGTAATGTCGGCGATTGCCTGATGTATAAAAAGATGAATATGTTCATTGTCATAACCCAACCTTACAGCATGTTCTAAATAGGCCGCCATACCTTTCAGCCCATAGATAATCAGCTCTTTCAATGACCGGATGTCTTCATCTTTTTCACGTAGAATACCAACCTCGACAGCCTTACTGTCATAATCGGCACGGTTACCGGTCCATTCCACTTCATCTACGGAAGGAAGGGCAACTCCATTTTCAGCAGCCAGTTTTTTTAGTTGCTCACGCAAAATAAAACCTTTATCGATACGTTTCAGGATACTTTCATCATCAAAGTTCGCATTCGTAATCGTTGAGAAAAGAGCATCCACTACAAATCCGTTCACCTCTTCCGGCACAGGAACCACCATCCGGTTCAATTGGTCGGTTGCCACACAAACACCTCGTACTACAAAAAGTAATAAATCCATTGCACGTGCCGTAGAGGCATCCTTTCCACATACACCTTTCAGGATACATCCCTGCCCTTTGGCGGTTTCCTGACACTGAAAACAAAACATATTATTTTCCATAATCATTTTTCTTTCTAAGATTACTATTATTTTTGTGCAAATGTAAAGTGCATGTTCTCCGGAAGCTGTACCATATGTTACAACCAGCACGAAATATTGTTAAATGATTAAGTATGGACCTGACTGAATTATTACAATCATCCCCATTCCAAGGCATGAAAGAAGAGGATATCCTCCCCTTCCTTTTCGCCGTACCCAATAGCTTAAAACAGTTTGAGCCGGGAGATATTATTGCCAGGCAAGGTGCCATATGCAAGTCTTTATATTTATTGGCTACCGGTACTGTCCGTGCGGGTATGATTAATGAAGAAGGTAAAGAAGTGACTATTGAGAATATTCCGGGTCCCAGTCTGCTTGCCCCGGCTTTCATCTTCGCTACCGAAAACCGTATTCCCGTAAACATAGAGGCCGAAACCGGCTGTGAAGTATTCATCATCGGCAAAGAGCGTTTTCTTAACTTCATGCACGAGCATCCGCAAGTCATGGAAAACTTCTTAAAAGAGATTTCCGACCGTAGTGTTTTCCTTAGTAAAAAGCTGAATGAGTTTGCCTTGCTAAACCTGAAAACAAGATTATTAAAATACCTGGAAACTCATCCTGCCATCCATAACCAGCAAGAAGTCGCCCAGAAATTAGGAGTTACCCGTCCCTCACTGGCAAGGGCTTTATCCGAACTTATCAGCGAAGGGAAAATAAAAAAGTAACAATATAATTATTGTAAATATTTGTAGCTTTTGGGAACGTTTGCAGATTTTGGGAACGTTCCCAAGAACGATTGCATAAAATATTTATGAAAAAAATAGTTTTACTATTTTCCCTGCCTTAACTTCATACACCAAATACCCTGTAAATAACCCGAAGTTAAAATACATATAAACCCAATTGAAAAACGACAATTTACCATGAAAAAAATCTTATTCATTCTGGGATTATGCCTGGCAATGCATACACAAGCCCAGTTACATTTTAGTGCTAATGTAAAAAACAATCATTTATGGAGAGGTATTGAAGTAGCGGATGGTCTGGTCTTTACTACCGACGTAAGCGTCACCGATCATAAAGAACACTTCCGTCTCGGACTATGGGGCGGTACCAATATCAACGGTTCCTATAAAGAATTTAATTACTATGCTTCGTATACATATAAAGGATTCTCCATCGCTTTTTGGGATACCTACAATTTCTCGCCGGGAGCCAAATACAATAACAAAGAATTTTTCAATTATAAACCGAGTGAAACCGGAAGATTCCTCGACGCCATAGTTAGCTATCGTTTTCAGGGAAAATTTCCTTTATTATTAAGCTGGTCGACTATCATATTCGGCCGTGACCGGAATGCTGATAATACAGCCAACAAATACTCGAGTTTCTGTTATGCCGAATATCCTGTGTATCAAAAGAACGGATGGCGGGTAGATACGGGTATAGGCGGAGGCTTTGCTTTGAACCGTTCCGGAAGCTCTTCTAATTTTTACGGTACCGGTCCGGGTATCATGCAAGTCACGGTAAAAGTTACCAAAGATCTATACATCGGGAAATATAAGTTACCAGTCTATACCTGTGCCCTATGGAATCCTAAAGGAGATAAAGGATTTTTACAGCTTGGTGTAGAGTTATTCTCATTCTAAACAAATTAGCAAGCAATCTATTACAAATCCAAACATAAGGGTGTAACAGAAAGACAGTACCGGACATAAACTACTTTTCCAGTTAGTTTCATTTTATTTTCAAATTTTGAAACTAAAAGTTTCAGCCGATGAAACTAAAAGTTCCAAAGGGTGAAACTTTTTGTTCCAAGGCATGAAACTTTTTGTCTCCGGATTGAGAACTTTCTATTTCCTGTACGCTAACGATTTTAGTTGACCACCAACAATTTTATGCTAAAACAGTAATTCAGGTAAGACTTTCTGTAATTCATCTACAACCAACACACTTGCAAGTTTCTATTTTTGTACTACTAATAAATAATCTATATGAAAATGAAAAAGAACCTTGCAGTAATAAGCATTTGTTTGTTATCCCTGGGGATAAGTTCATGCAACAACCATAGTAGTAATAATCAAACAGAAATAACAATGGACAAGACACCAAAAGTACAAGAACCCGTATTGGGACTCGGTTCACCGATTACAGACAATTTTACAGGAGCCGCCTGGTTAAAAATGCTTTCCATTCAACCGGAATATGATTGTAATGTATATAATGTAACCTTCGCTCCCGGAACACGTAACTACTGGCATTCACACAGTGTAGGTCAGATTTTACTCTGCACCGAAGGTATCGGTTATTATCAGGAAAGAGACAAACCGGCTCAACGGTTGCAACCGGGCGATATCGTTAATATCCCTGCTCACACAGCCCACTGGCATGGCGCAGCACCCGATAGCCGTTTTACACACATCGGCATCACTCCAAAAGTAAGTGAAAACACTACCGAATGGCTGGGTGAAGTTACTAACGAAGAATATGCCGAAGCTATAAAATAAAAAGCACTGCATATGAAAAAAACATTTTTAATATCAATATTTATCCTGTCCGGATTCCTGCCCGTTTTCGCTCAGGGCAATCCGGAATCTAACGAAACAGAAAAGATGGATAGAACCGAATTATGTAAAAAGAACTATACGACCTTATTCGGAGGGGAAGCACTGACCGGACAAGGTACAGACCCGGAAATGATGGATATCCTCCAAAAGTTTATTTTCGGAGAAGTATTCCATACCGGAGAACTGGATATAAAAACACGGGAAATGATTACCTGCATCACTTTGGCAACGATGCAGACATTACCTCAATTGAAAGCACATGCTGCCGCAGCTTTGAATGTGGGGGTTACTCCCGTTGAACTGCGCGAAACGATTTACCTCTGTGCTCCATTCATCGGTTTCCCGAAAACATTAAATGCATTGGCTACTATTAATGATGTGTTTAAAGAACGGGGTATCTCCTTACCTTTAGAAGCACAAGGGACAGTGACGGAGAAAGACAGAGATGAAAAAGGGGCTGCCATTCAAAACATACTTTATCCGGAAGGCATAAAAGACGCAATGAAAAATGTCCCAGGAGGTCTGGGCGGCGAAATTGAAAGATTCCTTACCGAATATTGTTTCGGCGATATTTACACCCGTAACGGACTGGATATAAAAACCCGTGAACTATTGGCTTACTGTGTACTTACCACGCTGGAAACAGAAAGTCAGCTTCGTTCGCATCTTCAAGGAAATTTAGCCGTCGGCAACACTAAGGAGATACTTGCTGCGGCAATCATACAATGTCTTCCTTATATAGGTTTTCCTCCTGCAATAAAAGCCTTGAAAATTATTCAGGAAACCCCACAATCTTCTCCTGAAAACAATAAAGTCCGTATTTCAAGAATTACTGTCGACCCGGCACAACTGGATAACTACAATGCTTATCTGAAAGAAGAAATAGAAGCATCTGTACATCTGGAACCGGGAGTCCTTACATTATATGCTGTTTCTGAAAAAGAACAACCGAATAAAATAACGATCCTTGAAATTTATGCAGACCAGGCTGCTTACGAAAACCATCTTCAAACGCCCCATTTCCAAAAATATAAACAAGGCACACTGGATATGGTACAGGAACTGGAACTTATTGATGGTACGGCATTGATTCCCGGACTGAAAATAAAATAGCCGGCTACAAATTTCGAGTACATCTTCTTTTGGGGACATTATGCCAAAAAGGAGATATCCAAATCTTGTTTTAGCCAATGTGGAAGGCTTCTTTTCGGGTAGATACGCACGATTACTGTTGCATGGAACAATATATGATGGCAGAAAAAGCACGTATTTTCGAAGACGAAGAAATCAGGAAACAGAACAGTAACTATGCCAAATTCCTTCAAAACAAAGAACTTCTTGATTTTTTACTAAGTACCGGAAATAAAATTTTAGTGGAAGCAAGCCCATACGATACCATATGGGGAGTCGGCATGGAGGAAGCCAATCCGCAAATCAATAATCCATTTCTTTGGAAAGGTCAAAACCTACTTGGTTTTGCTTTAATAGAGGTAAGAAACGAATTAAAACGCATATGCCAATCCTATCAGCTAATTAACTGGGAACAGGTAAAAAAAGAAATAGAAGCATAAAAAAGTCCGGTGGATAAAATGAGTTGGAATGCAACTCATTTTATCCGCGTTTTCTCTTCATCTATTTTTTTACCCAAACAGCCAAATTACGGGCTCCCACGGAAAAATCGCCATTCCCTTCTTCATCCAAAACAACTTCTACGGGGATACTCCCGGTTATTTCATGCCATACTTCCCCTTTGTGTTCTTTACCTAAGCACATCGTTTTATGCCCGCCTTCATCATTTGACATTAAAAAGGCCAAAGCGGAATCCGGATGATCTTCGTCTCCCAAACGAACAAAACCGACAATAGACGGATGATCAAAATAATCAACCTGTTCACCATAGGCATATTTCCGCCTTGCGTCTAATAAAATATCGATGATTTTTGTATGAGGGGACTTTTCACCCTTAACACCATAATAATCACCATAAAACAAACAGGGATAACCATTTTTCATCAGAAAAATCAAACCATAAGCCATTGGCTTAAACCAATCCTCAATCTGTGATTCCAGAGAGCTTCCATATTGTGAGTCGTGATTATCTACAAAAGTAACTGCCAATTCGTTATGATGTTCCACCAGCGTATTCTTCAGTATATTCTGTAAATCAAAATCTTTTCCTTCCTGCGAAGCCTGAAACAGGTTGTAATGTAATGGAACATCGAACAGATTGACTTTATGCCCTACAGCCTCTATATAATTATTCAGCGTTTCCATATCCCCGTTCCAATACTCACCAACGGCATAAAAACCGTCTCCCCTTTCCTTTCGTACAACATCAATAAATTGTGCTATAAACTGATCCTTCATATGTTTGATGGCGTCCAGACGCATGCCGTCGAGATTCAGTTCATTCGAAACCCATTTACCCCAGCGATTCAATTCGGAAACCACTTCCGGATGGTTCAGGTCCAGATCATTGCATAAAAGAAAATCGTAATTTCCATTCTCGCTATCCACTCCTTCACTCCATGCTTTCCCTTCTCCCTGAATCTGGAAAATGCCGCTTCGCTTCTTGGAATCATCGAAACCTGTTCCGGAAAAGTGATACCAATGCCATTTAAAATCTGAATATTTATCCTTACGCCCATGGAAAAGATATCCTGTCCATCCCTGTATCTCGAACGGTTCTCCCAAAGCCTTATTCCTTTGGGCCGGATCGACTTCAACCACCATAAATTTTTCTGTAAAATCACCGCCGGCCTTATGATTCAATACGACATCCAGATAGACTGAAATCTTATTTTTATGTAATTCATCAATCATTGCTTTCAGTTCTTCTTTCGTGCCATACTTTGTCCTTACCGTACTTTTCTGATCAAACTCGCCAAGGTCATATAAATCGTATGTAGCATAGCCTTCATCCTGTTGTTCGTCTGCTTTATATGCAGGTGGAATCCATACTGCCGTCACGCCTATATCATGTAAATGCGACGCATCCTTTTTTAATTGTGTCCACAACTTCCCATCATTCGGAAGATTCCACTCAAAATACTGCATCATTACACCATTTTCCATATTCCTACTCTTTTATTTAACTAAATATAAAACAATAGGAATCAGGATAAAGTTCCTCGACCGATTGCAGTTTACAGGCTGGAAGAGAATAAGGGCAACAAAGATTCCAGTTTATCCAGTTGCAACTTAAGTTCTGCTTTCGTAGCTTCATCCTTTTCTGTCTGGTAAGCAGAACGCACATTTGATATGAAAGGTAAATATTGGGTATCAGCAATATACCGGGCTGCCCGGATACGAACTGCCGGAGATGCATCATAAAGCAATCCTTGTACCCATCGTTTAGCATCCCATGAATGATGAGTTTCCAACCAATCCAATGCCGAGATTTTCCGGTCACTTTCCCCATTTAAAAGCATTTGGAAGCAGGCTTGTTCCTGTCTTAAATCAGCCACGGTCATTAATAGTTCCTTTTCAAATAAAGCAGGTTGTACAGCATCTTGTTGATAAGGAATCAATGGCTTATTCAGTGTCCAGCGTACCATCCGGGGAATCATCCACATCATCCCGGGGGTAGCTTCCGGATGTGCAATAGAGCTAAAGATCCGTCCTTTCCCATAACTGTTGGCAAGGAAAAAGGGCTTGCCATTCGTCATATCGGCAGGGGCATTCCCTTCTTCGTGTACATCGCTTTCCATAATGGCAAGCGTGACATTTTGAATCGTATCTTCCGGATGCTTTATAAAGACCGGGCCTTCATAATAAATTACATAACTGGTATCACGACCTGCCAATTCCGGAAAAACCTGTTTTCCCTCTTCATTCAGAGTAAACTTAGCCAATCCATGCCCGCGGTTATCATGCGCGATATCGATGGCTTGTTCTCCGTTCAATCCCATACAGGTATAACCGGGCGTATTTGAAAAAAGATAAGCTCCGGCACAAATACCTACCGCACCTTTACCCCGGGCTACAAAATCCTTTATACGTTGTCGGTTCAATGCTCCAAGATTCAGATACTGATTCTTGCCACTTCCACCGGGAATGATAATCGCATCAATGGAGTCGAGTACATGATTCGCTATATCAGCCGTAGTAACAGTACGTACACTCATCTCCGGATCGAGCCGGATAGCGGCCACTGTTTCCCAAATACAACTTTGTGCCCCGCCATGACCATCAAAAACCCCAACAACTATTGGAGGTGACAGAGGTTTCTGCCGTTCACTTTTATTTTCCGGCATCGAGCAGCATACACATAATACCAGACAAAGAGATAATAAACAAGTAAAGATGTTATTTTTCATGGCATATAGAACTTATAGATCAATGCTGCGAATATAGAAAAGATTTTTTATAAGGCTATCTAATTTTGTGACAACTTATATTCGCTTGGGGCGATACCCGTTACTTTCTTAAAAAGACGGCTGAAATATTGTACATTCAGATAGCCCAGTTCTTCTGCTACCTTGCCGACGGTTTTGTTTTGTTCCAACAGCATTTTCTTGGAGGCTTCCAACCGTTTTATCTGGAAATATTCATATAAGTTTTTTCCTGTTTCAAAAATTAATAAGTCATTAAAGTAATATGATGACAAATGAAGTTTGTCCGCACAGTATTCGTCAGACGGCAATACACCACTTTTCAATTTGCCGGACCGGATATATTCATCCAATAGATCATCCGTTTGGCAAATTACAGATTTATTTGCGTTACACCGCGTAATAAACTGACGTTCGTAAAAACGGAAACAATAATCCAACAGCAATTCTATATAGCGTGAAATAATCGTTTTACTGTGGCAATCTATCGCATGCCGCAATTCCTCTTTTATGTTGCACAAACATTCTATTACTTTCGTCTTTTCACGCAGTGACAAGTGTAGAGCTTCTTCCGGTTTATAAAAGAAAAATGAATAATTCTTTATCGTTTCATCCAATGAGGTGTGAGAGAGCAAATCGGGATGGAATGCCAGCAACCAACCCTTCCGTAGGAGTATTTCGCTTTTATCTATTTCGATCGATTCTCCCGGCGTGAGGAATACCAATGAAGCATTGGAATAGTCATAATATTTACGTCCGTACAAAAAATCATCCACATCTCCTTCAATTAGCAGGATCGTATAAAAGTCAAACTTCACAACACACTGCTCAAGATTGGCTGCCGACAAGTCGATAACACTCACCAACGGATGTAATGTTTTATATCCCAAACAACAGTTACATTGATGTACTGTCTCGATATTTAGCACTTTTCCTTTCATAGAAACGGCTCATCAAAGGCTCATATTATTCTGCATTCTGTATTCATTCGGCGTACAACCGACACGTTTTTTAAACAGACGGCTAAGATGTTGCGGATATTGGAATCCCAACGCATAAGCGATCTGACTGACAGTATCATCAGTCTCCGCAATATATTCTTTTGCCAGTGCGATAACTTTCTCCTGAATATGTTCTTGTGGAGTTTTTCCGGTTTCTTTTTTTACCATATCTCCAAAATAATTAGGCGAAAGGCAAATCTTGTCGGCAAAATATTTTACAGAAGGCAAGCCGTCCTGTACAGGCTGATCACCTTGAAAATAGTCATCTAAAAGCTGTTCGAATCTGGTGAGAGCATCTTTGTTTATATTGCTACGGGTAATGAACTGGCGTTCATAGAAACGCATACAATAGTTAAGAAGCAACTCTATATTCATTGCAATCAACGATTTACTATGCTTATCTATGGCATGTTCAAGTTCGATATTGATTTTCTCAAAGCAATCCATCACAATAGATCTTTCCTGCTCAGATACATGCAATGCCTCATTTACGGCATAAGAGAAAAAAGTATAGTTCTTCATATTCTTCCCTAAAGAGGTGCCACGAATAAGGTCGGGATGAAAAACGATACCATAAACTTCAGGTGCCACATCCTCCTTCAACATCTCTACCCGGGTTGTCTGACCCGGGCCAAAACAAACAATAGTCCCTTCCTGATAATCATAATATTTACGCCCATATTTAATGTCACAACTCTTGGTTTGTTTCAGAAAAAGCGCATACAAGCCGTAATTTATCTGAACATGATTTATCATTTTAGTCGCTTTCGTAAGGTCAACGACACTTACTAACGGATGCAGTGTTTCGAGCCCGTACAAATTATTATACTGGTCTACATTTTCCAATTGTATTATTTTATCCATATGAGGTAAATATTTGAACTAGAACAAAGATACGAATACTTATTTTATGTAGTATGGTGTACCTGTAATTAGGGTTACACAATCCGTAATCTGTATACACTTTTCTTTTATCCGGGCCTGAACAAGAACTTGTAAATAAAGTTATACTATTAGTAATCTGTAATTAAGGTATCAATACCTGTAATCTGTCTACAAAGTACTTGTCACCCGTAAAGTATCTTTGCAGTATAAAAATGATAAATTAAAAACAACAAGTAATTATGAGTAACTTTCGAATTTATATTCCTACCCGTACCTTGTTTGGTTCCGGTATGGTAAAAGAACTTCACAAGCAGCAGTTACCTGGTAAAAAGGCTATGGTTGCTATATCCAACGGACGTTCCACCAAAGACAATGGTTATTTAAACACCGTTGAAACAGAACTCCACCTGGCGGGCATCGAAACGGTTGTTTTCGACCGGATAGAGGCCAACCCCCTAAAATCGACAGTAATGGCAGGGGCAGCTTTTGCCAAGGAAAACAGATGTGATTTTATTGTTGCATTGGGCGGAGGCAGTGTTATGGACGCTTCCAAGGCAATTGCCTTTATGGCTACTAACCCGGGCGATGTTTGGGATTATATACATGGAGGAACAGGAAAAAAACAAAAGATGCAGAATAAACCCCTGCCATTAGTTTGTATCACGACTACTGCCGGAACCGGTTCGGAAGCCGACCAATGGGGAGTTATCACCAATGATGAAACAAATGAGAAAATCGGCTTTGGAGGATATGACGAACTATTTCCCCTACTCTCCATTGTCGATCCTGAATTGATGAAATCTGTTCCTCCCAAGTTCACGGCTTATCAGGGGTTCGACGCCCTGTTTCATTCTACGGAATGCTACATATCCAAAACAGCCAGCCTGATGAGTGATATGTATACATTGACTGCTATTAAAAACATTGCAAAATATCTGCCCCGTGCAGTAGCCGATGGCAACGATATGGAAGCCCGCGAAAGAGTTGCATTTGCAAACAACTTGTCCGGCGCTGTAATGACTTTTTGCAGTACCACAGCCGAGCATTCCCTGGAACATGCGATGAGTGCCTATCATCAAAACCTGCCGCATGGCGCCGGATTGATTATGATTTCAAAAGCTTTCTATGAATTCTTCATTGAAAAGCATGCCTGCGATGAACGTTTCATAAAAATGGCACAAGTAATGGGTATGCCGGAAGCCAATAAACCGGAAGATTTCATCACAATGCTGGTCAAGTTGCAAAAAGAGTGTGGCGTAGCCGACTTGAAGATGAGCGATTATGGTTTCACCCCCGACGAATTTGATACATTGGCTACCAATGCAAAAGAAACAATGGGAGGATTATTCCTTGCCAATCCTTACGAATTGGGACACAAGGATTGTGTAGAAATTTTTCGCAAATCATTCCGTTAGTTATATCAATACTGAATTTTTGTGATAATAAAAGCAACGTTTGCAATCCTTCATTGCAAACGTTGCTTTTCCATTTTTATACAATCTGTAATTCGGGTTATGAAGTCCGTAATCTATCTACAAAGAATATCTTTCCGGCACCGTAATTTTGCAATGTAGAAATAAGATAATCAAATCATTAATCATCCAACTGAATAAGATATGAAACGAATATTATCAGCAATGGCATTTTTTACGATGCTCGGTACAAGTATTTCTTTCGCACAAACTGATGCGGATAATTTTTATAAAAGCAATTTGGTAAACACAGAGAAGGTATCTTTCCCCAACCAGTACAAAATGAAAGTGGCCGGAAACCTTTTTGTACCGAAAGAGATGAAAGCAGGAGACAAATATCCCGCCATCATTGTCGGGCACCCTATGGGGGCCGTCAAAGAACAAAGTGCAAACCTGTATGCAACAAAGATGGCAGAAAGGGGATTCGTCACATTGTCCATCGATTTGTCATACTGGGGCGAAAGTGAAGGGGAACCACGCAACGCGGTCCTTCCCGAAATTTATGCGGAAGCTTTCAGCGCCGCGGTAGATTATTTAGGTACTCGCCCATTCATTAATCGCGAACATATCGGAGTCATCGGGATTTGCGGCAGTGGCAGTTTTGCCATTAGTGCAGCAAAGATAGACCCTCGCCTAAAAGCTATCGCAACCATAAGCATGTACAATATGGGAACTGCCAGCCGTAACGGGTTAAAACATGCACAGACATTGGAACAAAGAAAACAAATCCTTGCCGAAGCAGCCGAACAGCGCTATGTTGAATTCTCCGGAGGAGAAACTAAATACACAGGTGGTACGGTACATGAACTGACTGAAAATTCAAATCCCATAGAACGTGAATTTTATGAGTTTTACCGTACCTCACGAGGAGAAGTCACACCGGAAGGAGCTACACCACAGACTACTACGCACCCCACATTGACAAGCAATGTGAAATTCATGAATTTCTATCCGTTCGCCGATATTGAAACCATTTCACCCCGTCCCATGCTTTTCATTTCCGGGGAGAATGCTCATCACGTGAATTCAGTGAAGAGGCTTATCGACTGGCTGCCGAGCCGAAAGAACTGTACCTCGTACCCAAAGCCGGACATGTAGACCTGTATGACCGTGTAAATCTCATTCCGTTCGATAAGCTGGAATCTTTTTTCAATAAATATCTGAAACAATAAAACGAAACACCACTGTCACTTTCGAACTGCAGTAATTAAACTATTGAACAAATTAATAACAAACATATTCAATTATGGAACTAATTAAAAATAAAGAATTTGAAGGCGAACGCCCTTTATTTGCAACACACGACTTACAACTGGAGAACGTAACCATCCATGCCGGAGAATCGGCACTAAAAGAATGCAGCAATATCATAGCCGTAAACTGTCGCTTCGAAGGCAAATATCCTTTCTGGCATAACAACGGCTTTATCATAAAAAACTGTTTCTTTACAGAAGGGGCACGTGCCGCCTTATGGTATTCCCAAGGAGTTCAAATGACAGACACTGTGGTGGAAGCGCCAAAGATGTTCAGGGAAATGGATGGAATCAAACTGGAAAACGTACAGCTTCCCAATGCATTGGAAACCCTTTGGCATTGCCGCAACGTAGAACTGAAGAATGTCCAGATTGATAAAGCGGATTACCTCTTTATGCACGGTGAAAATATTCGTATCGAAAATTACAGCCAGAACGGAAACTACTCTTTCCAATATTGCAAAAACGTAGAAATCCGCCATGCGGTCATCAACTCCAAAGACGCCTTCTGGAATACCGAGAATGTAACCGTATACGACTCCGAACTAAACGGTGAATACTTGGGATGGCACTCACATAACCTCCGTCTGGTAAACTGTAAGATTTCAGGAACGCAGGCATTATGTTATGCTCATAATCTTATTCTGGAAAATTGTACAATGGCAGAAGATGCCGACCTGTGTTTTGAATACAGTAGCGTACAAGCCACAATCAAAACGCCTGTACATAGTGTAAAGAATCCGCGTACCGGAAGTATCACGGCCGATAGCTATGGCAAAATCATCATCGATGAAAATACCAAAGCTCCCGGAAACTGCGTATTAAAATTGTGGGACAACAGAACTTGTTTCAACCAATGAAATACGATTTCGATGAAATAATTCCCCGCCGTGGTTCCAACTCTTATAAATGGGATACGGCAGAAGAAGAGGTTTTACCCATGTGGGTGGCAGATATGGATTTCCGTACGGCTCCTGCTATTATTGAAACTTTGCACAAACGGGTGGAACATGGAATTTTCGGATATACAAAAGTACCTTCTGCTTATTACGAAGCTATAATACACTGGTTTACACGACGACATAGTTGGCCAATAGAAAGGGAATGGATTATCTACACCTCAGGAGTAGTTCCGGCATTATCCGCCATAATTAAAGCACTGACTGTCCCGGGTGACCATGTATTGGTACAGACACCGGTATACAATTGCTTCTTTTCTTCCATCCGCAATAACAATTGTAAGATAATTGCCAATCCTCTTATTTATACAAATGAGACCTACCGGATTGATTTCGAAGATTTGGAAAGAAAAGCAGCCGACCCCAAAGCAAAGTTGCTTCTATTATGTAACCCGCATAATCCGGCAGGAAGAGTATGGTCTCGGCAAGAACTGGCCCGTATCGGCGAGATTTGCATTCGTAACAATGTCTTGATTGTAGCCGATGAGATTCATTGCGAATTGGTTTTCCCGGAATATACCTATACGCCTTTCGCATCCATTTCAGAAGAGTTCTTAATGAATTCCGTCACTTGCGTTTCACCGAGCAAAGCATTTAATCTGGCTGGACTACAGATTGCAAATATTATTTCGGCAGATGAAGGCAGGCGCAAGAAAATAGATAAAGCAATCAATATAAACGAAGTCTGTGATGTAAATCCTTTCGGTGTCGAAGCATCGATTGCCGCTTACAATAACGGGGAGGAATGGCTGAAAGAATTAATCCATTACCTGTCGGAAAACTACAGGTATCTGAAGTCCTATTTCAAAAAATACCTTCCGCAGTTTCCTGTAACCATACTTGAAGGGACCTATCTCGTATGGGTGGATTGCTCGGTTATGAACCAATCCTCCAAAGAAATTGTGAAGGCGTTGCTTGAGCAAGAAAAGATTTGGGTTAATGAAGGTGATCTATACGGTGATACCGGCGAAAGGTTTATCCGCATCAATATAGCCTGTCCCCGGCAAATATTGGCAGACGGTTTGAGCCGGTTGGAACGGGTTTTAAGGCAACAATGACTTAACGGCATTGACATTTTGACAAAATGACAAAACATCCTGTTCCTACGTTCTCTATACGGAGTAACCTACGGAAGACATGGTAAATAAGCTACTCTCGCGAAGTTTAGTTTTATCACTCTATTACCGTATACAGCAAAAAGCTTACCAATTGATTATATACGAAAATTAGTTTATCAGACGCTGATTTTATATAAAACACTGATTAATACATACTATTTGTCTATTAATCCGCGTTTTCCGCATAATCCGCGTCTAAATACAATGTTATGCTTTATGGAAAATAATAACCAAATTAACATTCATATCAAGTTCGGATTTTGAACCATTCCAGAATCGCGTCCATGTCCGATAACATCCGAAAACAAAGCATATATGCTTTAAAATCGAAACATATATGTTTTGAAGTCAAAACATACTGCTTTTACCTGCGCGGATAGTTGCTTTTTATCGCACAGATAACTGGATTTTTCTGTACAATTTATTGAAATTATCCCTCAAATAAATGGAAACAGGTGCCAAATAGTACACAAATAGCCCCTTTTTGCGGTCAAAAAGGAGCCGGATGTTACCTAAAACGTCTTTTATATTTACATATCAAGTCAGAACAAAGGGCATTATTTCACAAAAGTGTCATTAAATACGACAAATCCCTGACATTTTGCAAAAAAACAAAAGCTCTGAAATCCAAAGACTTCAGAGCTTTTATCTACTTTCATTTATATTTCGCGGTGCGTACGGGACTCGAACCCGTGACCCCATGCGTGACAGGCATGTA